>JBBSAQ010000050.1:0-33714 GCA_038252065.1 Chitinophagales bacterium
AACCCAGAGGTTCCAGACGTTGTTGTGTCTCTGACCTCGAAAATTAATCCGTTTCGTGTTTCGAGTTCTCATAAACTCGAACGTCTGTGGCGTAGTCGGCACTCGAACGTCAGCCTAATACATTTTGCTAATTGCTTATTGCTTATTGCTTATTGCCAATTGTTATTTGTTCTTTTTCGGATAAGGTTGCGTAGCCGACACTCGAACGTCAGTCTAATACATTTTGCTTATTGCCAATTGTTACTAACCTCGAACTTTAATCCGGTTCGAGGTCAGAGACACTCGAACGTCAGCACTCGAACGTCAGTGGCGTAGTCGGCACTCGAACGTCAGTCTAATACATTTTGCTTATTGCTTATTGCTTATTGCTTATTGCTTATTGCTTATTGCTTATTGCTTATTGCTTATTGCAAATTGCTTATTGCTTATTGCCAATTGTTATTTATTCTTTTTCGGATAAGGTGGTGGAGCAGGATTATCTTTTCTCTGTGCCAATTCTCCCTTGATGACTTCAATCGCTTTATCAAGCTGATTGTCCTTGCCCATATATTCATCAGAAGGTGAGTTGATCACTTCGATATCAGGATCTACACCATGCCCTTCTATAGGCCAGGTATTACCACCTGCAGCATCATATCGGGCAAATTCAGGTTTTGAAAGCGATCCACCATCAATAAATGAAAGCGATCCGCGTATTCCTACAACACCTCCCCATGATCTTCTACCTATAATCTGACCCAGGCCATACTTTCTGAAACGATAAGGAAAGAGATCCCCGTCTGAGGCTGAGTACTGATCAATCAACAAAACCTTTGGTCCGACTACCATCTCCGGATCTGCATTAGGCAAAGTCACATTCCTGGGCATGCTAAAAAATGCAGCTTCTCTTCTCAGACGCTCCACAATCTGTGGAGATACATTTCCACCACCATTGCCACGATCATCTATGATCAGAGCTTTCTTCTGAAGTTGCGCGTAAAAATATTTTGCAAATTCATTCAATCCTTCGGTGCCCATATCCGGAATATGAATATACCCAACCTCGCCATTCGTTTTCGAACTTACATAATCAATATTCTTCCTGACCCATTGGAGATAATATAATCCTGACTCATCAGCTGTAGGCACCACCAATGTTTTACGACTGCCGGTATCGGATGGCTTACTATTGACACTAAGTTCAGTCGTCTTACCTGCAGTGTTGACCAATAATGCATAGATATCATTTACAGTTTTAGTACTGATACCATTGATAGCGATGATATAATCACCTTTATTGACATTCACACCTACTTCTGTGAGTGGTGATCGAGTTGCGTTTTCCCAGTTTTCCCCTTTTAATATTTCGTCGATTTTAAAATATCCGGATGTATCACGACTTATTTTGGCACCCAGGAGTCCTAATGCAATCCTCTCAGATTTAGGGGCATCACCACCGCCTACATAAGAGTGTCCTACACTTAGTTCACCGATCATTTCACCGATGATATAGGTCAGGTCAGTACGATGGCTGACATAAGGCAATAAAGCTTTGTATTTCAACTTTATGGCTGGCCAGTCTACGCCGTGCATGCCGGGATCATAAAAGAAGTCCCGCATCTGTCGCCATGATTCATTGAAGATCTGTTCCCATTCTTTTTTCTTATCGACGACGATCTTCATATTGGAGAGGTCCAATTTTTTGTCCATCCCGGTCTTGTCTTTTGGCGCATCGACTACTCCAAAAGATCTGTCCTTCATCAGCAACATTTTTTTCTGATTCGAAGAAAGGATATAACTATCATACGCACCAATCTCTTTTTCTTCTTTTTCTTTCAGATCAAATACTTTGAGTTTTGTTTGTTGCTCATGAGATGAATTGGTTAAATAATAAACCAAATCTCCGGTCACACTGATGCCGTAATAATTTCCGGGCTCAATAGGCAGGTCAACAACTCTGTTCATGATACCATCAAGATCTACTTTCGTCACTGCAGTAGAATCTTTTTTCTTGTCATCTTCTTTAGCTGCTACAGTTGTAGTCTTTTCTTTTTTTGTTTTCTCCTTTTTAGAAGTAACAGGCTTCGTAGCATCAGACATGAAGAACGTATCGGATTTTATTTCAACTTCATCATTGACGGGTGCCAATGGCGATTTTGTATCTTTTGCCAGTGTCAAAAAATAAATTCGGGACATATCGCCATAGCTATGATTCCATTCCGTCTGGCTATAGGTCGGATTGAAATCACGATTTGACACAAAGAATAAATATTTTCCATCCGGACTGAATGTACAGCCTGAGGCTTCATACCAGTTGTCAGTTACTTGAGTTGAATTTTTAGTTCTGGTATCGTATAGAAAAACTTTCGAACGGAAATCGTCATCAGCTTTTGTATATGCTATCCATTTACTATCAGGTGACCAGGACACAGCTTCATATTCCCATGCTTTTGCCTGATCTATGAGAGTGACTGCTTTTGAACTTACATCTACATACTGAAGCCTTAATTTTTTATCTGTCCAGGCTACTTTTTTATTGTCCGGAGACCAGATGAGATAATATTTGTAAGTGTCTCCATTCTGTGTCAGTTTAACAGGAGCTTCACTGCCATCCTGTTTTTGGATATACACTTCATCTTCACCTGTAGCATCACTGATGAAGGCTACCAATTTACCGTCACCTGACCATGCGACTGATCTTTCATGTATGGATGATGATTTCGAAATGTCTCTAGTGATGCCTTCTTTGGCAGGCAGAGTCCATATGTCACCACGTGCAGTCATCGCGACACGATTGCCATCAGGACTAAGATCATAATCGCCGTTCTCAATAAATTTTGAAGCATCGATCATTTCATTTCTGCCTGAAGCAGCATCATCGGCGATCGTGATGGGTACCTTTTTATCTGTTCCTGTTTTCAGATCAAACAAATAGATATATCCTCCATTTTCATACACGATAGCATCAGGTCCAAGGGATGGAAATTTGATATCGTAATTTGTATAATTCGTAAGCTTGCTTGTTTGTTTCGTTTTTGTGTCGTATACAAACAGGTTCATCGTGCGATCACGATCACTGCAGAAATATATTTTATCACCTGACCACATCGGGAAAATATCCTGCGCAGGATTATTTGTGATGTTGTCAAATTTTGAGGTTGCAAAATCATAGATCCATACATCATCAGCCATGCCACCTCTGTAATATTTCCATGTTCTGAATTCGCGGAACACCCAGTTCATCGCCAGTTTGGAATTGTCAGGGGAGTAAGAACAAAATCCACCGACAGAAAAGGGAAGTTCAGTGGAAGGCCCTCCATTTATATTAGCGAAATATAGTTCGCCTTTAAATGAGTTGAAAGAAGTTTTACGGCTTCTGTATATGACTCCGGAATTATCATTTTTCCAGGTCATCACGATATTGTTAGGGCCCATGCGATCACCCAGATCATCACGACCTAAGGTGGCAGAATATGTCATTCTGACAGGGATACCGCCCTGAGCCGGCATTTTATACACTTCTGTATTGCCATCATACTGACCTGTGAATGCAAGAGTCTGACCATCAGGGGAAAACCTGGCGAAGATCTCATTGCCAATATCAGTTGTCATTTTTCGGGCGATTCCTCCTGTACGAGGCACTGAATAAAGGTCACCGGCATAACTAAAGACAATAGCATCCTTTGAAACTGTCGGAAACCGCATCAGCCTTGCATCCTGCTGGCCTGAAACCAAAGTGGAAGTCAATAAAAATGTGATAAAAACGAGGATTTTTTGCATGATATTTTTTATGAGTTGAAGGGTATAAAAGCCTGTAAAAGAGGTGCAAGATAAAGTAAATGGGAAGCTCTGAGACAGAAAAGTCAGCCCTGCATTTTATAAGCGTACGGGCAGCTCGCGACCTGTCCTTGCTCTCTCCGTAGTCTCAGACTACGGACAACTTTTTGACATAATTTTTCGCAGAGTTAGATCGCTTAACTGAATGTCAAGCTTAAAAATGATACTGAAATCCTAAAAGACCATTCAGATCGAAAAGATCACTTTGGATATCAATCTTTTCCGTAGGTGTGTAATTCGTAGTCAGATAGACTTTATTGAATTGACCGGTATGTACGTTGATAGTGAGATCCGCACTTATATTAGGACTGAAATAATAGCTAAGACCTGCTCCGGCCAAAAAAGCTATGGCATAATATTCTTCCGTAGTATTCACATTAGTATATACTCCTAATTCCTGGTAATGATAGCTTTCTTCTGTATTCGTGAAATTGAAGCCAGCCTGAAGATTTGGACGCAACCGGGAAACAGAAGATCCAAAAATGTATTCTCCAATAATGTCATATTCAAACAATGGATATCGGTTGACATTACTATTTATTGATTTAGGTTTAATACTATAATGTTGATAAGAGATGGCCACAGCCATTTTATGATTAAACCCATATTGAATTCTGAGACCATAACCTAATGCTTTTTCAGGTTTCGCATGGTACACATCATTTTCATGCGAAATATATGCAGCATGTGCGCCTAATGATAATCCTTTGCTTATAGAGGACATCATGATTTGATCCTGCGCAGCTAATGAAAATGTATATAAGCAGAAAATTAAAATGAAGATCGGGTGTAAACTTTTCATGTTCATATCTGATTGTGTTCAGCGAATACTTTTTTTATTGTAATTCAATGAAGCTTATTAAATATTTCAGATCGAAAATCGAAAATCGAAAATCGAAAATCGAAAATCGAAAATCGAAAATCGAAAATCACTTCGTTTTCGCATACGTCTCTTTAAATACCTCCGCATCACAGGCATAATATTCACCCTTCACGCCTTTGATGAGATAATCTCCTTTCTTCGCTTTCATCAACCCTTCCATCGTCATGATCTCAAAATCATTGTCTATTCTGCAGGCACCGATAGGAATATCTTTCTTCGAATAGGATTCAAAGGGCAGATCATATTGCGAACCGGAAACAAAATATTCGCCTTGTGTAGGTTCTGTATGCACCTGAAGAAATCCTTTGAAATGATCTTTCTTGATATAATCTTTTCCTGCTTTTTCACCGATAAGGGATAGCATATCCAGGTTTTTTGGATTGTCCATTTCTCCGATGGATTCCAGCTGCTCCGAACTAAGGTTTACGCCAAGTGCCTCCATTTCATCTTTTCCAAATGTTACATTGTAGCGGAGATATGTAAGGGCATGGAAGCCGAGAAATAAATCATCCTTCAGATTTCCCATCTCACTATCGATGGTGATCGATGTAGGTGAATCACCAAGAATCTGCATGATCATCTGATTTGCCATATTTGCATCATACATGAAGAAATCAGGCATTTTTGCAGCCCATTCCATCAGGTTATTTTTCTGATAGGTTTCAAACGTGCTTTTATTGTCAGCACTACCTGTACCGAGCGAAACCAACAGCATGTTCCGTTTCCCCAGTTTCCAACGAAATGGATATGAATTTAGACTAGCCAATAGAAACAAACGAAACGATGGATTATTGACCATGCTTATACCGCCATCAATGAAAGCTCCTTCTTCTCCTGAACTGTCTTTCATAAACATTGGTAAAAAATAAGTTGGAGCTGCAGCACTGGCCATCACGACCTGCCAAAGTGGCCAGCTTTTATTTTGTTCGAAGTATTTCCCTGCAGGATGATTGTGTATGGCCCATGTACTAAATGTCTCTGCCCGCTTTGAGAAAATGCAGAGTCCGGTTCGTATTTTTTCTTTATCCCCTAATTGAATATCTCCGAAATAACTTTTTAGCGCAAGCTCAAGAGGCTTGTTATCATATTTGACACCTTTAAACAGATACTGAAAGAATCCGGTTTTATGTCCGAATATTTTACTCCCGAGTTCGAAGTATTTGTGTTTGATTTCACTTGCTTTCATACCGATCGCAAGACCCGTGGCGATAATTGAACCTGTGCTGGTGCCCCCGATGAGATCGAAATAATCACACAGACGGAAGTCCGGGTTATTATTTTCTTTCGCCAGCATTTCCTCGAGATGCTCAAGGAAACCTAATGTCAATACGCCCCTGATACCACCACCATCAAGAGATAAAATTCGTTTTGGACCAGTACCATAAAGGTGGTCATCAAGCTTTATCATAAACAGTCAGATTAGAAATGATAAGAAACACCCAGGAGGCCGTTAAAGGTGTAATAACTATGTTGGACATTGAATTGAACCTGGTCTATCAGGGTTTTGGAAAAATAACCGGAATGAATCTGCAACAATAAATCAACGCTTAACTCCGGTTTTATAAAATAGCTCAGACCTGCACCACCCACAAAACCAATCCCGCTATATATTTCATCTTGATAGAAACCTGTTTGAAAATTGAAGTACGTTTCTTTCATTCTGGTATAGGTGGCTCCTGCTGCAAGCATCGGCCGCAATTGAGTATTTGTGGATCCGAAAGTAAAAATTGCTGTTACATCTGCTTCCATATAAGGATATGTTTTATCCGCGGCATTTGAAGAACCGGCATGGACAAAATAATTTTGTACTGCTATCGCAGCGGAGAATTTGTGACTAAAGCCGTATTGTATATGGCCTCCAATCCCAATTCCCTCTTCAGCCCCATCCGGATGAGCGATATCATCTCTGAAAGAAAGAGATCCGACGGCGGCACCTGCAGATATCCCAATAGTTTTGGATTTCATCGAAATCACTTCTTGTGCGATGAGTTTAGATGTCGATAAGAAGGATATGAACAATGCAAGAGGTAGAATATATTTCATTTGTTCAATTGTTTATATTTTAAAATCAAAGCTAGAATGGTTAAATATAAAAACAATAAGTTATCACTCAATCCTTTGGTTTTGGATTTCATCGCGATAGATTGCTGGCTGGATAATTTGCCGACGTATACAAATGTTAAAATCAAAATGAAGGAGCAGTAAATTTTCATTTTAATATTTTATTTGAAAAGTTGTGGACGTTTTAATTTTGATTCTCTCACTAGTTCGGATTTCATACGGCGTCTTTCCACTGGCCACAAGATACATTTCATCTTTTTGTAAAGGGATTTTCTGACCATCAGGTGCAACGAGGTGATCGAAAGCAATGTTAATACTCCCTGACCGTTTAAACTCACTCTTCTTCACAGACAATAGTGTAGCTACAATCGAGCTCCCCGCAGCTATGGCTATTACTTTGCCGTCATACACCGGCTGCTCAAGTATGAAATTGACCCGTCTTGGAACCGGAAGGCCGTCGTCACTTGATAGTGTCACGCTGCTTTTAACCATTAATGATGTGCCCTTCGGTACCGTAAACGGCCGCGTTGCTTTATTTACCCTTTCAGGTTCAGAATTAGTTGGAATAGATATGACCTGAGGTTTATTTTCTACAGGCTGTGATTTTTGTTCCTCTTTTGTCTCAGGTTTTATTGCCGGTTTTGTTTCTTGTCTTGTGACAACAGCATTATCCGGAAAATTTGGTGTGCTATACTTTTCAACGGGCTGTTTTTCAACAGGTGTTTGCGTTTTATTTGCTGTCGGATACGTTTTTTGTGAATTACTTTTTTCAGCTGCACCTGAAGTTGCATTATATGTCGGTGCAGTTCCTTTTTGTGTTTCCCCAGTTTGTATTTCCTCCTGTTGTCTTACATCATTGTTTGCGGTGGCAGGATTGCTTTTTACGATCCGGGATGAATCAATCACAAAACCGTGTTCCGTCTGAGGGATGACCAGGCTCTCGTCTTCAAAAACTTTTGGTTTTGACAATATTTTCCAGGTAACAAAAAGAGCAAATATGACAAAAAGAGATAGGCCTGCAATCTTGTAATTGAATGTATTAAATATAGGTGATGGTGGTTTTGTAGAAGAGATGTAGATTTTGTTCTCCTCCTTTTCAGGATCACCGGATATCTTTCGTTTAATAGACTGAATGAGATCTCTATAATCGGACTCGACATGAATCGTCACATTGAGCGTGTTGATATCCCTCAATATTCCGGTCAGACGGGCGATATTATTCCGGATCTCGGCGTATAGATTCAGATCATCTGTGATGCCTTCGATATAGCTGAGGGAATTAAGTTCTTTCACCTTCTTCTGAAGATTTTCCAACTGCACTTCCCAGAATTTTACAAATTCAAGTCTGTCGGCGGAACTGGATATTTTAACTTCATCCAATACGATAGGGAAGATCCGGTCTCTGAGATTGTCGTTCCTGTAGATCTGGATCAATTCAAACATACAGTACTCAGACTTGAGGTATTTGTTGGAGAGGATGATGATGACCATATCCGCTTTCCCAAGCTCGACCATGAAGTTATTGATGCTCTGACGATAGGCGAGGTCGCGCTTGTCAAGGATAAACTGGATATCCTCTTTCTCGAGCGTTTTGGTGAGCTCGGCTAAGATTTCGTCACTGATGCCCCCCCAGGCATGTGATATGAATATAGATTTTTGGGCCTTCATTAGATGCTATGCGAATATAAGAAAAACGGGCACTTACATCACTGCAAGCACCCGTTTCTTAAAGCTGGGAAGCTATTTCTTAAGAACTACTTGTCGTAGGCATAAAAGCTTTTGGCTATTTTAATAGCGTTGTTTTCGTAACCATCGGCATACACAATCACCACCAAAAGGTTAGTGCTGCTTTCCTTATCCAGGAGGGCAAGAAGGACTGCATTGGCCCCATCTTTTCTGCCTTTGATGTAATATCCTGTGAAATCATCGATATCAATTTCATCACCTTCCTGTACGCGATCATACTGAAGTTCTTTTGCGAACGCATCAACCGCATCTACCAGATCATCTTTCGTAATGGTCTCGTCCTGAATAGGAAGAATACTGAGATAGAGATTGTCATTGCTGGCGGTAAATTCTTCCGCATTATTAGCCTCTATTTTAAAATTATTCGGTACGGAAAATCCGACGCCGTGGGTGTCCCATTCCATATCCGTCTGTGCCTGCACAGATGTACTCAACAGGAACAAAGACAACATGGTACACAAGGAGGAGAAGTAGAATTTCATAGTTGATTTGGTTAGAGTGAAAATTATGCTGGAACCAGTCACGAATAGACTGAGGCCGGAAAGATAAATAAATTCCAGACCATGGCCGATAGGCTAGGGTTAATGAATTTTTTCCCCTTGTGACCTTGGGATTATTCAACCCCCGGTGAAACATGAATGAATAAGCTTTAAATGTTAAAGTTTGATAAAAATGCCCACCGCATTCATATTAATCGTAATATTGCGATACAAATAAGAATATGGGCGCGACTAAATCAGATGAATTTTCAGTAAAGGACAACCGGCTGGCAAAGTATGCGAAGGCGCTTGCTCACCCGGCCAGAGTAGCCATATTGAAGCTATTGATTCAGAAGCAGGCTTGTATTTGCGGTGATATTGTGGATGAGTTGCCATTGTCACAATCCACTATTTCTCAGCATCTTAAAGAATTGAAGGAATCCGGATTGATCAAAGGAGATATAGAAGGCGTAAAGGTTTGTTATTGCGTAGATGAAAAGGTATGGGAAATAGCCAGAAACCTTCTGAATGGCCTTTTTATGAGTTATGAGGCATCAAAATGTTGTTGATTTTTTTTGCCATACATCATCGGTATATTACGATAAATTAAAATCAATGCGTTAATCAATTTTGGGCTAGTCTGCGACCTAACATATTCGGCGCCATTGGTTAGCTAAAATCGAAAATCGAAAATCGAAAATCAAAAATATATTCATATGAATAATGACGAACAATTAAAGGAAGTCGTAAGACAGAAGTATAGCGAGATAGCTTTACAGGATAAGGAATCAAACCAGGCCTCATGTTGTGGTGCTGGAGGTTGCTCCACTGAAGTTTATAACATCATGAGTGAAGACTACACAGATTTGGGAGGCTATCAGGCAGATGCTGACCTGGGTCTGGGATGTGGTTTGCCGACTCAATTTGCCAAAATCAAAAAGGGCGATACGGTGATCGATCTCGGAAGTGGTGCAGGCAATGATTGCTTCGTAGCCCTGGCCGAAACCGGAGACAGCGGAAAGGTCATCGGTATAGACTTCACTCCGGCCATGGTCAATAAAGCCAGAAGTAATGCCGAGAAATTAGGTTTCAACAATGTTGAATTCAGACAAGGCGATATCGAAGAGATGCCGGTGAGTGACAATGTCGCCGATGTCATTGTGAGTAATTGTGTGCTGAATCTGGTGCCAAACAAAAACAATGTTTTCAAAGAAATATTCCGTGCGCTTAAACTTGGCGGACATTTCAGTATTTCGGATATTGTGCTTGTAGGGTATCTTCCTGAATCTCTTCAAAAGGATGCGGAAATGTATGCGGGATGTGTATCCGGGGCTATCCAAAAAGAGGAATATCTGAATATGATTCATGCCAACGGATTCAAGAATGTGTTGCTACAAAAGGAAAAGGCAATTCATGTGCCTGATGATATTTTAATAAATTACCTCAGCGAAAAGGAACTCGCAGATTTCAGAGCCGGGAAAACAGGCATATTCAGTATTACGGTTTATGCTGAAAAACCAAATGAAAAAGAATGCTGTGGGACGGATTGTTGCAATTAATACCTTCAAACATCAGTAAATGAAAATTGCTTTATTCTCTGATATCCATTCAAATCTCCCAGCCTTAGAAGCATTCTTCACAGATGTTGAATTACAGCATCCTGATGTCATCTATTGTCTTGGAGATTTGGTTGGGTACAACATTTGGCCCAATGAAGTAATCAATGAGATACGCAAACGAAATATTCCGGCGATAGCAGGCAATTATGATTTTGGTATTGGTAGAATGAGCGATGATTGCGGCTGTGCTTACAAGACGGACAAGGAAAAGGAG
Source organism: Chitinophagales bacterium (assembly GCA_038252065.1). Lineage (GTDB taxonomy): Bacteria > Bacteroidota > Bacteroidia > Chitinophagales > Saprospiraceae > Opimibacter. Next base: position 10,819 of record JBBSAQ010000050.1, read on the forward strand.
ATGGGTAAAATATCCATCTCTTATACCAATGGTGTAATAGGGGAGGACGAACGACAATATCTCAAAACATTACCTGCACATATCAGAATTGAATTTCAACTCAATGATGACAAACTGAATCTGCTATTAGTCCATGGTAGTCCCCGAAAAATAAATGAATATCTGTTTGAAGATCGTGATGAAAAAAGCCTACTTCGGATCATCGAACAGGCAGATGCAGATATTCTTTGTTTCGGACATACGCACAAGCCTTATCATCGCATTTTGAATTCAGAGAAGGATGGAGCGCCACATTTCCGTCATGCGATCAATATAGGCTCAGTGGGAAAACCTAAAGATGGAAATCCGCAGGGTGGATATGTGATGTTGACCATAAATGAGGATACGAACATTGCAGACAAGGAGAGTGTAAAGGTTGACTTTATTCGGTTTGATTATGATATTGAAAAAGCGGCTAAGGCGATAGAGGGAAGTCCGTTGCCAGGAGAGTATGCGGAGATGCTGAGGAAAGCTTATTAAAGCCTTTTGTAGAACGCGACCGTAGGATAGATGTTATTCTTTTATCGAATGCGCATCAAATTTATCATACTCCTTCTGGCGATATTATATTTTTCCGGTTGTGGTGAACCATCGTCAGCTCCACCCGGATGTTGTGCTTTTCCGGCTATTGATGTTAAGGTTGGCAATGCTCATATATATGTTCCAAATGTTTTCACTCCTGATGGTAATGGGATTAACGATTCTATCACACTCTTTGGTGATTCCGTCATTGACATTATCAGCATGGTGATCTATGATTCAAATCACAACCGTGTTATCCGGAAAAATAATTTTCTCTCAAATGACCCATCACAGGGATGGGACGGAAAATAAAGAGGTCATCGTCTAAAAGGCATGTTCGATATCGTCATCGAAGTGGAATCTTCTGATCTAACGGTTAAAACGGTATCCGGTAAAATTTGTAGTTATCCCTGCGCCATTGAAGGCAATGATCCGGCTCCGTCATTTGGTTGTCAATTTCCGGCTCAATATTACAATGGGCATTATGATCCAGCTGTACCATCTTCAGAAGATGGAGGATGTTTTAAATGATTATTTTGCTATGTCTGAATACAGACTCATTGTTATCAGTACCATGCTTATCTTGTGACAAATGAAAGGATTTTTTGTAGTTCTCTTTTTGTCCATTTGCTCTCAACTTGTTGCGCAATCAGGAAACAATAGTATCAGGATGATCACCAAATTTTCTGGATCCGATTTTGGAATTGGTTACCCTTATATTACCAAATTGAATAAATATGCTGTCCAAAACTCCCATTTTAATATTGGTATCAAAGGAGCATTTTTATTTGGCCGTGTTTACCCCTCTGGATTAATATTGAGTTGTGAACCCGGATTATTCATCGAATCAGTGCATACTACCACATTTAAATATGAGAATTTTGATGAGGTTAAAAATAAGCTTTTGTACAGAAGTACGATCTCGGACAAACATCAAATAGCTAACCTTCTTCTGCCCATCACTGTCGATATCAAAATGGGGAATAGTATTTCGATCGGAGGCAGTTTTGTCTTTTCCATGCCTATCGGTGGTGCAGGATATTATCGTCATGAGCAGAAAAGTTTACACTACAAATTTGATTATTACGAAACACACACTTATGAATCTCATTACAGTCCTGATGCTGAGTTAGGACTGGGATTCAGCTCGAGAATTTTGTTTTCCGTTAGTCATTCGGATAGCAGACAACAATTTATCGGAATAACTTATTACCATGAACTTACTCCTGAATATCCGGCTGGAATAAATAGGAAATCTTTTACTATTTCTTTCCTGACGAGAAACCTTGTAACTAGAGAAGTGCGTCAGAAATGGGATAGGTATTTATTGCGTCATCAATGACCTTGTAGAAATATGTATGAAGCGATTATGAATTACAACTATCTTTTAATGTAGTAAAGTACCCTGGTGCGATCAACAATCTGCTACCATACCAACTGAAATATTGTCCATCGACGATGATGACTTTTGCAGAAGGAAATAATTCCCTGAATACGTCCACATGCATTTCATTAAATGGGTAGGGTTCTGATGATAAAAATATCAATTGCGGCTTCAAATCAACTAATGATTCAAGACTTACTTCCGGATATCGGTTCAGGTGACCAAAAACATTAGTGACGCCAAATTTCTTCATCATTTCATCAATAAAAGTGCCACCCGCAGCCACCATGTAAGGTTCGCGCCAGATAAAATAGGCGGAACGCAGATTATTTTCTGATGGCACATAAGCATCGAATCTTCGCATGATCTCATCAGCTATTTCGTTTCCGGTCTGCATTCGGTTGGTGATTCGACCTACTTCCCTGATCATTGAACAGGCATCAGAAAGCGTGATGATATCACTCATCCAAACAGGAAGATGTTCATTCAGGGATTGAATGCCTGCCGGATAATTTTCTTCTTTATTTCCGATGATCAGATCGGGCTTCAGCTTACGAATTTTGTCTATGTTGAATTTTTTTGTGCCACCGATTTTTTCTTTAGTCTTTGTTTCGGACGCGGGATGAACACAAAATTTCGTTACGCCGATGATCTCTTCACGAAGACCGAGATCAAACAGGAGTTCAGTTTGTGAGGGCACCAATGAGATGATCCGTTTTGGTGGAAAAGGGATTGACATTTCATTACCCATTTGATCAGTAGACTGTATCGACACGGACTCGCTGTCAGATGTATATGGACAATGCAGGCATCCGCTGCCGCAACAATATCCTCTGGCCAGATGATATTCAGCAGTAAAAACCCACAAGCCTTGTTCATTTATGTAATAATCTTTGCCTTCGACGAGTTCGGGTGGTTCGTTGTGCATAACTGATTTTGAAAGACGGATATTGGCAGCAGTTTAAAGATGGAAAGTTAAGTCAAAGTATTGGGGCTGAAGAAGGGATAGGTGATGCCGAGGAAAGGCAGGGGCAAGGTTTTTCTTTGAATGGCTTAATTCTCAAAAGGCAGGGCTTGCCCCTACATTTCGAGTATTTTCGAAGTTGGCGTATGGCTTATCCTTGATTTTTAAAAGATACAGTAAATAAAGAATCTGGTGGATTGTCTCAGGCTTTAATCAAAATTTTCTGGTCGCGAAATTCCACGACAAAGCCATCTCTCAGCTTATTTCTTTTACGCGTCTCAACAACCCCATTTACGATTACTTCCCCTTCCTCGATACAGATATTGGCCTCACCTCCGGTTTCGACCAGGTTCTTCCGTTTTAGGAGCTTATTCAACTCGATGTATTCATGTCCCTGAAGGTCGAATGTATCCATATGGGTTGCAAGTTCCTGGAAATATTTGGATTCTCGATATTCCTGAAAGGCGGAGATAGCCCGAAATGTTTTAGGAAAACATAAAGATGTTTTAGGAAAACACAATTGTATTTTAGGAAAACATGAAATGGTCGATAGCAGGAAGGTTAGAATTATGTCAAAAGCCCACTGGAAATATCGAATTTCCGGCTAAGGACATCCGCTGTAAAGGTTTTTAAAAGTGGGGTTTATATGACTAGTTCGTCTTGTGACTAACACTAATTTTTATGCAGAAAACGTCCACAATTGGGTATCCAAACACGATGCCGGGAGCACTGATAGACAGCAGGTTATGACATCGTGGCACGACTAGTCGTGCCACGAGTGCTCATGCCACTAAGAGAAGGTTGCTTATTACTGACTCCCCCGGGAGGCTTTTTTACTATATTTGCCGCCCGTTCAGAAGTACCGATATCAGATTTTCGGAGGAGTGGTAGAGCGGTTGATTGCACCGGTCTTGAAAACCGGCAAGGTGTAAAAGCCTTCGGGGGTTCGAATCCCTCCTCCTCCGCTAAAACAGTATAAGGCCATCTTCGGATGGCTTTTTTTTAAGGCATTAAGACAACTCTGAAATACCCGAGTCGTTGGACATGATCTGTCAGGCAAATGGTATAGATACCCGAAGTCAAATTGTCCAGGGAAAGTCGTTGCGAAAATTTTCGTTGGAAAATGATTTTTCCCATTTGATCCAATAATACGATCTGAAGATCTTCTGTGTTCTCTGATCCGGTTTCAATAAATATTTCTCCTGATGTAGGGTTAGGATATATTTTGATTGGATTGACCTGATCCGAGTAGATGGTTCCAACGAGGCAACTTGAATGGACTTCTTCCTGCGTATTGCATCCGGTCAAATTATTATTGATGATCACCATTTCAGGGTGATCAGTCAGAACAGAACAGATAGGTTGTGTAGCGCATTCGGGTAATTGTGCATTGTTTTCAATACGGATTTGATAATTATCTGAATTCGGATGAACAGAAGTTGGGTCAATGTTTTCCAGGTCATGAATATCTTGTAATCTTTTATTATTTGCCAGTGTTATCGGACCATTCATGGATGTTATGTTATGTAAGCCATGCAGGGAGGTTAAATAATTAGAGTTTTCAATGTGAATTTCGCCTTGAATATGTTGTATCTGGTCTAAATAAGCAAGGTCATTTACATTTCCCAAAACAACAATACCATTTTCCAGGGTTGTACATGTTGGATATTTAATATGGAAATTCCAGACATCAGAATCGGTATATATTGTATCCAATCTGCAGGTCTCCGGGAAATTACATCGGGCAGCTATTTGTAATACTGTGGAACACCCGACATTATTTGAGGTTACCCGTTTACCCAATGTCGTTCGGGTTATCAGGTCGCACATGAAAGGAGAAGAACAATCTGAAAGAGATGAATTGTTAGTGAGATTCAACTGATATTCAGCATAGTTATTCCCGCCAAGTTGATCCAGGTCCACTCCGGAAATAGCGGATATATCTGTGAGACTTTTATTACTAACTATTGAGATACTTGTGCCGACAATTTTCAGATTCTCCAGTCCATGCAGATTGTTCAGCAGAAGATTATTTCCAATAGTTAAGGACCCTCCGAGTGCTTTGACTTTATATAGACTGTCAAGGTTGAAAATAGTCCCTGGAAATTGTTCATTAATAACAAGGTTGCCCTGGATAAGACCGCAGCCTGGATTGTTTAGGTTGAAACTGTCTATTAAGCCCTGCCGATATAAACTAATACTTGATCTAATGCAATGTATCTCTTCATCACAAAATAATTGGACCTCCGATACATTAGCGCATCCAAAATCATTGCCTTCTATAATTACTTTCTTGTCAGACTGTATATTTTGGCATACCGGAGGTATATCACATACTTTCAAATAGGTATTTTTTTGAATCTGTACGACGTTTCCCTGAGTATTCGATCCATTTATTTCATTAAGACTTCTTAAGTCAGCCAAAGTGCTCAGTTTCGTACTGGTCACAATGAATTGGTTGCCAATTGATTCAAGATTTTGAAGGCCTTTTAAAGAAACTAAACCCTTATCTCCTGAAATCGTAAGCGAACCTGTAATCGTTTTTAGGCTGTCCATTCCTGTGAAATCTACCAGGTTGTTATTACCGCTAACATTGAGATTTCCAGGGATAGATTTAATATTCTTTAAAGTAGGCAGATGAGTCATTTTTGGACAAGCATCAATACTAATACCTCCCCTTAACTGCTCCAAATTATTGAGGGCATCCAGATTTTCCAAAACCATATTTGCAGTCACAGAAATTTTACCGACAGATTTCAATGAATCCAATCCAGTGAATGAAAGTAATGGATTATAGTAACTGTCAAGTAAGCCTCCCACATAGACAAGTTGATTGAGATCTGTAAAATCAACGAGTTTGCAATTATTGACCTTAAGATCCCCATAAATGGTATCAATTCTTTCAAGCCCGGTTAAATGTTCAAGATTCGTATTCCAGTAAAGGAGAATAGAATTGCCCAAATAAACAAGGTTGTCAAGCCCGGATAAATTTGTGAGTTTATATTGACTTGAAATATTCAGGTCACTGCCGATAGACTTAAGATTTTCAAGCCCGGATAAGTTCTGAAACAGGTCATTACCTGATATATGAAGACTACCTGCAATGGATTTCAATCCTGATAAATCTGACAAATCCTTCAGGCTATCATTGACCGCTATACTCAAATTTCCGGGGAGTGCAGTTTGATACTTAAGAAAGGACAAATCCCTGAGCGTTGTGTTGGCTTCGATTGCAATATTGCCATTTACACTCTCTAGTTGATTCAGGCCTGAAAGTGAAGTGAGTATAGGGTTGTAGTTTATGTACATATCACCCCTCACTTGTGTCAAAGCTGAAAATGGAGATAATGAGGAAATGTTCGTCTCATTCAATTCGAAACCTCCAGTTGATTTAAGGCTTGTAGAACCACTCAGATCTTCCGATACATTAACTCTATCGAAAGTCAATTTACCTTTAATCGTGTCTAATACGGGTGGAAATACAATGCCATCCAAATGACCATTAATGTAAAAATCACCATTTACTCTTTTAAGCTCATTCAGACCCGCAATATGGCTCAGAGAATATAGTTGAACATTGTCAACTTCCTGCAGATGATGGAGCCCTTCTAAATTGGGCAGTAAAGGACTCATATTAATCAGGAGATTACCTATAGTCCTGATTTGATCAAAGCCAGAAAGACTGACCAACGCAGTATTGCCGGATATTATTAAATCTCCGCCCAAAGTTGATATATTTCTTAACCCCTTTACCTGAATAAGTTTTAAGTTGTACCATAGCTCTAAATTTCCACCGACTGAATTAATGATATAGAGACTATCCAAATTAGTAATACCATCTGCTGATAGATCGTACACTTTTAAGTTGCCATCCACGGATTTGCAATTCGGAAAGTAAAGAGGGAAAGAATCAATTTCAGATTGAGAATTGAATTCCAGGTTGATCGGACATTGATTTGAGCACGACTTCGCTATTTCAAAAAAAGAATTGCAACCGTTAAGATTATTGTGGATATAATATTTAATTGTGGGATTCGTAAAGCTTTCACATAGAAGTGAGGTTGAGCAATCAGATAAAGATACATTGTCGGTAATCGTGATCCTGTCTATTGAATCTGCATTGATGGATTCGAGGCCTGACAAAGAAATTAAATGGTCATTATCTGAAATATTTAATTCTTTGGTGACTAAATGCAGATTTACGAAATCACTTAAATCGGATAAAGAGCCGGCTTTTGTGATCTTAAAGTTTTCAGTCTTAGTCAGCCCTTTAAGACCGGCAAGTGACGAAAGATTTTCGCCTCCTGAAATGATTACATTATCAACAGAATATAGCATATTGAAACCACCCAAAGTATCCAGTTCTCCTGTTGAAATAAAAAGTGATTGTAGATATTTTAACCTGGGAAAAGCTTCAAAATTTACCGCATTAGGGATATTTAAATTCAATGCCGGAACAGAATCTAAATTTGTAAATTCTGTCATTTTGGACAATTGAGAATCGATCCATAGGGTATGCCCGGTAAATTTTACATGATTAAGGCCATCGAGGTTAAAAAGACTATCATTTCCCTGAATAACAATACAACCATAGACAGAATCAATGCCTGAAAGCCCATTAAGGTTGGTCAAGCTCGCATTAAGTTTTATATTCAGGTCTCCCCGAACGACTTTGATGTGATAAAGTCCTGACAGATCAAGGATAGATGATTTTATTTCTTCACTAATATTCAGATTACCGTCGACTATCGTGCATCCTCCGGTTTCTTCGAAAAAGTGATCGATGGATTGCTGGTCATGAAAAGTGATGCCCGGTGTAGAGCAATTTTGACTTCGAATTTTAGAAATACTGAATAGTACGATTAAACAAAGAATAATGGTTCGCATGATTATAAAATTGGATTTTATTAAGTTGGTCTAAACTACAATAATGATTTCTGAAGCCAATATAATAAATGGTATTCGCATTCACGAACGGCCGTTTAATCTTCGTAACATGGGCTTTGTCATAGGGGGGTCATCGTTGCCTTTGACTCGCTCTCTGCTATTTTAAAACCATTGCATTAAGCTAAGTATACTTTGTGAACGACCCCGGTGCTCTTTGCTCTTCTCCCTTCGCTCTTTTTCTTATTTTCACGTCCCAATTAAACCTCTTACAGGCGAAAATCTATGAAAACCAATACTCCGATTCGTGCAGCCCTCATTGGTGCAGGACCTCTTGGCATAAATATTTACAAATACGCCCTCAAGCGCCGCGATATCATCATCACACATGTCATCGATATCGCTCCTTCCATGACAGGAAAGGATATGGGTACAATATCAGGTATGGAGGCCACCGGAATCCTGATCTCTGATAAAATAGCAGAAATCCATGACGTTAGCGTCGCTATTCTGGCTACCGTATCTGATCTGCCTCGTATAGGTCCTCAGTTACTCTCGCTCATCGAAGCAGGTCTGTCAGTTGTGACGACTTGTGAAGAAATGTTCTTCCCATGGGATAGCTCAAAAGACTGGTCCGAAACGATTGATCGCGCTGCAAAAGATAAAAATGTAGCCATCCTCGGCACCGGCGTTAATCCCGGATTTATGATGGACACTTTACCAACGATGCTCACCGGTGTATGTGAACACGTGGATCGGATCGAAGTGCGTCGTTATCAGGATGCCCAGTTCCGTCGTATCCCTTTTCAGAAAAAAATCGGAGCAGGTCTGACCTATGATGAATTTGACAAAAAGAAAAATGAAGGCAGTCTTCGTCATGTCGGACTGTCTGAATCCATGCATTTTATTGCACATCAATTAGGTTGGATACTCGAGCGTACAGAAGATAAAATTGAACCCGTCATCTCAGAGCGTAACATGGTCACGGAATCACTGCGCATCATGTCCGGACAAGTAGCCGGAATACGACAAACAGGAACGGGTATCGTCAATGGAGTAGAGCGGATCAAACTCACATTTCAGGCCTCTGTCGGCGAATTGGAATCTTATGATGAAATTGAAATCTACGGAACGCCGCATATTCGTTCAAGGATCATGGGTGGTGTGCATGGTGATGTAGCGACCTGTTCCATTATTCTCAATGCATGTCATTCCATCTTAAAAGCGGCACCCGGCCTCCGCACCATGGCTGATGTGCCAATGATCACCAGCATCGGTGCCTGATTCATGGATGACATCAGAACGTTCAAGATTGTTATTAAAGGAAAAGTGCAGGGTGTCTGGTTTCGCGCCTCTGCAAAAAATGAAGCTTTATTGATCGGTCTTAAAGGAAAGATTTGGAACAATCCGGATGGTTCTGTTAGTGCCATCGTCCAGGGCGATATGGACAATATTAATTTGTTTTTGAATTGGTGCCGGGTAGGTCCGGGATTGGCGAAGGTTGAAGATGTGTCAATGGAAGATATTGATAGTGATATAAAATATAAATCATTTGAAATATCAAAATCAGGATAAACTCTAAAAACGAAACGCAAAACTTCGTTTTGTGTGACAATGTTTTCATTTCGCAAATCTGAAATTTGCTGACGCGAAAGCTTAGGCACAGCCTAAGCTTAAAGATGTTGTAATTTGATGCAAACGAAGTTTGCATCAATGATGTACGTTCTAAATATGAAATAAAATGATTTGTTAAGCGTAGTTTGTACCTACGCTTTCGCATCAGCAAATTTCAGATTTGCGCAACGAAATACTGTTTTCACTTAAAGTAAATCGTATACTCCCGCACACACGGATACACATCACCATCACACTTCCAGTCAGGTCCATGTTTAAGTAAGCGCAAAGCTTCTGCGCTATATTTCGGATCTGCAATTGATATTATTTTCTGAATAATATCAGGCCTTCCATTTTTCGAAATTTTAAACTCAATCTTAACTTCACTACATGTGTATGTGAAAATATCCTGAACAGGATAATGGGAATTCTCTTTTACATAAGTTGAAAATAAAATGTAATCAGGTTGATTCTGAATTGTTTTTTCGGCTTTAGAATCTGCTAACTGTTGTCTTGTGTCATTTGCAGGCATTTCTGCCGGGGGAACAGAATTATTGACATCTCTAAGTATGATATTCACATCCTCCTCACCCTGCGCTACTGTCAGTGTAGTATCTCTATATCCTGATAAGGACACGTCAATCATTGAAGAAGAATCAGGAAGATAGAGTTCAAATTTCCCATAATAATCCGATGATGTAATCAGATTTGTGTTTTTAACGGAAATGAGGGCACCAAAAAGTGTTACACCATTCTTACCTTGCACATGACCGGTCACTTTTTGTTTCATCAGATCCGGATTCATTTGATTGGCATAATACCCCTCATCTTTTTTAGTACTCGTTTTCGAGGTTGTTGCACCTGCAGCCATTGATTTGTCCATACTCAATTCCACCGCAGATCTGCCGGGTGGCTGTGTCAAAGGTGGAGTAGGAGGTGGCACAACAGGTTCTTTAGATATTTCATCTTCACTTTCCCCTATTTTATCTGATGCTAAGTTTCCTTCAATATTTTTAGCGTCATCAGCAGGTGTTTTGGAGATGTCCTTATCTCTTTTACTTTTTTCGCCTGATTCTTTTCTTGCTGATGATGGCTTCGATTCAGGCAATGCATCTTCTTTTAATGCTGTCGGATGATTTTCATTTCCGGCTACTGAAGATGAAGATGAAGAAGAAGAAAAATCCTCATTCAGACTATCAGTATACGACAACTGAACTTCTGTAGAATGTTCAATTGAAGTACTTGCTTCGGGTTCAGCAGCGACAAAAGCAGCATCACCTTGTTTTTCAAGATAAAACATCACCGCCCATGTGGCCAATATCAATATCAATGAAGCCGCTACAGCCGGTACTGCCCAACCTTTTGAAAGCGCTACTATTTTTGGTCGTCTTGATGCATTTTTGTGCTGTATCCTTTCTGCTAACACTTTTAGTAACAGAGAGTGATCATGTTCAGGATTGGTTTGATAGCCTTCCATCGCATCCTGCACAAACGGATCCGTCTTCGCCAGTTCTTCCATACGCAGGCGATCCTCTGCAGTCAATGTACCTGCATGAAGATCACGAATCCGATCCTGTATCCACTTATATGTTTTTTCCTGATCCAAGTCGTTGTTTACTAAGCATACATTTTTTCAAATTCCGCCGCCCGTTCTGAATATTCGATCGTACATGATCCATCGGAAGAAGCGTCAATGCACAAATATCTGCATATGATTTTTTCTCAAAATAAAACATCCTGATGCACATCTTTTGCTTATCTGGTAGTTCTTCAATACATCCGTTAAGCCGTTCTTCCTGATCTTCTGTAGTAGCAAACTCAAATGTATCATCCTCCTGATGCCATTCCTGGCCATTTTGCATAATGTGATCATCGAGAGACACTGTTAAAGAATTGCTTTTTTTACGAAGCGCCTGAAGACAATGATTCTTACTCACCATATAAAGCCAGGCTGGAAAATTTTCAACTTCATGATTGGGAATTTTCCGATTGACATGTTCATAGATGTCCATGACAGCATCCTGGGCGAGTTCAGGCTGGCCGAAATATTTCAGGCAGACACCATACACGAGTTCCATGTATCTGAGGTATAGCGTACCCAATGCATCACGGTTTTTCCCGCTGCGATAATTTTGGATTAATTCCTGATCAGATAGAAGTTGGTCAGCCAAGTCGGATGTGTACTATTTGAATTATCCCTGTGTTGGTGTTGGGTGATCACCTACAGAATCCTGTATGAGTTCCCAATAACGTTGAAAAATTGGTTTTAAGTCTAGTATCAATGTTTTCGAAGTAGCCGGAATAGTCTCAAGTGACGGATAGGTAAAACTGGCCAGTTTGATTTTTTCATTTACCAAACCATAATAATTTACTAACCAAAGCAGTACACTGTAGGCAAAAACACTGACAAGCATCATGACGACTCCACCCATTATTTTAGTTGATCCACTGAGCTTACCTTTTCTCAGCGACGCCTCAATTTTCTTCGTCATCCACTTGATGAGAAACAGAGTGGCAAGAAAAAATACAAAAGTGCTGAGGATCAGGGCTGCCATTCGATCCATCTTTAACGAAGTGGTCAAAAATCCTGACAGATATGGTGAAAACCCCAACGTGATCAACATAGCTATGATATATTCCAGCACTGAAAACAAGGTAGCTACAATGCCTTTTGAATAACCAATCCAAAAACCGCCGATGATAAAGAGACCTAAAATGATATCTATAGCCATAAGTCCTCCGAAGTTTAACAGAAGGTCACTTCGACAAGCTCTGTGACCGTTAAATTTAATATTAATTCAGGGATAACCTTTTGACTGGTCAGTGGTCATTAAGTTTGGTGGATTTGAGAACTTAGATTCAGCCTTTCCCCTTTCCTCTTTCCCTTTCGCCCTAGCCTTCGCCTTTTTCTTTTGCCTAAGGTTAAATCTTTTCCTGATATAAGGAATCTTCCATATATTCGAAGCGTTAATCAGAACGTTTATCAATAGCACCCTTACTTTGAAGTATCTGATTGTCATAGCACTCGCCTTCCTCCTGGACAGAGCCTACGCTCAATCCGAAGCGATTGTCATCTCTGCCCCCAGCGTCTTTTTGATCGGGGAATATGAAGATCAATACCTGGCTTTATCCAAGGAACATCCCGCTACTTTCCTTTCAGTTTATCACGATGATATCGATCTGGCTTATCGCTCATGGTCCAATATCCTGATGGACATTGAAGATTATGCAGGTGACCTGAACTTTGATATTAAAGGGGTCAAGCTTTGGATCAATCTCTACTTCAATCAGGATGGTACGATAGCTCAACTCGCCTTTTTCCCCAAGCCCAATAGTCGCAATGTACCTGTTGACCAACTGGCAGCTTTCTTCAAAAATTTTGTCCGCGACTATCACATGACAGTCAAAGCAGAGAAAGGATTCCAGCACAGCGCAAGTGCCGCTTTTCCGACTTTCTTCCACCGGGAGCTGCCTGAAATGGCAAAAAGGGATTAGTATCCTCCTATCCCGACTATAAAAAGCCGGGCGATTCAAGTAAAAATTATCACTTTGCCCAAAGGCGTCTTCAGTCCGGCATCCCATGCCTGCTAGTTATATTTAACTTTTCCATCATATATTTGAACCTAAATAACCGCCAGTGACTCAATATACCGAAGCAAATATTTTAACCCTTGATTGGAAAGAACACATCCGTCTCCGTCCGGGTATGTACGTTGGAAAATTGGGCGATGGGTCCACACCGGATGACGGGATCTATGTCCTGCTCAAAGAAATCATCGACAACTCCATCGATGAATATGTCATGGGCCATGGCAAACAAATCGATGTGGAGATCAAAAACGGCAAAGTCTCCGTACGGGACTATGGTCGTGGTATTCCACTTGGAAAAGTAGTGGAATGCGTCGCCCAGATTAATACCGGTGGGAAATATGATTCCAAAGCATTCAAAAAATCTGTCGGCTTAAATGGGGTAGGGACGAAAGCGGTCAATGCACTCTCCGATTATTTCCTTGTCCGGGCTATACGTGACGGTAAATCGAAAGAAGCTGTTTTTCAACAGGGAGAGATAAAGAACGAATCAAAAATTATCAAATCAACGGAAGATACAGGCACCCTATTAACTTTTGTTCCTGATGAAAAAATATTCAAGGGATATGAATACCAGGATGAATTTGTAGAGCAGCAATTGTGGAATTATGCATGGCTCAATGCAGGTCTTCGGATTAAATATAACAACCGCATTTTCCATTCCAAAGATGGTTTGCTTGATTTGCTTGGACGTAAGACTGCGAATGAAGATTTGCGCTATCCCATCATTCACTTAAAGGGTGAGGATATTGAAATTGCGTTGACACATGGACAGCATTATGGCGAACAATATTATTCATTCGTCAATGGACAGTATACTACACAGGGAGGAACTCATCTCACGGCTTTCCGTGAAGCTGTAGTGAAGACGTTCAGAGATTTTTTCAATAAAAGTTTTGACCCGAAAGATATCCGGGCTTCGATGATTGGGGCTATCAGCATCAGAGTAGAAGAGCCTGTATTTGAATCCCAGACGAAAACAAAATTGGGTTCCAACAATATTGCACCTGATGGACCTACCGTCAGGGGTTTTATCAATGATTTTGTCACCCAGCAATTAGATAATTATCTCCACAAGAATCCTGAGACAGCCAAAGAGATTCTCAAACGGATTCAACAATCAGAAAGAGAGCGAAAAGAAATAGCAGGTATAAAAAAGCTTGCTAATCAGCGTGCGAAATCAGCAAATCTGCACAACAAAAAATTGCGCGATTGTAAAGTTCATCTTAATGACAATACTCGGGTCGATGCAGAACTTAAAGATCAGAGCACCATTTTTATTACAGAAGGAGATTCTGCTTCCGGTTCATTGACGAAGGCGAGAAATGTACAGACAGAAGCCGTTTTTTCATTACGTGGTAAACCACTTAATTGTTATGGACTGACGAAGAAAGTAGTTTATCAAAATGAAGAACTGAATCTTCTTCAACATGCATTGAATATTGAAGATGGGCTTGAAGATTTGCGCTACAGTCGTGTTGTGATCGCAACGGATGCCGACGTAGATGGGATGCACATTCGATTATTGTTGCTTACATTTTTCCTTCAGTTTTTTCCGGATCTCGTACGTGAAGGACATTTGTTTATACTTGAGACTCCACTTTTCAGAGTTCGGGATAAGCAAAAAACATTTTATTGTTACAACGAAAAAGAAAAGCAGGAAGCCATAAAAAAACTCAGAGGCAAACCGGAGATCACGAGGTTTAAAGGATTAGGTGAAATATCACCCGATGAGTTTGGGGCTTTTATAGGTGCGAATATTAAACTCGAACCAGTCCTGATTCTTGATAATACAAGCATAGATGATATTCTTGAATATTACATGGGAAAAAATACACAGGAGCGGCAGGAGTTTATCATTGACAATTTGCGCTTTGAGATTGATGTGACCGAGAAGATTGAGGGTAGTCTTGAAGAAGTTGTGATTGAATAAAGTTTGATTTTAACAACGACAGAAATGTATAGTAAACAACAGATTTTTATTCAACCCCTTCAGGGTTGAAAATCATTTCATCTCTCATTCCGTGGGTTTCACCCACGGCTAATAACATATGATCCTTTCAGGATCAGGTGTTACACTCGTTAATATCATATGATTCTTTCAGGATCAGGTGTTACACTCGTTAATATCATATGATTCTTTCAGGATCAGGATTTACCCTCGTTAATATCATATGATTCTTTCAGGATCAGGATTTACCCCCGTTAATAACGTATGATCCTTTCAGTATCAGGTGTTACCTCCGTTAATAACGTATGATCCTTTCGGTATCAGGTGTTACCTCCGTTAATAACGTATGATCCTTTCAGTATCAGGTGTTACCTCCGTTAATAACGTATGATCCTTTCAGTATCAGGTGTTACCTCCGTTAATAACATTTGATCCTTTTAGGACCAGATTTGATAGTCTAATTCATGAATTAATACCTGAAGCATTCAGGATCAGGTTTGATAGGCTCATTCATGAATTAATGCCTGCGGCATTCAGGATCAGGTTTGATAGGCTCATTCATGAATTACTACCTGCGTTATTCAGGATCAGGTTTCATAGGCTCATTCATGAATTACTACCTGCGTCATTCAGGATCAGGTTTCATAGCCTCATTCATGAATTAATAATTGAGGTTTTCAGACCGGGTTTTCCAAAACTAATTGGTCAAAATATAGGGTGGGGCCTGAAGTCCGAAGGACTTCAACGTTATTAACCCCGGGTGCAACCCGGGGAAAAAAATAACGCAAATCATTTACAACCCTGAAGGGGTTGAATGAAGAGCTAGTTGGGCTCATTGGATACTATTGTCTTCTAACTTAATCCCCACTCTTGTGTTATTATACTTGAGAAAGGCATTCTTCCTGACTAAATGGCATATAAAAATCTAAAATATGCTTCCTTGGCAGGCGTTAAACGGGTGGAATGAAAATTGACCTGTTTTAACCGGCAAAATGCCTTAATTCTGAATTTAGCCCACGACTATGTTTGATGACCTGATTTTTGGAAACGATGTGATTGACGAGAATGAATTTATGCCCATCATTTCAGTGGATGATGAGGATGAGATTCTGAATGGAGAGGAAGTGCCTGAGTTGCTTCCTGTGCTTGCGTTAAAAAATACGATTCTTTTTCCCGGCATTGTCATACCGATTACGGTGGGCAGGGAGAAATCCATGAAGGCTGTTCGTAAAGCACATGATACGAACAAGCTCATAGCTGTACTTGCCCAGAAGGATGATGACACGGAAGATCCTGAAGAGAAAGATCTTTTCAAAATTGGGACTGTGGCCCGTGTTCTGAAAGTCCTGAAGATGCCTGATGGTTCGATTACGGCTATTATCCAGGGTCGCTCCAGATTTAATCTTGTGCAGATGGATTCGACAGAGCCATTTATGGTGGCTCGTGTAAGCAAAAAGGAATATGCGCCATCCACTAAAAAACTTGAATTTGAAGCGATCATCGGTTCAATACGAGAACTCGCTGAAAAAATAATAAAACGATCTCCGAATATTCCATCAGAGGCTGTGGTGATGATTCGCAATATTAAAAGCGATACGCATCTTCTTGGCTTCATCTCTTCTAATCTCGCTATTGACAATGCGAAGAAGCAGGAGTTGTTGGAGATTGAACATATGGATACACTGGCGACAGAAGTATTCAAGATGATGCACAATGAAATGCAGATGCTTGAAATCAAAAATC
Source organism: Chitinophagales bacterium (assembly GCA_038252065.1). Taxonomy (GTDB): domain Bacteria; phylum Bacteroidota; class Bacteroidia; order Chitinophagales; family Saprospiraceae; genus Opimibacter. The sequence goes on from JBBSAQ010000050.1 coordinate 27,508, forward strand.
AGCTCGAATCAAAAGTGAGAGTTGATATTGAAAAACAACAACGTGATTATTTCCTCAATCAACAATTGAAAACGATACAGGAAGAATTAGGTCACAATCCGCAGGAAGTTGAAATTCGTAACCTCATCGAAAGAGGTAAAAAGAAAAAGTGGAGTAAGGCAGTCAAGGATACCTTTGAAAAGGAAATTGCAAAAGTTAAGCGCATCAATCCACAAGTGGCTGAGTATAGTCTTCAACTTAATTACCTCGAATTACTTCTTGATCTTCCGTGGGAGCATCACACGAATGATAATTTCGATCTCAAGAATGTAAAAAAGACACTTGATGAAGATCATCACGGTCTAGAAGAAGTGAAAGACAGAATACTTGAGCACCTTGCTGTACTTAAACTGAAAGGAGACATGAAGGCTCCGATCCTTTGTCTTGTGGGCCCTCCGGGTGTTGGTAAAACATCATTGGGTAAATCTGTAGCTCGTGCATTGAAGCGTAAGTTTGTGCGTATGTCACTGGGCGGTCTTCATGATGAATCAGAAATCAGAGGACACCGAAAGACTTATATCGGAGCCATGCCGGGTCGTATCATTCAATCCATCAAAAAAGCGGGTACATCAAATCCGGTTTTTATCCTTGATGAAATCGATAAAGTAGGAAAAGATTTTAGAGGAGATCCGTCTTCGGCATTACTTGAAGTGTTGGATCCGGAACAAAATTCTACGTTTTATGACAATTATCTCGAGCTGGAATATGATTTGTCCAAAGTGATGTTTATTGCGACGGCCAATTCATTGCAGACGATACAACCTGCTTTGCTTGACCGGATGGAGATCATCAACATCAATGGCTATTCAACAGAAGAGAAAATAGAAATTGCAAAAAAACATTTGATCCCTCGTCAGCGCAAGGAGCATGGATTGAAGCCGAATAATGTGAAGTTGAAAGATGATGTTTTGCGTGAAATTGCTGAAAGTTATACGCGTGAATCAGGGGTCCGAAGTCTTGACAGGCGAATTGCTTCTGTGATGCGCTATGTAGCGAAGAATGTGGCGATGGAGGATAAATACAATCCTACTATTTCTAAAACCATATTGCCGACCATCCTGGGTCCGGATCGGATTGATACGACGCTCTATACAGAAGTACATAGTAGTGGTGTGGCTATCGGTCTTGCATGGACTAAAGTCGGCGGAGATATATTATTTATTGAATCCAGTCTGAGTCCGGGTAAAGGAAAGCTTACGCTGACCGGTAATCTTGGCGATGTGATGAAAGAGTCGGCTACGACGGCGTTGAGTTTTATTAAAGCGCATGGTGATAGTCTGGGTATTGATGCGACGACATTCGAAAACACAGATATCCATATTCACGTGCCTGAAGGGGCGATACCAAAGGATGGGCCATCGGCAGGCGTTACGATGTTGACGGCGCTGGCATCTGCTTTTAAGAAAAAACCTGTAAAGAGTCACCTGGCGATGACGGGAGAGATCACCCTGCGAGGAAAGGTTCTGCCTGTAGGTGGTATCAAGGAGAAAGTCCTTGCGGCTAAGCGTGCGGGTATTCAACAGATTATATTATCGACTGCCAATAAACGTCATGTGGATCAGATCAAACCTGATTATCTGACAGGTGTGACCTTTACCTATGTGGACCGAATGGAGGAAGTACTGCAACAAGCCCTTGATCTCTGGTCCTTTTAGGAAAAGAGATGCCTTGGCAGGAGTTTTCTCTTGCCAATTGAGGATGTTCTCGGAGGATTGCCTTGGCAGGAGTTTGCTCCTGCCAATTGAAATATGAACTGGGTTGTACCGTTAAAGTAGATTGAATCCATAACTTTACCCAATGGCATCATTAAAGGACCGAATAAGTATCGCATACACAGGATGCTTACTCATTGTAATATTCTTCTCGCTGTTTTCCACTCAATCAGTTCAGGCTCAGTCGAGAATGGATAGTGTACACGTAGCCCAGATATCGGGTAAAGTGATCACTGCTGAGAATAACAATCCGGTAGGTATTCCGTATGCAGTTGTTGCAGTAGTAGGTACACATCGCGGGACATTTACAGACTTTAATGGGTTTTTCTCCATCGTGGTCAGGAATGGCGAGACCCTGGTCTTCTCAGTCCTGGGTTTTAAGGATGCTTACTATCATGTGCCAGACACCTTATCCAGGGACCGGTATACACTTTTTCAGATACTGACTACCGATACTATTTTATTGCCTGAAGCTGTGATCTACCCATGGCCAGATCCAGACTATTTCAATCAGCAGTTTTTGGCTATGGATGTTCATGAGGATCTTGAAGATATAGCTGCTGAGAATCTATCCGATAAGGCCATGAGTCAACTTCGGGAGAACCTTCCATCAGACGGACCGGAGAATACTTCTTATTACCTCAGACAGCAGGCTAAGAATTATTATTATGTGGGTCAGATCCGTACGCCCCAGATTCTTAATGCTTTTGCATGGAAGGAGTTTATCCAGGCGTGGAAGCGGGGGGATTTTAAAAAGAAGAAGAAATAGACTACTTCAGTAATAGAATTCGTTTACTATAAACCTTGCTATTTTTTGTGTGAAGGATTATCATATATATCCCATTCGGCAAATCCTGCATTGAAATATTTTCTTCAAAAACCATATTCTGAATTCGTTCCCCGATCATATTAAATACTGAAATCGAAGAGATCTCTTCAGTTTTTTGAAGATCAATAAACAGGGTTCCTGAAGTAGGATTTGGATAGATTAAAATATTTTCATTTTCAGAAACAGGAGTCACTGCTACAGTGCATTCATTTAGGATTTCTTCAGAAGAATTGCAATTCGTGTCATTTGAATTAATATCCACAACTACATCATCTTTTTGTAACAAGGCACATATTGAATGAATAGAGCATGCTGATAATTTGGGATTACCTTTGATTCTGAGATGATCAATGAAAGGATGAATAGACTCAGGATTAATATTTGCAATTGCATCAATATTTTCAAGCAATGGATTATAATTTAAAAAAATGGGACCATTGATCTCAATAAGCTGATTGAGGCCATTGAGGTTGGCTAAGTTGTTATTCGTTTCGACGGTTATTCCTCCATCCATGTTGGTGAGTGCGTCAAGATCAGTTAGATCATTCAATGATTGATTATTTGAAATGAACAGGTTGCCATGTATCGAAACCACATTTTCAAGTCCCTTGAGACTGGTTAAATTTTTGGTCATTTGAATAACCAGGTTCCCATCAACAGATGTGAGATTTTCTAGACCATGGAAATTCGTCAGACTTGTACCCTGAATTAATATATCCCCATTAATTTTTGTGATCTGAGACAAAGGTGCAACTGATGTAATGGTATTACTGATTAATTCATATATGTACAAATCTTCTCTAAGCACAGTGCATTTTGGAAACCGTATAGGAAATTCATTTATGGTTTGCTGGGATGGCCAAGCTGAAATAGTACAATATGGCAGGAAGCCGCAGGAATCAATGACTTGAGAAGGACTCTGACAATGCACTCCATTATCTTCGATGACATATTGAATACCTGGCATAGTCAACAAGCTGCAAATTGTATTAGTTGAACAGCTTGATAAATGGGAATTGCCTTTAATAACTAAGGCAAACTCATTTTTTTCTCTGGTATTGATTATTTTGGAATCCACAGATTGAAGTGCCTGAATATCTGTGAGATTTGTATTGTTTTGCAGGGCAACTGTTCCTCCGATTCCGTATAGTTGTTCAAGGCCTTGGAGACCAGACAAATCTCTGTTGTCAAGTACCTTTAGGGAACCACTGACGAGAGTTATTTTAGATAGTCCATTAAGATTCGTAATATTTCCAGGGATTTCCTCCTTAATGGTGACGGATCCATTTATGAATGTACAATCCGGATAGTCGATGGAAATATTGTCAATTTGGGATTGGGAAGTGAATACAATGCTATCGGTGAAACAGCTATTGGAAAGATTGCAATTGACCAGTATATCAAGCTTTCCATTACAACCAGGGGCATTTTTTTCAATTATAAAAGTCTTTTCAGGACTTAATAATAGATCACAAACGGGGGAAATAGAGCATTCTGAAAGGAGCTGATTATTATTAATCTTAATTACATTTCCAGCAGAATGAATGCCATCCGGCGCAATATTTTGAATACCCGATATATTGATTAAAGACCTATTGTCAGAAATCTCAATAAATCCATTCATTTTTTTAAGATTCACCAATGCGTCCAGGTTTTGCAAGTTAGTATTCTTTAAAATTTTAATTGAGCCATCGCATTGAGTTAATTGCTGTAAGCCATCCAGGCTGCTTAAGGGAGTATTTTGAATTACTAACGATCCTCTTATAGATTGAACCCGGTTAAGACCATGGATGCTTGATAATTTAGGAGATGCTAAAAAGAGATTGCCTCCGATAACTAAAACCTGATCAAGGTTTGGTACGGCTTGTACTTTATTATTCGAACTGAGTGAAAAATCTCCTTCTATGTGGGTCAGACCGCTCAATGCATCTATCTGGCTGAGTAAATCATTGCTAGATATGTTGACTCCACCAGTATGCCTGAGAGAATCCAGGCCGTTAAGTGTGATAAGATTATTATTTGATTGTATTCTTAATTCCCCACCAATCCCTTTTAGATGATCAAATCCGGCGCATGAAGTATTAGGATTTGATTTAAGGCTAAATAATCCGCCTATGGAATCGAGGGCAAGCATATTTCCAAATTCATTTATCGATTTATTTGACTCAAGTAAAAAATCCCCACCTATCCGTGTCAATAACCCTAAACCATTCAGATTTAACAGACTATCGTTTTCAAAAATAGTAAGTGAACCATGTACTTCTTTGAGATGTGCCAGTCCATTTAAATCTTTTAAGGATGTGTTAAGATTAATTTCCAGATTTCCTGGAATCACGCCTAAATTATCTAAGCCAGTGAGGTTGTCCAAAAGTTTAAGTTCTGTAATTGACAAACTACGGTCAAGTTTATTGAGACCAGATAAGGCGGATATATCTTTTAACGTTAAATTCTTTGTAAGAATTAAATCACCCACTATCCATTGTAAATGTTGCATACCGGATAGGGTGGAAAGCTGATTATTATACTGGATGACTACATCCCCTCCAATTTTTTCTAATGATGAAAGAAAGAAAAGTGAGTCAAAATAAAAATTATTACGTACCCTTAATCCGCCAGTATATTTCAGGTTTCCAAATCCTTGCCTTCCGCTACCGTTTATTGATTCGATTATCAACGTGCCTTTAACGGAGTCCAGAAAGTCCATTCCTGTCAATTCATTTTCATACTCAATATTAAAATTTCCATCAATGTTTCTTAAACCAGCAAGTCCATCCAGATTTATTAAATATGGATTCCAGGATATTTCAACATCTCCTTTAATTTGATTTAAGTTTTCCAGGCCAAAAAGTGACGTCAGCAAAGGATTTGCCCCGACGTAAAGATTTCCATCCAATTGGGAGATATGATCGAGACCATTTAAATTTATCAACAACCCATTATTATTAATTTGCAGGTCTTTTCCAATTGAACTGATATTTCGCAGACCTGTCAAATCTGCAAGGCTATCATTCCGCTGTATCCTCAGCGAACCCCCAATTTCAAATACCTGATACAGCGAATCAAGATTTTTTATAGGATCAATTGAAGAACTCTTGATATATATATCACCTGTAATATTAGAGCAATTTGGAAACAGGCTGGGAAACAGATCAATGTCTGATTGTGCAGTGAAAAATAAATTAGATAAGCAGGTATCAGTTAAATTGCATTGGTGATAGATGTCAAAATATGAAGTACAGCCTGTTCCATTTTTACCAATGGTTACATTTTTACTGTTTTTCTTAATTACGTTGCAGATTGGGAGAATGGCACATTCCGTAAGCAAAGGATTACCTCCAAGAGTTAAACCCGAAACTGAATCAACTTCCAGAAACTGTAATGCCTGAATTGAATTGAGAACAGCATTTCCAGAAATAATAAGATTTTGATTTAATACACGTAGACTTTCCAATCCACTCAAATCCAAAAGTAAATCATTGTCTGTAATTATGGTTCTACGCTGTTTTTAGTGGGTGCAAAAATGCCAAAAATTGGAGCTTGAAGAGATATTTGGATAAGCCAATTAAAGGAAATCGGGTAAAATTAGTATGCGTTATGAGGACCGGTTCGAGCATTTATACTTTCAAA
>JBBSAQ010000051.1:0-32892 GCA_038252065.1 Chitinophagales bacterium
AGATGGAGCGACCGCGTGTCGCCTTAGCTTTAGGCGCCTACGTTATAGCTTCGGCGACAGCGTGCGGTGGCGCAAGGACTTAGTTTGTTTAAATTCGAAATTAAGCAACAAGCAGAAATGCGATGCTTGTAAATGGAGAGACAAAATCACAACCTATAGCTGATAAAGCGGGAGGTGTATGCAGAATGTATTTTACATTTGTGACTGAACAAGAAGAGCCATGGTGCTTATGCCGAAGCTTTAGCGAAGGTATATGAAGGGAGACTTTCACGTCCGGTTCCGTGAGAACCTCGGGGTGAAATTCCCCGGGGTGACCCGATTCTCTGCAATTTAAAATGAAAAAAATGAAAAAAATACTGTTCATTTTCTGTTTTGTAATAAGCATATTTGATTACACGTATGGGCAGGTAAACTGCGATGACTATAAAATAGTTTCAATTTTTGATATACCACCAACGCCAATAACACCTGGCGGCAATTATTTTTTGTTGTTATTGACTCTTAATGAAGATAATTTAAATAATATTGACAATTATGCTAATTTATTTTTTGTTGATAATTTAGGAGACACTATTTCTATCCCAACAGGACCAAGCAGTACTCTTCCCTTATATGCATCTGATACTATTCCTTATATTTTAAAACTATCCTCCACAAGTTCTAATCAAGACTTTCCGGAAGATTTTAATGGCAAATTGGCAATAATACATGCCACTCAACTAATATGTGAGGTTGATTATTCTAATATAACCACAAATACAAATAATATTCATGGAGAATTTGAGATAAATATTTTTCCAAATCCATTTGCAGATTTTATTAAGGTAGATTCAGAAAAACACATTGATAGCATATTTATAGTTGATTCTGACGGAAGAACCGTTGATAAATTTTATCCAATGTCATATTATTGTGAAATGAATTTAGAAAACCTTTGTGCTGGTAATTACTTTGTTGTGATTCAATTTGAAGGCGGTGATATAGAACTATATAAAGTAATAAAGATATGAAAATGCAGAGAACAATGCATAGCCGCCAATAGCCATTATGCAAGGCTACAGCGGCTAAGCGGGCCGTTATGACGTATTTTGTGATTACGCCTTTCAAATGAATTTTAAAGTTTAATTCGAAGCCAACCAACAATATTAAATGTAATAATAGGCGCAAAGAAAACAATCCTGAATAGCTCACTCCATAAAGTGGATAAAAACAGAAATGTAAGTGTAACGCCTAAGGATATCAGACAGGCTCTTTTATAATTCTTCACCAAACCAATTGACCAAAGATGAACAAAGCCAACGATGAATACGGGCAAAATTGAAGCCGCAAATAGATAAAGTGAGCCAACAATAATGTCCCAGTTCATGTTACTGGTAGCTTTAAAATTACGGCTTAGATAAATTAATCCAATACAAAGTAAAGCCTCAACGGCAATAAATATTGAATATCGAAAAGCTTTACCAGACCGAACAAAGATTTTCATAACCCAAGATAGACAACATTAGTGAATGTAAACGCGCCATAACTTACGCTACCTTCCAGCATGGTTATCTACAAAACCAATGATATTCTTATATTTAATAGCACGCACCCCCTTCGCTTAGCACGTCTCAAACCCAGGCTAGCTTCGGGGGTAAATGTCAGGCGCAGATTATCGGTAGTCATGCTGCCTGCGGGTAGCCTGAGGATCATAGGATAATCAAAAATACTTGATATGAAAAAATCAATCAACTCAGCCATACTGATTTTAAGTTTAGTGATGGCTATTCTATTTTGTCAAAGCAAGAAAGAGAGTAATTCAGCAGACTCTTGCAATTGTGTCCCTACTAGTGGAAAATCTTGCGTGGTTTATCAGGAGACATATTGTGCAGACCCTTGGGGCCATGACTTTTTAAATGACATCGAATTGGTGAATGCAATTAATGGTTACCATTTGTCATTAACAATTACCTTAAACGAAATCGGAATTGAGATTACATCAGCCCCTGAGTCATGCAATGCTTGTGACTGTAAAACTGGTCGAGCTATATGAGGATTGGTCAGCAACAAAGATTAAAATCAATAATGAACACGGCATTCAGTCCAAAAAATAAAATAATTCTTCTTGAAATTGATGATGTGGAAGTATTGGCAAGCCTCTGTCCTGATTATACAGCGTTGATAAATTCAGACCAGGGCATCAATGGCGTTTTAGTCACTGCACCGGCCGACGGCAAAGAATATGATTATCACTACCGGTATTTCTGGCCATGGTCAGGCACGAATGAAGATCCTGTCACGGGTGGTGTGCAAACATTTTTGGCTAAATACTGGGCTGAACGATTAAATAAAACAATCATGAAATCTTTCCAGTCATCAGCCAGGACAGGTTATATGAATATTGAGCTACCGGGTGATAGAGTACTCCTGATAAGTGAGGCTGTCATCATCGTCGAAGGGGATCTGCTGGTAGTTAACTGATCTGTATTTTATTAAAAAAATCTCTGTTGGCATGTTAGTCAAAACTGTAAAGACATTATTTGCAAGAGATCTCCATAAGTTAAGAACGGAGATTGAATTGTACCAGGATGAAACCAAGCTTTGGTACACCGAAAAAAATATAGCCAATTCAGGAGGCAATCTCTGTCTGCATCTCATCGGAAATCTCAATACCTATATCGGCGCTGTGATCGGCAAAACAAATTACATCAGGCACCGGGAACTTGAGTTTTCGCTGAAGGATATTCCGAAGTCTGAGTTGATCAACAAAATCACGGAAACGATGAATATAGTTGAATGTGCACTTGACATGCTCAGTGATGAAGATTTAGTTTCTGAATATCCTCTCTTAGTGTTGGATGAAAAAACATCAACCGGATTCTTATTAGTTCACCTGGCAACACATTTGACATATCACCTGGGTCAGATCAATTATCACAGGCGGTTGCTGGATAAATAGCTGGTCGATGGGATGCAGGAATTTACTCCAACCATCACCGAGAGACACAAGAAAAATTCGTTCCTTTATCAGATCAGATATAAAGCTCCATTCTATGACTTCGCTCTCCGGTAATATTTGCCTCGCATTGGCTGCCCTTATTTCGATCGCTCTTCTTTCCCCTTTATTTCAGCATAAAATAGCTACAAGCAATGACCAGGGAGCAACTGGTTATTTGGCCATCATCGTCTTTTTTCTTGCCTTCCTTTTTTTGGGGTTGATGTCGATTGTATATATGGCAATCAACAGACAAGGAGGATTTAACTGGGTTTCTGCATCAGGTACTGTCCGGTTTCTTTTCCTCGCCATTGGATTATTATCTGCAGTCATCATGGCTGTCACGGGTGTCATCAATAGATTTATGCCATCCTCCAATTCGGATATTCTTCAATCCTTTTTATGGGGTGTACCTGTCGTGATATTTATTGTGTTGCTTGTCACCGGCTTTATTTTGAATAATAATTTTATCCGCGAACATGTTCCATTATTATTTTTCAAATGGCCTTTATTCCTGACAGGCGGACTGAGTTTTGGAGGTGCATTGTATATGGCTGCAACCATTGTGTTTTCTGGTCATCCCACTAAGGAGTCTTCCATACGGGACTATGAAAGTGCTCCTTCCATAGAAGACTCCAGGTTGAAAGAAATTGAAGAATCTGATGTGAAGGAAAATATGATGCGGCTTCTTGAATTCACCGGCGGCCTGTATCCACAGGAAGTCCGTGACAAAGCAGCTGAAAAAATCAAAACAAATCCGGAGTTGCAGAAACAACTTATCGACATGTTAGAAGGTGAGTGGGCATTATATGCCTTCAATTTTCTTCAATCCAATGATGTAGACGATAAAAAATTATTTCTCCAGCCTGTCCTCACTGGCGTCAAGTCCGTTGCCGGATACATCAGGCATACTATACAAGGTACAAGCCCGTCCTCCTTTGAGGACAACATGTTTTCAGATGAAGTGAATCGTGTATTGAGGACCGTTGAAAAATTTAAAGGGAATAGTGTTGATTATCTTCCTGCTGTACGCGAAATGCGGGCTGCTTTGGATGAGCCCGTGGGTGGAAAGCAAATCAAATTTGATAGCAGGGATGTGTTGGATAGTTGGATCGGGAAACATTAAAGCAATAAGCATGCATTGCCCCTTCGAATTTCCTTCAGGAAATTCTGAAGGGGCAAAAACGTACTAAACAACGCGAATCAAATCTTAATCAATCTTAATTTTTCTTAAAAGATCCGCGTCCTCTTTTAGGGTGATCACTTAGTGATTTACTTTCATCAATTTGTCTGAGACGATGATTCTGTTTTTAGCATCGATTATTTGATAAAAATAAATTCCACTACTTAGTGATTCGAGTGAAACGGATTCATGATCTGACGTAAGTTCTTTTGCAAAAACATTTTGCCCATTCGGATCAAACAATCGCAATGTGTATTTTCCGGAAGGAATATTTTTTAAATCAAATGTTGCTTCGTTAGAAACCGGGTTAGGGGAAACGACGACCTGATTTTTCTCATTCGCTACAGGGCGTACGGCACTCGTGATTCCGAGATCTTTGTATTCCACTTGTGTAGCGAAGGATTGCATAGGATCAAGCGTAACGATGGCGATGGGTTCCTTAGTTGCATTGCTCAGAAATTGATGTGTATAGGTTGTATCGGTGCCAAAACCCGGAAGTTGTCCGCCGAGAATAGTACTGATGTCTACCCAACCTAAAAAGGTATGAACATCTACACCAATTGATGTGAAGTCAGTACGCTTTTCTCTCAATACATCATAGACACCTCCCGGTATCGCGAGGGTACCAAAACCATCTACTACTTCAAGACGCTGGAGATTGATACGTAAACGAATAGAGTCAAACAAACCGGAAGGGATGCCGAGACTATCCAGAATTCCACCCGGGATAGCCGCTACAGAAACCGCTATTGTGGCATTAGATGTGGATTGATAAATATCAAAAAATGCCAGTGGGGCACGTCTTTCCGGCAAAGGCGGTGCATATTTTAAAGCTATTCCATCAAGCAATCCTCCTCCGAGACCGGAACCAGTAAGACCCAAAATGGAAAGAGCAGAGGCACTCACATCATAATAAGTTTCAGCACCTACACCACTGATGGCCACAAGCTCAGCGCCAGGGAAACTAGCGGCAGCAGATCCATTAGCAGCAGGTTGGAAGACTGTTACCTGACGGGTAGAAGGTTTTAGCGAGGTGTAATCCCAGGTCTGTGGGCCACCCGGTGCCGTCAGGGCTATCCCTGTAGGAGCCAGGTCAGTCGCTGTCTTTAAGGAATCACCTACCGCTGGAAATGTAGCATTAGTGATGATGATTTGAGCCGGTAGCGACATTGTGGCTGCCAGCAGGGTGAAGATCACCAGGATATTCTTTTTTTGCATGATGGAGTATTAAAATAGTGGTGCAAATGTAGCGTTTCAAAATGGTAGTTGTAATGACAGGAGCCAAGACCCAAAATAACCATCCATATCCACAACATTTTGCTTCTTAAATCATTAGCTTAGGTATAATAAAACCTATACGAATAGCTTTGAGTCGTTATGTCCGCAAGTTTCTAAAAATAATTCTTTGGCTTGTCGGAATTATTGTACTCCTCGTAGGATTAACATTCCTCCTCATTCAGGTTCCTTTTATTCAAAATCTGGCTAAAAATAAAGCGGTTGCTTATCTGCAGGATAAAATAAAGACACCTGTCTCAATCAATCATTTTAGTCTGGATTTTCCAAAAAGCATCTCACTCGAAGGTGTCTATTTCGAAGATCAGAAAGGGGATACATTACTGGCGGGCGATACGATCAGAATCGATATCAGCTTGTGGAAGCTTTTGAGTCGTGAAGTGAAGATCAATGAGATCGATCTCAGAGGTATCACGGCGTATGTTGATAGGGCACTTCCCGATAGTGCATACAATTTTGATTACATACTGAAAGCTTTTGTCAGTCAGGATACATCTTCAGTAATCGATACTACTTCGGGTATGATCATTTCAGTACGTAAAATAAATCTTGACCGGATCAACGTAAAGTATAATGATGAAGTAGAGGGCAATGATGTGACGATGTATCTGCGACACTTTGACACTGATATTACAGAATTCGATTTAAGAAAACAAAAATATACCATACCGACTATTAATTTATCCGGATTAAATGCCACGCTTAAGCAAACGAAAGCGATAAGTGAAAAAGCGATGACTACAGATACATCCATCGTAGCCCAGCCTTTCGAATATCCGGATGTATCTATAGAAGAAATTAATGCTTCGAATATCAATATTGATTATGGAAATACAATTACAGCTGTAGATTCGAAAGTTAATCTCGGAAGTCTGCATGTTGAATTTGATAAACTTGATTTACCTGATCAGGATGTAAAACTTCGGTTGGTTCATCTTCAAAACACGAAGGGATCCTTTGCCCTTGGTCAGGAAGCACAAAAAGCTGTTGGGGCCACGGCTACAGAAGTGAAGACGGCTATGAAAAATGGCTGGACCGTTCAATTGGCAAAACTCAATCTGGATACGCTTGATTTCAAATTTGATGATCTGACACAGAAGAAACTTACAAAGGGCATTGATTACAACCATCTTGATCTGAAGAATCTCTATGTCGATGCATCAGCTATTTCCTATACTGCCGATTCCATCAGCGGCAAAATAAATCAATTGTCAGTCCAGGAGAATAGCGGTCTTGATCTGAAAAACACGCAGACGGATTTTTATTATGATCAGCATCGTGTTCGATTAGACAATCTTGTACTCGAAACGCCAAAGACAATAATTCGTGATCAGATAGACCTTACCTATCCTTCGATAGATACGATAGCCAAGGCGCCGGGAGTGTTGGGTATCAAAGCGCGTTTCATTGATTCAAAAATTGCGGTGAGTGATCTTCTGTTGTTTGCACCATTTCTATCTGCACAGGACCCTTTCAGAAAAAATCAAAATGCGGTCATCCATATCAATGGCGGTATAGATGGTAAAGTCAGCGATCTTACATTCTCAGCTATGGAGATTTCAGGCCTCGGAGATTTAAGTGTGAAAGCTTCAGGGAATATTACCGGTTTGCCGAATGTCAATAAGTTGTATTTGGATTTGATGATCGATCACTTCTATGCCCGTGCCCATGACATTACAGATTTTATTCCTGCCGGGTCGATTCCCACTGATATCAGGATACCCGATTTTATAGAAGCAAAAGGAAAATTCAAAGGAAGTCTGCAAAGCTTTAGCACGGATATGAATATGAATTCAAGCTATGGCAATGCATATGTAAATGCGACTGTCAAAAATATCACCAGCAAAGGAAATGAAATCTATAATGCAAATGTCAAAACCACATCATTTGATATAGGCCGTTTGATAAAAAGGGAAGATAAGATCGGGAAGGTTACACTATCAGCTGCGATAGCCGGAACAGGAACTGATCCAAAGACTGCGAATGCAACATTTAAAGGGGTGATCAGTGAAGCTCAGTATAATGATTACAATTATCACAACATTGCATTAAAGGGAAGTGCTAAGAAAGGTGATATTGAAATGGATGGCAAAATTAAGGATCCCAATATTACTATAGATCTGCATGCTTTGGCTAATATGAGCGGACAATATCCAAAAGTAAATCTGACATTGAATGCAGATAGTCTCAATTTGCAAAAGCTTAATTTTTATTCGAAAGATCTGCGTTTTCATGGCCTTCTCATGGCTAATCTCGAAACTGCAGATCCTGACTATCTGAATGGTACTATTGAATTGTCCAAAGCCACTATATCCTTATCCGGCAATACATACAAAATCGATACGATGAGTGTTGTCTCTGTGGCCACTGCAGAAGAAGATACACTTGATATCCGATCCGCTTTCCTGACTGCACATATGCATGGACAATACAAACTCACACACATAATGCCTGCGCTCCAGGACGTCATCGGGAAATATTATAACACACAGCCTGATTCTGTCGTCACCTATGATCCACAGAAAATTGAATTTACAGCACGTCTTGTGCGCTCACCATTCATTGAAGAGTTGTTGCCAGAACTAGTAGAAATGGAAGATGCAAATCTCGCAGGCAACTTCAACAGCGAAACAGGAAAACTCAACATCGATGGAAGCATACCCAGGTTGAGATACAGGGATTACACAGTTGATAATTTCAAATTGAATCTCAACACGGATATTAATTCTTTGAATTACGCGATCACGCTTGATCAGGTCAGTAATGTTCAGTTGCAATTGATCAACTTATCATTGACGGGTAAAGCACAGAATGATATACTCACTGTAAATCTGCAGGAACAGGATGCAGAAAAAAAGGATCTTTACCGAATAGCGGGAGAATTTACATCCGCCGATCATGTTTTCAAATTTAGCCTGTTACCTGATGGGTTATTATTAAATAAGCAGCCATGGGTAGTATCATCTGACAATGTTATTCAATTTGGTGGTGAGGGCATCATGGTCAGAAATTTCCAAATCGCTCAAGCCGGACAGTCATTGACGATCAACAGCAATCCGCTACAGCCTAATGCGCCTTTGAATATTCAGTTTAAAGATTTTAAAATAGAAACCCTTACACGTCTTGTGACCAAAGATTCACTCCTGGCAGGTGGAATAATAAATGGGGATGCGACCCTGCGCGATCTGCAGACAGATAGAGTGTTTACATCCGATGTTACAATTCAGGACTTCAGTTTTCAAGGCGATACAGTAGGGAATATTTCTATGAAAGTGAATAATGAAAAGCAGGATACATACACTGCAGAAGCCACTATCACTGGAAGAGGAAATGAGGCGAATATGAAAGGGTACTATTACAATGCAGGAGATAAAAGTCATTTTGATCTCAATGCCCATATCGCACAGCTCAATCTGAAAAGCATAGAAGGATTCACGTCGGGAGAACTGCATGATGCTTCCGGAAATATAACAGGTGACCTTGCTATCAAAGGAACATTGTCTGCACCGGAAATTCGGGGGGATCTCCGATTTCAACAAGCCGGATTTAAACTTACACGGTTTAATTCCTACTACAGAGCGCAAGATGAACATATTCGTTTTACCCCTGACGGAATTGAACTGATCAATTTTACATTACTGGATTCTACCGGCAATAAAGCTGTATTTGATGGCAATGTGTATACAAAAGATTTCAGGGATTATCGATTTGGGTTAAATGTACATGCAGAGAATTTTCAGGTACTCAATTCAACACGTGAGGATAACAAACTTTATTTCGGCCGATTGTTTATTGATACCAAAATGCACATCAAGGGGAGTATGGCCAGTCCTGTCGTGGATGGAACGATACGTGTCAATGATAAAACGCAATTGACTATTGTCATACCGCAGGACGACCCGGGTATTGTTGACCGTGAAGGCATAGTGCAATTTGTAGACATGGATACATTTCAACTCAGCACTACGGTGTCACTGCAAGATTCTTTGACGCATACACAGATGACGGGCATGGATGTGACTGTGGCGATATCGATAGATAAGAATGCGGAATTGAATCTAATCATTGACGAAGCCAATGGAGATTTTCTGAAAGTCAAAGGCTCAGCTAATCTCGACGGCGGCATTGATCCCAGCGGAAAAATGACATTGACAGGAATGTATCAATTGGAAGAGGGTACGTATAATTTTTCTTTCAATCAGCTCAAAAGAGAATTTCAGATCGGGAAGGGGAGTACGATTTCGTGGACGGGTGATCCTTACTCGGCCGATGTAGATGTGACCGCCGTATATGTGGCGAAGACAGCACCCCTGAGTCTTGTCGAGAATCAGATGGGTGATGCGGATCAGAACGTCATCAATACCTATAAGCAAAAACTTCCTTTTGAAATCATGCTGTTCATGAAAGGAAAATTGATGAAACCGGACGTCACATTCGATATCCGGCTTCCGGATGATAATAATGATGTTTCAGGTGAGGTGAAGTCTACTGTCCAAACTAAACTTACTCAATTGCGTACAGAGCCATCAGAGCTTAACAAGCAGGTATTTGCAGTTTTACTCCTTAACAGATTCATTGCAGATGATCCGTTTCAAAATGCAGCGCGGGGTGGCGGCATCTCATCGCTGGCAAGACAAAGCGCAAGTAAGATCCTCTCAGAGCAGCTGAACAATCTGATCGGTGGTATGGTCGCTGGTGTTGGGCTGAGCTTTGATATCAATTCCATCGAAGATTATACTACAGGGGAATTGAAAAACAGGACGGACCTCACAGTGGGATTAACGAAGCAACTGTTGAACGACAGGCTTAAGGTGAGCGTCGGCAGTAATTTTGAACTGGAAGGCTTGCAGGAAGCGAATCGCAAAACAACCAACATAGCCGGTGATGTCTCCGCGGAATATCAATTGTCAAAGGATGGAAAATATGTATTACGTGTCTATCGTCGTGACGAATATGTCATCGTGCAGGGCCAGGTCATTGAGACAGGGATAGGATTTGTATTTACGGCCGATTATGACAAATTCAAAGATCTTTTTTCTAAAAAGACTGTAGGTCAAAAGCAAGTGAAAAAAGACATACTTGACGAGAAAAAACAAAGCGGAGGTGAATAGTGATACCATAGTCAACGTTGCTGGAATGCGAAACTCAATCTGTAAGAATGGGATCGTGAAGCTGAGCTTTGTCATAATGGTTCTTTTCTCAATATTCTCCTGCAGTTCCACAAGGAAACTTCCTCCGAATGAAAAACTTTATATCGGTGCAAACATAAAAATAGATGATCAGCATAAAACGACTAAACAGAAAAAAGCTTTAGCGAGTGAACTTCAGAATTTAGTCAGGCCTAAACCCAATACTTCACTTTTAGGAATTCGGTACAAGCTCATGTTTTATAATCTTGTCGACACTGTCCGAAGTAAAAAGGGAATTAAATATTTTATAAAACATAAGCTGGGCGAGCCTCCAGTCCTGTTCAGTGCCGTAAGCGTTGATGCGAATTCAAAAATAATATGCAATCGTCTTGAAAACAGAGGATATTTTAATTCGCGATGTACAGCCGAGATCAGGGATAAAAAGCGCAAAGTCAAAGTTATCTATAAGGCTGTGCCCGGGTCACAATATGCGATCCGTGATGTCAAATTTCTGATCGACAGCTCATATGAAGCAGGAGATGCTGTGCTGAAAACGAAAGCAGAAACATTTTTGAAATCCGGTGATACCTATGATCTCAATGTCATCAAAGCAGAACGAGAGCGTATTGATCTGCGACTTAAGGAGAATGGCTTTTATTTTTTCTCCCCTGATGATATACTGGTGCTTGTCGACAGTACGATCGGAGAGCATAAGGTAGATCTGTTTGTGCGGATCAAATCTTCTGTACCTGAAAAGGCGAAGCTTATCTACAGAATAGCCAATACCTATGTTTTTCCTGAATTTGATATTGCAAATGACACCATTGATATCTCGCATGCCGTAAAACAAAATGATTTTTATATCATCGATCCTGAGCACAAGTGGAAGCCATTGACCTTTGAACGTATTATCCATTTTCATCCGGATGATATATACAACCGAATAGATCAGAATGTGTCGCTCAACAGCATGGCCAGTCTGGGCGCTTTTAAATTTGTAAAAAATAAATTTGAGGAGACAGGTGATTCTGCAAGACTGAATGTCTATTATATTCTCACACCTTATCCGAAGAAATCTATACGTCTCGAGCTATCCGGAAAAAAAACAGACGCGGACTTTACAGGAACAGAATTGACAATCAACTGGCGTAACCGTAATTCCTTCAGAGGAGCAGAATTGCTTACAGTCTCTGCATATGGTGGAGCCGATATTCAGACCGGAATAAAGGAAGGGATCGCCAATCGGAGTTATTTTAAATTAGGTGCGCAGATCTCGTTGAGTGTTCCCAGGTTTATCACGCCATTTAAAATCGGCAGCACAGGTCCGTTTGTACCGAAGACAAGATTTACACTTGGGTATGATTTTCTTCAGAGACAAAATTCATACACACTCAATTCTATACGAACGGTAGGCGGATATAATTGGAAAGAAACCATCAGTAAAGAACATCAGCTCAATCCGATTGAGGTCAATTACGTACATGCTTCCAGTGTTACCGATGTCTACAGAATGCTGGCTGAGACCGATGCCACATTAAAAAAGGCAATAGAAGATCAGTTTACATTTGGATCAACGTATCATTATACCTATACAAATACAGCGCAGACCAATAGAATCAATACATTCTATTATCAGGGTGGTCTTGATCTGTCCGGCAATATTTTGGGTCTAGTGACAGGTGCAGATATTAAAGCCGGAAAGGGTAAGACACTTTTTGGAACTTCATTCGCTCAATACATCAAGATCGATAATGATTTCAGATATTATTTGAAATTGGGAGCGAATACAAAACTTGCGAATCGTGTTTTTGCAGGATATGGATATGCCTATGGCAATTCTGTAAATCTTCCTTTCGTCAAACAATTTTTTATTGGGGGAAGTAATAGTATCAGGGCTTTCAGAGCGAGGACGATAGGGCCCGGGTCTTATTACGCACCAGATGATCCGAATACGGCTAAAGGATTTACGGCAGATCAGTCTGGAGATATTAAGCTTGAATTTAATTCAGAATACCGCACTAAAATTTCAGGCTTCATCAATGGAGCCATATTTGTGGATGCCGGCAATATCTGGTTATTGCATGATGATCTTGATCCGGCGGCAAGGAAAGAAGGATCATTATTTACAAATCATTTCCTGAAAGATTTACTTGTAGGTACAGGTGCAGGTTTGCGATTTGATCTCTCATTTGTGTTATTACGTTTTGATCTTGCATTCCCGTTGCGCAAGCCCTGGCTTCCGGAAGGACAGCGATGGGTATTCAATGATCTTCGCTTCGGTAGTCCGGGATGGCGGAAAGAGAATCTTGTTTTTCATGTAGCGATAGGGTATCCGTTTTAAAGTGAGCAAAAGTTGTCTGTAGTTTCAAACTACAGACAACTTTTGCTTAGCATGTAAATCTTATAGGGAACACATATGAATTGCCCCGGGTTTTAACACATGGAGAGATGTTTGAGTTGCCCCGGGTTTTAACCCGGGGAGCAGAGATTTTTTGATTGAATTGCCCCGGGTTTCAACCCGGGGAGAGATGTTTGAGTTGCCCCGGGTTTCAACCCGGGGAGAGATGTTTGAATTGCCCCGGGTTTTAACCCGGGGAGAGATGTTTGAATTGCCCCGGGTTTTAACCCGGGGAGAGATGTTTGAATTGCCCTGGGTTTTAACCCGGGGAGAGATGTTTGAATTGCCCCGGGTTTCAACCCGGGGAGCAATGTTTGAGTTGCCGCGGGTTTTAACCCGGGGAGCAGAGATTTTTTGATTGAATTGCCGCGGGTTTCAACCCGGGGAGCAGAGAGTTTTTGATTGAATTGCCCCGGGTTTCAACCCGGGGAATATGATGTTGATAAAATAAGAAGTTTTAGATTTGAATGAATTGCCCCGGGTTTTAACCCGGGGGACTGAATCATGCATTTAAGAAAAAATCTATCTAAAGCAATATGAGATCATTCACCTTACTTCTTATTCTTACCTTCTCCATATCCATCTCATTTGCGCAAACAAATAAATCTATACAATCCATTTCATCAAAACCCTTCATCCTCGGCTCAATTGAAGAAATTCAATCAACTCAATTAGGAGAAAAAAGGATTCTGAATATTTATCTGCCTGATGGGTATAATCAGGATGATACCATTCGCTATCCGGTCATCTACTTGCTGGATGGAGGTGCAGACGAGGACTTTATTCATATTGTCGGACTAGTGCAATTCAATAATTTCTCCTGGATCAATCGAGTCCCTAAATCTATTGTCGTCGGCGTAGCCAATACAGACCGAAAAAGAGATTTTACATATTCGACTACAATTGTTGACGATCAACTGCATTACCCCACGACTGGTCATTCAGATAAATTCATGTTGTTCATTGAAAAAGAATTACAACCCTTCATCGACGGGATGTATAAAACAAATAACTCCCGAATGATTATCGGCGAATCTTTAGGCGGACTATTGGCAACCGAGATTCTATTTAAGAAACCATATCTTTTTGATAAATATATCATCATCAGTCCGAGCCTCTGGTGGGATAATGGTTCACTGTTAAATCTACAGCCTGATATTTTATATCAGAATTTTGCAAAAAAAAAGGACGTCTATATCGGCGTCGGAAAAGAAGGTCTGGTCAGAGGTCCTACACCACATGTCATGGAAGTCGATGCCAATGTACTATATGACAAAATAAAAAATACAAAGAGTAAAAGCATATCTGTTTATTTCGACTATCTTCCACAGGAAGATCACGCCACGATAGAACATCAGGCTGTTTTTAATGCATTCAGAATGTTGTACCCTGAGGCAATAGGCAATAGGCAATAAGCAATAGGCAAAAAAGCAATTAGAAATTTGCAAAAAAAGCATTTACCTTAATTAGTTCAAAATCAAAAATCAAAAATCAAAAATCAAAAATCAAAAATCAAAAATCGAAACTCCAAAATAGTCTATGTATAAGAAAGCGGAATTAGTCAGCAATTATTTTGCCACTATCTATCTCACGTTTATCTCACTTTTGCAAAGTGTAGCGTTATCGCAGCTGGTTCCGATCATCATTACCTATTTTGAAATATCCGAACATCCATGGACAGATATACATGCATTGCCCCTCGCCCTGATGCTGCTCATCATCTTTATTGTATGGCACCATTACGCAATCGGAATATTTTATCTTCGATGGTTTCCCAATATTATTGATACGATCATTCCTTTTGTGGTGAGCATCGGACAGTTTTTTCTTGTCTCCTATCTGACGATCAGCACATCTGTTTCGGATATCAATATCGACAGATGGACCCTGGGATTTGCAATTTTTATGATCGTTGGTTCATTCGCTTATTTTGCGGCCGCCTGGCGTATCGATGCCGATTTATTTTTAAACATCATGAGCAAATCCAATGCAGATATACATTGCCGGTACATTCGCAAATATTATAATCTCGCGGGTTTTTCTATCCTGGGGCAGGGATTTTTTGCGTTCATCATCGTATATATGCATAACAGTGAATTGCTTCTTGTATCCCTGATCTTATTTCTGTCACATCTTATCCTTTCAGAGTATTTCCTGATGAGCACGTTTAAGGCACATTTTGTCCAGTCGATAGATGAATTTGATGGACATGCCGAATAAAAGTTGGAAAAGACTTGACGTTCGAGTGTCTCTGACCTCGAACTTGACGTTCGAGTGTCTCTGACCTCGAACCATAGTCTACTTGTGCTTAGCGGAAAAGATGGAATATAGAAGTCGAAGTGTTCCTTGCGCTTGAGATACTATTGATGTCGTTATTCGATATCCATTAGAATTCGGGGGTTCGAGGTCGGAGACACTCGAACGTCTGATGTCGTTATTCGATATCCATTAGATTTCGGAGGTTCGAGGTCGGAGACACTCGAACGTCTGATGTCGTTATTCGATATCCATTAGAATTCGGGGGTTCGAGGTCGGAGACACTCGAACGTCTGATGTCGTTATTCGATATCCATTAGATTTCGGAGGTTCGAGGTCGGAGACACTCGAACGGCAGTATGCATATTCTATGTGAAGCCCTGGGTTTCAACGTATTGATCCTTTTTATTCTTCATTTTTAAATTTTCCTCATCATTCCAAATTCTATATTCGTTATTTCTTATTCTCGAAGCTGTGTATATTTGGTTTCTCTTCAATTCAAATGAATAAAATGAAAATCAATCTGCTTCTCCTCTTCTTTTTTCTTGGATGTTTTATAAGCAAAGTTAGAGCTCAGTATACTTCTCCTATGATGGCGGACAATTCCACAGAGGCTGCTCATTCAGTGCTTCCGATAGATGGAATTATACCATATCTCCCCGGCGATACAGACTATTTCTCTGATTTTCATCTGCGGTTGATGGATGATGGTTCTATAGGTGACATACCTCTTCCAAAAAAAATTCAATTCACACCTCTCGTCAATTTCTTCTTCCGTCCTGAAGGTACATTCAACTATAAAGAAGCCGGAATAGCAAGGGATACGGGGCATCTCAATTTTTTTCTGAGAGGTGATTTTGGGGGAAGGGTTTCGCTTCCCAAAAATATTGATATGGTATTTAACCTGCAGTCCTATGGTGTGTATACGCGCAGCCTGGGCCCGCTGGATCCGAATCTGTCATTGTATGAAGCCTATGTGGACATGAAGAAACTGGACAAAGCAGGTAAGTTGTCACTGCGTTTCGGTCGTATGTGCTTAGGAAAATATGGAACGGAAATTCTTGTTGGGGATGATGATTTTACAAAAGGCAGAAGCTTTGAAAGTGTACGTCTTCGCTACAATACAAATCAATCGACACATGATGTGATGTGGGTGCAGTTGTATCAGCAGGCACCTGATTCGGCTGACATCGTATGGAATCACCCGCTTCTGGTAAGCAGTTTTAATACATTTCATTTTTCTGAAGGGTTTAACCTTGATGCGAATCTGCCTTTTTTGATTTCGCAGTTTAATAGTGGATTCAACACATCTGTATTGATGCCGGATGTGCGCATTTTCGGAAAGATGTCGGGTATCAAATATTCTGCAGAGATGATCTATCAGTCCGGTACAGGTCATGCGATTGTGACGAAAGAAGCTAAATGTACGGTGAAAGCGTATGCAGCCGAAGTGAGCGCCGGTTATACTACAAATAATGATAAAGTTAGTGTTGATCTCACCTATTATCGGGCCAGCGGTGATGACAAACCTGGCGATAATGAGATTAAATCCTACAATGTATTGTGGCAAAATGAACATCGTCGTTTTGGTTTTATTGATGCGTTCAAAGGATCAAATGTGCAGGCGACTACTTTTCATCTCAATTGGAAATTGGGAAGACTTTTGGACACAGGTATTCATGGCGTTTATGCCGGTGTATTGGAATCAAAAGACAGATCGCCGGGTATCGCTACCACTAATCTGAATACATTGACGACGACGAATAAAACAATCGGATATGGAGGTGACTGGTATTTTAATTATTATTTCAATCATTATTTCAATATGCAGTTTACCACTGCTGTCTTCAGTCCGGGAGAATATTTTACAGCAGTCAATGGAGTCGATAAGACGATGGTAAGGATGTATATTGTTCTTGCATTACGAATATAGATTTCGATTGACTTGTGAGCTATCCAAAATGTCGGACTGAGGGGTTAACCTTACATTGATCTCTGAAGAGGAACTCATGAAGGAGAAGAAAGTGCGTCAGCTTGCGGCCAATACCCAATACCCAATACTCGTTACTCATTACTCGTTGTCATTACTCATTATTCTTCACTCCATATTATAGCTCCTACTTCAAAATTCAAAATTCAGCATTTAGGATTCTTTTTACCTTTTCGACCAACATCTATCCCCTGACGACCATTCTGCTTTTTCAAGATTTTCAATTAGATGCATAGCTATGATTGTATTGTAATTTGCCGGTCATTTTAAAACATAATTACTTCATCATGAAAAAGTATCAATTTGCCTTGACAAATATTTTCATCCTCCACGCTATTTCATGCTTTTCGCAAGGACCCATGAAGATAGATCTTCCGAAATTGTATAAAGAAAATGGCATTGAAGTATACAACCGTGAACTTACCCTGATCAATGAAAAATCATATCCGGGCATCCGTTTAAGCAAAGATTATGGAGAAGGCATTGCATGGCTGAAGAACATTGATTTTTCTAATGGTACACTTGAATTTGATGTTCGTGGAGAAGATGTGAAACAACACAGTTTTGTGGGCATCGCTTTTCATGCCCAAAACGATTCAACTTTTGAGGCGATATATCTTCGGCCGTTTCAGTTCAAATCAACGGATGAAACCTTGAGAAGCCATTCAATT
The DNA here is from genome assembly GCA_038252065.1 of Chitinophagales bacterium. Lineage (GTDB taxonomy): Bacteria > Bacteroidota > Bacteroidia > Chitinophagales > Saprospiraceae > Opimibacter. The sequence continues at coordinate 17,895 of JBBSAQ010000051.1, forward strand.
CAGTACATATCTTTGCCCAAATTTACATGGCAGGTGTTACGGGCAAATTCCCCGGGCAAATTCGAACAGCCTATTGACCCATCTCCGGATCCAAATTCATGGGTGAGGATACGTATCGTGATCGATGATGCTACCATCTCAACGTATATCAATGGTGAAAAGGAACCAAGCCTTGTCGTTGAAAAATTTACACCTTTTACCCATGGATCTGTCGGATTCTATGTAGCAGATACCTCAGGTGGAGATTTTGCAAATATCACGATCACGAAAAAAGAATGAACACTCATTTTTTGAACAACTTAGAAACTTAAGGTCACATAAGAATGACACTTAGGAAACCCATATCTCAAGTCTCACGCGGTTTTACTTGTAGACGCGATACTTCGACTTGCTTTACCACAACCTCGTGCTCCAGCTCAGTAACAAAATCGTCGTCTCTACGACCGTTCACTCACTCACTACTCACTACTCACTACTCACGTCTCATATCTCACTACATCAGCCTGTTCATCTTGAACGTCATCATAAAAACCAATGCAAGTATCAGGACGGTGAAATGAATCCCGTAGAATATATACTGCATCACTTTTAATCCGCCACTTCGCTGACTACTCATGATGTACATAATGGCACACACGATTACGACGACTTCAAAAAAGAGAAAAAGTATTTCTCTCATCTCAAAGATGTGTTGCGTGATTTGTATTTGCCTGATGATCCAATACAAAAGGATAATTCCACCTGTGATAACATTGATGATAGATGCGAGGTAAGGGAACTTGTGCCCCTTAATCCCAATCACACCTATAGCCAGGTAAAGAATGATGGATCCTATGATGATGAGATTGGCCCACTGATCTAATTTACTCATTAATTACTTTTTTATTTATTTTGAAATTAGGGTCTTCTGCGGAGGACTTATACGACTGCATTGATAAATGTACACGGTTTTCTTTTGCCCCATCGAATTTCCTTCCGGAAATTTTCTCCCCTGTGTGCTGCGCAACCCCGGGGTAAAGAAAAGCCTTCCTTTAGCCTCATAGAATTTCTCAGAAAAAATGATTTGAAAAATGAAAAGTATAGCTGTATGAAAAATTCGAAGGGGCAAAAATTCGAAAGGACAAAAGCACGCAAAACCGAGTTTTACAAACACCAGGATGTAGTTACAAACTACGCCCAACCGTAGATCTTCGCCCAACCTTAGAGTATTTAGTTTTTTTTCAAAAGAACATCCGTTAAACAGCTCGAACTTCACCAATCATAGCCCACCAATCACAACCCACGAACCATCCAAAATGAAAATCTTACATCTTATGGATATTTGTTGAACTTTACATATCAGATTGTCATAAATTGCTTATTGCTTATTGCTTATTGCTTTTCACTTTTCACTTTTCACTTTTCACTTTTCACTTTTTCTTTATGTTCCACGGAATTATCATCGATGAAATAATCTATGTTCTGATCGTCATCCTGGTCTGTATCCGCATCATCTATGATACACACGCCAATACAAAAGCCCTGGCCTACCTGCTGTTTGTCATATTTGTTCCTATCATCGGCATATTCGTTTATTTCTCTTTTGGTGTCAACTATCGTAAACGGAAACTCTACAAGAAAAAATTAGTCTCGGATAGCGTCCTCGCGAAGAAAGTAGTGGAAGATCTATACCAGGAATCAAAACTAGCTTTTGAAGAAGGAGGCAAGCTGCTGCAGGATAACAAGGAACTGACAGTAATGCTGTTGAAAGATACAAGGAGCCCGCTGACGATGAATAATGCAGTAACTCTTCTTCGAAATGGTGAGAATAAATTCCCCGAAGTGTTACGTGCCATTAAAGAAGCTAAACATCATGTGCACATCGAGTACTATATCTATGAAGATGATGATATAGGCAAAGCTGTAGAGAAAGCTTTGGTTGAAAAAGCCAAAGAAGGTGTCTCCGTTCGATTCATCTATGATGATTTCGGTAGTCGTTCCATCCGAAAGCATTTGGTGCCGCGTCTGAAAACAGCCGGTGTAAAAGCAACCCCCTTTTACAGAGTGCGTATCTGGGCATTTGCCAATCGCATCAATTACAGGAATCACCGCAAAATCATTGTTGTCGATGGTAAGGTTGGTTTCGTAGGCGGCATCAACGTCAGTGACAGGTATGTCAACAACAACACTACGGAGAAAAAACTTTTTTGGCGAGATACACATCTTTGTATTGAGGGTCCCGGCGTGCAATACCTTCAATTTCTTTTTATGAATGACTGGAATTTTTGTACAAATGAGAACCTTCCCCCGGATGAGTATTTTTTTCCAAAGATTAATTCACTGCCCGTCAACGGAAACAAAATAGTGCAGATTGCCGCGAGTGGACCTGATTCGGATACGCCCACTATTTTATTTTCGCTGCTCCTGGTGATCTACCAGGCAAGGAATGAAATATTAATTACCACTCCTTATTTTATTCCGACTGAGAGTATTCTTGAAGCGCTACTCGTAGCCGCATTGGGTGGAGTCACTGTAAAATTATTAGTTCCCGAAGTAGCAGATTCAAAATTTGTCAATGCTGCGGCCAGATCCTATTATGGAGAACTCTTAGCTGCAGGTGTTGAAATTTATTTATACAAAAAAGGTTTTATTCATGCCAAAACATTAGTAGCTGACAAAAAGATAGGTATAGTCGGTACAGCCAATATTGACTACCGCAGTTTTGATCTCAATTTTGAAGTCAATGCAATCGTGTATGACAAAGAGTTTGCCAGTGACCTTGCAGAAGATTTTTACAATGATTTGAAAGATGCTGAAAAAATAAACAGGACGACCTGGGAAGGCCGTCCTGCAATTAATCAGTTCATGGAAAAAACAGCGAGATTGGTGTCCCCACTCTTATAGTTATTCTTAATTAGCTTTTATTACTGTCAGAATTCTGTTGCCCAATTTGACCGAACCGATATCAACTCTCCATCGTACATCTATGGCTTGTCCCGGGGCAATGGTTGCCATTGCCTGAAGAACCATTTCAGATGTATTGATATCACTTGTTCTGTCTGAACTGGCTACGAGTATACCATTTTGATAAATACTGAATGTGGCCAGAGAACTATTGATAGGAGGCGGTGAGCCAGGATAAAAAATATTTCCATTGAGTGTACCGAAGCCGGCAATTGCACCTGCATTTGTACCCACATCACCTGTCAGATTTGAAGGATTTGTATTAGAGATGGCACCCACCGAAGTAAAAATGATGAATGTTGATAAGATACCCAGATCGATATAAGAATTACCCGGAGGTATTGTGATCGTGCCGGGACCAAAAGCAATAGCTCCTGTCAGTGAAAACATTCTGCCTTCGAGGTTGGTACCGGCAGCTCCTGAGACTGCTCCGGCATGAGCGATAAAGGTACCTTTCACGATCGTATTTGCAGCTATAGAAATGGCTCCTTCCGAGACCCAGAATATATTGTTTGACCTTGCTCCATTTGTTAAGACAACTGTCGTCATGGCACCGACCGTAAATGCGCCGACTATCCTGATGATAAATACTGAATTGGTATCTCCACCTCCATCAAGTGTGAGTGTTCCTGCCATAGATGCAGCTGCAGGTAAATCATAAATACCTGGGGACAGAACCTCACCGTTGCCGAATATAGCATCATGCGTAGTGTTCGTTGCTGTGATGGCCATGATCGCGTCGTAGGCAGCCTGCAGATCGATCACACCTTGTGCAGTGCTTAACGGGGCTTCTGGAGTAAGTCCGTATTGTCCATTAAACATGACGAGATAAGTGCCGGCCGGCGGTGATAATGTCATGCCGGTGATCAATTCATTTGTAATGGAGGAGGTACTGATTTCTTCAGAGGCTGTCACTGATGTGATTGCAGAACCTGCACTACCTAGTGTTCCAGTCCACACCGGTAAAACACGTGTTCCGGAATTTATCTCAACATCGCTGGTACTCTCATTGTAGATCATCAATCCTGTGGCCGGGCTGATGATAGCATCTCTTTGAGCAGTAGTCAATCTGGGCATTAAAAATCCTCTCGTCGTAGAATAGAGATCTAATACAGCCGAAGAATCCGGTGTGATCGTCCCGATACCGACCTGTGCTACAATGCCTCCCGCAAAAAGCAGACCGGAGATCGTCAATAGGGTAAAGAAAAATCTATTCATGATAGAGTTGATTAATTTTATTTTAAGTAAATAAATGTTTTAGTGAATCACGCATGATGCAATAAAAACCAATAAGAATTTTAAATTCTATTTTCCTTGAGGTTGTTGTTGAGGGAACACTAATGCGTGGCCTGTCCCGGGCATTACCAGATCGTAGAAACGCCCTGAGCCATGAGTTAAAATTGCATTGTCGAAGTGTGTAGAGGGAAATTCAGGCTTCGAATATTATTTGCATTCATATTTATGAAATACAAACTATTGCTAGAATGCTGTCGGATTTTTTAATACAGACAGCTTCTTTAAAAACCTGGCATTGGATTCTATGGAAGAGAGGCCTTGCTTGTGATCCTCAGTAATCCTGATGCCAGCGGTGAAGTACACCGATCCCTTATTGTAAAAGTGGGTTTTTTTGGGTAGAATACTTTATACAATTCTTGAGAAAGGTTACATTATTCACATATGAGCATTTTGTACGATGCAGAAATGCTAAAAATATTTTTAGTATTTATGTAACCCAAATTGAGAAAAAGTACTTCATCTTTGTGTTTCAAATGCTCACTTAAAAATAACCCAACCATGAAAAAGAAAGAAACATCCAAGCCTTCGGTAGGCGATACGGCCAGAAATGAAGAAAATGAACCAAAAGGATATCCTCTGTATCCGGCTACGGATGATATCTATAAGAGAGCTCATGAAGAAAAGGACATCGATCCTGACGACATGGATAAGATAAAGGAAGTAGATCCTGATCTGATCGAAGATGAGGAAGTAGAAGAATTGGATTTTAGCGATGATATCATCAGAGATGATCTTGATATACCCGGATCAGAACTGGATGATGACCAGGAAGATATCGGCAATGAGGATGAAGAAAACAATTTTTATAGCATCGGAGGAGACAATCACAATGATCTTGAAGAAGATCAGGGTGATGATGAATTTTAGACAATAGGCAAAAAATCATAATTTTTCCTAAAATATCTGCGCCCTCTTTTTTTGCTTCCTTTTGAAGTTTTCGATTTTCGATTATTGCCGGGTCGAGAAGTGAATCTCACGCCTCACGCTCATGCTTCAAAACATATATCTTCCTGGCAGACGCGATGTTATGCTTTGACACCTTATACCCGACTTTGCGCAGCTCAGCAGCAAAATCGCATCTCTACAACCAATCTCTCATGTCTCATGGTTCGCGAAAATAGGCTGAGCTGTGCATTTTCACGTTACTACTGACTATTTACTGACACTACTGACTATTCAATACTGACTATTCACTACTACGCTGTCTTTCGTTAACTTTGATCACAAAGACCAACGAAAACCTTCTCCCTATGTCTGAAAATGCTCCCCGCATCAATGAGCTCCTTGAAAAGCTTGATGTTTTATTAAAAAGACAGGATGATTTTTCGAGAGAGATCAATGAGCTTCGGACACAAATCATCAGGCTGAAGACAGCCGACGAGAGCATCACAAAAGAAGAAACGATCCAACCCGTCACCGACGAATCATATGTAACTCCGATCTCCGAACAAAGGAATGTCAATGTCCCACCCCCAATCCCCTTTTCAAATGTGGTGAGTCCTATCGTTGAAGAACAATTAATACCCCGCATTCAATCCCATATACCGCCGGCTAAAAAATCGGATCTCGAAAAATTCATCGGTGAAAACCTGATTAATAAAATCGGAATTGCCATCACCGTCATCGGCGTGGGGATCGGGGCTAAGTATTCGATCGATCATGATCTGATCAGTCCGTTGACCAGGATTATTCTGGGCTACCTGATGGGACTGGGTTTGATGGGTATCGGAATGAGACTTAGAAAAAATTATGAAAACTTCAGTGCAGTACTCGAGAGTGGTGCAATAGCGATCATGTATTTTATCACCTATGCAGCCTATAGTTTTTATGATTTGATGCCCATGGTGGCGGCGTTTGTTCTGATGGTCGTGTTTACAGTCTTCACGGTGGTGACGGCAATTAAATACAACAGCCAGGTGATCGCGATCATCGGGCTTGTGGGCGCTTACGCAGTTCCATTTTTACTCAGCGAAGGATCCGGCAATGTCCAAATTCTTTTTTCGTACATGGCGATCATCAACATCGGCATCCTGTTCATAGCGATTAAGAAATATTGGAAAGTACTTTATTACTCTTCATTCATCCTGACCTGGATTATTTTCTCAGGGTGGGTTTTCACTGACTATGTACAGGCCTTGCATTTTTCATTAGCATTAATATTTCTGGCCATCTTCTTTTTTACATTCTATTTCATTTTCCTCGCGTATAAGTTGGTCAAAAAAGAAAAATTTGAAGTCGGAGATATAGTAGTCCTGCTGAGCAATTCATTTATTTTTTATGGAATAGGGTATTATATGTTGAATGATTCTCAAGACAATAGTCAATTCCTGGGCTTATTCACATTGTGTACGGCCGTCATCCATTTTCTGGTGGCCATGCTCATCTACAGACAAAAACTTGCAGACAGAAACTTGTTTTTTCTGGTGGCTGGATTGTTCCTCATATTTATCACCATCGCAGTACCTGTCCAGCTTGATGGCAACTGGGTTACACTCTTATGGACAGGCGAAGCCGCTTTGTTATTCTGGATCGGAAGAACGAAAGGTGTACCGATGTATGAACGACTTTCTTTTCCATTGATGGCACTTGCCTTGTTGAGCCTGCTGTCAGATTGGGTTGCACTCTATGATGTTTATCAATCGAATATCAGCACTACGACAGTGATACCTTTTATCAATATCAATTTCCTGACCTCGGTTTTATTTATCGGCGCATTTTTCTTTATGGCACAGGTCAATGAGGATGAAAAGTATAAAACAGAAATCTATCCATCAAGACAGTTGGGGAAGATGCTGGATTTCATGCTTCCGACCCTATTGCTCATCATCCTTTACTTCGCGATAAGAATGGAAATCTCCTTTTACTTCCAGCAACTTTATTCCTCTTCTGTCAAAGAAATCACAAGTCCGGGTGATGATTACAGTCACAATATCTGGAATGATGATCTGAACAATTTCCGGATCACCTGGATCATTAATTATTCATTATTGTTTTTCTCAGTACTGTTTTACCTGAAGCGAAAGCTGTTCAGCAATATAACAGTACGATGGATATTGTTGATCCTGGGGATCATCGTCTTGTTTTCATTTCTGACATTGGGCCTATATATTCTAAGCGAGCTCCGGGAGAACTATCTGAATCAGACGCTATCTGAATATTATCACCATTCGTCTTACAATATAGGGATCAGGTATATTTCTCTTGTATTTACCGGCTTGTTCCTCTTTAGCCTTCATCGGTTTATTTCTACTTTTTCTCAGGAACTATCATATCCCAAGTTGAAGATTTTTTACGAATTGATTCTGTCCATGACCATCATCTGGATCGCCACCAGCGAATTGCTCTCATGGATGGACATCATGCAGTCTATACAGTCTTACAAGCTTGTGCTTAGTATTCTTTGGGGGTTATGTTCATTGGTATTAGTCATACTCGGTATCTGGAAAGACAAAAAACATCTTCGCATTGCCGCGATAGTGTTGTTTGCGGCCACTTTATTGAAATTGTTTTTCTATGATATTCTGGCATTGAGTACGATATCAAAGACAATCGTTTTTGTGGTACTTGGTATTTTGTTGTTGATCATTTCATTCCTCTACAATAAATATACGCATAAGATAAAGTGAGTGAAAGATAATATCGAATGCAGGTTGAGATTTTGTAAAAATATTTAGCCGTCGTATATTTAATTTTTGCAATTTCAACAAACAAGATTAGCCATGAAAAATGTATTTCTTCTTTTAAGTTTCGCCATCTTTTCTTCTATTGAAAGCTATGCCCAGGATGGAGATCCGAAAGCCACCGAAGTATGGAATCCGGTTCCTAAGGTGATCACGCCGGGCACGATGACGCGGGATGCCCCTTCCGATGCTATTGTTTTATTTGATGGGAAAGACCTTTCTAAATGGACTACTGACAAACAGGAAGAACCTAAATGGCAAGTGACGGATAATGCTTTTACCGTAGAAAAAGGAAGTGGAAGTATTCACACGAAACAAGCGTTTGGGAGCTGCCAGTTGCATATAGAATGGCGCTCTCCACAAGAGGTGAAGGATAGCGGACAAAATCGTGGCAATAGTGGTGTTTTTCTGATGGGACAATATGAACTGCAAGTGCTTGACAGTTATGATAATATCACCTATAGCAATGGACAGGCCGGAAGTATTTACAAACAATACATTCCCTTAGTCAATGCGTGTAAACCCCCTGGTGAATGGCAAACATATGATGTCATCTTCACCGCTCCCGAATTTGATGCCTATGATATGGTTGTTTCCCCGGCAAAATTTACCGTTTTGCAAAATGGCGTGCTAATTCAAAATAATGTAGAACTGAAAGGAGGCACTGTATATATCGGTCAACCGACATACAAAAAACATAATGACAAAGAGCCAATAATGTTGCAGGATCACAATTGCGCAGTCAGCTATAGGAATATATGGATTCGGGAATTGTAATTAGCGCTGATTCCTATTTGACCATTTTCATAAGAATTATATAACAATTTTCTGTAGTTCTGTAAGGTTTATTCCTTGAGTTGCTATCATCTTTGTGTCATCATTTATCTAAATATGTTAACCATGACGACGCTGAGGTATATCAAATCATCTGTATTGCTTATTATATGTTCAATATGTATCATTGTTATTTCCTGTCAAAGCAGCACCAAGCCTGTTGATGCGGAGAAATTGGCAAAGGATATTAACAATGCCAAGATGGATGATCCAAAGGATGAAAGAGACGCCTTGTTTATGGTGAGTGCTGCCGAAATGAATAGTGAAAATGTCCGAATGGGGCAGCTTGCACAACAACGAGGCATGACGAGTGATGTCAAAGAATTGGGCAAGATGTTGGAAACTGATCACAGTAAAGCAATGGCTGATCTTACGGCGATGGCTAACAGAAAATATATTAATATACCCACGGTTCCAACAGAAGACTCAAAACAAGCGTATGCTAAGTTGGATGCAAAAACCGGTATCGATTTTGACAAAGCGTATGCCGACATGATGGTCAAAGGGCATATAAATGCAATCGATCTGTTTGAAAAAGCTTCTTCCGCCTGCACAGACCTTGAGATTAAAAACTGGGCACAGTCAATGTTGCCCGGTTTACATGCTCATCTTGATCATGCCATGGCTGCGCAACAGCGACTAAAATAATCCTTGAAATATCAATATCAATTACCTGTACTTTTAGGGGCCAACCTATAAGTACGGGTTTTTTATTTAATGTACAGATCTCATAGTAAAACTTAGCTTTGCATCCTCCTAAGCAAATCACCAGGATATTTTTCCTCATTTTTGCTTCGTCTACCTCAACGTTTATGCGATTTATTTTTGTGGCTTCTATACTGCTGTGGACCGCTTTTACATCTTACCTGCTGTTTTTTATCCGGTATCGCCACCGCCTTATCTCAATGGAGGGCCGGATGAATTTTTATCATGGGTGATTGAAACTAAAGACAAAGACTTCACACCTGATACACTGGCAAAGTGTCTTGAGGAGCGATTGCCCAATCCAGTGGATGATCCGGATCAATGGAGTAGTGAAGAGGTGTAATATCTTTAATCAGCGCCGGAAGTACCTTTTGTATATTCTTTTGAGGACTTAAGCGATGTTATCATGGATACTACCAGGATGCTTTGTACTATTATTTTTTGTTTACATCAGAATCTCACAAAATAGTATCGACACTGAAATGAAAATATTCGCATTTGCCTTTTTCTTATACGCTGCCGCTGTTTGTTCCGCGCAGACAGAAGGTATCGTTAAGAGTGTGGACTCCGCACCTATTTACTACAGGACATTCGGATCAGGACAACCCTTGCTGATCATCAATGGTGGGCCGGGAATGAATAGTAATGGCTTCGAAAATCTCGCGCGCAAACTTTCGGATCACTATAAGACGATTATTTATGATCAGCGTGGAACGGGCAAGTCTGTATTGCCCGTATTAGATTCAACTACTGTAACAATGGATCTGATGATAGACGATATAGAGAGTCTTCGTAAGTTTTTTAAATTGGACAAATGGTCCATTCTTGGACAATCGTTTGGTGGGATGTTAGCGTCTTATTATGCAACCAAATATCCGGAGCACATCGACAAGATGATATTATCCTCATCCGGAGGAATTGATCTCGGGTTGTTATCGTATATCAATGATGCGATCACTTCCAAATTGAGCAGTGCAGAAAAGGATTCATTGAAATACTGGAATGATAAATTAAATGCAGGAGATACCACATTTGCAGTGAGACTTGGCAGGGGAAGAGCTTTGGCGCCGGCATATCTGCAGGATAGAAAATATATACCTGTTCTGGCTAATCGGTTGACACAGGGAAATGCAGCGATCAATGGATTGATCTGGGCAGATCTGCAGCGGATAAATTATGATTGCACAGAAAAATTAAAACTATTTGACAGGCCCGTGCTGATCATCCAGGGAAAGGAGGATATCATCAATGCAGAAACAAGCGAACGAGCGCATAAGGTTTTGAAAAATTCAAAATTTATTTTGATGGATCATTGTGGACATTATGGTTGGCTTGATAATGAGGAAGTGTATTTTAAAGAAATAAATTCTTTAATGATATCAGGATAATCAATGGAATGTTTTTGTACCATTGGATCGCTAATACCGGGAATATGAATTGATTTCGTAATCAAATATTCCGCTCCGATGGAGCTCAAAAAATTTATTCTGCGATATTTCTACAGATATTTCACTCCGACGGAGCTATTATGGGATTCGGCGTATATTTAAGATGTTAGTTATTCCACCTACATGTATGGTGCTAAAAATTATAATTGTTACGCATTATTCGTATTTATATTCTAAATTTATTCGTTATTCGTTACACGTTAATCGTCACTTGTTAAACCGGATTTATGAAATGCTATTCAATTCTATTGACTTTCCTGTTACTGCTATCTTATATATTTCCTGGCTGCGCACAAACATCCGTCGTGGATACTTCTAAAATTGGCCATAGTGATGCTGCCGGTAAGTTCGTCACGATGAGGGGTTTTAAAATGTACTACGAGGCATACGGTAAGGGAGAGCCTGTATTGATGATCCATGGCAATGGAGGTGACATCACCAACATGCTTTACCAGATTCCATATTTCGCACAGCATTACCATGTTATTGTTGCTGACAGCCGTGACCAGGGCAAGTCAGCTGATCCGACGGATTCCATCAGTTATGAAATGATGGCTGATGATCTCAATGGATTGCTTGAATATCTCAGCATCGATTCGGCATATGTCATCGGGTGGAGTGATGGTGGTATAAATGGTTTGTTGCTGGCGATGCGTCATCCGGATAAAGTAAAAAAGCTCGCGATCACGGGTGCGAATTTGTGGCCTGATTCTACTGCAGTAGATCCATGGGTAGTTAGTTCTACCGCAGAATATTGTCAATCCCTGATGAAGCAGCCTCAGACACCTGAACTTAAGCACCAAATCAAATTAGTAAAGTTGTGTGTTTACGAACCGCATATTACAACAAAGGAATTGGCTCAAATAAAATGTCCGACACTTGTGATCGGTGGTGATCATGATGTCATCCTTCCGCAACATACGATGCTTATCGCGCAGTCAATTCCAAAATCCTACCTGTGGATACTCCCCAATTCTGGTCATTCTACGCCGATTGTTTACCATGATGAATTTAATCGGGTGATCGGAGATTTTTTCATGAAGCCCTATCGAAAGATTGAAGAGCTTGGGCGGTTTAATTAAGTAATGGGGACATATCTGGTGTTCAATGTAGATAGCAGGAAGAAGGTGGTGGTTTATTTTCCAATCGATAATAGTGGAGCTATAGACACGAAAATAAGAATATGAGAATGAATAATTATATACTGATAATATCTTTGCTGATGTCAGCTTGTGGGCAACAAAGTTCCAAATCAGATAAAATACAAATCGGTAAACAGATTAATGCATCAGTAAACTCCATTAATGAAAACCAAGTACCAGAAAAATTTGCCAGACTTGATAGTATTGAGAAAGCAAACAATGAAAGCGTAGTGGCTTCAGGAGACAATATAACAAAAGCTTATGTTTTTCTAAAAGACGGAGACAGCACGATAAATTTGACAGCTAATATAAAGCAAGACCATAGAGTTTTTGGTTATGCAAACCCTGATATTAAATCAGAACGTCTTTTACTTTTATCAGTGTTCACAAATGACGTTGAAAATAATCCATTTGGGTGTAAACTTGGTGCATATTACGACAGTGGAGGAATGGACGAAATGACTATAAAATATACTTCGACAACAGGTAATTTTGTTCAAGCAACAGTGACTGACAAGACAAACAAATCGACAACTATTTATTTTGAAAAGAGATGGATAGAATTCGATTAGAGAAAAAAGAAATAAAAGTAACAGCAAACAGACGCTTGTCAAAAAGGGGATTAAGTGCTTAAATGAAGTATTGTGCTTCGTATCAAGTTCTGTGTCGGCAGAGAGTTTAGGGCTTCGAAATCCGCTTCTTCGCCAGGCTCTAAAACATTGTAAAGGAATTGGAAAAGGCAAATAAAGCGTCAACTATACTCAAGTACCTGAAATTTGAATAAGGGAAGGCGATGGATTTTTGCTTTTTCTTACACTATGGATTATCTGGAGGTTTCTAAAAAAAATATGTTTTATACGTATAAAAACCGTATTTTTGTACGGAAATTATAGATCATGGATACCAAATTAACATTGAAGCTAGACCGGGAAATCATTGAAAAGGCTAAACGATTTGCAAAACAAAAAAATACAAGCCTATCCATGCTTATTGAAAATTATTTTCAAAATCTTACTGCCCGGGAAGACTCATCTGATCAAATCACCCCATTGGTGAAAAGTTTATCGGGTATTATTGAAATTCCTGAAGGCGATGTTCAAAAGGAATATACAGATTACCTGATGAAGAAGTATTCATAATGGATAAAGTATTTGTAGATACAGATGTGATTTTGGACCTTCTGACAGGCCGAAATCCTTTTTATGATCCTGCAGCCCGATTGTTTTCTCTTGCGGACAAGGCTAAAGTCAGGATATATGTGTCTTCATTATCATTTGCTAATATTTATTACATTCTCTCAAAACAGTTTTCAGCAAATCAGGCAAGGAAGAAATTATTTCAATTTAAAACGTTAGTCACTGTTCTGGCAGTTACAGATAAAATTGTAGAGTTAGCAATGTCATCTGAATTTAAAGACTTTGAAGATGGACTTCAGTATTTTACGGCCACTGAAAACGGTATTCAAATCTTCTTGACAAGAAATCTTCGTGATTTTAAAGCTGCAGAGATATCAGTCCTGACACCTGAACAATACTTGATAATGTAATTTTTATCTTTATCGAATGCCCATGAAATCTTTAAAAAGCCTGGTGAACTCCGTCTCTTCTTATTCCTATAGCTATTCCTTAATAACCTTACTTCTCATATCAGGCTGCATTAATCCAAAAAAAGATATTGAAGTCCAGAAAGACATCCTCGTCACTGCCGATGGCAAAAAAGAAATGATCCTCCTCACCGATCGCCCGCCAAATTTAGAAACACCTTTACATTATTTCAAACTCGATAACACTCCAAATGATGTGTTTTTTGTAAGATGGCATAATCCGGTTTTGCCATCAGCTATAGATGAGGACACATTCCGATTGAAGGTCAAGGGATGGGTGAATAAGGAGTTGTCTTTGTCAATGCATGATCTGAAAACAACATTTCCGAAAGATTCCATTGTTGCCCTGGCAGCATGTGCCGGGAATGCACGAAGTTTTTGTGATCCACATGTTCCCGGAGGTCAGTGGAAAAACGGGGCGATGGGCAATGCGAAATGGACGGGTGTGCGACTGAGAGATGTCCTGAATATGGCCGGCGTGAAGAGTGGCGCATACGAAGTTTCATTCAATGGATTGGATCGTCCATCATACAATAGTGTTCCTGATTTTGAAAAAGCGCTAATGATGGATCATGCTATGGATGGCGAAGTGATGATTGCCTATGAGATGAATGGTGATGCACTACCTCTACTCAATGGATATCCGCTCAAGCTCGTGGTGCCCGGATGGTATGCGACATACTGGGTCGGTATGCTCAGTGAGATCACTATTCATCCGGATACATTCAAAGGTTTCTGGATGAAGAAAGCATATCTTATTCCAAAAGGTGTAAAGGATGGAAATGAAAAACCAGATTCTCTTTCAAAGAATATGGAACCTGTCAATAAACTTGACATCCGTTCTATTTTTGTTTCTCCCGAACCCGGTACAATTTTGAAAACAGGAGTGCCTGTTGAAATCGAAGGATTAGCATTTGATAGTGGAGAAGAAATTACAAAAGTTGAAATTTCGAAAGACGATGGAAAAACCTGGGAGTTGACAAAACTTGATCCGTCTCTGGGAAAATATGCGTGGCGCAGATGGCGATATGCATTTGTACCAACATCGCAGGGTGAGATTTCATTTAAAGTCAAAGCTACAAATTCAATAGGTGACACTCAACCGGAACATCACTGGAACAGGAGTGGATATATGCGGAATGAAATAGAAGATTTGCAAGTAACGAGTAACGAGTAACGTGCTTCGACTTGCCTGACTCATCCATATGCTACAGCTCAGTTATACCGTTAATTTCCAAGTAATCTGAAAAATATTTTTATATATTTTTACCCCGGTTCATGCATAAGATCCCGGACTAGTTCGGCATTGCCGGCTTGGGACGTTGCATGAGCCTTTCTTTTTTTAGA
>JBBSAQ010000052.1:0-32596 GCA_038252065.1 Chitinophagales bacterium
AATAGTAAGAACTTCCTCATAACGATTTGGTTTTGAATTAATTAAATGTATTATTCGATGCAAGTTCGACTTGAATTACCTTCAAGTTAACAATTACTTAACGTGCTCAAGATAGAAAACGCTGACATAAATTCAGGATATTCTTCCAGTATTTTATTCTTGCGCAAAAATGAACATTTTATTTTTTGTATACAATTGATATTCAGTACAATATACAATAGCAAGAGATTGTATGTTTTGGACGTTAAGACAGTGTGATTTAGATTATTTAGGCAAGTTTTTGACAAAATCTCTACATGGCTTCAGAATGGTTCCAGGTTAAAACTGGTTTCTGAATTACGGTAGCTATGTCAGTCTTTTATCATCCTCTTTACACCATGTATATACTCCATACTCTTAGCCCTATTCTCGATGCTCTACGCTTTTTTCAACTGTTGCATCACGATTTCTTTACGCCGCCTGCTGATTTCGATTTTGGTTTTGTCTCTCATTTCAATATACCCATCGAACAGAACAGAGTCGACAAAGTCCTTATTTACAAGGTGTGATCGATGAACTCTGATAAATCCGTGCTGGATCAGAATTTCTTCAAAATCTTTAAGCGTCCTGGAGGCCAGGAGTGGTCGGTCATCATCAAAAAACAAACGCGTGTAATTGCCATCGCCTTCGAGTCTGATTATATTCCTGATCGGGTAAAAGAAAGTCCCTTTTGTGGTTGTAATCGCAATTTTAAAATCAGCCTGCTCTGCAGACAAATTGAATTTCAGATTTTCAAATAATTTTTGTCGTTCTTCCTCACTGACTCTTTTTTCAAAAAATCGTTGGATTGCAGACTTTAATTCGTCAGCATCAATAGGTTTCAGCAGAAAATCAAGTGCGCTAAACCGGATAGCCTCTATGGCATATTGATTGAAAGCTGTAGTAAAAATAACTTCGAAGCTAAAGCGATTGACTTTTTTCAACACATCAAATCCATTCAGCCCTGGCATCTGAACATCAAGGAAGAGGAGATGAGGATTGAAGGTCTGGAGTAATTCAACGCCTTTATAAGGTTCACGCGTAGCCTGGAGCTCACTGATCTCAGGGACATAGCGCTCTATCATGTAGGTCAATGTCTCTATGGCAGATGGTTCGTCATCAATGATAAGCGCCCTGATCATGACCTGAAAGTTATAAAGAAAAAATAAACCGCGGGAAGGGCGAAATTAATCAGATACAGGTATGGTAAGCTCCACTACTGTCCCGAGGGCATTTTGATTTGTATCCATCTTATCCCTGATGTCCACCGAAAATTCCGTTCCATATTTTCGTTCAAGGATGGCGAGGCGATTATAGACCAGAGAAAGGCCTTTTGATTTATTGAGGGTTGAATCCATAAGCTTTTCTGCTTTATTTTTTCCTGCTGCTGCTCTTCCGACTCCATTGTCCTCAACGATGCATTTAAGCACATCATGTTTTGGCATGAAAAAATTGATGCTCAGCTTTTTTATACCTTTTTTGGGTACCAGGCCATGCCAGATCGCGTTTTCAGTAAAGGGTTGCAGCATCATCGGGGGTATCTGTATCTCTTCCGGGTCAATATCATCATCCACCTCAATCGCAAATGTAAAATCATCTGTCAATCTCAATTGCTCCAGTTCAAGATACAATTGGAGCATATTGATTTCTTTGTCGAGGGTTATGAAATCTTCATCACAATAGGACAGTATCATCCGCTGCAATTTTGAAAATTTCGAGAGATAACTATTTGCCTCATCGACATCTCCTGTCATGATGTATTTCTGAATCGAATTGAGTGCATTGAAAATGAAATGGGGATTCATCTGGGCTCTCAGTGCAGTCAATTGTTGATTCGTAAGTTCCTGGTTCAATCCTGCAAGCATTCGTTCACGTTCTCGCGCTTCCTGTTCGGTGGCGAGTTTCCCCTGTAACACCTTCATGTTCTCCGCCTGTAGTTGGATATTCTCCTGCTTTATATGAAAATACCGAAGGCCAAGACCCATGGCAAAACACACGCTTTCTGATAAAACACCAAGCATGTACCAACTTCCATTATCAAAGTCAGCAAAAATTGTGTTTTCAAATGCATTCTGCATATTCAGAATAACCAGCACAATACCAAAGAAAACCATCAGCAGGGTGCCTGTAATGACATAGGATTTGACATCTGATTTAATTTTGAAAAGCAGGAGATAGAACACCCACAATTGAAACAGAACTGTGATCAGCCTTACTGAACTTTCCAGTGTTTCGATGAATGTATTTTGGGAATCTATTTTATACAAAAGAAAAATACTTACAGCATAGACAAGGAAAAAAATACTTATGCTGTTAAACACTTTATACACCGAACGATTCGTGGATTTGATGCCCAGCCATGAGATCAGAAACCGAACATATACAGCCTGACCAATAAAAGCAAGGACCTCGTTGACGTAATCATCCCAATTGTAATGATAGATAAGAAAATGGCCGAGGATGGTATAGACATCGATCTGGATAAACCCATAAAGTGCCTGGACAAATAAAAAAAGAGAATACAGTCCAAATAGCGGATATCTGCTTTTAAAGTACAGAAAGAAAAAAAAGAAAAACCCAAAGACAATGGCCCCAAGGAAAATATCTGTAATCATAAAGTTGGTCGCATGGAATCGCCCGGAAATTCTGAGGTCTTTTTGATACCACTGCCCTGTCAATAAATAAATAGACTTAGACGCCTTGCGATAAGCCGGACCTTTGTAGGTTATTGCACACTGATATCGTGCACCAGATTTAATATTGATAGATTGACAAGGAAAGTAAATCCATTCGTAGGGGATCCGGCCATAAAAGTTGCGACCTGATATTTTCCGCATTGAGGGACAACTGTCATTCAGCGGGATGGCCGTCAACTGAACCCATTCATTTAGGCCCTCAAAATAATAGATGGTTGTATCTTTTCCCAGGTCGTTAGACAAATTGAAAACCAACTGAATGGTGTCATGCAGGGATACGGGAGGAGTCACAAAATATCTCTCGTCATATAAGTGTATGGACCCTTCCCGGAATAATGCTGATAATTTGATTTCCGGAATCGCGGACTGGGTTCTTCCATACCAGGGCAGAAGAAATAGAAAAAATGATATTGCGATTCTGTATATCCGCATAATTAATTGTGAAACCAATATTTCACATCTACATAAGATTCGTCAGGAAACCTGAATAGCCATATTGATGCCAATATGGAAATTTGGCTTCATCTCCTACATAGATACGTCCGGAAATCGTGTTAAAAAAGGATGGGTGGGTGAACGGATTGTGTGGGTTATTTAGTGGGAAAATGATCAGGCGATCTTGTGATCTTGTGATATTAGTTGTGCAGGAGTCCTTTGTTTGCCATATAGGTGATGAACTTGAGGGGATGAGGCTTGGGAGAAAAAGCATATGTAGAAAAAAAGAAACACACTGATCCGCAATAATCGTCGCGCGAGTTCTGAATGCTCCATTATGAAAGTTAGTGAAATATGGCATGAAGGCGTGCAGTTATGTTTGAAGGTTTCGAACCAGAATCAGACCAAGCTTTTTCAATCCAGGTTAAATTAAAGGACTGAATATTAGAATGTAATAGTCAAATGCATAAAGTGAAACTTTCGATGGAATGAATTTTCCCTATAAAACTGGAACACAAACACTGTAACTTTTCCAACTTTTTTTTGAAGACAGAGACAATTACTAATTTTTATTCCTATATTAGTATCAGGATTTATTATTCCACGTCAGTAAATTAATATTGCAAACACCTTTGAAATATTGTTCGTCTCCCTTTTTATTTCATGGCTAATTCTATTGTTGCAACACCCATGAAATCATTTTTTCACTTTATAAATTTTCTAATTATGTCACATTTTATCAAATTTTTTGCCCCCCCGCATAAGCTTCAGCAAGCTGTTTAGTTTATTGCTTATGGGCTCCTTTATTACCCTACTGTACATGTCCTGCTCAAAGGACGAGATGAAGACGCAGAATGTCGAGGATCACGCTGCGAAATACGATACCTACTACAAGCTTAAGTCCTTCATAGAAACCGGTGAAGGAAAACAACCGAGCCAACCAGCTGTTCTGTCCAGGGGAAATTATTCAGCTTCTGACGTACGTTATTTGGTTGAAGGAGCGTTGAATTTGGAATATGCTGACGCCGGCATCACATGGGAAAGTACTACCCGTACAAAAGATACTTTTACAATCGCGATGAGCGGTGGATATGCCTCTCAGGCGACAGTAGATGCCTTATACCTGAAAGCTGTGGATTCAGCATCGGTCTTTTTCTACAGAATTATTGAAGAAGACAAATTCCCCTTACTGTTCGATGCGGAGATTATATCTTCTTCTGTCAGTTCTCTCCAGATGGTGATCACTACTGTGATAGGTAAAGTACACAGGACATTACATCCATTTGTCGGATTTGATGACTGGACAGTACTTCAAAAAAAAGGACATTGCACAACAGAAGATGATGACGATGCAGAATATGATGCCGGTAGCATAATGACAATGGCTATTAATAATTACTATAATCAATACGGATGTGTATTTTATACTAATACATTAGAATTTAGTACACTGAATCCGGATCAAGATCCCCCTCTTACAGGTTGGGGCGCAATAAATACTGAAGATATAACTCCCGGAGACTTCATTTTGGATTACAGAACATTTAAATTCTTCTGCGATCATAATTCTGAGGATTGTGATGATTTTTTTATTGAATTCGGTATTTCTTGTTTACCTCCTGAAGCGATGAATTACTATTTTCAATCCATAATAAATATTTTTACATCCTATCAAATTGCTACTGAACTAAGTCCTGCAACAATGACCGAAATAAATTTATCTATTAGAACAGAGTTTGGTATTGATATTAAATCCTGGGAATGTCGTGGTTTCTTTGGAACCATCAACTACTGTGATTCCGGAAGCGATTTTCCATTTAGTCTTCCTCCATGCTGTCCATAATTCATAACAAGATGAGGGATATATTTCACATACCCCTCATTTCTTAATGCCAAAAATTATGAAGGTATTTATCTTATTGTCCATCCTTTTATGCTCTTTTCATTCAAACTTTTGTCAGACTCCTTTTATACTCTCAATGGAATCGCCTGAAATAGATTTAATAAGTGATGTCGTACAGATTTCTGATACATTTTATTTTATTCAAAACAGGATAACAAACTTAGGCAACTCTGATTTTGATAGTTTCGCAGATCTTATCATTACTGAAGACGATGGTTCAATTATTGGAATCTACAATTTGAATGGATTCAGAACATATTATCAAAGAATTTTAAAGGTGGTTGGTGATGAAATTTATCTGGCAGGAGCTATTAAAACAGATTCCTGCAAATCGAGTTTAGTGATTTCAACATTTAATATTAAGACTCAAGCGCTTAAGCATCTTTCATCCCTGGATTTCTGTGAAAATGTAATAGAGAAGATCAAAATTGTCAACGGTCTTGATGGAAAAACTTTCATTGAAGAAATTCACACTAAAGGCCAAGGTTTTGCACAACACATATATGAAATAGATTCAACATACGCTTTGAAGCTTGCAATCGACTCAATACTCTTTTCAAATTCCTTCTCTGTTGATTTTTCAAGAACCGGATATGTAATCTCATCAAATAAACTATTTATGTTTTATGATCCAGATTTTAATTTCAGGAAACAGATATTTATGAATGGTGAAACCTCTGAGTTATATGAAACGACCAAACCATTTCGTCAGAATTTATTACTTATAGAAACGGACACACAATCTGATCCGGATAACGGAGTTCAACTTAGACTCATTGATAGCACGATTTCACTCAGAAAAAAAGTTGTTATCCTTCCCCCCAAAGAACCAGATTTCGTCACTATGCCTTATTTCGGAGGTCTCGATATTCAGAGCAATAATGAAGTTTGGGCTACAGGGTATTTTGAAACAAATTCACCCTATTTCGATACATCTTTCTATTTTATCACCAGGGTGGATAGTAATCTCAATGTTATATGTCAGCATTTCCTGGGATTTGACAATAAGTATAGAATATTTGGATTAAGGGCATTTGAGAGTGGTGGCGCAATCGTTTTTGGAAGTCGTGTAAGAGATGGTCTGTCAATAAATGAAGGCGAAGATATTTTTGCCATACGTGTTGGTGAGAACTGTGAGCTTCCCGCCACTGTCTCCACAAGCGGACCAACAGAACCCTTATTATCTATTTCTGCATATCCAAATCCTGGCCTTAACGATCTTACTTTTTCTGTCAATGGATTTGATTCTTCTGCACTCCGGGTTGAACTGATTGATGAATCCGGACATTTATTATTTTCAAAAAAAGATTTGACAAATTCGATCCGCGTGCCCGAGCTACCTGCGGGACAATATTTTTACAGGATTCTGAAAGGAGAAAGACTGATGGGGATAGGATCGTGGGTGAAGCAGTAGGTAAGAGGACATCATCTTCCTCAGCAAGAGATCGGTATTCAGTGTTCAGTAATTAGTAATTAGTAATCAGTAATCAGTAAATAAAAAAACGGAATATTGATTAAAAATTTCTTTTTTAAAGTCATCCTTTGTTTCGACAAGATTATGTTTTGGGTGATGGTTTTTTTCGCAAATCAGAAATTTGCTGACACATGCTTCGACATGCAAATCTCATCCTGGTGCTACAACTCAGCAACCGCCGGCGCAGTTACAAACTACGCCGAACCGTTTTTATTTTTTTTTTTGGAAATTAAGCCACCTAGAATTTAACCAGCTTCATTGTACTCAGGCTGTTATCATGAGATATTCTTAAAAAATATAATCCACTACTCCATCCGGCATTATCAATTTCCAGGGATATACCATTTAAATTATCATACAGCACTTTAGCATACATTATTTTTCCTCTCATATCACATACTTCTAATTGTGATCCCGGAATTATGTCCTGTCCATTCAACGTCCATGCATCCGGAGAAGGATTAGGAAAAACATGTATAGATACATTCTTTACTTCTTCTGTGCTTGTGGATACTTCATATGTCCCCCGACGAAATTTCACAGTGCCTGAGTTGTAATCTTCCCACACCACGATAATATTTCCATTACCAATAGCTATATCCGTATTATTTACTCCACTTGCTGCTACGGTATCGTATACTGCAGGCAGCCCGGAGGAAATATCGGCTGTGAAATTAATCACGCACTGGTCACTGCCATTGACATTTTGCTTCCATGCTTCTGCGATTGAATGTGCATCAGCTGAAATCCGGGGGAAATTCTGATTCAATAATCCCGGGATGGATCCCGTCAGGAACGTTCCTGCAGCAGCTGACACACCGGGCAAAGCAATACGATTGGCATACACCCTGCTCATCCCGCTTGCAGCACTCATAAATGTCGTATACATCGAATCCCCTATAATGACACCATCAGGTCCTGACGAAGGACAGGCATTGATCAACCAATTGTGCTGATCAATATTGAGGCCAGTAGTGAACGATAATCCTCCATCCGTTGAAAACCCGGCCCAGGTATCACGGATATTATTATTGTTGTCCCGATAGAGCATAACAACATTATTGCCGGAAGATATGATGGAGCCCGGACAGCAATCGCACACAACAGAAGTCGGACTGCTCCATCCGCTGGCCAATACATCAGGTAAAAATGAATCGCCAAAATCATTTGACCTCGTCACTACCCATCTTGCGTGGGAGAAGCCCGGATCAAATTTCATAAATCCAATCACCGGATGCCCTGACCCGTCTGTTGTCACCGTTGGAAATCTCGAAAGACTGTCTGCAGTATAGTCTACCCGGACCGGATCAGAAAATATTTCACCTCCGTCATATGAATGAATACACCAGATATGGCCTACATCTTCCGGTGCTTCTTTGAAAACTATATAAATAGTATCGCCATGCGCTGCAATATCAGGCCCCATCCAACTGGCACCTGCCGAAGAGGTTGATACATTTAACACTTTTGAAGATTCAAAATCCCCATTTTGCCAACGCGAGAACCTGACAAAACCTGCATTAAACCAAATGATAAGGGGATTACCTGCGGCATCCAATGCAATTCTGGGATGATTATTACCGTGATTGGATATATCTACTGATCCCTCCATTGTCCAGTTGATCTGGCACTGAGCAGAACAATAAAAAAAGGAAATGAATAATGTAAAGAGGGAGATTCTTATCGATGATGTGTATAGTGCCATGTTTCAAATATACTAAGGAAAATGGTGCACATGCGAACAAAGAGATCAATCAGTAATCAGAATGTGTAATCAGTAATCAGTATGTGTAATCGGTAATTTGTATCCGGCGCTTAACAACTGGTATTTGAAAAATATTCCTAATTATTTTTTTTGACCATCTCCGTTACCATTTGTTTCAACTCATCAATCTGATCGAGTTGTTTCCCAACAATTAAATTTAGCTGATCGATCATCACTTGTTGTTCCCGAAACAGATTCCTAAGATTGTTTCCCCGTCATATTTGATATCTTGCGACTTCATACTGAATAGCCAATAAAATGGGGAAAAAACAACCTAAAAACCGAACTCAGCCTGAGCCTAAAACCATAAAGGCAAGGTCCAAATCGGCTTATGACTATACGCGCTATCAGGTAAAACATGCTAATAAATTTGTCATCGCTACCGCGATTCTGGCGCTCCTTTTATTAATCAGTGTTTTCAAAAATATTTCCTACCCGTTATTCTGGGCAGATGAAAGCATGACGGCGATAGGTACAGAAAGAGTGCTTGAATACGGATATCCAAAAGTACATGATGGAAAAAATGTCTTTTATGATTTACGCCATAGTAATCCCACGCTTGGCATTGATGAAAAAGATGATGCGTATGTAGGAGGTGCCGGATGGGCTCAATATTATTTTGGCATTATGGGCTATAAGCTGGCTGAGAATACTGAAAATATATTTACAAAAACCGGAATATTCAGGGCTACGTTTGCCCTCATCGGTGTACTCGGGGTGTTTTTATTCGGATTTTTTATTTCGCGGATTTTTCAGGACAGGTTTGCACGGTATGCGTTTTTATCCCTTTTTATTCTACTCGAATTACTGTCCGTTTCATTGGCTTTGTTGATCAGGGAAGTTAGATATTATTCTCTCGCAATATTCCTGGTTTCTGTAATTCTCGGTCTGTATTCCATGCATCGTTTTTATAAACCCATAAATAAATTTGTGCTGGTAGTGGTCATAGCCGTTTCACTATGGCTGCTGTTTAATACGTTTGCACCCGTATATTTTATATTGCTCGGATCGATCGGATTGACGGAATTGATCATCGTGATTCATCAAAGTTTGAAGGAAAACCTGAAGACTGCCCTTCTAGCTTCTCTACCCGTCATGATATCTCTTGTGCTTTCCTTTCTTGCTGTATTTCCACTGCTATCGTATTTCAGAACTTTTGAAATCGCAAAAGCGATGAATGTATTTAATAATTATACAAGTGAAATCTATTGGGGCAATGTAAAAACGGCCTTTGATTTCTTTAAACACTTTGATTTGCTCTGGATAGCGATACTGCTTAAAGTCCTTGTCCTGGTGGATATAAAGAAAATAATAAAAGAAAATACGTCGGGTTTCAGGATATCCTCTTTTTTGACTTTATTTTTTATTGTCTTCATCTTTTTTATTGCCCGCATTCCCAATTTTATCTACACGCGGTATATAATTTATCTCCAACCGGTGTTGGCCATCATTATTGCGCTTGATTTCATGCTCCTGATCAGGACCTATGCAAGAGAGAGCCCAACTTTATTCTCCTTAAAAATGCTGGCCCCTATTTTTATTTTCGCGATTGGTGTCATCACCTTCATTGCTGCAAGCACGGAAGATATCAGTGGCCATGTATATGAGCTCACGCATCCTTACAAAGGTCCTCTCGATTATACCATTCCTTATCTGAAAGAGAAATATCCTTCCTCGGATACCCTGGTGATAGCGGCCAATTATGAGGAAACATCCTACATGTATTACTTAAAGAGTAAGGTGATTATTGGATTTACGGGCAATAATCTCAGTGCAGATTCAATCATTGTACCGCATGTCATTGCCTATAGAAAAACATGGGGTAATTATGGAAGTATCTTCAACAAATATCTGAAAGTGGCTCCATTTGATGCGCAGAAGTTTCCTGTAAAAGATATTCCGGTGAATAATATCCCGGAGCTCAATTTCAAACCCGCATTTAATCACCATTTCAGGATGCAGCTTCCCGATAGTGATATAGATCAGACATATTTATTCATCAGGAAATAAAGAACAGGTATATTCGCTTTCTTAAAAAGCTCTTTTAAATTTGTACTGGTGTCAGAACTAGCATATTTTTCAATAGGAAGTCAAATCATTTCATAAGGATGAGTAAAAAAAAGCAAAAGCCGGTAGCGAAAGCGAAAAAAACATCATCTGCAGAACGTGCGGCTCCTCTTGCAGCAGCCAAAGAACGCAAAGTTGAATTTGAGCTTATCCATTTTGATCTGAAAGTCTGGATTTTTATAGGGGCATGTTTGTTTATGTCTTTTTTGTTTGTGGCTTTGAAGTGGCACAATTCATCTATACCTCACTGGAGCCAGGTGGTGCCTGATGGTGGTGATCCGAAGCGTGGGTTGGTGGCGGGGGAGCCCTTATTCATCAGGTCTGATGAATGGCTGGTGTATACCAGTTTTATATTGTCACAGGGGAGATTAGGTTTTCCGGTTTCGAATGAAGCCTGGGGCGCAGGGAAGACACCATTGACATTTGGACTTCCCACAATAAATTTAGTGAGTGTCATTAAACCATCTTTTTGGGGATACTATTTTCTTGATCTGGAAAGAGGTTTTTCATGGCAGTGGAATTTCAGGATCTGGCCTTTTTTGATCGCCTCTTTCTTATTGTTAATGCTCTTTACAGGCAATAATTATTTAATTAGTGTATTCGGCAGCTTATGGCTATTTCTGTCTTCCGCCATACAATGGTGGTCTATGAATACAGAGATATTTACATTTGGTAGCATTGCTGTTATTTCCTTCATCTATATATTATTTTCGGAAAAGCCCAGGACAATAGTGATCAGTGGCATATTATTTTTTATTTTCTCCTACTCCTTTGTCAGCATCTTGTACCCAGCTTATCAGGTACCGATGGCATATTTTTTATTGGCACTTATCGTCGGTTATCTTCTAAAAAATAAAAAAACAATACAAATAAAGTTTAAAGTCAACTTACCCTGGAAATTAGTGGCACTTGGCGGCAGCCTACTCCTACTGATTATATTGATCTTTATGTTTTACCAAGAGACAAAAGATACTATACATCTGATGTCCGATACGGTATATCCCGGAAAACGTGATGAAAGGGGAGGCGATTTTGTGTTCTTAAAATTATTTACGGATAATTTTGGCATGTTCATGGATATCAATAAGTACCCTGCAAACTGGGGTAATATCTGTGAGGCATCATCCTTTCTTATGCTGGCTCCATTTGCGTCTATCATCATATTGCTTGATCTTATTAAAACCAGAAAAAAGGATCCCATACTGATCAGTATTTTGATATTTCAATTCGTTATCCTCATTTGGATGTTAATTGGATTCCCCGGAATTCTGGCCAAAATCAGTCTTTTAAATACCAGTCCTTCGTATCGGACATTTTTCATTTTTGGATTCTCCAATGTGATTGCAACGATATTATTTCTGGCTCATCATAAAAATTCAATTTTAAAGAATACGCTTGTCATGAAGATTATTTCTTTGATTTTCATCGCAGGGCTCGTATTTACCATTAATTATTTTTTAAATAAACAGGCGAATGCATTTTTTTCTATGCCTCAGGTGTATAAATCCACACTTATTTTCACGGTTCTGATCTGGCTGATGATTTTCTTTAATGAAAATAAAATATTCAAAATATCCTTTTTTGCCCTTGGCCTTCTGGTCATTCTTCCCAATATTAAAATTAATCCTTTGAGCGTAGGGTTGTCTCCATATTATGATAACGCAGTATACAAAGCTGTGTCGGAAGTTGAGAAATCGGATCCCGGACAGGGTTGGATTCTTTTCGGCAAATTCACTTATGGTAATTTTCTGAAAGCCGCAGGTGTGAAATGCCTTAATGGCAATCAATGTGTGCCCCCCCTTGATAAACTAAAAATATTAGATCCTGAAATGAAAAGCGATAGCATATATAACCGTTATGCCCACATTGATGTGCTTCCGTTTATTGATGCAGATTCGGTTAAGTTTTCTTTAATACAGAATGACCGCTATTCTATTAAGATGGATCCATGTTCGCCCCGCATTGTTCAGATGGGTATCAAGTACATCGCATTCTCGTATCAGCCACAGCCTATTGAAGTGGATTGCATGACTGCCGTCAAAGAAGCGCCAGGGCTGTTTATCTATAAACGGAATGATCTATGATCATCTCCGTCGTTATACCATGCTATAATGTGTCGAGGCATATTGAACAAGTCATCCTCGAATTGCCTGAATCGATTTCGTATATCATTACAGTCAATGATTGTTCGAAAGATGATACTGAAAAAATACTGGTCAGGCTTGCAACTGAAAACAAAAAAATCATCTATATAACACATGCTGAAAACCAGGGAGTAGGTGGTGCTCTGATCACCGGCTACGTAAAGTCAATGGAACTTAACACTGATATAACGATTAAAATCGATGGCGATGGGCAGATGGATACTTCCTACATTGATGCTATGATCGAACCGATCCTATCCGACAAAGCAGATTTTACAAAAGGGAATCGCTTTAGGGACTTCAATGCCTTGAAAAAAATGCCTTTGCCCAGAAGATTTGGCAATTTGGGTCTTAGTTTCCTGATCAAAGCTGCTTCAGGTTATTGGAATATATTTGATCCAAACAATGGGTTTACAGCAATAAAAAATGAAACGCTGAAAAACATTGATCTAGATAAAATACACAAAAGATATTTTTTTGAATCCTCCATGTTGATTGAGCTATACCATGCAAATGCAGTCGTCCAGGATATAGCGATGAAAGCCAGATACGGTGACGAAATATCAGGCCTTTCTGCGACAAAGTCGTTTTTTGAATTTCCACCAAAGCTTTTTGCAGCTTTTATCAAACGTATCCTGCTTAAATATTTTCTTTTTGAATTCAATATTGCTTCTGTTTATATTCTTATAGGGCTTCCGTTTTTCTTATTCGGATCTGCTTATGGGTTGATAAATTATATATATTATGTAAAACATAGCATGGCCGCTCCAACAGGTACAGTTGTAATTCCGACTTTGCTTATTATTCTTGGTTTTCAACTATTATTATCAGCTGTGACCTATGATATCACGAATTATCCAAAAAAATAAATATCTATGTATCGATTAATTAAAAAATATGCGAGTCAGTCGTAAAGAGATATATGGAGCAGAGTATTTCTCTTTCCAACATAGTCGTTCTCAAATAAGGAAATTCATTCGTAAATTTTATTTGCGCAATATCGCCAACTATTGCCTAAACTCCACAATAGATTTTGGTTGTGGAATTGGGGCATTATTAAAAATATTACCAGAGGGATCTATAGGTTATGAGATAAACAAAGTTGCTGTAGAGTACTGCAAGTCCATAGGATTGAATGTACATCAATACAATTTGACCGCAGATGACTATGCCTTCAAAATGGTTGAAAATCCAGGTTTCACGGCATTTACGATGAATCACGTTTTAGAACATCTTGAAAATCCTTCGGAGGTGATGGAAAAAATATTTCAAAGTTGTTTTAGACTTAATATCACCAGAATTGTTTTTACTGTGC
Source organism: Chitinophagales bacterium (assembly GCA_038252065.1). Classification (GTDB taxonomy): domain Bacteria; phylum Bacteroidota; class Bacteroidia; order Chitinophagales; family Saprospiraceae; genus Opimibacter. Next base: position 13,818 of record JBBSAQ010000052.1, read on the forward strand.
CGGGCGCTAAAGGATACAAATATGATGTGACTCACCGGACATACGTTGATTTCAAATATCTGGAGCAGAATGATTTACTTGTCAATCCTTATTATTCCTTAAGTGTCTGCAAATACTTTCCTGTAAATTGGGCTTATTTTAGTAGGTTTTTTACACATAACGAGTTGCGACTCGTATTTGAGCGAAAATAACCTAATGACAATATGGAACATAAAAACAAAATAGTTATCTTAGGATCCGGAGGTGCCGCCGGTCATGTTATCACTACGCATCTTACAGAAAGAGGTTACGAGGTCATAAACATTTCAGGAAGAAAAAGAGCAAACAAGGATACTATTTTGCTGGACTTGACTAATACCGAATTATTTGAAAAGTTCCTGGATAAAAATGAATTTGACATCATTATTAATTGTGCCGGCATATTAATTGCAGAAAGTGAAAAAAGGAAAGATCTGTCTGCCTATATTAATTCCTTCCTGCCTCACTTCCTTGAAAATAAATACTCAGGCACATCCACCAGGATAATACATCTTAGTACAGACTGTGTTTTTTCAGGCCAGAATCCACCCTACAAAGAAAACTCTTCCTATGATGGAACCCTCTTTTATGACAGATCGAAGGCGCTTGGAGAAATAATTAATAAAAAAGATCTGACATTCAGGATGTCTATTATAGGTCCTGATAGATCTACGGAAGGAATTGGTTTATTTAATTGGTTTATGAAACAGGACGGCACAAGTAATGGATTTACCCGGGCTTATTGGACAGGAGTTACTACGATAGAATTAGCGAAAGGAATTGAGGCTGCAATCCAACAAAATCTTACTGGTCTTTACCATTTCGTCCCAGATCAAAATATATCAAAATATGAATTATTGCATTTATTTAAATCCGTGTTTGGTAAAAATAATATTTTAATCGAACCACAAGAAAATGCACTCATTGATAAAACTCTAATCAATACCCGTAAAGATTTTAAATACCAGATTCCTGATTATGTGCAGATGGTCATTGAAATGCGTGAATGGATCTTAAATCATAAGGATTTTTATCCACAATATTTTTAAAAATGACCAATAATAATAAAAGGGTCTTAATTATTTGTCAGCATTTTTGGCCAGAGACTTTCCGGATTTCTGATATTGCAGCAGGATTTATTGAAAATGGATTCAGGGTGGATGTACTTTGCGGGATTCCAAATTATCCTAAAGGCCAATTCTTTGAAGGGTATAGTTTATTTAAAAAAAGAAGACAAAATTATAAAGGGGTAAATATTATAAGAGTACCGGAGATTCCCAGAGGGAATAACTCGAATTTAAAAATATTTTTAAATTATATTTCCTTTCCCTTTTTTGCAATTTTCTATATTCCATGGCTTGCAACAAGAAAATATGACCGTATTCTTATCTATCAGCTTTCTCCTGTCTATATGGCATTGCCGGGAATAATACTTGGGAAAATAAAAGGAACGAAAATCCTTATTTATATTCTGGATTTCTGGCCACATAGTTTGTTTTCAATTTTCAATTTCAAAAATAAATTAATTCGGAATCTTATCACTCAGATTTCTTATTGGCATTACAGGCGTGCGGACGGAATTATTGCAGTTTTTAAAGGCATTCAGACAAGGTTGATAAATGAAGTTGGGATTAAAGTCGAAAAAACGATATACATTCCCCAGGCTGCAGAGAAGATCTACGAATTACAAATCAAAGATCCTGAAATTGAACAAAGACTTGGTCAGGGATTCAAAATCGTATTTGCAGGCAATATTAACCCTGCTCAGTCCTTTGATACTGTATTAAAAGCCGCAAAGCAAGTCAGAGAAGCAGGTTATTATGACATAAAATATATTATCCTTGGCGAAGGGATGTCAAAGAAATGGCTTATCAGTGAGATTGATAAAATGGGCTTAACAGAATATTTTGAATTCATCGGATTGGTTCCGGTAGAGGAAGTGCCCAAGTATCAAACTGAGGCAGATGCGCTTATTCTTGCATTATCCAGAAGCCCGCTTTTTGAATACGCTATTCCGGCTAAACTCCAATCTTACCTGGCCGCTGGTAAACCTATCATTGGTGCTGTTGATGGTGAATGCCAAAGGCAAATTAATGAATCCGGCTGTGGTATCTGTTGCGATTCAGGCGATTCAGCAAACCTTGCGAGCAATATCATCACTATATATTCAATGAATAAATCAGATCGTGATCGCATGGGGGAAAAAGGAAGAGAATACCATTTTAAACATTATGAAAGGAATCAAAACCTAAAAAGACTTATTGAATTTGTATTCAATGATCACAGGATAATTGATGAGGAATATCCTGAGCTAAATAAACTGGGTATATAATGAGTAAATTGCGTTATTCAGGAATGGCTGCCTCTCTAAATTTATTTTACTCCAAAAGACTTTTATGAATACAAAACCTCTTTCAGTTCTTAAATATATTTTACTACTCATCATCGCGGTGGGATTACTTTTTCTTGCCTTTAGGGGTATTAGCGTCAAATCAATTTTGAATAATCTACTCCAGGCAAAGATTTCATGGATTCTTTTATCTGTCATACTCAGCCTCGGAGCATTTATAAGTCGTGCCTTTCGTTGGAAGCTATTAATTGAACCCCTTGGCTTTTCTCCCCCATTGAGAAAAACAACGTATGCTTTAATGATTGGTTATCTAGCCAACCTTGCCTTTCCCAGATTGGGCGAAGTAACAAGATGTGGCTCGCTCAGTAAATCTGAATCCATACCTTTCAGCTCCCTTTTAGGCACTGTAATCATTGAACGCATTATTGACTTGTTTAGCCTTTTCATATGTCTTTTACTTGTCGCATTAGTTGAATACGAAAGACTTGAAAATTTTTTAGCGCTTAATATTGTACAGCCATTATCTGGTAAGTGGAAGCAAATGGTTCATGCTCAATATCCTTTTATAATTGGAATCCTCGTGATCGTCATTTTAATTTTTACTATTTTCTATGTCATCAGGAGGCCAAGGGAAAAAAGTAAAGAATCAAAATTTGTAAAATTAATTGATGATCTCTACAGGGGTCTGCGCTCACTTGGAAAACTGGAGCGGCCCTGGTTATTTCTTTTTCATTCTGTATTAATCTGGCTTTTATATTTTTTGAGTGTATATATTTGCTTTTTTTCATTACCCTCCACCAGTCATTTAGGCCCTGGAGCAGGATTATTGATATTGGTTGTTGGAGGACTGGGAATGTCAGCTCCGGTCCAGGGAGGAATAGGCGCCTATCATCTTTTAGTATCACAGGGATTAATTCTGTATGGTCTAACTACTGAGGAGGGACTCACCTTTGCTACATTGATTCATACGCTTTCAATGCTGATCGTTGTCATATTCGGTGTTGCATCCTTAATTCTTTTGTTTTCTGAAAATAAAAAAAGAGTAAAGCCGTCTTAATGAATTTTCATATCAGCCTGTATAAAATCAAGTTTCAATAAGTGTTGCATCATCTGCTTAACATCAAGCTGGTGGGTGTTATGTGAGTTATATTCTTCGACTATTGTTAAATCATGTTCACCTTCTACGAGATAACGGTCATAATTCAAATCCCTTGAATCTGAGGAAATGCAATAATAATTCCCAAGATCTTTGGATTTTACCATTTCTTCCCGGTTAACCAGGGTCTCATGAACTTTCTCACCATGACGGGTACCGATTATTTTAATTTCGCCTTTCCCTCCATAAATTTCCAATAGTGCTTTGGCTAAAATATGGATAGTACACGCCGGAGATTTCTGAACAAAGATATCGCCCGAATTTCCGTATTCAAATGCATAAAGGACAAGATCAACAGCATCTTCCAATGTCATCATGAAGCGTGTCATATTTGGATCCGTAATCGTGATGGGCTTCCCTGATTTGATTTGAGATATAAACAAAGGTATTACTGAGCCTCTGCTGCCCATTACATTTCCATAACGGGTACCACATAGAACTGATGGAAATGAATTGCGGGAATTGGCAACCATTACTTTTTCCATTAGTGCTTTAGTAAGCCCCATAGCGTTAATAGGATAAACGGCCTTATCCGTACTCAGCACTACCACTTTTTGAACATTATTGTTAATGGCAGATCGGATTATATTATCTGCACCAATAACATTTGTCTTTACGGCTTCAAGGGGAAAAAATTCACAGGAGGGGACCTGTTTTAATGCTGCTGCATGGAAAATAAAATCCACATTCTTTATAGCACTTTCAATACTGGACGGATCACGAACATCCCCTATGTAGAATTTTATTTTTGAGCTCTTATATTCCTGCCTCATATCATCCTGCTTCTTTTCATCCCGGCTGAAAATCCTAATTTCCTTCAAACCTACCCCTAAAAGTCGCTGGAGTACAGCGTTTCCAAAAGACCCCGTACCTCCGGTTATTAAAAGTATTTTATCCTGAAATATCATAATTGAAGACATTAATAATAATGACGTAGATTGGCCTCATTAACCAATCCAGGAATGATTCAAAATACGTCAGCTCAATAAAAAGTAAATATAATCCAATTCAACAACTGCACTACCTTATATGCTGGAAAGAAATTGGATAAATTGCAAATGGTCCTTATTCATATATAACAAGACGGTATATTAGTTATCCGATTCAGCATCATACATTTTCAAACTATGTTTTCATTACAATTTCAGGAAATCATTCGCAAACCCATCATAGGCATAAGTGGCCTCATGCATAAAACAGGAGCAGCAAAAGTCTGGATGCGATTTACATCCGCCACGCAGCGATTTATCATCTGGCGCTCTCCTTTTATGAGATCTTTAAAGGCTACTCATTTCATTGATATCGGAGCGAATACAGGTGAATTTGCTTTAATCGCGAGGGCAGCTTTCCCAGCTGCTAAAATAATTTCTTTCGAACCGCAACCCATTGCGTTTGATGCCCTGAATAAGGTGATGAAAAAGGATAAAAACTTTCAGTCCTATCCGGTAGCCCTGGGTGAAAAAGAATCAAAAGCTGTCATGTATGTTTCTCCCTTTAGCCCATCAAGTTCGTTTCTATTCAAGAGCGACGATGCACTGCCCCAGGAAATGAATTTGCAGACACTGGACCAATACGAAAATTTAATAACGCCCTCTGACACAACGATCATAAAGATGGATGTTGAGGGATATGAATTGTCCATACTGAAAGGGGCAGAAGTATTTTTAAAAAAATCTGACTGGATATACATAGAATGCCGGGCCACTGAACCAATTGGCTGCAGTTTTGGCGAAATATATGATTTCCTGATTCAACGAGGCTGGGAATATCATGGCGCATATGACTCTGCATTTTCTACAAACGGCAGGCTTATGTATTTTGATGCTCTGTTTAGAAATACACAAAAAAATTAAACTTTTGCTGATCGGCCTCCAACATCTATGAGAATATCAGTCATCACACCGGTCTATAATGGCGAAGCGACAATTCACTCCTGTATCGAAAGTGTGTTGCGCCAGACGTATACCGATGTCGAATACATCATCATGGATGCCGTCTCCAAGGATAACACTATCCCTATAATACTGACGTATCCCTCAGGAAAAATAAACCTCATCTCTGAAAAAGATCAGGGGCTGTATGACGCCATCAACAAAGGAATAGACGTGGCGACCGGAGAAATTGTGTGTTTCTTATGCGCGGATGATATGTATGCGGACAGCAATGTGCTCAAAAAAATCGTTGAAGCCTTTCAATCTGATCCTACCATCGACATTATATTTTCTGATATCATCTATGTTAATAGGATCAAAACGTCTAAAATCGAACGCTACTGGAAATCATCTTCTTTCTCACCGGGTTTGTATCGCAAAGGATGGCTTCCACCTAATACATCTTTTTTCATCAAAAAGAGTTCTTTGCTACCCCATGATAAATTCAATATCCGGTTTAAATATGCCGCGGATTATGAATTAAATTACAGATTACTGGAAAAACACAGATTAAAATCTGTTTATATTCCGGAAATATTAGTCAAAATGAGAAGCGGAGGAATCAGCAATGCCGGATTAAAAAATATTTATAAAAGCCTTAAAGATTGTTATGACGTCCTGATATTCCACAAAGTAAAACATCCTTTCATTTATATCGTCAATACCATGTTTTACAGATTAAAGCAAATTTATATTCCTTCAAAAATTAAAAATACAACCTGGTAATTCCAATACTTAATCTATCCAATACCGGATGATGTCATCCTTTATATAAATCTGATACCTAATATTTTTACTGTGGATATATTCCGTTAACTGATTAATTTCAGGATAACCCCGTTTACCCGTGAATAATCTCGCGTCATCAATTAATATGATATGATCAAACCTGCTGACACTATTAAAGATGGCATCAATCTCTTCATATACAGGACAGAGTTTATTGCCTTTCGCGGTTACACCTGCGGAATAATGTCCATCAAGCCAGAATATGACAGGCTCGTGAATGGCCTTAAGGATGGCCGCAATTTTCTCACCACTATCACCCCATACAATAGAGACATTAAGATCCTTCTTAAATCTTTTCTTTGCTTTCTTATATAATAAACTGCTCAGTTCAATTGAAATAATTTTTTTGAATGATTTTTTTTTGGACTCCACCATATCGCCCAGGAAAGTTCCGGACTCAATAAGGACATTATATCCTGATTTTTTCCGGTATTCTTCTATTGTCATTTGTTTAATATAGTGTGGAGGGGGTGCAGGACGACCCGCCTTCTCCCATCGGTCAAAATCACGCTGATTGAATTGATTCGTGAGTCGGCGTATTATAAAAACAGGAAGGAATGGTTTAATATGATACCTGAGCACATTTTTTATAAATGTCAGAGCACGTCGCATACACTATTCAGTATAATTATTAAAATGGGATTTATTTGATATCTACACTTTCCTCTTATAAATCATTATCTGCTGCTGACTTAAAGGTTTATACGTCAGCGCTTCCTCGTTCCATTTATAGACCGTCTGCTCGTTGAATATATCGACAACACCTGTCAGTTGATAGTTGATGCTGGAATAACTATTGAACCATTTGAAAATAGTATCCGGTGCACCTTCCTTTCCAAGCCATGAGGCGGATATCAGACAATACACCATAAACTCAGGTTTGCTCTTCTCGATCTCAGCAATCATCTCCTCCTGCATCTGTTGATTGAACGGTTGGATTTCAACTAAGGGGTACGTATAAATGTAGCCTGAAGCAGAAAGCCTGTCCGCATAAAAAGGAATCTCAGGTTCGGAGCCGATGACAGCAATCCTGGCTGTATCCGAAGAGTTTTTCCGGATATAATCTGCGATCTGAAGCGATTCGTTGAATGGATTATTTCCATATTGTTGTTTTGCAATTTGCGCCGGTGAGAAGTTGAAATAATAATCTTTATTAGCAGATACCGCAACGATACCGGCGATGCAAAAAACAAGAAAGGGCAGAACAGCGATAAAGCTGCTTTTGGAATTGCGGTTCAACAGCGTGGTCAGAAAATATAATGCTACCCCTCCTAACAAACCGATGGCCGGTAAAAAAACAATAAAGTAGTGGCGGCGAAAATAAAATCCCGGGACGACTGTAAGAAAAGCAAATAAACAAAACAGCACGATAAATAGCTTTTGCTTTAATGTGAATCTGGTAAAAAAAGTAAGGACGATTCCGGCAAAAAATAAAATCCAGAAAATCGTAAATTCTTTTAGCATAGGTGTGAACCTCCTCACAAATTCTTTACTCCCCTCTGCCAGTGAAAGCCCTCCTGCATATTTTCCCGCATACGTGATGGTCCAGAACCAGAATTTATCAAATGCACCGGCACTTTTTAAAAAAATGACAAGGATCACATACGGGATCACGGCGGCAGCACTGTACATCAATGTTTGAAAAAGGAGAGGTTTCCATTTGATTGGCCTTTCAAAAACTCCGCAAAGAATAATAGCAATGCCGCCAAATACAATAAAGAAAACGGCCTGCTGCTTCATCATAAAAGCCAGGCCAAACATCAATCCAATTAAAAAAGCTCTCCAGAGTGTCTGTCGCTCATAATACCGGGAAAGAAAAAAAAGTGCCACGGCTACGAAAAAAATAATAAAATGGGTCGCATGTGCTGCAAATCCCAACACAGTAGGACTTACGGACATGATACCAAAAACACTGGCTGCAAAAAGGGCCACTGTCGAATTAAATAACTTCCGAAAGGCCAGAAACAAAAAGACAATGGTGGCTATACCCATAACCATCACTCCGGCGTGAATCCCTGTATTCGAAGTCCCAAAAATCGCCATGAACATAGCGTACATAGCCGATGTCCCTGGCAATTTCATCGTATAGGCTTCCGTAAACGGAGCGATCCCTCTTTGCATTAACCTGGCGATATAGGCATATTCACCCTCATCCCTTTCAAAAGGAATATTGAGCAAATGAAAACGAATGAGTGTTGTGCAAAGAATCACGATACCCAGTGCGACCCAATAATAATCTATTGAAGAAGATTTGCTTTGTGAAGCTGCCCCCACTGGCCGTTCTCCGGACTTCTGTACTTTAGAAATTGGCTTCTTACTTTTTTTACTCATTTGATTTAAAGGAATATAAGAGTGGTAAAGATATAAGTTCATCTATATATTCATCTCACCACACCTATTCAACATTTCCAATACAAAAAAGAGCCGGAAATCTCAATTCCGGCTCTTCCTCAATACTCAAAAAAAAGAATTCACTATTCAAAAGGTGCTCGTAAAAAAAGAGAGATCAAAGACCTTCCTTAATATTCATCGCCCCTTAGAATATTACTTATCCATAATGATTATTTTTTTCTGGTTCAACTCATCCCCGGATAAAACGACCAACATATATATACCAGGTTGAAGATTTTCAACCTCAGCTTCGTATACTGAACTTTCATGACTAAAATATTCTTCAAATACCTGCTGTCCTCCAAGGTTGAGAATGGTAATTTTTCCATCCTTGTCTCCTGTCTTCACACGGATATGCACATTTGAAGAAGAGGGATTTGGCCATACATTTAAATTTAATTCTATCGGCAAAAACATTATGGCCCTGATCGGGGAGTAATCAAAATTTCCGTCAAAATCAACCTGCTTCAGTCTGTAAATATTTTTCCCTTTCAGTGGATTCCGATCTAAAAATTGATATGTATGTACAGAATGTTCCTCTGCATCTGAATTCACTCTTCCAATCACTTCATATTGGCGACCTCCGTCATTTGATCGTTGAATTTCAAAATAGTCGTTATTGATTTCATCCGTTGTGGTCCAGTCTAATTGTGATGTCAGTTCATCGGAATGTGAGGCATTAAAAGAAATCCAAGTGACCGGAAGTACTCCACAACAAACCGAAATATTGAAGTTATCAATTGCCACTCCGTTATCTGAACTTGCAGCATCTGTTGTCTTCCAGGATATCCCGAATGAAGTTCCATTAAGTATGGAGAGTCCTGACAATGTAAATGAGGGGACTGCAGTGATCGAAACTGTTCCACTTGTTCCTGAAGATGAACCGACAAAATCTTTTCCATTGAGGGTGGCATCGGAGGCCAGAGCACCGGTACCTGTGCAATCCCAACCGGACGTGTTAGCATATCTCCATTGTTCGTAGTCCCATGAAAGTGTAATACTACTGATCGTCGTGCCGGAATTATTGATAAATGAAAGTGTATAGGTGATGTCACCTGGTGTCCCCGACCTTAATGCTCCCAGCGAAAAATTGCCGTTTGCACCGTATCCCCAATATCCACCGGCATTGCTTGTCCCGGTTCCCTGGCCTCGATAGGAAGGTGTGCCTGTACTTGTGGCCGTCCACCCATCCGGAATAGTGGCTGTAAGATTAGCTGCACTATTCGGATTATAGTTATCAAATGTAGTGGCCGGGGGCGTATATGGTAGACTGGCAATAGAAACCTGACCATAACATTCTATACTGGCTGTTATCCCCATGAGGATAATAATAATGCTGCCGAAAGACAGTCTGTGATTCAGCATGTACTCCATAATATTTTAGTTTTTTCTTCGGGTTACGCCAAAAATATAAGAAAAAAACAACATCAAATTAATACAAAGGATAATGTTTTTTCTCAACGGTAAGGTTCCGGATCAAAATATACATTGATACTCGTTTACCTGATTCACAAACATAACAATTCGTACAGTACTGTGCAGATGATGGATTTCTCCCAATTTCTGTTTTCTGATAAATCAATAAAAAACGCTATGTCGAATTCTGTGGTATAATTTCAAATGTTGATTTATCCGTAATGCGTGTTCAGTCTTGAAAACGGAAATCGCCTTGAAGAAACCTCGGCGCTTTCATGCAAAAGTAACTCCAAAGATTGGTGATGTGTCGATTTACATATTACTTAATTGTAAACTTATGGTCATCCAGACTTAAATATTATAGCCTGACGAATATTGAAGCAGCCAAAATAAAAATCACCTTCAGGGCAATAAAAAATTAGGTCTTCGATACTTTAAATCCGGATCATTACTCAAAAGAATGACTTTCGCGAAATAAAATTTATTGTACACCCATATTTAAGGATACGATGCTCATTCCATTTTGACGAATTCCTTTGCAAATATTTTCCTTCCCGCATTTACGATCATAAAATAAATTCCGGGCTCCAAAGATTCCGTAGAAAAATTAAAAAGATTATCGCCAGGTAATGTATATTCCTGATGAGCCGAAATCATTTCCTGCCCCATGATATTAATAATTTTTGAATTAAAGATCACTGATGAAGATGTGAAAATGTTTACACTTATTTTTTCAGGAGAAATCAACCATTCCACTTTGGATGGAGAGGATGTGATAGAGTTGATGCCGGTAGATGTACTGTAATATACAGTCATCTCTATATGATCCACGTCGGCTTTTGCATCTGAGGTGTTCAAATTTACCACTTTCAAAGCCACGCCTGTAGCTGTGTCTTTGAAATCAGAGGGAAGCCAGGTGGTGCCCCATAGAGGATCATTGTGGCCATACCTTTCATATGCAGATGCCATGGGCCAAAAGTCCGGTGATTTCAGATTATTTCCGGTCAGCATACCTCTTTTGCTCAATTGCACCGTTGAATCCATAAGTGTATTCTGATCGTGTGCAGACCGTTTTATGCCCACAAAAATGGAATCGATAACCGCATCTGAAGGAATGGCAAAATTAAAATGACTCGCATAGAGATAACGGGAATAAGAACAAAAACTCATAAAGCAATTTCCGCCAGGGTTCAACACAGTCGTGGCTACTGAATCATCTTCCGCTTTTATATTCGAGACATTATTCCATTCGGCTCCCGCACAAGCCAGGCAGGCCAGGCTGGGTAGATTGTCCCCCATACCTGCCGAATGCGTCACGGGAGATTGTGCATGAATTAGACATGGAAAGACCAGGCAAAGAATTAAATAATTTCTCATGATTACTGATTAAGGCTCATCAGATAACAAATGTCTCAGTCAATCAGTTTTCGATTTGGACCTGAAATTTGTCCGTGATATCCACGAAACAGGTTTCAGCCTTTATATAAAATTGAAAGATGATTATTTCAGTAAATACTTTGCGAACAAAATTAGTTTCATGGATTATCGCACAAGCGTCACATCCCCGGTAAAAATTTCCGCATGGCCATCAATAAATTTTACGTCTGCAAGCCAGACATAGACGCCCGGGTTAAGCATCTGATCTTTAAATGTACCATTCCATCCCGCAGAAAGATCATTGGGATGAAAATTAGTATAATTGAATATCAATGAACCCCATCGGTCATATATACGGAATGAATTGATCTGGTCTATTTGTGTACCACCAAAAACACCAACGACATCATTGATCCCATCATCATTGGGACTGAAAACACTAGGCACAAATATTCCGTAGTTCTGATTTACCAATATTTTAATGTGATCTAATGCTGAACATCCGTTAGAATCATAAGCAGTCAGAGTATACGTGATGTTGTGAGTTGGCTCAATTACATTTGGTTTTGCGCAGTCAGTGCAATCGAGAAAATCGGGTGGAGTCCATAGCCAATTAACGACCTGGAAATTAGTTTGCCCTGAAAGCATCACACTCTGACCGAATGAAACAGTTTGGTCATTTCCAAGATCTAAAGTTATATCGATAGGATCAGGAACGAATATAAGCTTCTCAACCGTACTACCTGCAGCATCTATCACAGTAAGTAAATGAAAACCTGGACCCCATCCATCAAAAGAAGCTGGCAAACTATCCATTGGCAAAGAAGTATATTGATCGAGTTTATACACATACGGTGGAATACCTCCTAAGGGGAAATCAACCTCAATATCTCCTTGCCTGCCATCACTACAAGGAGGGATAACTATATAATTAATAATAAAAGTCTTAGAAAAATTGAGCTTAACAATAACTGTAGAATCACATCCATTTAAGCCTCCATTGATTAGGACTTCCACACCAGAAGGATTATTTTCACCATACACTGTGCCATTAACAATTAAAGTATCTCCTTCCTGAAGTGTAGAATCAAGCATAACAACAATAGGGAGGTAAAATGTGAGATTAATTGTCACCATCGAGTCACAACCCAGATAGCTTCCACCAATAAAAGTCTCCGTACCTGTCGGATGTAAGGCATCGTAAAGAACTCCATTCACAACAATACTTCCGCCTGGACATAAACTCTGTGTTATATTATTGATCACCACACTATTAAAACTGAGATTAATATTGACTGTAGAATCACACCCATTAACATTTGCATTTTGCAAAACTTCCGTACCTGAAGGATGTGCAACATCATACACTGTGCCATTGACAGTGATATTGCCACCGGTGCAAAGTGTTTGTGTAAGATTAAATACAGAAGGGGTATAGAAGCCGAGGTTGACGATCACAATAGAATCACAGCCCAAGTAATTTCCTCCTAAAAAAATCTCCGTACCTATCGGATGAGCTGCATTGTAAACTGTACCGTTGACCGTAATACTTCCACCCGGACAAAGCGTTTGATTCAGATTGAAATTTGAAACAGGATTAAACGAAAGACTGACATTCACAGTCGAATCGCAGCCATTGATACTGGCATTTGGAAAAACTTCTGTTCCTGCCGGATGAGCCTGATCATAAGTTGTTCCATTAACGATCAGACTTTGTCCCACGCATTTGGTTTGATTCAAGTTGAAAACGACTGGTGGATAAAACGACAATGTGATATTCACAACAGAATCACAACCAAGATAACTGCCGGCGATAAAGGTCTCTGAACCGGAAGGGTTAGCAGCGTTGTAGGTCGTACCATTGACTGCAATGCTGCTGCCGGGACAAAGTGTATTCGTAAGATCGAATGTAACGACATTATTAAAGCTCACATTAACATTGATAATAGAATCACAGCCATGAATACTCGCATTGGCCAATAGTTCAGTCCCAGTAGTATTGGTTATATCATAAACATTTCCATTGACCGTAATACTTCCACCCGTACATAGTGTAGGGTTATAGTTGAAAACAGCCTGGGTGTAAAAAGATAAATTGATATTCACCACTGAATCACAACCGAGAAAGCTTCCACCTATAAATGTTTGGGAGCCCGTTGGATTGGCTGAGTTATAAGTTGTGCCATTGACGACAACACTTCCGTTCGGACAAAGAGATTGAATGAGATTATACGTGACAAGATTATTGAAACTGAGATTGACATTAATAGTCGAATCACAACCATGGCTGTTGCCATTGATTAAGACTTCTGTCCCGGCAGGATGAGATTCGTCATAAACTGTACCATTGACCGTAACGCTTCCCCCTGTACAAAGTGTTTGTGTGAGGTTGAAAATGGTAGCCGGATAAAACGTCAGATTTATATTTACAATTGAATCACAACCATTACTTCCGGCGTTGAGCAGAGTTTCTGTGCCTGTAGGTTGTGCCTGATTGTAGACAGTGCCATTGACCACGATTTGCTCCCCGACACAAAGATTCATATTCAGATTGTTGACCGCCTGAGGTAGAACATTCAGTATCTGTGTGACGGGACCATTGAAATTATAGAAACAATTCGCATCTGTAAGCGTGACGGGTGTGATTTGAATCTGACCACCGGTCACACCGTAAGTAGCAGGACAGAGGGTGATCACACCACTTGTAGTATTACTCGTCAGGAATTCATTTGAGATATTCCCTCCTGCATTAACCGTGTAATCAAAACTGAATGGAGGATATCCTGTGAATTGAATCTGAAAATCAAAGCATACATCTTCACATATCGAACCCCCCGAAGATAAAGTGGCAGAAGGTGTATAAAATACGACAGGTATTCCCTGGGATACAGAGAGACAGGGATCATTAAGATCGACGCCTCCTGTTCCATTATTATTCCCGGCTACAGCTGATACATAATAAATCTGTCCTGGAATAATATTAGCAGGATACCCAAACGTAGTTGAGCTGCTGATGGCCAATATAGTCCCCAATGATGCTCCTGCATTCGTGTGGATAACAAATTCTAATACATCATCCACATCAAGCAATTCATTGCCATTGTGTACCACTACAAAACCTGAACTATCACAAAGATGCAGAGGTGTATTGGCAAAATTCATCGTGCCTGATGATGTAGCGCAATTACAATCCACTAATCCACTGATGACTACGGGGCCACAATTATTACCATCGTTCAGATTGAATACATATCCTGTTCCGCTAGGTATGGCTGATGAAGTAAAAGTGGATCCGCCTACCGGAATACCATTCACCGTATATGTTCCTGGACTTCCGCCGTTGATCGTAAATGTAATCGTATACGTTTGATTGATGAGATTACAATCTTCGACCAGATTGCTGAACGCAGGAGCATTCACAACGTTGACAGATGTCGTCGCCGGCAAAGCACATTGCCCTGCGTTAGGTGTAAACGTGAGTGTAATATTTCCATTCAATCCTGATGGATCAAAACTATTGCCGGAAACGCCTTGTCCAGACCAGGTGCCGGTGATACCACTTTGAATCGTTGATAAAGAAATCGTCGCTGCACTCTCGCATAATGTAGAAGGTACATTCATGATAGCAGGTGCTACCGGAACATTGACATTGATGTTGGTGGTATTATTGTTTGCACATTGACCGGCAGTAGGCGTGAATGTCAACGTTATATTTCCGCTTAGTCCTGTGGGATTAAAATTGTTTCCGGCGACTCCGGTTCCGGACCAGTTGCCGGTGATACCACTTTGTGTAGTAGGCAGAGAAATAGCAGATGCATTTTGACAAATATTTGCGGGTATCCCTGAGATCGCAGGAGTGACCGGAATATTGACCATAATGTTTGTTGTATTGATATTTGCACATTGACCGGCAGTAGGCGTGAATGTCAATGTGATATTCCCGCTAAGTCCTGTGGGATTAAAATTATTTCCTGCTACACCTGTTCCTGACCAGTTTCCGGTTATACCACTTAGTGTTGTAGGCAGGGAAATAGGGGCAGCGTTTTGACAAATAGAGGCAGGAATTCCTGAGATCACCGGTGTGGTGGCAACCATGACATTGATAATCGCTGTATTTGGATTAGCACATTGTCCGACAGAAGGAGTAAATGTCAATGTGATATTTCCACTGAGTCCTGTGGGATTAAAATTATTTCCCACGACCCCCATACCTGACCATGTTCCGGTGATACCACTTTGTGTAGTTGGCAAAGAAACAGGAGCATTGTTTTGACAAAGAGATGCAGGAATACCAGAGATGGCTGGAGTGACTGCAACTGTTACATTGATCGAAGCTGTATTTGGATTTGCACATTGGCCTGCAGCCGGTGTGAATGTCAGTGTGATATTTCCGCTGAGTCCTGATGGATTAAAATTATTAAGAGTAACTCCCATTCCTGACCATGACCCGGTGATACCGCTTTGAGTGGTAGGTAATACAACCGGATTGTCGAGTTGACAAAGAGAAGCAGGTAAACCTGAAATAGCAGGCGTAACCGGAAGGTTAACATTAATATTTGTGGTATTGGGATTTGCACATTGACCTGCTGCGGGTGTAAATGTCAATGTGATATTTCCACTTTGACCAGCGGGATTGAAATTATTTCCAAATACACCCAAACCAGACCATATACCTGTGATGCCACTTTGTGTGGTTGATAAGGCAATAGGACTTTCAGTTTCACAAATCGATGCTGGTATACCGGAAATAGCAGGTGTGATGAGCGTGTTGACATCAATTGTTGTTGTATTGGGAAGGGCACATTGTCCGGCAGTAGGCGTAAATGTTAAGGTGATCATTCCACTTAAGCCTGTGGGATTGAAATTATTTCCGGCAACACCTGTGCCTGACCAATTACCGTTAATGCCACTTTGAGATGTGGGTAGTGCGATAGCTGCATTGTTTTCACAGATGGAAGCAGGTATACCTGTTATGGCAGGTGTTACTGCAACTGTAACATCAATCGAAGTTGTATTGACAGTAGCACATTGACCTGCTGTGGGCGTAAATGTTAATGTGATCATTCCACTCAGACCGGATGGATTGAAATTATTTCCGGCAACACCCATGCCTGACCAATTGCCTGTGAAGCCACTTTGGGTAGTCGGTAAAGCTATAGCAGATGCGAGCTGACAAATCGTGGCAGGAATACCGGACAAAGCAGGAGTGACAGGTAGATTTACATTAATCGTTGTGGTATTCGGATTTGCGCATTGGCCCGCAGTCGGCGTAAAGGTCAGTGTGATATTTCCACTCAATCCTGAAGGATCGAAGTTATTTCCTGAAACCCCTGTTCCGGACCATGTACCTGTGAAACCACTTTGTGTTGTGGGTAATGAAATGGAAGAAGCTGACTGGCAAATTGTAGCAGGGATGCCTGACAGGGCAGGTGTAGTCGGAACATTGACAGTTATCGTTGTTGTATTTGGATTTGCACATTGCCCTGCAGTCGGTGTGAATGTCAGCGTGATATTTCCACTCAGACCCGATGGATTAAAATTATTAGCGCTGACACCCATGCCTGACCATGTACCTGTATACCCGCTTTGTGGGGTAGGCAATGAAATGGATGATGCGAGTTGACATATGGAGGCAGGTATACCTGAAAGGACGGGAATAGCATGTACAGTTCCATTTACTACTACATCGTCAAATGTGTACGTTTCTGCATTAGCTTTATTCGCTAATGAAATCTTGATTTGTAGTGTTGTTCCGTTTAGTCCTGCAACAGATAAAACGCCGATTCCAGTCGATCCGCATACATAGGCAAATTGAACAAATGGTGCACCGTTCAGACTATAATAAGCAACAATCTGATCATGGCCATTGTCTATTATAATATTGCCGGTACAACCAAAAAATGGCCCGCCCGGGCTACATTCCAATACGCCTATGAAGGCAGTATTTAATGATATGCTGACATTACAATAGTTGGAAATATCAATGGTTTGCGATAACCAATAATTATCATTTCCTCCTCCAACAACACAGCAAGGAGCACCTTCAATGTCCATTACTGTAAACTGTCCAGAATAAACTCCCCATTGACTTTGTCCGGGTAAGTTGATATTACCTCCATCATCGCAATCTGTAGCCATTGAAGTCCAGAAAGGGGGCGCATTTGTTGTAGCATCCGGATAGGTATTAAAATTTTCAGACCAAATCTGTGAAAACGAATCAGGAATCAGGAAACATACCTGTATATAGAGAAAAAGAATTCCAAATAAAATATTTTTCATAAAGTCGTTAACACCTGATGATTTCAGGTTTTTGAATTTCCACAATGCAAGCAGGTTGATGATCTTAATGGTCCTTTCTCTATGTTTAAATTGAGATTCCACCTAAAGATACAAAGGCGTTTCCCGAGCCAATGGGTTATTAAGGTAAAGGTTTAATCAATTCGGAGGTAAAGAGAAAGTAGATTTTGACATATAATAGCCTAATTTCCTGATTATTAACACTTAATCCCATTTTTCAATAGATTCATTTATTGGTCATTAATCGAGTTTGCTGGACATAGATCGAGTTTGTTGAACATAGACCGAGTTTGTTCGATCTGGTTTGTGGAGAAAACTCCAACAAAGGCTGTGGGCCGTCGCAAACCAAAATGTTTTAAGAAAATGAACTCGTGGGGCCTCATTTTAATGCTTACCATCTGATCATCACTTCACCTATTCTTTCAGCCGCTTTTCCAGATCCATAAAGTTGTACATCGTCACCTATGACACCTGCCTGATGATGAATCAATGACACCATATCCACATCTTTTGAGGGGGGAATTACGATGTTCCAGCGATGTTCGACAAGTTCTACCCATTCCGTTTCTGATCTGAGTGTGACACACGGCACCCGATGAAAATAAGCCTCCTTCTGCACCCCTCCCGAATCTGTAATGATGAGTGCCGATTGACTTTCCAGTTCGATCATATCCAGATAGCCCACCGGATCAATGCAAATCACATTCTTCAGCGTTATTCCAAATTCCTGCATTTTAATGCGGGTCCGTGGATGCACAGGCAATATCACCCTTATCTTTTTAGCTACTTCATCCATAACATTACAAATCAATGCAAGAGCATCCGGCGTATCTGTATTTTGCGGACGGTGTATTGTCGCCAGGTAAAATTCTTTTGGCTGGAGATCTAATTTTTTCATCAACGCACTAGTAGCATGCGCTTTCTCCGCATAATACAATGATGCATCATACATCACATCACCAACCTGGAAAATTTTGTCAGCGGAAATACCTTCTGATTTCAGGTTTGCATCTGCTGTATCTGTTGGTGTAAAAAGAATTTCAGAAATATGATC
>JBBSAQ010000053.1:0-31349 GCA_038252065.1 Chitinophagales bacterium
ATTGCCCCCCATTGTTCGCGAAAAATCTGTCAACAAACAAAAAATTAAAAACTAACATATAAACAAACTTAAACACCTTGTTGCCCCTACGCCCCGCCCCACGACTAGTCGTGCCACGATGGTCATCCTCGTGAAACTCACTTCTAAGATCAAACCCGTTTTGGAACAATTAAGCCCGATATTTCATTATACGAGTATGATTCCTATAAGAACAATAGCACTTTTGCCTGCATTTTTCATGATTCTCTCCGGATCAAAATGTCAGACAAACGTCTCCGAAAAGGTTATCCAAAAAATCGGATTCGACTTCGCGGCTGTGGACGAGAAGGGCCTGATCAATAGCGAGACTTCCATTGATTATGAATTCTGTATCCCCATGGATGAAACTATGATGGCTAAAATAAAAGCGATAGAACCTGAAGTGCAGACACCGCGTTTAGCGAAAGGCCGTATTGGTTGTTCGCAGGAAGAATGGCTTTGTATTGTCACCACGCATGGGCCAAAATGGAAAGAGAGATTGTACACCATTGCTTCACTTCCTTTCGTGCAGCGCATCGTGCAGACGGATTACGAATAGTCCGGCTTATCGCTTATATTCATCCCTGTAATTAAACATGGGATGAAGAAGTATTTCACATTTGCATTTATATTGAAGTTGGTTGTGGCGGTTATTTTGCTGCAAACACTCTTCTTTAAATTTACAGGTGCTGTCGAGAGTAAATATATTTTTGAAACAGTCGGCATGGAACCATGGGGTAGAATTGGTTCAGGCATTGTTGAGTTGATCGCCGTTATTCTGATCCTGATGCCACGCACATCCTGGATAGGAGCTTTACTTTCTTTGGGTGCTGTATCAGGTGCACTATTTTTTCATCTCACAAAACTTGGAATCGTTGTCATGGATGATGGAGGATTACTTTTTATGCTGGCATGCGTCGTGTTTGTATTTAGCCTGATAATTCTTTGGATTGAAAGACAAAAAGTACCCGTGCTGAATAAACTTTTTTCAAAATAAGGAATGGGAAGAAAGATGGCAACTATATAATCTTATAAATTTCCTGAATACCTTTTAATTCTTTTTCAAAATCAATTTGAAGATCAATTAATTTTCCATTACGGATATCCATCACCCAGCCATGTACGACGGGATATCCCGTTCGGCCATATTGCTGTTGCACGGCGGCGGTCTTGATCACATTGATGCACTGTTCCTTTACATTCAATTCCACAAGTCGATCAAAACGTAAACCGCTGTCTTTGATATCATTCAATTCTTCTCTATGGATGCGGTATACATCGCGGATATTGCGCAACCATGGATTTAAAATACCCATATCTTCCTGTGTCAACGCCGCTCTGACACCCCCGCAATTGTAATGACCGCAGACGATGACATGTTTGACATACAAAAATTTGACGGCATAATTGATGACTGACATGACATTGAGATCAATACTGACGACAAGATTCCCAATATTTCGGTGTACAAATACTTCGCCCGGTTCTGCGCCCATCATCTCCTCAGCTGTGACACGACTATCACTACATCCGATGTAGAGATATTCAGGATTTTGTTCGTGTGCTAATTTTTCAAAGAATAAATGATCTGTGGAGCTTTTATCTGCAGCCCACTTTTTATTATTCTCAAATATTTGTTTGTACGTAAGCATGCCTACTGATCGTATTGATGGCCGGAAAGATAATTAAAAGCGGTGAGCAGAGGGCATAGAGCAGAGGGCAGGAAATAGAGAACGAAGAGCAACGGGGTTGTTCGCTTATTGCTTATTGCTTATTGAATAACTGTTATATAGTACATGATACCGGCAGGATCATTTGGCAGTATGGACATATTTATAAATTTGATTTCCACCATTCCGGGGGCACTTACTCTGGCGTATTCAATCATCATCTGTGATAAAGCTGCAGATGGTGAAATCTGAACGGTAGCGGTCGTCACTACATCGGGAATAGCAACATCATATGTGTACTCTGCATTTGAAAGCATAACCGGGACATCGATCATACCGGCATAACGAATAATCCCCGTGATGGATGTCCCTGAAACGCCAATTTTGACGGGTCCGTTTGCATCTAATGAGGTGACTTTCACACTGCCATTGACATCAAGCGTAGCCGAGGGATGGGTTTTATTAATTCCGACATTACCTGCAGAATCAATACGCATACGTTCCAGTGCATTCGTACCAAACCATAATGATTTATTTTCCTGCTGGATCAAATGTGCTTCGCTGTTTGCTAATGTGATTCCCAATACAAACCCATCCAGACCCTGTCCGCCAGTTACAGAATTTGTGAATTGCAATCTTGTCGTGGCAGCCTGATCACTGTTAATATGTAACTGTGTTTTTGGATTAGTTGTACCAATTCCAATTGACCCACCCTGGTTAAAAAGATTAGAAGTGAAGACCCATTTATTTCCGTCCCATCGTAAAGTCTGTCCGTTTGTTGTTCCATTAAGTATAGGAGCCATCCAGTTGGTACCATCAAAAGTATACAAACCTTTAGGTGTCTGTGGCAACGGATTGGCGGGTATATCAGTCTGAAATGCCATCATGCCAATATCATCAGCAGTAAGCATCAAACTATTTCTTTCCGCATAGGTCATTCTGGGGATAAGAAGACCTTTGGTATGAGAGGATATCTCGAGGATGGATTTGGAATTGGGCGTTAAGGTACCGATTCCAACCTGGGCGAATATTGGACAGGAACAAGCCAATAGCCCTAGCAGTAAGGCAGGTTTTTTCATTTGGGGGGTGTGCAATAAGACTGTGCGGATAAATGCCGGGCTCTACCCGACTGTGTATCTATGTTATGACATAAAATTTACCTTCACAATCGTTAAAAAATAGTATACTTTTCATTAGTTCCATATAATTATTTACGCCGTGGAATAAAACAATTTAACACATTGAAATGCATTACAATCAAAAATCCAATAATAATCAGATAATTTATATCCGGCGTTTGGTGTTCCCGCTCGGATGGAAAGAGCAATGGACAAGGTAATACTATTCTTCATCATATATTTGATTTTGTCGTATATAAAATCAAATATTTATCGGCATGGCATAAGGAAATCACTCAAAAAAAGTCCTAACCCATCTATTCAGGGGCCTCTGGTCTCTTTATCTGCCATTCAAGAACCGGCATTTCAATTCCTTCTTTATCGAATGCTTCTTTGATCCGTTTTCGAAGTTCGCCGGTCACCTGCCATTGTTTAAGTGATTGTGTCTCTCCTACTATTTTTATCATTATCGCCGTTGTCGTAAAATCATTAACACGTAAAAACTGAGGAGTCGTAATGATGAAATCTTTCCAATTCACATCATTTTGCAATTCAATACCTACCCGATCGACTATTTCAATGACATGATCCAGATCAGATGAATATGAAATCGGGATATCGAGATTGACGCGTGCAAATGATTTTGAAAAATTGGCTACTTTTTTTATCTCGCCGTGTGGAACATGATGTACCGTACCATCCATATCTCTCAATGTTGTGATACGCAATCCTATGTCTTCAACCTTACCGGACGTACCATCGAAATTGACGACATCGCCTATCCTGTACTGATTTTCAAATATGATGAAGAAGCCGGAAATAATATCCCTGACCAGGTATTGACCACCGAAACCCAGGGCAATGCCGAATATACCCGCCCCGGCCAGCATAGGGCCAATCGGGATACCCATTTCCTGCAGTGACATCAGCACCACCAAACTAAACAATGCAAAATTGATCACTAATACACACACGCGAATTAATGTGTCTTCACGCAATTTTTCGTCCTGTGGTGTTGGGTTACGTTCATCCATTTTAACGGAGATCCTGATCACATTCGCAATGAAACGCCTGACAAGGATTCGCAAGAGGTAAGCACCTATAATGTAGAATAGAATCTTCAATCCATGATTGAGTAGCCAGGGACTGATTTCATACATAACTGATCGAATCGATTCTCTCATAATCAAAATTCATTTCCACGAGAGGCCAAAATAAATTTTTAATTTAACAATCTATAAATTATTTACACCGATAAGTCTGATATTCAAATCAGATAAATGACAAAGCCTGTACATCTATATTTGCACAGGCTTCGCCAAAATTGAATTTATGTAGCGGATATTTGGATACCTCAAATCTCAAAAAAAGACATCTGTATCAAACGTCATTGAACGACCACCTTTCGATTCACTATATTATTTCCGTCACGCATTGAAATCAGGTAAATTCCCTTTCCATACTCAGCTAAATTGATTTCGGTTGTGGTTTGGCCTTTAGCCTGATCAACAGAAAACATGCGTTCTCCCATTAAATTATAAACTGCCACGCTCTGAATGGCATCTTTACTGCCTATCGTAAATTTTCCATTATTTGGATTCGGATAGACTATGATGTTGAGATCATCAGTATGTACATCATGGGTTCCTGTGATCGTATGAAAAAAGTTATGTGTACTGTCTCCATCTGTTACAATGACTCCGTCAATATTAAAATTGCGGTTTGAATAACTTTCAAGAAAATCGTTTTCCCCATAGGTATTGTATGACAGGGAGTTTTTAATCCAGCCACCATCCCAGCCTTCAGTTAAGGACTTTATTACTTGATGATTCCCATTATACGTATTTGTGGTTCTGGATGAATTGTCCCAGTTACTGACATTCCAGGTTTGCAATAATGTATTCGTCAGATCTTCACTTGCGTTGTAGGTATAAATTAAATTATAATAATTCACCCATTTTGTACCATCCCAGAATTGGAACAATTGATTGACAGGATGATTGTTCGCGTTATAGGTGTATGTAGTCAGTCCGGTATCTTCCCATCCTACGATGTCTACATTCCAGTATTGAGAGGTATAGGTGATCAGATTATTATTGGCATCATACGTATAGAGCTCCTGACCCGAATTTTCCCAGACAAGGTCTATGTCATTCCAGTTTTGATGGGTTCCACTTAACAAATTCTTATTGGCGTCGTAGGTGTATGTGACCAGATTATAATTATCCCAACCGGTCCCATTCCATTCCTGATTTAACTCGCTGATCAGATTATTATTTCCATCATACATATCAATGTAGGCTAAAGAATTTACCCATGCAGTGCCATTCCATTCCTGATATATATCGCTGGTCTGGTTATTGTTAGCATCATAGGTATAGACATCCTGAAATTCATTTTTAAAGAAAGTACCATTCCAGCTTTTAAAAGTTGAACTGAGCTCATTATTATTGCCGTCATAGGTAATATTAAATTGTCCTAAATTCACCCAAGTACCTGATACTAAATTCTGATACGTAATACTTGTATACAAACCGGCACCATTATAAAGGATATTGACGGCCTTAGTCATTAGGTCCCATTTGGTGGTAAACGAATCCCATTGCCATAAATAAATGCTATCATACACCTGGATATCAGTGAACAATTCCCTGGTCTGACGTTCCATTTCTTTTGCAAAACTCCTGTCCGGATGCAAAGTGTTTTCCTTCGAGTCCATGCCCGGCAATCCTAAAGCTGTTTTGCTGAACAATTTTGATTTCGCGTCCCGGACAGAAGGAAGTGCCGGATTGTTTTGCGCAAATATGCTGGCGGAAAAAGCGAGAATAAAAAAAAGTAATGTTGTTTTCATTTTATATTGTTTTATATTTTCCTGATATATGACTTCGGGTATCCAGTAGTTTTTTTCAATTCTTCACATTTTCTGACAGCCTTCAAAAAGTACTTACCCGTCCTGGCTGATCATCATTATAAAAAGCGAATTAATTCAACTAAAATAATCATTTTTCTTTTATTTTGATTGATTGTCATCAGCAGTGGAACAATTTAACTATATATTAGGATTTAACCTTACAATTCTCTGCATCCGATCCATAAGTGCTCCTTTTGCTATGATGCATTTAACAGGGAACATGCCGGGTGTATCGGCCTGAAATCAGCATTATACGGATGGACCGGTATTAAATAGTGGACACCTCTACTTCGATATCTCCCGCTGCTTCACAATAAATTCACTGGAATAAATTTTTAACAAAAGGATAAAAAGTGAAATAAGTAATGGTCCGAAAATAAGGCCGATGAATCCAAACATATTGATACCAATAATGACACCGAATACTGTAATGAGGGGATGCACATTACCGATCTTCCTGGCAAGTGAGAAACGAAAGATATTATCCACAAGGCCGATCACACCAAATCCATAGATCAGCATAAATACGCCTTGCCATGTCTGATCATTGGCAAAGAAAATGATGGCCAAGGGCACATAGGCAAACGCTGCACCGATGACCGGCAACATGGCCGTAAAACATGTGATAACAAACCAGAACCAGGGCTCTTTCACACCTATAATAATGTATCCGATGACAGCTACAATCCCCTGCAAAATAGCAATCACCGGAATACCGATAGCATTGCTGATCACCATGTTGTGCACTTCGTAACCGAGCTTATCAACATTTGTATTATTTAGTGGGATATATTCATAAATATCGTGCTCCATTTTACGGCCGTTGACCAGCATAAAATAAAGAATGAAGTACATGAAAAATAATGTAGCTAATGTATTGAAGGTGGCGCTGAGCAATTGCTGCATCGAACGGGCGATAAAATTACCTAATGAACTAATATTTTCCTGGCTGATGAGCTCATAACCCAATTGATCTTCTATACGGGTAATAAGTGTTTGCAACGCTGCAACTAATTCATTGGAGTGCTGTATGGCATACGTAACTTTAGATGACATCATGCTGACGACACCACCGATAGGGATCATAATGACGATAAACGACAAAAACATAAGCACGCCGGCGGCCAGTGGTTTCGGCCAGTGTTTTATCATGACCAGGTATAGCATCACTTTACGCATGACGATATAAAGTGTGATGGCCCCCAGAAATCCGGGCACAAAGATGGAGAGTTCCCTGGCCAGCAATACACCAAGCAAAAGCATGCATAAGAGAAAAAAAATCTGTCTTATTCTGTTCTGAGGTATATATATTTCTTCCATATAATACGATGTGGCTTAAAGATAAAAAATAAGATTGCAAGTGATCCAAACGCCGATCCACGGTTATAAAAATTGCCAACAACGATTGATTTGCAGGTTTAAAGCGAAATGCTATATTTCCTTATTCACCCAAACAGGCTGCTCTTAACATCTGCATATACTTCAGACCTTTTTGATGAGCATATTCAATATTCCGTTGCGGAATTCTGTGAGAATCCGGATAGTGCCCAATGGCACGCGTGATACTTTCTTCCCGCAAAATATGCAGCATCGGATACACCGAACGATTTGTATAATTAGCCACGTCATCACGATCAGCATCCGCAAAGCAATACTCAGGATGAAAACTTGCTATCTGGTAAATTCCCTCATAACCCTCAAGCGTAACTAATTCTTCAACTATTCTGACAAGATCAAGGTAGGAATCAAAGTCCGTGAAATCATCGGGCAGAATAATCAGCGTCGTTTCAATATCGTCCGACCTATCGAGAAATTGTAATTCACTGGTCAGGACTTCCAATGTAATGTCAATAGTAGCGTTTGGCAACACTACATACCGTATACCTTTTCTACTCATTGCTTTGGCAGCAAAAGGGCAGAAATTGCAACCGATGACCACGGATTTTATCCACGCGATCGTTTGAGAAACTACGACTTCGTCCG
This sequence comes from Chitinophagales bacterium, assembly GCA_038252065.1. Taxonomy (GTDB): domain Bacteria; phylum Bacteroidota; class Bacteroidia; order Chitinophagales; family Saprospiraceae; genus Opimibacter. The sequence continues at coordinate 7,701 of JBBSAQ010000053.1, forward strand.
TCATGGAAATAATTTTTTTATCGTGGAATGAATGTGAAAAGCCACAAGTGAATTTGATCCATTAACATCAATCAATCGATTACTTTTTTGCTTTCATCTGTTCCAACATATCTTTTGCATTATTACAATAATACAGATGCGGCTCATCTGCAATAGCCGTTAATTCATGAACGAATTCCTCTTTTGGCCGATTCATGAACATCTTTGTCAAAATCCTGTACCATCCTGTTTGCTGCACATATTCGCCGTTGTTTAATCCCTGGCTATTGAACAAATCAAGGGCTTTATCATATTCCCCATTACCTATGAAAGCATGGGCGGTATAATAGGCTATCCGGTTGTGTAAAGGATGAGTCTCCGGCAATTGGTTGAAAGCTACCAATGCTTTCTCCCATTTCTTATGTACAAAGGCATCCATCCCCATCCGGTATAGGGAATCCTCAACAGAAGGATTAGGGGGCAGATTCTGGGGATTGGGTGCTTTATAAAATTTAGCTGCGAGATGAGGAAAGTCCGATGTTTGCAAATTCGAACAGGAAAGACAAGCAAGCAGCAGCATACTGATCGCTATTGGGATATACGTGATCAGATTTCGATTTCGCCGGGAAAACGATCCAGATTCTGTTGGATTTTCATTACTCATCTTTTCTAAATATGCAGACAAGTTAGTTGTTGTCAGTCAAACTAATTTTTTTAATCCGCTGCTCATATTCAATCAATGGAAATAAATCGATATCCGCAGCCCGTATTTTTCCATCAACCGGATATTCAAAGGGTTGATCAATATCCTTGATCAGGCTAACCATATACACAAAAATCTGTGTGATGAAACCAACGAGAATCATACTGATGATCATATTCTCGAAACGGGTGATCATCAATAGACCGATGATCAATAAAGTCATCACTTCAAGAAAAGCATATCCTGTGGAAATAAAGTTCGTCCGTTTGATCACAGTGGCCCTGGCAAATAATTTCCGGAGATTAGTTTGTTCGCGCTTTACCCAGGCTGTTGTCGACCCCATGCGGGTTTTTTCTACCCACAACGCTACAGATGTCAGTTCCCTGATATGCTTATATACGAGTTCTTCACTTTCCTGGTGAGCGAAATAGTCGACGATCGATTTTGTGAGCTCATAGATTTGTTTTTTCTGCGCCAACAGATCAAAATTCGGACTAAACTCATGCGCCAGCACCACTGTATCATAAATGCTTTCTATCGTACAGGCGATCTCTGCCGGAATCTTTTCACTCTCTTTATAATCCGCAAGGGTCCCCGCAAGCATAAATCCGATCAGGAATATACCTCCCGTAAACACCAGTCCGATTTCTGAAAAACTGACAAGTCCTTCAAAATGAAACCACTGAATAACACCGATTTTAATTAACACCACGACCACGGAAATGGGAAATGTCAATAACATCAGTCTCCATTTGATCCAGTTGATTTTCATCAGGCGATTTTAGATTTTAGATTTTAGACTTTAGCTTTTAGACTTTAGACTTAGTGGCGCAAACCACCATTCCCTTTTTATGGTGTATTGTTTACTCACTTTTCTCCAGATCTCCAATGCGCACTTCCTGGCTCATCAGCTCACCAAAAACTTTCCACCGGTTGTCCGGAGTCGGATCATCTTTAATTCTGGATTCAACATAACTGCGCACAAGGTCCTGTCCATAATTATAATTGATGACATAACTCCTGTTGGCTTCGATAAATTTAATTGACTTCGCTGCAGTCTCATCATTAAACAATGCATATTCCTTCAGCCAGCGCAGGGCTTCCTCTTCCGTCATGGTTTTGTTGATTATCCCTCTTGCTGCTTCATTGCGGGCATAATTCAATTCGCCCTTAATGCCTATTGCTTTAAAATAGATACTAATTCCGGTGGAATCAAGACCGGCCAAAGGCAATAATACTTCCTTTGCAAATTTGGTTTTATCATCGCCGGGAAATACAACATCAATGCCAAAATTAGCTGTTCCCTCTGCTATCAGGGATTGAGGACTGAACAGAGGATACATCGATATCTCTACAAGTCCTTTGTCATGATAAAGATTTTTTTCCAAAAGCATATTGTACACATGATGGCCGGGATAGCTTTCATGACTACCCACATCAATGGCTCTGTCGATAAAAATATTAATATCTGTATTGATCTGAATGAGGCTTGTGTAATTTCCTTTGTACCAGTTGTATCCATTCCAGGGTTTGTTATTGACATACTCCAGGGTGAAGGATTCGTTTGGAGGGAGCTGATAATGTTGTTTTGTACGTTTTCTGCTTTCCGCTATGGCAGCTTTGAATACAGTATCCAGCTTTGTCTTGAGAATGATAAATCTGTTGGCCAGGGACTGAAACCGGTCAGGTATACTGCCTTTACCCGGCAATAAATGATCAAGCTTATTGACAAGGTCTTTGTAATGCTGTTCATCATAGAGCGGTGCTGTAACGCCGAATAAATCTTTTGACTCTTCATCAAATGATCCGTATTCACCTGAAAATATCCGGATACGCCTGCCAAAAGAAACGAGTTGATCTGAAATCCATGCGGCCCGGTTCTTTACAGAATCAGGTGCGTTGCCAGTGGCAATTGCATTTACATCCGCATGGAGTTTGTCTGTTGCTTTCAACAAACTGTCTTTGGGAAATACAGACAATGGTTTACCAACCGGTTTCAGGGAATCAGGACCATAGTAAGCGTCAACAAATGATTCATCATACTGCCCGATCCGGAGAGCCAGCTTTACATATTCTCTAGCTAATGCATTGACGTCATTCTCTTTTTTAACCTGAGTGCCCGAAGGTTTACAGGAAAAGATATAGATCGAAATTGCCACAAAAAAAAGTATCCTTATCATATACATTGGTTTTCGCATCATCATTTAAAATGGTGGGCAGCGTTAAATTAACAAAATTGTTATATCCGTCAGCGTAGAGAATTACTGACTGGGTTATCTACGTTCTAAAGTTGAGTTGATCAACAATCTTCAGTGTCGCAAATCACATTCTCACTTTCTGTCTCCAGTGTACTATGGTGAATATTGAGATGTAAAAACTCGTGCTTTAGATTGTGTTTTATGTTTTGCTCCTCTTCAGGAGATACATTTTGTTTGAGTACCAGATGTGCTGTCAGCGCATTCTCCGTCGTGCTGATGGCCCAGATATGAACATGATGGACTTCTTTAACACCATCCACTTTTTTGGCTAGTGTTTTGATATCATCCAGGCTTATATTTTCCGGCACCCCATCCAGGGATAGCCGCAAACTCCCTTTGAGTAGTCGCCAGGTGCTAAAAAGAATGAAAACGGCTACGGAAATACTTACCACACTGTCCAGCCAAAACCAATGGGTGTAATAAATAACAATTCCACCTATCACGATCCCGAGGGAAATGACTGCATCACTCATCAAATGCAGATAAGCACTTTTGATGTTGAGATCTTTGTCTTTATCCCGAAGGAATAAAAGTGCGGTGACTGAATTAATCACAATACCAATGCCTGCCACAATAGCAATAGTGATGCCCGGCAAAGGTTCAGGATAAAAAAATCTATGTGCGGATTCGTAAATAATGGCGCCTACGGCAACAAATAAAACCATGGCATTGAAGAGTGCCACCAGGATGGATGTCTTACGATAACCATATGTATACTGTTTGCTGGATTTTACTTTTAATAATCTGAAAGCAAGCAGGGACAACGCTAACGCTCCCACATCGGCCAGATTGTGTCCGGCATCTGATAATAAAGAAAGTGAATGTGTAAACAGACCTGCAACCCCTTCGATCAGGACAAAAAGTAAATTAAGACCAATCCCGATAATAAAGGCAGCATTAACATTTTTCAATGCAACAGAATGATCATGATGAGCGTGGTCGGGCGACATTACGGAGCAAATCTAACACTTCTGAGCTATTCAGACTTAGCTCAAAATCTTCATAGCGATAGCTGATTGGAGGATATTTTCAATGATGGTTTGATGTACTTGTTAAGTTTCATTGTGTACTTCTTTAAAATGTCTACGTTTCCTTTGATTTTATATCAACATAAACTTTCAGGTATTACGGCTTTCATTTTGATTTAGTTAATTAAGGTGTTGGGCATGATGTTCCCGTAGCTGTAAATGCAGCAAACGTTGCAGGCGCATCTACATATGCATCTGTTGTAAATGAGAAGCCGGCATCTGAAAAATTATTCCCCTGGAGAAAGCTTTCCACATGCGCTTCAGTAAAAGGAGCCGAAAATCCAGGAAGATTAAACACATGACCTCCATTAGCACCACTGGAACCTACAATAATCCCCAGGTTATTTGGGCTGACGAAATTGAGCTTATTCCTTTGTGATCCTGTACCTCCGATCACTGCACATACATTGACTAAATCACCTGATGTAGGTGATCCGTTTGTAATCGCAATACCTGCAAACCAATTGGGTAGTACACCAGTATCCAATACATTACCCTGTATGGTAAAATTAGCTGTGTAGCTTCCACCGGTATTGTCAGCATAAATGTGACAGTTACCATGAATTTGATGAATCTGATTATTGGTAATGGTATATGACATTGTACCCGTTCCTCCTGCGGAAACAAAAATACCATTTCCTGAAGCGGAGCCAGAATTTGTAACAGCTGCTACTCCAATTATATTGTTATCGAAAACCCCGGAAACATTAGGTGCCGGACCAGACAATGGCTGAGCCTTGAACAATGTGACCGCACTTCCATTAGCATCGCGCATTGTATTGCCTCGAACATTAAATGTCATAGTCCCCATTGATAACCAAGCGTAATATTGCTACCACCAATATTATTATTTGGATGGTTATTCGTAATAACATTTCCAAGTCCGGTTCCTGGCGTGGCTGTAACTCCTCCGTAGATAATATCCATTGAAGTTCCCTGTTGACCTGTAAAGTTGGATGCATCCCCTGGTGAACCTGTAAAAGTGCAACTTTGAACAGTAGCATTAAGTGTGGCTCCACTTCGAGCTTCTAATGACAGGCTGCCATTGCCTCCGGCTCCGTTGTGGCCAAAATTGCATCCGGATATGGTCACCCGATTGAGTGTGCCGGAAGGATTGACTATTGATAAATTTCGCGCGCTGCCTCCGCTGATCAAACAACTGGTAATAGTTCCGGTTCCTGTCAATCCGGAGGTAGACTGATTTCCAAAAACGATACATCCTTCTCCATATTGGTCATATCCATTGTTGTTAGGATTGGTACCATTAGTACCATTAAAAGTGCTGTATTCCAAAGTAAAATTTGTTACGGACAAACCCCGGATTCCATGATTTTGATTGGACCCTATGGTCATTCTTCTTAAGACCACATCTTTCGTATTATTTAAATAAATACCAATTCCCGTTGTAGTCGATAAATCACTTCCGGTTTTATTCGTTATTGTTCCTCCGGAACTATTTCCACCTAAAGAAGTATTGCTTCCATCACCTGTGACAGTTAATCCACCTGAAGATCCCGTATTGTCCAGAATGATACCATCAGGAGCAGCACTGTTCGCTGAGGAAATACTTTGGAAAGTAAGGCCACTTGCGCCAATAGTTGTAGCATTGACATTTAAAGCAGTTCCTGTTGGTGAACTGATTGTATTTCCCGATCCTGTTACATTGACTGCAGTTGCACCACCTGTTGCATTAAATCCTGTGCCGCTTGTTGTTGTAATTACAAGTCCACCACCACTAATCGTGATTGTTGCTCCTGTATTTGAAGTAAGTGTTACACCTGAGTTTGCTCCTGTATTTAAACTTTTTGAACCTCCGGAAAATGTCTTGGTTCCTCCTCCGCAATTCTGCACTCTTATTCCTGTTCCAGTCGAAGTTATGTTTCCGGAAAACGTAACATTGTTGCTGTCATGATTATCGACGTCTACTGCGAAACCTGTATTATCTGTTACTGCTCCACTTGATGAAAATGTGACAGATCCATTCAGAATCATCACACCCGTTCCTGTTGGATTTGTAATCGTCCCTCCATTTACGGTGAATGTACCTGCACAACTTGTAAGATCGATTCCATTCACTCCTCATGTGGATGTCAGACTTGGGAAAACAACATTCATTGATGCACCACTTCCATTGCTCGCATCGAATCCGCCACCTGTCGTGTTGTTGATCGTCACTTCACTGATGACAAGATTGCCAACAGAGGTTGTTGTTGTGTTATCCATTCCGAAATCGCTGCAATTGCCGACTGTAAAGCCTCGCATGGTATTGTCTGTGGCCATAGTCACACCATCTCCGCTTCCATTGGTGATGTTCACATCGGGAGCAGAAGCACCATTTGTTGCGGGTAGTGCATTACTGAATGCCGGGACACTAAGACCAGCCGCTGCTGCCAGGGTGATAGTCATATCCTGTCCAAATAATTTTTGCCCATTGCGTAACACAATACCACCGGTGTAGGCTGTCGCATTTGCATAGATAAAGATGATGTCATTGTCACCAGGATTCAGGCCTGTTCCTGTATTGTCTGTATTGAATGCTGTGGTCGAAACATATGGATTGCTCCATCGCCCATCACAGTTTGATGCACATGCGCCCGCGTTGTTGTTGATGAACCATATCATTCCGGCGACTGTGATGGTGACAGTACCTGTATTTGTAGACGTTACGCCGCTTACAGCATTGCCATCATTGAGTGTGTAGACATACGTATCTGTTCCTTCGAAACCGCGAGCCGGGTTATATGAAAAACTTCCGTTTGCATTGATGGTGATACTGCCGCCTTGTGTCGTCGTAAATGTACCTGCGGTCAATGTCAGACCTGCCGGATTATCATCATAGTCATTGGCCATCAGATCGGATGCGCCATCGGGTACTGTGATGCCGACATTACCTAAAGAAGTATACGCATCATCCAACGCTAATGGAGAAGTTTTGAAAGATCCGGGAACTAGTGTGGTTCTTGAATCAATCACGGCATTGAGCTGTAAAAGTAAGGCAGGTAAGCTGCCTGTGTTTTGAATAGTGACTTTATACTGGATACGATCATTCGGATCAGCGGAGCCGGGAGTTCCGGCATCGATGGTGATGACATCGGTCTGGGTGGGGGAAGGGACGACAGGTTGTGCTATGCTGCCCAGGTTCACGCCCATCAGTGTGATAATGAGAAGGGAATATTGGACGAGGCTATTTAATCGTGGATTCATTGATTCTCGGGTTTGGGTTTTTGCAAGCGGTAAGATACTGCTTAGAGATTATGAAAAAACAATCAATTTTATTGGGTTTTCACATGTTTGCCCCCGACCCTTGCGTTTCGCTCAACCACTCTCCCCCTACGCGGAAACGCCGAGGCGAATGATTCACGAATAGAAAATGATTGTGATATTGGTTTGAAGTTTGGAAACTTCAAACAGCTGGGATGCGCACTCTATATAAAAATCGCATAAGTTCCGGGACCAACACGAAAATTATTGTATATGAATTTTCACTGTTGCAATATTGGTCTGCATATCTGAATCTGTAATCGTATACGTAAATGCATCATTACCCGTAAATCCATTATTTGGAGTATACGTGAATGATCCATTTGGATTGATGACAAGATTACCCTGAGCAGGATTCGTGTGTGCAGTAACGCTCAGTCCAGGAATATTATCGTCGAAATCGTATAGCAGGACTCCGGTGCCTACAGGGACATTCAACATGGTGTTTATTGTAGTGCCATATAAATCATTGACAGCTACAGGTGTTGACTTAAATGATCCTGCGACCAAAGTAACACGCGGATCATCATTCAGTACTAATTGCACTGCATTATAATCCGCAGCTTGTGCATTGGTGATCGTGGCAGTCAATTTAATCCTGTCATTAGGTTCTGCTGAACCTGGCGTACCATTATCAATGATAATCGCATCTGTCATAATCGCCCCAGGGTTACAATTAACTATCGATACAGGAAATGTTTTTGTATCAGCACATGCACCCGCATTCACATAGGTAATTGTATATGGCCCACCGGCCGTGCTCAACGAAAGATTGATGAGTCCCGAAGCCGGATTAATGCTTAAAGCTACAGGTGCGCTGAATGTACCGCCTATGTTTCCATATATAATCGGTAAAGGGTTTGTACCTGTTTTGCAATAACCATTTAAGGCATAAGTAAAATTTGCGCTTTGGGAAGGATTTACTGTGATTGTTCCCATAGCACTGACATTGCCACATCCTCCAGTCAGCGGGATGCTGTACATAAAAGTACCATTTGCGATAGGCGTTCCACTTATGGTGATGGTATTGGATGCAAAATTAGCCATCACACCTGCCGGCAAACTGGAAGCAACTCCAATACCCGTTGCACCGGTAGTTGTATGTGTAATGTTGGTTAATCCTGTACCTAAACATAATGTAGGAGTTGAAGACGGAGCACTGACCGTATTGTTTGCTTTAACTGTGATTGTTCCTGTTGCATTTACTGAACCACAACCTCCTGCCAGTGGGATGGTGTACATGAAGGTACCCGAAGCAGAAGGAGTTCCACTGATAGTGATCGTATTGGATGCGAAATTTGCCATCACACCTGCCGGTAAGCCTGAGGCAACGCCAATTCCTGTAGCACCCGTAGTAGTATGTGTAATATTTGTTAAAACAGTCATGATACACAAATTGGGTGTCGATGAGGCTGCACTGACAGTATTTAATGGTAATACAGTAAGTGGACAAAAACTGCTGGATTGACCTTGCGGAAAAACATTATTGCTGTATGTCCAGTTAGCAATATTATAAATCGAGGCTCCAAGTGTGGCAGCTGAGCAGGAGGGAGTACCTGTACAATTGTATTTTCCATTATCGGGTTCAACTGTTCCGGGTACTGGTGATGTTAGTTGAGGTAACGGGCCAGGTGACATAAGAAAGGCTGTCTGGCCATTTACTAAACCCGGAGGAAGGCTGCTTTCACTAGGATTATTTGGCACTAGGTCCCAGTTCGCATAACTGGTAGGGGTTCCAACATCTGCAGGTCGGATATTTGCAAGGATAGCTGTAATAAAGCGAATGGGTAAATCATTATATGTGCCGGTAGGTCCTCCTGTCGGGCCGGTCTGATAAACTAAAATATTGTCTCCACTGACAGGTAAGCTCATACCATCAGTTGCAGGTGGGGGTCCGGGAACTATTGCGGTAACATTGGTTACCACACCGAACAAAATGGTTCCGGCTTCATTAGAATATGCGCCCCACGTATAATACTCATTTGGTGATGGAACTTCATCGTGATATGTATTGATAAAAAAAACCTCCGTTCCCTGGGCTAAACCGCCTGCGGGTACTACCCATTTAATAACAGCTTCACTACCCAATCCAAAAGTAAATGGGGGATAACTTTCGTCAAGCCAGTTGTTTCCTGGTCCGTTCCACCCACGAGTGGTAAAATAAATAACTGTTCCTGCTGCAATTCCGCCGGGCTTCAGGGTCACTATAGAAAACCGGTCTTCAAACTCAGCTATTCCAACAGTGAATGTATTGGTCGGATCAAAATCGGATTGGTAGCTTACGAAGTAGAGGTCACCGGCTGCCAGATTATTCTGTGCAGAAACTCTTGCTGCAAAAAACAAACAAACAAATAGTACACAAACAAAATTGTAGCATTTACACATTTTCATAAAGTTATCTCGATTTGTATTGATAATTTACCTGCGGTTGATTTTTACTGGATTAGATTCTTTCGCCTCAGCCGTAGCCTTCACTGATTTTATTGTACATGTATTTTCACGGTCCCCGTATTTGTCTGCGCATCTGAATCCAAAATGGTATACGTAAATGCATCATTACCCGTAAATCCATTATTTGGAGTATACGTGAATGATCCATTTGGATTGATGACAAGATTACCCTGAGCAGGATTCGTGTGTGCTGTGACACTGAGTCCGGGAATATTATCGTCGAAATCATTTTGCAAAACACCAGTGGCTAAAGGCACAACTAATGCAGTATTTAATATCGCAGTGTACTGATCATTGACTGCTACAGGTGTTGATTTGAAAGAGCCTGGCACAAAAGTGACTCTTGGATCATTATTCAGCATCATTTGGATAGCTTCATAATTAGCCGCCTGACCATTTGTGATCGTTGTGGTCAGTCTTATGCGATCATTCGGTTCAGCAGATCCCGGAGTACCATTGTCGATGATGATCGCATCGGTCATCGTGGCACCGGGAAGACAGTTGACAATTGATATCTGGAAAGTAGTTGATGCGGGACAAGCACCACCTGTATTATATGAGATTGTATAAGGTCCCCCTGCAGTACTTGCCGAAACATCAATTTTACCTGTTCCTGCATTGAGTGAAACCTGGCCCGGTCCACTGAATGTTCCTCCCGGTGTTCCATAGATTACAGGCGTTGGATCTGATCCTAACTGGCAGTAACCATTTTCACTATACGCAAACGATGCATTTGGTGATAGTACTGTGAGGGTGGCCGCATTTGAATTTGTACTTCCATTACTATTTGTAAATACGGCACGATATTGTTTTCCATTATCGGCAATGGTGGTGACGAAGGTTAATGTTGTATTCGTAGCCCCACCAATGTTATTCCAGTTCATCCCGTTATCTGTGCTGAATTGCCATTGTACAGTAGGAGCTGGAAATCCATCTGCAGTCGATGTAAAAGTAGCATTATTTCCTGCACATACATTTTGGTTAGCAGGTTGAAGTGTGACACCGGGAAGAGTTCCGAAGATGAGGCACCATCCGCTTGTGATAGTGCCGGCATCACCTCCTGCATCGTCATACACGAACAGTTTCCAGGTACCGTTAGCACCACTTCCATTGAATGCAGAAAGAAGTATTCCGCCTGAAGATACCGGTGCAGGTGAGGGCCATGTATCACCACCACCATAGTTGCTTGGCTTAAATGTACCGGAAGTTAATGTGGGTCCATCAGGCAATGAAGACGCTGCTACATCATCGAATGTAAAATTCAAGCCGGACACAGCCGTCGTCCCTCCTGCATCGGACATCACTGTTATATTTTGACCACCAGGTCCAACAAGCATTATATCAACATCATCCGGATTGGCATGACCAAATCCGTTGATCTTTACTGTCACCTTTGCAATATTTCCACTTAATCCGGTGACAAATATGTTGGATGGATAAGGCGTAGCAGGGTCAGCATTATTACCACTTCCAGGAATGGTGAAAGCACCCGGATTACAAAACATATTTCCACCTGTAACAACGGTATGAGAATTTACTTCCTGTGAAAGTGTTCCTGTGCTTTGGGCAAAATTGACATTTCCATTATACGTAGCCGTGATGATGTGGGTCCCTTCAGCAAGAGCACTCGTGGTAAAAGTTGCCTGGCCACTTCCATTTACATTGGTAGGTCCTGAAAGAGTGGTAAATCCTTCAGAGAAGGTGACTGTGCCTGAAGCAACCGGATTACCGGAACTGGTCACCATGGCTGTAAAAGTTACTACATTATTTGGAGAGGTGGTGAATGATGGATTTTGTGATGATGAAAGCACCGTAGATGTGGCAGGGACTGCTCCGGATAAAATCGTCAGACACCAACTCGCTATACTTCCTATATCACCACCAGCATCATCAATGGCATACAATGCCCAGGTACCATTAGCACTGCCGCCATTGAAAGCCGAAAGAAGAACGCTGCCTGAAGGAGCAGGGGCAGGAGGATTCCATGTATCTGTGCCGGAATTATAATTACTGGGTTTATATGTACCGGATGTAAGTGGTCCTCCATCAGGCAGAAAACTTGCAGCCGCATCGTCAAAATTGAGGTTCACACCTGATACAGCAACGGCACCTCCGCAATCTGACATCAGGATTACATTCTGACCACCCGGACCTACGAGTAACAGATCTACATCATCAGGTGAAGAGTTATGGGCAAATCCATTAAGCTGGACAGTTACTTTTGAAATCGTTCCACCAACACCCGAGACATAAATATTCGAAGGATACGGCTGCGCAATTCCAACGGTTTGCCCTGTAACCGGGATCGCAATTGTTCCCGGATTACAATACATATTACCGCTGACATTAGTATGATTATTGACGATTTGCGTAATGGATCCCGTGCTTTGTACAAAACTTGATGTTCCATTATAAGTGGCTGTGATGATGTGATTTCCCTCCGTAAGTGTACTTGATGTAAAACTTGCCTGTCCGCTTCCGTTCAAAGCAACAGGTCCTCCAAGCGTGGTTGCTCCTTCTGTAAAAGTTACTGTACCGGATGTCACCGGCACACCTGAACCGGACACAGTTGTTGTGGATGTAAAAGTGACCAAATTGTTTGGTGCAGTGGTAAAAGAAGGATTCTGCGATGAAGCAATGTTAGTAGTTGTTGGGGCCGCCGGAACACCTGATGTAATGGTAAGACTCCATCCGCCGGACATGCTTCCGACATCTCCTCCGACATCATCAACCACATAAAGGCTCCAGGTTCCGTTAGGTGTGGTGCCTGCGAACTTGTTTGCAAAGGTTGCAGTGCCGGCATTACTTAAACCCGGTGCGGCTTCATCAGCTGCCGCAACAGCAGGTGCGGGGGCTGGAAAATTATCAATTGCACTTGTACTGACATCTGTAGGTCTGAATGTTCCGGATGACAGGGGATTCGAGGCCTGTGATGCAGCGGCATCATCAAATGTGATATTGAGCGAACCACTACCTCCACCGATATCAGAAAGGAAAATAATTTTTGCACCCGTAGGACCTACGAGAAGCATATCAATATCATTGGTAGCCGTATGCGAAAGGCCATTCAATGTAACAGTTACTTTGATAATAGATCCCGACATTCCGGATACCACTATGTTGGAGGGATAGGGTGTGGCAGGAGATGCAGGATTTGCATTTCCTGTACCACTTGCCGGAATGGTTATAACAGTCGAGTTACTAAACGTTGTTTGGGCCATTAAGGGCGTAAACCAAATACTCATCAAGATTGAAATGAAGCACAGTTTAGAACAAGAAGAAATTTGATCTGAGATTCTTTTCATCATTCATATGTATTAAAAAAAATATTCCATGTTTTTGTTTAAGTGTTTTTCAGGTGTGCAGTTCAATGAGTCAGGATGGATCTAAATAAATGAGCGGAATAGTCAATGTCCTGAGAATACGGACCTATTGAAATAAAAATAGTACGAACAAGTTGCGACCTGTCCGTACTATTTTTATTTCAATATGACATATACAATTTAATTGTGTCGCATGACTACAATCACTTTAGCATACATCTCCTTCTCTGTCCTTATTTCCATCAGGTAACTTCCTTCCGGAATTTTTGACAAATCAACTTTTTGTGTATTTGCTCCTTTACGTGCATTGGTCTTATCCCTGAGCATCACCTGGCCAAGGAAATTAATCAGTCTGTATTTCACTTCCTGGTTAACAAGTGAAGTGAAATTCAGATTTACGCTTTCGTTAGCCGGATTAGGCCACAGGTTAAACTGCTGCCCTCTCCCCTTTGTATCTGCATTTGATTCAACTATGCGATGAACACCAATGTTCATCCGGGTCGCATCAGAGGTCACCGGTAATCCAATAAAAGGATTGCTAACAGGATCAATACAATCCAGTGCAGCAGAACAAATAGTGGAACATCCAAAAGCATCCGTGACCGTAAGGATGAGCGTGACTTCCGTGAAACCAAGATAAATTGAAATGCCAGGAGTGCCTTGTCCACTTTCAATGAAACATTTTTCACCTTCCACTTCCCACTTGTAAGTCAATTCTCCCAAACCACCGGAAACAACACTGCCAATTGCAACATTATGCGAATTACATTCAACTAATTCGGGAAGAAGGATTCCACAATCAAGTAAGGTATTCGGAATCCATATAATATGCTGCATAGCAGATGAGGAATTACCACAGGCATCCGTTGCTGTCCAGGTTCTTGTAACATCAAACTCGCCCGGGCCACTTCCATTGATGATCTGCTCTGAATAAACTACTGTAACAGGTTGAGCAGGATCTTCAGTCTGAACTGAGGGTATAGACGGCAGTGGTTGGCAAGTGATAGTTGCATCCTCTGGAACTCCACTAAATACCGGAGGAATATCATCCATGATATCAATCGTGAATGAAATGATGGCTGCATTTCCACATGCATCCTCAGCTACCCATGTATATGTCCGCCGTTCAAAATATCCATCTACTGCACAATTTTCAGAATAAGACACATCAAGTGTAAATTCAGGCTTAATCTCTTCACCGCAATCATCAAAGAATGAAATGCTGCCTGCATCAAGGTCATTCAGGCTTTTTATTATATCCGATTGGGATAAAAATACAAGGTTGGAATGGTCCGGATTATCCAGGAATTTTAGGATGACAGAATAAGTTGGAATCTGAATTTCCGGTGGAGTATTGTCATCAAGAATAAAAGTCTGGGTGACTGTTGTTACATGGCCGCATACACTAGTGGCTGTCCAGGTTCTCTCGATGATAGTGCCATCATGACAAGGTATATCCAGGATTTCCTGTGTCATATTGACGGGTACATTTTGCTCCGCACATGGATCCCATGCTGTGACATTAGGAGTGGAGAGATCGTCACAGACCACATCCTCCACGCCGGAGATGATAGGACCGCTTCCATCTCCTACATGAATAGTCTGTGTGAGCGAAGTGGAATTACCACAAGGATCCGTTGCCGTGAGATGCCGCAAAATGTCATATTCGTAAATACATGGACCGTCAAGAATACTATCCCTGACAGTCATGACGACTGAGCCGCAATTATCCGTTGCGGTATTGACAGGTAGTGGATCGTGACATCCGATGGTGATTTCACTTGCGTGATTCGCAAAAACAGGTGGGGTATGATCAACTACAATGACCAAAACTGAAAGAGTGGAATTATTGCCACACAAATCTGTGGCTGTCCATGTCATTTGATGAGAAGAAATCACGCCATTTTCTGAACAGTTTGCATTTAAACTGACTCTGTCATCAAAGGTTATCTCCGTACCGGGACATCTGTCATCAACACTTACATCTGTGACTCCAAAGTCAGCAGAACAATCTGCCACGAGTATTTCACCAGGACCCAGGTTTGCAAGAGCGGGATTGGTGAACACCATGGTTGGTCCCTGTCCATCATTTGGTATTAGAATGGCTGTAGCCTCTGATACATTATCGCATTGATCACTAGCCCGGTATGTTCTGCGTATAGCTGTTCCGGTTCCGCATGGATTGGGAATTGTTTTATCGGAATAAGTAAAAGTCCCATGATCGCAATTATCAATAGCTTCTATACTATTCAGAGCGGGATCTCCAATACATGTCATAGAAGGAACACCTACAAGTACCGGTGGTTCATTATCTATCAGTTGTGCAGTGATAGTCATTGTGGTGATGTTTCCACATGGATCTACTGCAGTCCATGTAAATGTCTTCTGTTGTAAATATCCATAGAAACCGCAATTGCGTGTTTCAAAATTCGTGCTGCCGAACTTAATGATCACAGGTCCTCCGCAGGAATTCAGTGCGGTAACAGATTGGGTCCCTAGATTATTAAAGAATGAGGGAATACCCCCTTCTTCGCAAGTATAATCAAGGACAGATCCATTGGGCAGGCCTGCAAGTTCAGGTTGAATGATTTGCAATTCAGGTCCTTCACCATCTTTCAGCATTATAGTCTGTGTTGCAATCGTTTGATTTCCACAATCATCTGTTGCTGTCCAAGTTCTCACGATCACCTGTCCATTCTGGCAACCCGGTAATGGGGTTGACTGATGATATGTAATTACACATGCACACAGACATTCATCTGCCGTTGTAATATTCTGAGGTGGATCCGGAATTTCATCACAATTAACTGTGATATTGGCAGGAACTCCCTGAATCACAGGTGGAATCTCATCTACCAAATTCACAAATGCAACGCGGCTACTACTGTTCCCGCATGCGTCAGTAGCTGTCCATGTCAGACGATACCGGTTGATATAACCATCATGTATACAATCTCCTCCATTGATAAATGTATGATTGTATGTTATCGTAACGGTTCCTCCACAATTGTCCGTAGCAGAAGCACTTGCCTGTGAGAAGGTCGGTGGATCCCAATTCGGATCCTGACCATAACATTGAACTTCGAGCGTTCCGTTATTAGGAATACCAGCGAATAAAGGATCAGTAATCGTTATCGTTGGGGCCACATTATCAAACACCGTAATAATCTGTGCACAGGTAGCTGAATTTCCACAAGCATCAGTTGCTCTATAAATTCTGTTTAGAATAAACCGGTTCGCACATGTTTGATTCGTTGTAATGTTTGATGCCACAGTGATGACAGGAGCAGGGCCATCACAATTGTCAGTAGCTATTAAATTCAAATTGGCCGCTGGTACATCGCCTACACATGCCACAGTCAAATTCGCAGGACAAGTGAATGTAGGTGGTGTGTTGTCAAAGACTGTAATCAGTTGAGTGCAAATCGCTGAATTCCCACATGCATCTGTTGCCCGATACGTACGCGTGACTGTAAACCTGTTGGCACATGTTTGATTTGAATTTACATCACTTACAAATGTTATGACCGGTGGAGTACCGCCACAATTGTCTACGGCTACCAGATTCAAATTGACAGGAGGTATCAGACTTGCACATTGAACAGTGGTATTACCCGGACATATGAGCGTCGGAGGTGTGTTGTCAAATACTGTAATGGTCTGAATGCATGTTGAAGTATTTCCGCAAGCATCGATAGCCGTATAATTCCGTAAAATGGTAAATCTGTTTGCACATGTCTGATTGACGATTTGATCACCGCCGAAACTGATTGTAGCGCCGCCACCACAATTATCTGTAGCCGTTATTGAACCCGGAGTAGCAGTAGGAACCTGACTTGCACACTGGAATGTCAAAGGTGCCGGGCATGCGATTACCGGACCTATATTATCAAACACCGTTATGGTGTGTGAGCATGATGCTGAATTGCCACAGGCATCAGTAGCCCTATACGTTCTGACCACTGTAAAGCGATTTACACAGGATTGATTTGAAGTGACATCATTTACAAAAGTGATAGTAGGTGTTCCACCTGAATTATCAGTTGCAGTCACGCTTTGAATATTGACCGATGGTACCTGGCCTGCGCATTGTACCGTCACTGAGGCTGGGCAATTTATGGCTGGTGGGGTATTATCTACGATCACTGTTCCACATACACGTGTTGAGCTACATGGTCCGTTGAAACTTAATAAAATCAAACCATTACCGCTCCGCACATTTGTAGTGGTTGTTGAGTTAAACACGCCGCCAGTATAACTTGAGCCACCACCACCGCCACCACCACCGATGTTACTATCATCACCGGCTTCACCACCGCCACCGCCATAATAGCCGCCGCCGCCGCCACCGCCAGAAACAAAAAAATTGAAGTCATTTCCTCCATTTCCGCCTAAACCCAAGGAACCTGAAGTGCCATCAGCACCACCACCACCACCAGCTCCACCAGTTCCTCCGGCAAGCTGGGTACCAAAACCACCGCCAAAAGCGCCGGTAGTATTGGTTCCTGCACCGCCATCAAAGCCACCGCCAAATCCGCCTGAGTTACTGCTACTGCCTATAAATTTCTGGGCAGCTCCACCGCCGCCGCCTGCAACTATCGTTCGATTGACTAATGCATTGCCACCTACCCTCACATCAGATGCGCCACCACCTCCACCAGCAGGTACTCCATTTCCTCCACCAGGACCACCACCATTGAAACCTGCTGCAGGTGTTCCTCCCTGTCCACCAACATTGATAAAAAGAGTTTGCCCGGGAATAACATTAAGAGTCCCTGTTGAGGAACCACCTAATCCACCTCCTCCTCCATGCACATTTCCGCCTTGCGCGCCAAACGTAGTTATTGAGATCTGGTTTACTCCAGCAGGTACAACAAAGGTCTGCTCCATTCCGGTATAGGCAAATGAAATATCATTACTGATTGTGATATCCTGCTGAACGCAATATGTCGTCGTTGTAAAAAGTGGTGGACTGCCAAATGGATTTCCCGTTCCTACCTGAGTACCGCCAGTAGCCATATCCCACCATGTAAGTGTCGCACCCTGAGTCGGCCCAATAGCTGTGAAAATAGCTGCATCACCTGGACAAATCAATGTTGGAAAAACACTGACGGATTGTACAGGCGAGCAAGTACCACATCCACCGGGTACATTTAAAACAATTACTTGTGTAGCAGTACAACCTCCGGCATTATTTGTCACTGTAACATTATAAGTTCCTATAGAAAGACCGCTCTGATCTTCCTGGCCGTTGATCAGTCCGCTACCATTAGATGTGGACCAATTATAACTATAACTACCTGCGGGAGTAACCATCAGATCGATTGAACCATTATTTGTAAAGCAGTCCGATGGATCAACATGTGTTTCACTTAAGGTGGGTGGTGGATTAATTGTAACTGTAGAAGAGTTAAATCCAGCGCATCCGTTAGCATCAGTCACTGTTACACCATATGTTCCTGACATAGAAACAACGATCGATTGGGATGTTCCACCGCCAGTCCACATATAGCTGCTATATCCAGGTCCGGCATCTAATGTTATAGTTTGAGGCGAACAAACCATAGTACCTGGTGTCGCCGTAATAATTGGCGTCGGGAGTGGATTCACAGTAATAGTTGCGGAGGATGTCCCTGTACACATTCCTGCATCGGTTACAGTTACTGTATAAGTAGTTGTCCCTGCAGGAGTAACCGTAATATCAGGTGTGGTAGCTCCGGTGCTCCATGCATACGTTCCGCCACCCGTAGCTGTTAATGTGGCAGATGCACCAGCACAAATAATACCATCATTATTGGTTGTTCCTGAGGTTTCTGCAATTGAAATTGGAGCTACAGACAATGAATTGACTGTAATAGTAAAAGTGCAGGTGAGCGAACAGATCGTATATGTAATAGTGTGCGTTCCAAAACCTGCAGCAGCCGGATTAAACATTCCGCCGGAAACGCCAGGGCCACTATAAACACCGCCAGCTGGTGTAGCACCTGTTAGTGCAAAAGCTGGTGCATTGATACAAACTGATTGATTGGCCGGACAAACCGGAGGGTCATTGGTAATGGTGGCTACCACAGGCACCCTTGGCGTAGTACATCCGTACGAAATCTGCCAGTTATAAAAATAATAATACAAGTCCAGACGCGGTGTATTCGCAGGAGGTGCGGTCAGTGTACTAGCAGTGATGCTTAAGACACCGGGAACCGTAAACGGATAACCGTAGTTGCCACCTGGAGCAGACGCAGAGGGTTCAAAGAGAAGTCCTGTGATACCCGTACGTGATCCTGGTCTTAATTTAAGATTAGTTCCCGGAACTATATTAAAGTTTAATGTCACCACCTCCCCAACTGCAGAAGCAACAGGATTTCCAGTGACGTTCACGAGCTGTGAATGTAAAATAGCACCAGAGCCATCTACCACATCGATCGTAACCGTACCCGGTGTACCTGGAGTGGCTGCTATAGCATATACTACCACAGTGTTCAAAGTAAAAGGAGCGAAGACATCGAAGACAAGACCGAAGTTAGTGGTTCCTGCTCCTGATGTGGCAGTTGGTAAAGCTGCGGGGAGCCCCACACTTGCACTTCCACCACTCTCACCTGCATCCACATAATAAGTTGTTGTAGTTGATATTGGCGGGGTATTGAAAGAAGGTCCGGAACCTAATATAATGCCGCCCGTGGAAACATCATACCAATTTAAAGTAGCTCCTGGTGAACCTGTAGCTCCTAAAGTAACCGAAACAGGACCTGGACCACACTCTGTACCTGGAGTTGTAGTCAGTACCATGGGGCTGCTTACGGTTACCGTAGCTAGCGTAGAAGGTGATGCAGAAATCGGCGTGCCGCCACATGAAATAATGGCCCGATAATCAGTTGATGAGGTCACTGCAACCACAGTATAGGGTGTAGTAGTAGCTCCTGGTATATTATTCCATGTATTCAAACCGGTTGGTGAGCTTTGCCATTGATATTGTGCTCCGGTTACCGGGTCTCCGGTTAATGATAACTGGACATCGCCACTAATGCAAATTGAATTAGGGGATGCCATTGTATTAATTGAAACAGGATTCGCCAGGATCGTGTATGAATTAACACCTGTAACGGGAAAAGCTCCGGGTGCCAGTGCCACACTTGCCGGTGTAAAACCAACAGGATATGTAGCGATGTTTGTACCTACATTAGGTGGCATAGATAAATCCTGTGCCACAACAAAATACTGGATTACATCTCCGGGCATTATAGGGCTGGATAATAAGTTATAATCAATTATAAAAGTGAACGGTGAACTTGTATTAGTGGCTTCAGCGTATTTCCATCCATCATCTGCAGAAGTATTTGTAGGAGGCAATACGTTGTTCTCTGTTGATTTTTTAAACCAAACTCTTGGTCTCGTACCCATACTTGTATTTACTCCGGTTACATCTGCAATTGTTGCGGTAAAAGAATAGGAGTTTGTACAAATTGAATTTGTTAGTGGTGTATAGGTTATAAGAGGTGGACTCAAATCAAGCGGAACACCATCAAATTCATCTGCACCAATATCAGGAAAAACTGCACCACCATTGATTGATCCCCCCGGACCAGGTCGGACCTGATTATCATAATCCGTTGTAATACCGGGTATTGGTATTGCACCTGACTCAATTACGGTAGGTGTCAAACCCATATTCAGATGCAGATCATTTGCAGGATTAATATACGTCACTGTAATCCCCGAAAAACTGTTTGCATCACCATTGGAAGCAGTTTGCCAACCTGCAAATGTTTGATTACCACCCCACCAGCCTACAGTCGAGACAGCAGCATTTAATACATTGTAGGTAGATGCATTCATGCCCCAACCTGTTGCACTCACGGTCGCACCGAAATCATTTGCGATTGCAAAATGTGCACCGGTTCCACCACTTCGATTGTTTGTAAAAATGTTATTCCGGATATCAACCGGAACAACTCTGGCAGTGGTTGTGAAGTCGCCCCTGAAAAAACCAAAACTTGGTTGTGCACCTGCTGCAGCTACACCTGTGATGTTAACTGAATTAAAGTAAATATTATCTATTGGGTTAGGTGTGGAGCCATGATTGGCCCAGATGCCTATAAAACTTGTATTCGTATTTTGTGAAGATCCCAAAGAAATCATATTATTGACAATGGTTATATCCGTCGTACCTGAACGAATCGTAAAGCCTGCAGCTACACCAGGAGCAGTTGCCGAAGTGGCAGTGCTTGCATTTGTAATATCAAATATTCTATTCGATGAATACATTGGAGTTGTGGCCTGTGCAGCAGAAATACCGGTAATGACTGTATTTAGAAGACCCGTATTCAGCCCCTGAATATTGGAGATGATATTTCCCGAGATTACGGAGTTGACACCCGGAAAATATTGTATGCCTGCGGCTGCAGTAAGTCCGCTTGATGCACCGACAAGGGAAGAATTTGTTTTTAGATTTGAAATGGTATTATTGCTGATCGTATAGGTTGCGATAGCACTTGAAGTTGTGCTTGTAAAAATCCCCCTCACATTTCCTGTACCTGATCCAAAAGATGAAAAGTTTTGAATCGTATTGTTTGAAATTGTGGGGGTAAGTGGAACAGATGGCATGTTGATGCCGATGGCAATGGTTGCCCCTGTTGTGGTCCCCAGATTACCACCCTGCATGTTATCAGCTGTACTATTCCCTATAGTATTGTTAGAGATAGTCAAGGATGAGGCTACCCCCGAAATATTTATTCCAATAACAGAACCTGCTACTGCCGGAGTAGATCCTATACATTGAAATGCTCCGATGATATTGTTTTGAATTGTGATTGCACCAGTTGAGGATGTATTAATGCCAACAATGACACCACCAGTACTTGTTGGGGTAGCTGCAAGGGATGCTACGCCTGTCGATGCCCCAATTGTATTACCTGTTATCGTACCAATATTCACATTACCACTTGTTACATTGATCCCACATAGAATTCCATTTGTTGTAGCAGCACCACTTGAAGTTGCAAGACTGAATGCAGTCACGACATTGCCATTCACTGTAGTGGCTGTAGTGGTCCCTACTGCGAGGTTTATTCCAATAAATCGCGTTGCAATTGTGCCCATCATGGTATATGTACCGGTTCCACTGACAGAAGAATACCCTATAATGTTGTCAGAAATATTGTGGGCATTGCCTGATTGCACTGATATTCCATTATGAATATTAGCAGTCGTATACGTTCTCGCCGTGCTCTGATACAATTTATTGCCTGAGATGGTCCAATTAGTAGCTCCGGCACCAATGAGAATTCCGGAGGATAACAGCGTGGCACTAAAAAAATTCGAAACATTGGAATTACTGATCGTATTACTACTATTTTCCTGTCCTGCCGTAACAGTGCCTATATTCAAAATGCCATTGACAGCGGAACCTGTTGTACTTGCATCAATTGTACTGTTGTTGATGAGATTGTTATCGTTGCCGGTACCACCTCCAGAAGTAGAGAAGAATATTGTTCCGGTGGCAACAGCTGTGGATGCCCCAAGAATGGTCGTATTCTGAATCGTATTTGATGATGCATCATTAATAAATCTTAAAGTGCTTGTTGGCGCAACACCCGTATTCTGGTTATCAATTGTAAGCGAATTGCCTCCGGAATTCAATCCGTCTATTGTTACATTATTCGCACCATTGAGATCCACCAGTGGACCTGCAATCGAACCATTAATTGATCTCATAAGTCCACCAGATGGTATTATTGAAATGGAGGTATAACTGGCCGATCCAGCACCGCTTGCATTCAATACCGCAGATAAAGTCTCAGTGGTATTTCCGACTATTTGAATGGTGATGACTCCGGTATGTGTTCCTGCATTGATGGCGTCAAACGCATCTTTTAGGGTGGGATAAGAACCCGCTCCGGGGTTGACATTCACATTCTGGGCGCTTAGGCTTCTGGTTGTTATGGATAAAAAGAGGATAACCAGAAAAGTAAAAAAGTTCATTGTTCTGACCAGGTGATTGAAAGTAAGTCTTGGATTCATCGTTATATAAGTAAAGTTTCGAAATAAAGTAAATGATCAATTGCGGAATTCCTCCGGCCAATACAGCATGGAATTTTTGATCTTAAGAGAAAAAGTGATGGGAATTCATGGTTTTCCCTTTTGGGACCAATTCTCAAAGCTAATAATTTACATCCATAAATAATACGATAAATTCAATTTCATGGCATACCGCTCAGCGTACGATTAAATAAAAAAGTAGAGATGCGACTAATCGCATCTCTACTTTTTAGAAGGAGAATTTGTTTCTCACGCTTATACGTTCTGGATCATTTTTGCTGCATCACTACGATCACTTTTGTATACACCTCTTTCTCCGTCTTCATTTCCATCAGGTAACTTCCTTCAGGTATACCTGATACATCTACCTTTTGTGTATTCGGTCCTGTATGGGCTTCGATCTTATCACTAAGCATCACCTGTCCAAGGAAATTAACCAGTCTGTATTTCACTTCCTGGTTAGCATGTGAGGCGAAACTTAGATTTACTCTTCCGTTCACAGGGTTTGGCCACAAGCTCACATTTGAAAGTACAGGTGCAGATTCATTGTCCGGTGCAGGACTGTGTCCGGGATCATTGATCGTCGCAGGATCGATCGTTTGTGGATCACCTGC
>JBBSAQ010000054.1:0-31320 GCA_038252065.1 Chitinophagales bacterium
GAAAGGATTTTGATGAAGCCAGCCTCCAGGAGCTAGCCCAATCAATTCTTGTCCATGGCATAATTCAGCCACTCACGATCCGCAGGATGAATGAGGGTTCCTACCAATTGATCTCAGGTGAAAGACGGTTGCGTGCTTCCAAAATAGCCGGGTTGAAGTCAGTTCCTGCCTACATCAGATTAGCCAATGATCAGGGTATGCTTGAAATGGCGATTGTTGAAAATATTCAACGGGAAGATCTTAATGCGATTGAAATGGCTTTCAGTTTACAACGCCTGATTGACGAATGCAAGCTTACACATGAGGAATTATCCCAACGGGTTGGCAAACAAAGAAGTACTGTCAGCAATTTTCTTCGCCTTTTAAAACTGCCCCCGCAAATTCAACAGGCTCTGCGCAAAGATGAGATTTCAATGGGCCACGCTCGTTCGATAGCAAGTCTTGACGATATAAGTGCGCAATTGATGGTGCTCGGCGAAATTATGTCAAAAGGATTAAGTGTCCGGGAAACAGAAAAATTGGTTTCCAAATATCTTGAAGCAACACCCGGGAATAAAAATAAAAAATCAAAGTCTGCTAAATCAGATACGTCAAGTCGAAAATCAGCCGAACTAAATCAGATCCAACAACAATTGCGATCTATGCTTGGAGTACAGGTTGCGTTACACTATAAGGATAACGGCACCGGTAATATTCAGATCCCATTCAAGAACGATAAAGAACTGAATTACATCCTTGACCTGCTCGAAGGAATCGATCGGGAATCTTGAACGCTAATTAGGTCTATAGATCGTTTACTATTCTGATGAAAGTCATTTTCTCCTTTGTTATCATTTTAGCATCACTTTTTTCCGGTGGCGCTCTACATGCTCAATCCATCGAGGACAGTACAGGGGTTGTCGAAACGACTACGCATATAAAGAAAGGTTCGATATTCAAAGGCCGTCCCGGAAAATCAATGTTGATGAGCCTGGTCGTACCTGGATCAGGACAGATTTATAATAAAAGCTATCTGAGGGTTCCGTTTGTGTGGGGTGCTGTAGGCGGTGTCGGTTGGCTGATGATTTATAATACCCGTGAATACAGATGTCTCCGTGATGCTTATATCCATAGGATCGATGGTACTCCATACACACCTACTAAATGCTCCGACATCCTCAAAGCAAATATTCCATTATATCCTGATGCTGCCACCATTCGACTAGTACGCGATAAAGCGAATAAGAACAAACAGACCGCTATTGTAGGATTCGCCTTTGTGTGGTTGTTGAATGGCGTTGACGCCTTTGTTGATGCCCATCTCAAAGACTTTGATATTGATGAAGACATTTCATTTAACATTGAGACCCGGATGGGAGATGATCCAAGTGCACCGATGAAGGTGGGTCTTTATGTTCAATTCTGATCCATCCGGGCACCTTTTCTATAGCTGGGATTAGGATATTCTAATTTCTTTTAATATTTTAGGAGGCGAATTATTCATCCTTTCACTTAATTTTTGAGCCATGAATACGAGCAAAAATTTAGTGCTCCTTCTCTCATGCCTATTCTTATTCAGTTGCCACTTCGATGATTCCAAAAACACCTATACGATAAAGGGAAAAGTCGGAAATGGCTACGAAATTTTTGATCCTTTCCTGACCGATTCTCTTTTAACAACAAAGTACATCACACGGGTAAACCTGATATCCGGAGATCAGATCATAGCCTCAACGACAGATGATGAATTTGAATTCACAAATCTTGAAGAAGGGAAATCGTATATGGTGGTTCCTCAATCCATAAAAAAAGGTTTTATGGGAACTACAGCAATCGATTTTGTGATCATCAGGAAATACACGGAGGGCATTGATGAGTTAAATACATGGCAGAAAAAAATGGCTGCAGACGTCAATCTGGACAATCACATCAATCAGGCCGATTTAGAATTGGTTTATGGTTGCCTCCTCAATACACCCTGTACAGCAACAACGTTTAGATTCGTCACTGAAAATTTTGATGGAAATGGGGTTGGCTTTATTGATCAATTCCCCATCCCTCATTTGAATGCGAATACCACAGTGAATTTTTTACCTATCGCGCTTGGAGATGTGAATAGATCCTTCTGATTAAAATATTCAGCCAATTTTAATAAAAATGTTTTTAATCTCAACTCATTTGACCATGAACAAAAGTTTATTAATGCTGATGATAGCCTTGCTTCTATCAGCCTGTGCAGTACCAGAAGAAATACATCAGTTTTTTACGATCAAGGGTAAAATCGCTTATGATGGACAGGTAGTCCACATCAACAATTTTACTGTTTTGCTGATGTCAAATCAAACGATCATCGCATCATCAAATGAAGATGAATTTTCATTCTCCGGATTAGAAGCAGGTAAAGACTATACAGTGGTTCCCCAATCTACCGACTATAGTCACAATGGGATTTCAACACTCGATTGGGTCCGTGTCGGAAAATATATAAATCAAGAAATCAGATTAAATCCCTTACAGCGTTTGGCTGCAGATATTAATAAGGATAATATCATCGATGAAGCGGATCGATATATGATCCGGAATTGTATTACTGGTACAGGTCCCTGCCCCTCATGGCGTTTTGCATCTGCAGATTATGATGGTCATGGCGTAGGATATGTTGATCAATTTATAGCCTCAAATCTTAGCAGTGATATTGAAGTTGATTTTGTTCCTGTTAAAATAGGCGACATAAATTACACTATTCACTTCTGATACTTCTCTGTCAATTTAATTTGCCAGCATGAATAAATGAAAAAAGATGTTCGTGGTCTGAGACTACGAACATCTTTTTCATTTATCACTACCAAATAATAATTATTCTTTAGGACTCCACCCTTCCTTCAATGAAACGGTTTGGTTAAATACCAGATGATCGGGTTTTGAATCTCTGTCAACTGTAAAATACCCGTGCCTGATAAACTGAAAGTTATCACCATCAGCTGCATTTGCAAATGCAGGCTCAAGTCTTATATTTTTTATCACTTTTTGCGATTGAGGATTTACTTTACTCATAAAATCCGAACCTTCATCCATTGGATTTTCTGCTGTAAACAATCGTTCGAACATTCTCACTTCACCACTGATAGCAGAAGCTTCGTGAACCCAATGCAGCGTACCTTTTGCTTTTATACCGCTCGTATCAGAACCACTTTTTGAATCAGGGTAATAATTGCAATGAACTTCCACAACTTCTCCTGATGCTTCATCTTTTATAACATCATGACAAGTAATAATATAAGCACTCTTCAGACGAACAGTTGCCCCGGGAGCTAATCTGAAATATTTTTTTGGCGGATCAATCATAAAATCCTCACGTTCGATCAAAATAACCTGACCGAATGGGATATCACGATGACCTGTTGATTCATCTTCCGGATTGTTTTCGGATGGCAATAATTCTGTTTGTCCTTCCGGATAATTGGTGATCACTACCCTGATCGGATCTAACACCGCCATACGTCTTAAAGCAGTCTGATTAAGCTCATTTCGAACACAGGATTCAAGAAGCTCAATTTCAATCCAGTTGTCACGCTTAGCTATGCCTACTTTATCACAGAATACACGTATGGCATCAGCGGGATAACCGCGCCTCCTCACCCCACTGATGGTAGGCATCCTTGGATCATCCCACCCTGTCACAACTCCTTCATTGACCAATTGAAGAAGCCGACGTTTGGAAGTTATCATGAAATTGACATTCATCCGTGCAAATTCAATCTGCCGGCTCGGAAAGATGCCGAGTTTTTCAATAAACCATTCATACAATGGTCTGTGATGAATAAATTCCAATGAACAAAGTGAATGCGTGATGCCTTCAATGCTGTCACTTTGTCCATGCGCAAAATCATACATCGGATAGATACACCACTTATCACCTGTACGATGATGATGCTGACGTTTGATCCTGTATATCACCGGATCGCGCATGTGCATGTTAGGAGATGTCATATCCACTTTCACGCGCAACACCCTTGCCCCATCCGGAAATTCACCATCTCTCATACGGACGAAAAGATCCATATTCTCCTCAACAGACCTGCCTCGGAAAGGACTTATTTTGCCGGGTTCATTAGGTGTTCCTTTTTGTTCGGCTATCTCTTCTGCTGTGCTGTCATCCACGAAAGCCAGGTCTTTTCTGATCAGGTCCAGTGCATATTCATACAACTGATCAAAATAATCTGATGCATAATATTCCCTGTCCTCCCAATCATAACCTAACCAACGGATATCACGTTTGATCGCATTGACATATTCGGTTTCTTCAGTAGCCGGATTCGTATCATCGAAGCGCAGGTTTGTCTTGCCGCCGTATTTTTTGGCTATTTCAAAATTCAGACATATGGCTTTCGCGTGTCCAATGTGAAGATAGCCATTGGGCTCTGGTGGAAAACGAGTATGTACCCTACCCGCATGCTTACCATGAGCTATGTCATGTTCAATGATTTCTTCAATAAAATTGAGTGACTTATTATCTTCCATGAGATGATTTTCGATTTTGGATTTACGATTTGTTCAACACTTTCAGGGTTGATATTCTTTTTCCACTCTTAATCCCCGGGTTTCACACGGGGCTATTAATGTATGATCCTTTCAGGATCAGATTTTATTCTGATTTCAAGTTTCACTTTTGATAACACATATTTCTATTATTGCCCCTGCGTATTCATTATTTACGCTCACGTTTCACGCCTCATTTCTCAGTATTCACTATTCACTACTGACTATTCACTATTCACGACTGACTATTCACTATTCACTATTCACTATTCACTTCTCTCTCTTCACTACATCCGATCAGGCATCTCTATTCCCAGCAAATCCATCGTATTTCTTAAACTCTCCCCGATAATCCGGATGAGTTTCAACCGGAAGGACAAGGCTGCTTCAGATTCAGCATGAAGTACTTTCACATCATGATAATAACGATGGTACTCTTTTGCCAATGCGTAAGCATAGTTGGCAATGAGTGCAGGGTTATATTCTTTTACTGCCGAATCAATGACCTGCCGGCATTGACTAAGCATGTTGAGTAACAATTTTTCATCTTCTATTGGTTCATATGCCTCATGACTAGTATTATTCTCCCCGGCTTTTCGCAGAATGGATTGTATCCGTACATAAGCATTTTGAATATATGGCCCTGTCTGTCCCTGCAAATCAACGGATGCTTTTGGATCAAACACCATTCGCTTTCGGGGATCAACCTTGATAATAAAAAATTTCAATGCCGCCATTCCTATCTTTCGAATGACTTCGGCATCATTGTATTCACGTTCCGATGCAGCGTCAGCAGCTTCTTTCAAAACGACATCAATAAGATCATCGGCATCCACTACAGTGCCTTCACGCGATTTCATTTTCCCTTCAGGTAATTCCACCATGCCATAAGATAGGTGATGCAATCCTCTGGCATACGGAGCCCCATATTTATCGATCATTGCAAACAAAGCCTGAAAATGATAGTTCTGTTCATCCGCGACCACATACACCATGCGCTCTGCTCCAAATTCTTCATACCTTTTTTGAGCTGTGCCCAGATCCTGTGTCATATACACAGAAGTGCCGTCTCCTCTGAGCAATAACTTATGATCAAGTCCTGCATCGATCAAATCTACCCAGACAGATCCATCATCTTTTTTGTAAAACACATTTCGTTTCAATCCCTCCTCAACAATATCCTTTCCCAACAGATACGTATCACTTTCAAAATATAATTTATCAAATTCGACGCCGAGCTTTTTGTAGGTCTCTTCAAATCCGGCATAAACCCAGGAATTCATTTTCTTCCAAAGCTGAATAGTTTCCGGATCATGGGCCTCCCATCTCAAAAGCATTTCTTTTGCTTCTGCTCCAAGCCCGCTATAAATATTGAAATATTGGTTTTTATAATTTTTGAAAAACTCACTCTCCGCTAATTCTTTTTCTTTCCGGTTGTTAAAGATTTCTTTTGCCAGATCGGAATGTTGCCATGCAGAATATTCTTTTTGGAATTCTTTTTCAAAACGCACATACCACTCTCCCACGAAATGATCGCTTTTCATGCCTGCAGATTCCGGAGTCTGGCCTTCACCAAAATTCTTCCAGGAAAGCATGCTTTTACAAATTGCGATACCCCGATCATTGACGATCTGGACTCTCTTCACATCATATCCTGCGGCAACAAACATTTTATATGTAGCCCATCCCAGGAGAATGTTCCGAATATGTCCCAGGTGAAGTGGCTTATTCGTATTCGGAGATGAAAACTCCACAAGGACTTTTTCAGGTTGATGAACCGGCTTCCAATAATCAGGTTGTTTCACCATTTCATCCAGAACTGATGACCAGTATGAAGTTGATAGTGAAATATTCAGGAACCCCTGTACTACTTCAGTGTCACTCACCCATGACCTTGATCGAAGGATATATTCACCGAGACTGGCCGCAATTTGTGGAGGTGATTGACGAAGAGTTTTTGCCAATGAAAAAGTCACGAGCGTAAAGTCACCTTTATGCTCTTTTTTGGTGGGCGTCACCAAAAGATCGCCGGGAGAGATATCCGCTTGATAAATCTCTTTGACGCCTTCTATTGCCACATTTACGATTTCCTTGAGTATATCTGTCATATAAGGGCGGCAAAGTTACGATCCTAAGCCAAAAAAGCTAAAAACACTTTGGCCGTATTGTCTTGCCTCTTTAAAACCATGTATATCACTCATTTTTATTTTGGATGGATGCTCCAAAACAAAAATCCCTTCAGGAGTCAATATGTTCGCTCCAAGTATGGTTTTTGGAAATTCATCAAGACCTTGCATATCATAAGGTGGATCAGCAAAAATATAGTTCCATTGAGAATCAGCTTTCTTTATAAATGAGAACACATCTGCCTGAACTGCAATAATTGGCAGATCCATTTCTTTTGCCACTGCCTTTACAAACTTCGTGCTTTCGCGATAGCGATCCACATAGGTAATATCCGGACATCCCCTTGATGCTAATTCCATGGCATGAATTCCTGTGCCCCCAAAAAGATCCAATGCTCTTGTAACTGAATAATCGAGTCTGTTATCAAGGATATTGAAAAGTGCCTCGCGCGCGAAATCTGTTGTTGGCCTGACAGGCCAGCTATTCGAAGGTATGTGGATACGTCTTCCCTTCCATTGACCGCCTATGATCCGCATGGTTTGTATTGAGACCTGAGGGCATGTAAGGAAGGCAGGGATAATCTTTTGTCAATCTTTAATATTGAATCACCGGGCAACTCAAATAAGCCCAGATGATCTTCCAACGTGACTGCCCAATTTTCATCAGTCTTGAGCATACGGCTGCAGGCTATGGAATAATAATATAAATCACCCTGCTCTCTGATCTGAAAATTTTTTGAGAAGATGAGTTTGTTATTTTTTTCTGCAAGTAAAATGAGCGTATCACTTAGTAGTGTCAGGTACAATCGAATCTTACCTTTTTCAGGCTGCGAATTCTGCTTTGAAAAATGATGCCACAATATGGACGTCAAGTGATGACAATCCAGATTGGAATAATATTCTTTAAGCATCGCAAGAGTTTCAGTGGGAAGGCTATAACAGATCACAGCATCATTTTCTGAAGGATCTGTGGTTAGGGTATCGCCTGCTCTCATGCTCAGATACCGTGATGCTATTTCAGCTAATTTCCCCTGAGCTGCGTAGTGGCGGGAAACACAAAAATTCGGACGGTCAAGAACTATGATTTCAACGCAGGAAAATGAATCCATCAATTGAGGATGTTCAAGCAGTGCCAGATCCAATGATTGTGAAATCTGGTCTTCAAAAAAAATACTGTCAACACGGAATGAAGTCTGCCAACCTGGCCTGCCAGTTGATACATCCTCAGACATATTGAGACTTACCCTGTTTTGGGACAGAGCGATGATAAGGTCAGGCTGGATGGTTGCGGTTAACATTAAAGGTCAGGGGGTTAGTCCCTTTTTCTATTATAATAAAGCAATGATAAGGATTATTTCAGGCAAAAATCTACTCCTGTAGTCATGCTAAAACTGTTCCGGAAAAGGATCTTTTAAACCTTTCGGTCTTATATATCCTATTTTTGACCCATGAAAAATGCCAAGGTGCGGCTTCTTGCTATTGAGTCTTCATGTGACGACACGTCTGCTGCAGTGCTACAAGATGGTCTGATCTTAAGCAATATTGTCTCAAGTCAGGCGATTCATGCGAAGTATGGGGGGATCGTCCCGGAAGTGGCTTCCAGAATGCACCAGGAAAATATAACATTGGTCGTGGATGCAGCTTTGCAGAAAGCCGGATTGGAACTCTCTGCGATGGATGCTATTGCCTGTACAGCAGGACCCGGACTATTAGGTTCATTGACTGTAGGGATCAGTTTCGCAAAAGCATTAGCCCTTAGTCTTGATATTCCATTCATCTCCATCAATCATATGAAAGCTCACGTGCTGTCACATTTCATCGATGAACCCAAACCTACATTTCCTTTTTTATGCCTGACTGTTTCCGGTGGACATACTCAAATCGTTTTGGCTAAGGGATTTGATGAAATGGAAGTATTAGGTCAGACACGCGATGACGCGGCAGGTGAAGCATTTGATAAATCCGGAAAAATAATTGGTCTTTCCTACCCTGCAGGACCGGAAATAGATCGATTAGCTTCTTTGGGAAAACCGATTTATCCGTTTCCTATTCCTCAAATTGATGGTCTTGATTTTAGTTTTAGCGGATTGAAAACAGCGATCATGTATTTCATCAGAGATGAAGTAAAAAAGAATCCGGATTTTATCACTCGGCATCTCTATGATATTTGTGCCAGTATTCAACACACGATCGTTGAAATACTTGCACGGAAAATACTCGCTGCTTCTAAGATGCATGGTATAAAAGAAATCGGAATTGCAGGAGGTGTAGCCGCTAATTCCGGCCTACGAAAAAGATTAACTGAATCAGGGAAAGAACAACAATGGAATTTATATTTTCCTGCGATGCAATATTGTACAGACAATGCCGGAATGATTGCCATAGCCGGATATTATCAATATATCGAGGGAAATTATTCGTCCTTAGATGCGGCTCCTTTTGTAAGAGGAATGGATTAAATGGGTAATCAGTAAGCCGTATTCAGTAAAAAATAAATAAAAAAAGGCGACAAGTATTACCTGCCACCCTTTATCATCGAAAAAAAACTTCAATAACTAGTTTTTATTATCCATCTCTTCAAATTCAACATCGGTGACGTCTTCAGAGCTCTTGCCACTTCCACCACCTCCACCTTGTGAATTACTTTCTGAAGAAGAGCCATCTTGCGCACCGTCTGCTTGCTGAGCCTGGTAGATATCCTGGCTTGCAGCCTGCCATGCTGTATTGAGACTTTCTAAAGCCGGATCAATACGATTGACATCTTTTGATTCATAAGCAACCTTCAACGTCGAAAGAGCAGATTCAATGGCCGTTTTCTTATCGGCTGGAATTTTATCTCCATAATCTTTCAATTGCTTCTCAGTCTGGAAGATTAAGGCATCTGCACTATTGACTTTCTCGGCTTGTTCACGAGCCATACGATCTGATTCTGCATTTGCTTCCGCTTCAGCTTTCATTCTGGCGACCTCTTCTTTGGACAATCCGGTACTTGCTTCAATCCTGATCGATTGTTGCTTTCCTGTACCCTTGTCTTTTGCGGATACATTGAGAATTCCATTTGCATCGATATCAAAAGTGACTTCAACCTGAGGCATACCACGTGGTGCAGGCGGAATTCCATCCAGGATAAATCGACCTACAGGTCTGTTGTCTTTTGCCATCTTACGCTCTCCTTGCAGAATATGAATTTCTACGGAAGGTTGATTGTCAGACGCGGTTGAATATACCTTTGATTTCTTGGTCGGAATCGTACTGTTAGCTTCAATGACTGTATCATAAATTCCACCCATGGTTTCAATACCCATTGACAATGGAGTAACATCAAGAAGTAAAACATCCTGAACATCACCACTGAGTACACCTCCCTGGATAGCAGCACCGATAGCTACCACTTCATCCGGGTTGACACCTTTACTTGGCTTCTTTCCAAAAAGATCTTCAACCGCTTGTTGAATACGTGGAATACGTGTCGAACCACCGACAAGAATAATTTCGTCAATATCTTCTTTTTTGATTCCTGCATCTCTTATCGCATCTTCACAAGGACGGATTGTACGTTGCACAAGTTCAGCAGATAACTGCTCAAATTTTGCACGTGTGAGTTTAGTGTCAAGGTGTTTTGGCACGCCATCTACTGCAGTGATATAAGGCAGTGTAATACTTGTCTCTGAACTACCTGAAAGTTCAATCTTAGCCCTTTCAGCAGCTTCCTTAAGACGTTGCAGCGCCATTGGATCTTTTCTCAGGTCAATAGCCTGACTGCTCTTAAAATCGTCTGCCAGCCAATCGATGATCACCTGGTCAAAGTCATCTCCTCCAAGGTGAGTATCACCATTGGTAGATTTCACTTCGAACACGCCATCTCCAAGCTCAAGTATCGAAATATCAAACGTTCCACCACCAAGGTCATACACCGCGATGGTCATGTCTTTATGCTTCTTGTCAAGACCATACGCCAAAGCAGCTGCAGTCGGCTCATTGATAATTCTTTTGACGGTAAGACCTGCGATCTCCCCGGCCTCTTTGGTGGCTTGTCTTTGCGAATCATTGAAGTAAGCCGGAACGGTGATGACAGCTTCTGTTACCGGTTGTCCAAGATAATCTTCAGCTATTTTCTTCATTTTCTGAAGTACAATCGCTGATATTTCCTGTGGAGTATATTGTCGGCCATCAATTTCAATTTTTACCGAATCGTTTGGACCAGCCTTGACTGTATAGGGCATCCGTGTGGTTTCTTTTGAAACCTCATTGTACCTGGATCCCATAAATCGTTTTATCGATGAAACCGTTCTTTTGGCATTTGTTATAGCCTGACGTTTAGCAGGATCTCCTACTTTACGTTCTCCATTGTCTAAAAAAGCAACAACCGAAGGGGTCGTCCTTCTTCCTTCATCATTTGCAATGACGGTAGGCTCGCTACCTTCGATCACCGCGACGCAAGAGTTGGTCGTACCGAGGTCAATTCCTATTATTTTACCCATACGTTTAGTTTTTTATGATTTGTTCTAATTCCTTAATTATGTTTCAGATACTCCTGATCAAGGCTTATGCCATCAGTATAAATCACGAGTATTTATGACAAAACAGGATTAGATGTCAGATGGTTGAAATCTCAACTGACAAATAGGCAGGTACAATTAAATTTTATTGAAACTTCAGGGCCTTGGTTATGCTTCCGTTCTTTAGAGAATCGAGTGACTGTGGTGTAAGTTTAAAGCCGGTATTATAGGAAACATTTCTTGAAGTAAAGATGCCTAATCCTTCAGTCAGGTTAGTGTATTTTGGTATATCCTGGGTACTTGTAAGCCCACTATTCGCCAGGGCTATTTTGACAAAATCTTTGAGCTCCGTCCCACCACACCAAAGAACAATATCAATGCTATCAAAACGTCTTGTGGCTTGAAAATCCTCATTAATATTTGCTTTTAATGCGGAATAAAAATCAGCCCCATCTATTGGGAATTCATTTGCCTCAATACTATTTTCCAGTGTCCATTCGACAGATTTAGGAATATAGATATTCCCGGTTTCCGGTGATTTTTCGATATAATGAAATCTCAATTTCAGATCAAAGATTCCTGCATCATTAATAGCGTTCCAGTTAAATGTAAATTGCGTTTTTGGTTTGAACTGAAGAAGCTGGTCATGGCTTGGATTTCGAAGAACTGGTTTTGGAAGAATTATAGTTTGAGCTGTAACCAAGGGTGAACCATCCCCTTTGTCCAATTGAAATTCATATTTCTCCCCAATAGCCAGATTGATGACGTTATTTTTTATTTTATAGAGATAGTTAGGTGTTGAGGCGAAAACTCCACTCTCCCTTGGATATCCCTCCAGATTACCATCCACTTTTTCAAGGGTGTAGACTTGTCCATTGTTAATCCTTTTAAGAGATACAACAGCATGGTCATAGTATAAAGAATCAGGAATCAGGGCAATGTCGTAAGCTGAGGTCGTCGGATCAAGGAAAGCCTTTTCAACCCTAATGTAGTGTGCGGTATCACTTTTGGATAATAAACCCCAAACTACAGGAATATCCTTCCACTTATCAACAACTACCAATTCGTTTGAACAGGCAGAGAAAATCGAAATACCTATCAAAAGCCCTAAAATCCACTTCATGGGGCGAAGGTAGAAAAAAAGGCGAAGGAGTAGGCGAAGGCGAAGGCATCTATGTCGTACAATAACCAAAAGAGCGGTAGCCCTTTTAGGAAAAGAAGGAGCAAATTCTACATCATTGTACTACGGTGAAGCCTTTTATCTTTGGTCCTCCTAATATTTCATTTTAACCTGAAGATGACAACTATCAATATGTCTATACATAGCAAAGCCAAGCGTATAACCACCCGTACCCTCCAGGAAATGAAGGAAGCGGGAGAAAAGATAGCCATGCTCACGGGTTATGATTTTTCGATGGCCAGAATTCTCGATGATGCCGGGATTGATATCATTCTCGTCGGGGATAGCGCTTCCAATGTGATGGCCGGACATGAAACCACCCTGCCCATTACACTGGATCAGATGATATATCATGCGTCTTCCGTAGTCAGAGCGGTCTCCAAAGCCTTGGTCGTGGTAGATCTCCCTTTCGGATCCTATCAGGGGAACAGCAAACTGGCGCTTGAATCAGCTGTGCGCATTATGAAAGAATCCGGTGCTCATGCTGTCAAAATGGAAGGTGGAGAAGAAATCGGGGATTCCATCAGCAGAATCCTTTCTGCAGGCGTACCTGTCATGGGCCATCTGGGACTGACACCTCAGTCGATCTATAAATTCGGAACATATGTGGTCAGGGCTAAAGAAGAAGAAGAAGCAATGAAATTGAAATCGGATGCGATCCTTTTGCAGGAATTAGGATGCTTTTCCCTGGTACTTGAAAAAATTCCGGCCAATCTGGCTATGGACGTAAGCCAATCCCTAAAAATCCCAACTATCGGCATAGGTGCCGGTCACGGTACAGATGGCCAGGTCCTTGTGGTTCATGATGCACTGGGGATCACACATGATTTTCATCCCAGATTTTTGAGACGCTACCTTAATATGTACGAACAAATTCATGCTGCAGTAGAAAATTATATCAAGGACGTCCGTTCGGGAGATTTTCCAAATGAAAATGAACAATATTAAAATCCTGTCCATTTTCTCATTCAAATAACAACGTGTTGAAGCGAATTCTTCTGATTATTTCAGTGGCCATTGTCAGCCTGGCGGCTTACTTCGGATTCATGTACTTTACAAACATGTTTTCGATCAATACGCCTTCGAAGCTTGAACGAAAAGATTTATTTATCCCATCCGGTTCAACCTTAGACAATGTGATCGACAGTCTTGTGGCACACGGCCAGATTCTAAATGAAAATCACTTCAGGTGGTCCGCCCTTAAAATGGACTATTCTGATGAAAATATCAAGAGAGGTCATTACCTCATCGCTGCACCATCTACCAGCAGATCTCTTATTTCCATGTTACGAGGTGGCCGACAAGCTCCGCTTCAGATTACGATCAACAATGTAAGAACGATCGAACAACTTGCGGGTCGGATTTCCGCGAAACTGGAATTTGATTCAACGGACCTTGTTGATTATCTCAATCATGATTTTGATTCAATTGCAGGCACTACTCCGCCCACCAGGCTCACTCGATTCCTGCCAAATACATATGAATTTTACTGGACTGTGAGCCCGGAAGAATATTGCAATCGAATGCTTAAAGAATATGATCGTTTTTGGACTGAAGAACGAAAAGCTAAAGCTGAAAAAATTGGCCTGACGCCGGATGAAGTTTACACGTTGGCGTCTATTATTGAAAAAGAAACAAACTACAACCCTGAAAAACCCAGGATGGCTGGTGTCTATCTCAACAGGATGAGAGATGGAATTCCATTGCAGGCTGATCCGACAATTGTTTTTGCACTCGGTCAATTTGATCTGAAACGAATTCTATACGGACATCTTAGTGTGGATAGTCCATACAATACATATAAGAATCCGGGCCTGCCTCCTGGCCCGATATATATGCCGGGAGTAGCTTCAATTAATGCTGTTCTTGAAAAGGAAGATCACAATTATTTGTATTTCTGTGCGCGCCCCACAGAAGATGGTCCGGGTCATGCCTATGCAGAAACCTTACCCGCACACAACCGCAATGCACAGCGATATCAGAATTGGTTGAACACACGAGGCATTTACTAATGAAATAAAAATAAAAATTTACGGATTAAATTAAAAGAGTACGGACAGGTCGCGACCTGTCCGTACTCTTTTAATTTATGTCGAGGATTGATTAACTTATTAATTCCCTGGTGTCAGATTAAATTCCACCCGGCGATTAAGTGTCCTTCCTGAATACGTGCTATTGTCAGCTATCGGACGTGCCTGACCATAACCTTTATACTTCAAACGGTTAGTGGGAATTCCTTTTTGATTGAGATATTCATAGCAGGCTTTTGCTCTTGATTCTGAAAGTTTTTGATTGACGTCTGATGTACCTGTATTATCTGTGTGGCCTTCAATGCTGAGGACATAATCAGGATATTTACGCATGATGTCGGCGATCTGGTTGAGGACAGAAAAACTTTCGCTCTTCAATGTTGCTTTACCCAATTCAAACTGAACTGCTTTCATGGCGAAGGATAATACTTCGCGATCTTTTGTCTCAATGATCGGACAACCACCATTGGAAATTGGTCCATATGTATTTGGACATTTGTCTTTGCTGTCTTCGATGCCATCACCATCTGTATCCGGACAACCATCGAAAATTTTCAAGCCAGCTACCTTTGGACATTTATCATCAGGATCCGGGATACCGTCACCATCGGTATCCGGACATCCACCGAATTTAGCAAGGCCTGCAACATCCGGGCATTTGTCTTCTTCATCATTGACCCCATCGTTATCTGAGTCTTTCTTTTCGACGACAGGACATCCTCTGTTTGAATCAGGCCCAAATAAATTTGGACAATCATCTTCGTTGTCAGGAATGCCATCACCATCTGAATCAGGACATCCATGTAGTTCTATTAGCCCAGCTATATCCGGGCAACGGTCTTTGCTGTCCTGAACACCATCACCATCCGTATCCGGACATCCTGCAAAAGCGGCTAATCCAAAAACTGTAGGACAAGCATCAAAGTCATCCGCAATGCCATCCATGTCGGTATCCTTCATTTGGGTGTCCATTGGTGGTGGTATGGAGTCCATTTTGCTCCTCCCAAAGAAATATTTGAATCCGATCCCGTGATTGAAATTATTGTTGTTCTCAAGACTGCTCCATCTGAATTCAGACTGAATATTGAAATACGCATTTGGCGCTATTCTGATATCTACTCCTATACCTACCGGAACCTGGAGGTTTATAGAACTGTCTTTCTTGGTATAGACTCCCCCTACACCGGCAAGAAGATATGGTTTGAATCGATCTGGATTTGAAAGGAAGTATAAGTGAAGTTGAGCGTCAGCCCCAATGATGTATTGATTTGTGATATCAGCTGTTTTATTTGAAAGTCCCATTTTTATAGGAACATTGACCATAAGGTGCTGAGTGACTGGGACATGAACACCAAATTCAAAACCATTCCGGTAATCCTTAAAGGCTCCAAAATCTCCACCCTGGAATGTCTGGTAGTCAAGAAACAATCTCTTAAAACTAACTCCAAGCTTTTGGGAGGAGACGCTAAGACTACCTGCAAGGAGCAAAGTAATCAGCAAAAGCCTATGGTGTATTTCTGATATCATAGCAAAAGGATTAAAAAATAAGGATAAAGATATAATGATTTTTTAATATATGATACCTTAAATCCGGCAGGAATGCACTTTTTGATGGGTAAGAGAAGAAAAAGATACTGACAATCTCCTTATTAATGGGATTCAAACAGGCCTGTTCGTCTGTTTTTCACGACTTTATCCCAATCAAAACACCTTCCATTCATGGCAATATAGACTCCATGTGGCTGGGTCTGAACAAAGGCGAGGGCGCTTCCGAGATTGAAGAAACCGTCAGAAGAAGTACCAAACGCATAGGGTATCATCGCTCCTGTCAATACAATGGTTTTTGAGATATCTGCAGCAGCCAGTGCCTTGGCTGTCTCAACCATTGTATCGGTTCCATGGGTAATGATGATTTTTTCAAGATGGCATGCCTCACAATTTTTAATGATGGTGTCCCTATGAAGTTCAGTCATCTGGAGACTATCAATCATCATCAGCGTCCTTATTTCTACATCGAGAGAAGATCTGCCCCTTGCAAACATCTCCTTGAGATGGGTATCCTGAAAATAAAGTTCTCCGGTGATATAGTTATACTGCTTGTCAAATGTGCCACCGGTTACAAATACCTGTATCATAGGCTAAAGGTAGAAAAAGAGGTGAATGGGATAAAAGGGTCAAGCAGTTAAAGGGTTAATCGGTTAAAGGGTTAAAAGACTCATCAGGTCAGTATTCAGATGTCTGGAGTGGTGATGAATCAATTCCTGAAATAAAAATGGCTTCAGAAATCTGAAGCCATTTCAATTCGCATTTTTTACAGAAGAATCAGATCTTAAATAAAGAGGGATCTACATTACTATTCACTTTTACAGTTTCTGCTTTCATGACCATAGGCGTTGGCATAGGGCCACTTATCGTCACCGTGTAAGGGATTGTAATTCCATCAACAGTTTTGTAATCGCCATATTCATTCGTCGTGGTCACCGTTTGTCCCTGTACTTCATTTGACTGTACTTCTTTTAATTTCAGGAATGATTCTTTGTCAAAGAATTCTGTGCTTTTTGCACCAGTTGGTGCTGTGACCGCAAGTTTGTAAGCAGGTTTGCCATTGACATCTTCTATTCCTTTAAGTTCAATCTTATACCCTGTTTCACCAAAAAACCTTTCCGGGAATAATACTGCCTGCTCTTTCATAGAGACGAGGTCTTCACCTTCGACTGGGGATTTCTGTCCCATATTTTCCATTTGTCCTTTCTCTCCATCATACACCTGCTTCATAAGGTTCATCCCCGGAGCAGTCAATGACATGTGAAATTTGCCGGAGCTCTGCACCATTCGTGCTGTGATAGACATCCCCATTAATTCCATTGAATATGTCTGGTCAAGTGATGATACAGCATCAAGTTTAGTCCGACCACCTATGGCCATCAGATATTTGTCCACAAGCTCGGTAGCTGTGATTGACATTGGCATTTCAGATTCATCTTTACGCGGATTGGCATAAATATCATAGAGTTGAACCTTTCCATCTTCTTTATCAAAAACTGAAAGCTTAGAATATACTTCATCTTTGTTACCCACGACGACGATACGGGCTTTATCAGGATTGATGTATTTCTTTGCCATCCTGGCTACATCATCAATGGTGACTGCAGCAAGTCTTTGTAAATAGGTTTGATAATAATCAGCGGGCAAACCATACATCAATGTATTCAATGCAAAATTGGCAACAGTCTGCGGATTCTCCAGTGATCTTGCAAAAGCGCCGGAAATAAAACTTTTCGCTAATTCCAGTTCTTTAGGCGTTACAGGTTCATCCTTCAATCGGTTGAGTTCAAGTAAAGTCTGAACAATAGCACTATCCGTCACATTATTTCTGACACTCGCACTGGCAGAGAATGAGCCGACTAATTTATTTGAATTCAGATTGGAATATGCACCATAGGTATAGGCTTTGTCCTCTCTCAGATTTTTAAATAATCTTCCGGAGAAGCCACTACCAAGGATCGTATTCATTACACGAGCAGGGATCTCATCGGGACTACCTGGTTTCAGATCCACAGGATAGGTCACGTTGATGACCGATTGAACGGCACCTGATTTATCCACAAAAGCGACAGCAGTTTTATCTACTGTCTTTGGGAATGGATATGCATATACCGGTGTCTTGCCTGCAGGCCATGAACCGAAATATTTTTCAGCTTTCGCCTTTGCCACTTCCGGTGTGATATCTCCTACAACAACGAGGTAAGCATTTCCTGGTTTGAAATATGTCTTGTAATACTGTTTCGTATCCTCAAGATTGACATTGGATACAGTGATTTCATTGGTGATCTCACCAAAAGGATGGTTGGGACCAAAATTTAAAGCACTGGATACATTGCCTGATATCGCATTTGGATCATCTTTATTCGCCTGAAGCCCTGATAGTGTTTGGGTCTTTATTTTATCAAATTCAGCCTGTGGAAAAGAGGGATTGAGGATAACATCTGAAAACAAACTCAATATCTTATCCGTGTGCTTTGTAAGTGAAGATGCGAAACCTCCCCTGGGATTTGTCACCATACTGGCACCGATAAAATCTACAGCTTCATCAATATCAGCCTTAGCTTTTGTTGATGTACCTGCCGACAACAGAGAACCTGTAATGTCAGACAATCCTGCTTTTTCCTTCTCCTGCATATTGTCCATATCGA
This sequence comes from Chitinophagales bacterium, assembly GCA_038252065.1. Classification (GTDB taxonomy): domain Bacteria; phylum Bacteroidota; class Bacteroidia; order Chitinophagales; family Saprospiraceae; genus Opimibacter. Next base: position 18,547 of record JBBSAQ010000054.1, read on the forward strand.
TGGTCAACTGATAGGAGATCTCAGGGATTTTATGATTTTCGACGACGATTACTTTAAGACCGTTAGCCAGGGTGTATTGGGTTGATTTACCGATTTCAATCTGGCGTGCAGGTCCAGGCTTTGGAGCCATAGCCCGAAAATCTTTTGATGCTGTATTGTCACCTGAAGCAGTTTCCTTGGCCATTTTCGGCGCACAGGAAGCCATCGCGATGACCGTAAGTAAGAAGAGTGATTTTATATAATTCATTTTATATTTTATTTAGGATTGGAAAGTAGAGTAATGAAATCAAGATTTATTTTCCTGTGATTTTGGCAAATAATGAAGAGTTACCCGATTTGATTTTACAAGATATTTTTTAGCTGCTGCCATGATATCTTCACGTGTTACGGCCAGATAGCGATCGATTTCGTTATTGATCAGATTGGCATCACCGAAAAACATATAGTATGTAGCCAGACTTTCTGCAATGCCCGCATCACGACTATTGTTAGTTACATATTCTGATTCAATCTGATTACGTAATTTCTGAAATTCTTTTTCGGTGATGAGTTCATTCTGAACTTTAGCGATTTGTTCATCGATTGCGTTTTCAAGTCCGGTGACATCAACACCCATATTAGTGATTCCAAATGTCAGTGATACACCGGGATCTTCAAGAGCTAAAGGAAAATTTCCGACGAATAAAGCTTTTTGTTGTTCATCAACTAAAGCCTTGTATAATCTTGAACTTTCACCATTCGATAATATCCTGGAGACCATATCAACTGCGTAGTAATCTTTTGTTCCCTGCGCAGGGATGCGGTATGCCTGAATGACAGCAGGTAGCTGTATATTATCCCAGACTGTATCTCTTATTTCACCATTGAGGGGAGGTTCAACAACTCTTGGCCGATATACAGGTTGTGCTGATTTGGGTATTCCTGAAAAATATTTATCAATACCTGCTTTAGCAGCATCTATATCTATATCGCCTGCTATTGATAATACAGCATTATTAGGCACATAAAAATCTTTGTAAAACTGCTTATAATCCTTTTCTTCAGCGGCTTCAAGATGAGCCATGGATCCGATGACCGGCCATTTGTAAGGGTGGACATGATAGGCACGCTTAAATGTCTCCTCCAGAATAGAACCGTATGGTTGATTGTCAATTCGTTGGCGACGTTCTTCTTTCACAACCTGACGTTGCGTTTCAATTCCTTTCTCATCAACCCGGGCATGCATCATGCGCTCAGATTCCAGCCACAGGCCTAAATCCAATTGGTTGCTTGGAAGAATTTCATAATAATAGGTGCGGTCGAAGGTCGTATTTGCATTGAGATTTCCTCCGGCATTCTGTACATATTTATCATACTCACCGCGGCCGATATTGTCACTTCCTTCAAACATCAGGTGCTCGAAAAAATGGGCAAAGCCGGTACGTTCCGGATTTTCATTTTTTGATCCGACATGATACATCACTGAAACGGCAACTATCGGAGTAGTTTTATCCTGATATAGAATGACATGGAGTCCATTTGGCAGATCATATTCTACAAATTGGAGTTTATTCATCTGGGCAGCCAAAGGGCTTGACATCAATATGGTGCCAATAAAAAGTGCTAAAAAGTAACGCATGTTAATTATAATTTGATTGAGGCAAAGATACCTCAGCAGGCTAAGGAAATAGGCATTAATATCTACTAATGAGACGAAATATCTGACAAATCAGGCGGAGAATGAAGTGCCGCAGCCACAAGTTTCTTTGGCATTGGGATTATTGAAAATGAATCCACGGTTGTTGAGTCCTTCCAGCCAGTCTATCTCCATGCCTAGCAGGTATAAGGCATGGGCTTTGTCCATCACGATCCGGATGCCTTCCGACGCATAGATTGTATCACGTTCTTTTACCTCATCAAATCCAAGGAGGTAAGAAAATCCGGAACATCCCCCACCCTTCACCCCAATACGCAACGCATAATCAGCGGGAACACCCTGATCATCGCGAATACGCTTTAGCTGTTGAATGGCACCTTCGGTCAGTTTTACCGGGGAGGCCGTAGCTGTTTCAGTCATTTGATCCATTTCTAAGACAAAGATAACGTTCGATTTACAAATCAGGGAAACACGTATGGAAGCTAGTTAGTTCTGACGTCCGGAAAAAAGTCAGTGGGGCGAGAGAAGCGAGAGTAGTGAGCGAAGTGGGAGGGATAATAATACCTATAGTCAATTTCCAATTCCCGACATGTATTTATTACATTTACCGCATGACATGGGAAATGATTTTGGGGTTTACGTTACCTTCTGTTATGGTGTTTCTGGCGGTATACTACACTATGAACCAATACAATCAGCAACAGACTAAAATGAATTTACTGGGGAGCAGGCAGTTGAATGACAACGTGACTTTACCACTTAAACTGCAAGCCTACGAAAGACTGATTTTACTTTGCGAACGGGTCAACATAGCTGACCTCATTTTAAGACTGAAAGTTCCTGGTACTTCTGCTATTGAATTAAAATCTGCACTCCTGATGGCTGTTCAACAAGAATTCGAACACAACCTGACGCAGCAACTCTATGTCACGGAGGAATTATGGCATGTACTGCTGGCGATGAAAGCAAAAACGATGGATCTTATCATTCAGGCCTCCGAAGGACTTTCTGCGCAGGCATCAGCAGAAGAATACGCAACCAAACTCATCAACCTTACCTCGAATGAAACCAACATTCCATCTCGTATTGGAATAAAAGCCATCAAAACAGAAACATCATTATGGTCATAAAGAAATACTCTGGGTTTTTTCTCTTCTTAATTCTGCTCGGCAGTTGTAAGAGCGTACAGCACATCAGCCACACTGATGTGACCTATCAGATCATGAAACCTGATTCATCAATTGTTCCGGATGAGATGGTGACTAACATGATCGCACCATATAAAGTGCAAATCGATACCGCAATGAATGAGGTGATCGGGACAGTAGCAAATGATCTATATAAACAAAGGCCTGAATCGAGCCTGGGAAATTGGGTAGCGGATGTAATGCTTGATGTCGTAAAGAAAGAAGGATATACTGCTGATATTGCGGTTGTCAATTATGGTGGTTTACGAGTCCCCTCGCTCCAATCAGGGCCATTGACAAGAGGCGAAATATTTGAATTAAGCCCTTTCGACAATATGATCATGGTAGTGGATATACCCGGAAAATTGCTGGACACATTATTCCAAAAAATAGCTTCAACAGGAGGATGGCCTGTCAGTAAAGGCGTAAAAATGGAGATGAATAATAAGATGATGACGAGTTGCCTTATACTTAATGAGCCCATTGATACAAACAGAATATATAAAGTAGCTACGCTCGATTATGTAGCAAATGGAGGAGATGACATGAAATGCCTTATCCCTTTGGCACGTGTGCAGACCGGAAAAATCCTGCGGGATATCCTCATAGAAGATGCACTCAGACTTAAAGCTGAGAATAAGAACGTTACATCATTTGTTGAGGGCAGAATCATCAATCATTAAAAAAAAGAAAACCATGTGGACCAGGAGAGATTTCTTAAACAGGACATCCGTTGCCGGTGCAACATTAATGATTCCGGGATGGTTGAATGCGGCCAATCTGACAGATGAAGAATTGTCAAAACTTGTCATTCTTCATACTAATGATGTCCATAGTCGGGTAGAACCTTTCCCTGAGGATGGTTCGAAGAATGCAGGGTTGGGCGGCGCAGCAAGAAGAGCTGCAGTCATTGAGAAAATCAGGAAAGAAAATGAAAATGTGTTACTGTTAGACTCAGGAGACATTTTCCAGGGGACACCGTATTTTAATTTTTTCTTAGGCGAGCTTGATATCAAGCTCATGACCCAAATGGGTTACGAAGCCACTACCATGGGAAATCATGATTTCGATGGTGGAATTGAGAATTTTGAAAAGCAAATGCGTGAGCATGGAAATTTTCCAATGATCAATGCCAATTATGATTTCAGTGATACGGTCATGCATGACAAATATGTAAAAAGGCTCATCATACAAAAGGGAAATATTAAAATAGGATTGACAGGTGTAGGTATCGAACTGGATGGATTGGTACCGCAAAAGCTTTATGCAAACACTAAATATCTTGATCCGATAAAAAATGCAAGTGAACAAGCTGATATTCTAAAACATGATGAGAAATGTGATCTTGTGATTTGCCTTTCGCATCTTGGGTATCGGTATGACAATGATAAAGTAAGTGACATTCATCTCGCCCAAAAAAGCAGATCCATTGATCTCATTTTAGGAGGTCATACGCATACCTTTATGGATGCGCCTGACATCTATAGGAATACACAAGGTCATTCTGTTGTTATTCATCAGGTTGGCTGGGCCGGCATGCGTCTTGGCAAAATCGATGTCACATTTGAACGCAACAAACGCAATAAGTGTATCACTTGCGATGGCATCTGGATCGAAAATAAAAATAAGAAAACCTTCTGATTTTCAGATTTATACATTAGGCAATGGTTGACAGTCAATCATTTACTGAAGATCAATATCAAGATATATAAATAGCTGTATTTTAACGCTTTAGAAATAAAAATCCTGTTTTTGTTAAAAAAGCAAAACACTCCGTACTTCATTCAATTTTTTTTTGATCTTTGTCCAATCCCAAATCTGATTGAACAAACAACAATTCGTGCAAAGCAAAGCGTATCATACAACAAGACTCCACCCGGAGCAGCATGGTGATAACGTTTTTGGGATTATTCAATAACCTGTTTAGTAGAATCAATAATGATGCATGACTGCAATGCGGTATGGAATGGGTGTCTTAGCGTGATTCGTGAAGAGATAAGTGAACAAAGTTTCAAGACATGGTTTGAGCCTATCAGACCTATACGTTTGCAGGAAAATACGCTTACACTTCAGGTCCCAAATCGTTTTTTCTTCGAATGGCTTGAAGAGCATTATTTACCTGTACTCCGCAAATCAATCCGTCAGACTCTCGGCCCAAAAGCAAATCTTGAATACAACTATGTAAAAGACGATCCATGGCAAAAAAATGGAAAACGTCAAAAACCTGTTTCAACAACACCTGCCACAGAAGAAGAACTTGATATCCGCAATCCTTTTGTCATACCCGGTATCAAGCGACTCAAAATTGATCCTCAGCTCAACACCTCCTATACATTTGATAATCTGATCGTAGGTGATTGCAACAGGCTTGCATGCTCCGCTGCTGAAGCTATTGCGAATAACCCCGGAGGCACAGCGTTTAATCCTCTTTTCATTTTCGGTGATGTAGGTCTGGGTAAAACCCATCTCGCACAAGCCATCGGGAATTCAGTGGTCAAACAAAGAGATGACAAGACTGTGCTTTATGTCAGCTCCGAGAAGTTTACAAATCAGATCATTGAAGCCATTAAAAATAATGCAGTCAGTGACTTCACTAATTTTTATCAGTTAGTCAATCTGCTCATTATTGATGACATTCAGTTTCTCGCCGGCAAAACGAAAACACAGGAAATTTTCTTTCATATCTTTAATCAACTCCATCAAAGCGGAAATCAGATCGTGATTACTTCAGATCGCGCGCCCAAAGATCTGCAGGGGATGGAAGAACGTTTGATCAGTCGTTTTAAATGGGGTCTGTCAGCAGATCTCCAGGCACCGGATTATGAGACGATGATGGCCATCCTGGAACATAAATCAAGCATCAGCCAAATCGTTTTTTCTCCTGAAGTCAAACATTACATCTGTGACAACATCCGTCATAATATACGTGAGCTTGAAGGTGTGATCATCTCCCTGATCGCCCACGCTTCGCTCACCAAAAAAGAAATTGATATTGAACTTGCTCAACGGGTCATCTATAACGTCGTTCTCAATACCGGCACAACTATAACATTGGATCACATCAAGAAATGTGTGGCTGATCACTATGAAGTGCCTATTGATAAATTAAAATCGCAGACGAGAAAACGCAATATTGTACTGGCCCGTCAGCTATCGATGTATTTTGCAAAAAACATTACCAATCATTCGCTCAAATCTATTGGCGATAGTTTCGGTGGACGTGATCACAGTACAGTGATCTATAGCGTTCGTGCAGTCAATGATATGATGGACACGAATGCAGAATTCAAACGGACAGTGAAGGATATTGAGAAAAAGCTAAGACAGCCTGTCAGTTCGTAATTTCAATTTACTTTTTCCAAAAAGAAAAAAAAGATGTCCGAAGTTTGAAACTACGGACATCTTTTTTTTAAGATCACTGTAATGTTTCGGCTTAACTACAATTACGTACGGACGACACTATCCAAAAGCTTTGCGAAATCCTTAGCTCTTTCTTTCCGGGTAAATTTTCCGGTATCTTCTGAGCTACCCACTAATTGATCGGATTGATAAAGAGTGAAGTACTGGAGTATTCTCTTTTTGATTCCTTCCAAGTCACTGTAATCGTGCACTACACCTCCTTTGGCCATTTCAATCACTTTGGCAGAATCACTTTCCGAAGGCCCAATAGACAAGATAGGACGCCCTGATCCTAAATACTCATACAGCTTGCCGGGAATAATGGAGAGGGAGCTTGGGGCGTCATTAATCAATAAAAGAAGAAGCCGTGCCTGTTGTTGAATTTTCACAGCTTCTGCGTGCGGGACAAATTCGATAAACGATGTATAGGCTTTCAAACCGAATTTCTCGATGGATTCACGAACGGAAAAATCTGCGGGACCGATCAGTTTAATTTTTATGTTCTCTTTCAGTTGATCCGACAAGAAAATCGCTTGCTGAATTGCTTTCCACAATACTTCAGGATTACGATCTTTATTCATCGAGCCTACATGTACAATTGTAAAATCCTTATCAAGAGTTTGTTCAACGTCACTCACGTAATCAGCATCATCGTAACCATTGAGAATAACTACGATATCATCACGGGAAGACAATGCTTTGAATTCATCTCCCATTCTCCAGGTTACCGCTACCACTCTTGAGGCATTTGTGAGTATTCTTTTTTCAAGCTTGTGATGACGTGCATCGCCCCATTTTGTGAGACGCAGATCTTTATAAAAATCAATATTTGTCCACGGATCTCTGAAATCTGCTATCCATGGTATACCAGTTGATTTATGCAATGCCTCAGCAATCATGTGCATGCTATGCGGAGGCCCGGTGGAGATGATGGCATCCACATGATGCTCACGCAGATATTTTTTCAAATACCTCACCGATGGTTTTATCCAGAACATCCTTGCATCCGGAATAAAGAAATTGCCGCGCACAAATACAGAGATTTTCTGTGCAAGCGATTCCTTTTTTTTCTCATTTATAAATCCTGAGTAAAGTTTCTCTTTCTTCTTTCTTCCCAGGAAGGATTTGTAAAGATCATATGGCTCCCATATTGGGGTCTTGATAATCTCCAGGTCTGTAGAGATTTCTTTTACTAAACTTTCATCGTGCACGGCCACTTCATTATCTCTGGGCGTATAGACGACAGGTTGCCAGCCAAATTCCGGAATATACTTTGTCATTTTGGCCCAGCGCATTACACCAGCCCCTCCGGAGGGCGGCCAATAATATGTGATTAGGAGGAATTTTTTCAATTGAATAAAAGTGAAAGGCGAAAATAGGAGATTTAACCAGATGAACTGGCATACCTAACCTGGGTCAGGTTCAGAAAAAACGAACATGCTTAATGATATTTACGATTGTGTTTTATCCTATGATGAATATCATCTCCCATTTTGACCATCGTCATAATTCCCTAAAAGCTATTTTGACAATTTTGCCATATATGACATTTGAACCTGATTTCAAAGATGATTTGAAAACAGAAACATAACAGAATATTAATACAATTGACATGATGAACAAGGAAGTACCTGTCTCTCAAATTATGACACATGATCCGGTCGTTGTACTTCCGGATACACCCATTGATCAGATACATCAGTTATTTGAAAATCATGGATTCCATCACCTGCTTGTCGTAAAAGGTGGCAAAGTCATGGGGATCATTTCAAAAAGTGATTATCTCAAGGTGCAGCATATGTTATGTTATACCTGGTCGGGAGCCATCGGGGTGAAAGATTTGTTTAATACGATGAGAGCATCTGATATCATGTCAAAAGATCCTATGCAAATAGAATCATCAGATACCGTCGGACTGGCAGCTGATATCTTTCTGGTCAATTCATTTCATGCATTGCCAGTCGTTGATGATGGCGAATTGGTAGGCATCGTGACAGCTCATGACCTTCTATTTTATGCCTATGAAGGTCGACCGATACTGGTCAAAAAATGAAAAACAAATGGTTAAACAAAGTGCGGGTATACTTTTATACTGTTTAAAGCAAAAGGAACCAGAAGTCTTGCTTGTTCATCCGGGTGGCCCATTTTGGGCAAAAAAAGATTTTGGCGCCTGGACAATCCCGAAGGGGGAAATAAACGATGATGAAACAGCAAAGGAAGCCGTCCGTAGAGAAGCTTTTGAAGAAATAGGTTTGAAGGTAGAAGGCGATATGATTGAGTTAACTCCTATAAAATATCAAAATGGGAAAAAGATTATAGCATGGGCAGTTCAAGGCAACTTCAATCCATCTGAATTTAAAAGCAATACATTTGAAATGAAATGGCCTCCTAAATCAACAGAATTAAAAACATTTCCTGAGATAGACAGAGCGGACTGGTTTACGATGAGGGATGCGAAGCTGAAAATACTAAAAGCACAATTACCCCTTTTGGAAGAACTTGAGAAATTATTTTACTTCTCATAATCCTTAGAGCCTGACCAAACTTTGATGAAAATATTTTTTACAGTTCTCAATCTTATTGCTGCATGCCTTTCCTTTACGGTTCAGGGATGCAAAGCTCAACCTCAGGCCCAAATCTCTGGTCAGATTAAAATACATCCTGAATGGAAGTCTGAAATCTACCTGATACAACCACGTAATTTCTCCGAAATCGCAGCCAACTTCCTTGGGCAGGTTATTGATTCAGCAACCATAGATTCAGATGGTCATTTTGCGTTTCGTAACACACAATCAATTCAGGAAAATTTACTTCTTCAACTCGTTGTACAAAAAAATAATAACCGATATCCAAATCAATTGGCAGATACGATACCTTCTGAAGCCAATTACATGCCCTTTGTTTTATCAAAAGGGAAGTCGGTTAATCTAAAAGCAGATATTTCAGAATTTCAAAAATCATTTGTATTCATAGATCCGTCAGTTGACAATTCGAAGATGATTTCACTTCGAAATATTCGTTTAGCTGCATTCCAAAAATATTTGGCAGATGATGTAAAAGAAATGCAAGCTGATTCAATGCTGATTGAAAAGGAAAATCTGTATCAGACTTATATTAAGGAATTGATGGGGTTTGCGGATACCACAACGTGTATAGTGGCTGCAATGGTGGCTATAAGATGGGTAAGCCCTACCGGAGATTTTGAACGAGTGCCTGAATTCATCAATAGCCAATGTCAGAAATGGAAACGGGATAAGCCTGATCATCCGATGACCAGTCAACTGTGTCATGTCGCGGATGAAAATAATCTGCCCGTTTTGGTTGGGGATTTGATGCCTGATTTTGCACTACCCCTTGTGAACGGGGATACAGTAATGCTGAGCAAGTTGCTTGGTCCACGTCTTACGATTGTGGATATTTGGGCATCATGGTGTGCTCCGTGCAGAAAGGAAAACCGGACGGTGTTGACACCTTTGTGGTCAGCTTATAAAAGTAAGGGGCTTCAAATCATAGGATATTCAATAGACAACAATGCATCATCCTGGAAATCGGCCATCGCAAAGGATGGCGCAAGCTGGAGTCATGCGTCACATTTAACCGGAGATGCAACTCCATTTCTGGAAGCTTTACGTATTTCAACTATACCAGCTAATTTTATACTTGACGCAGAAGGAAAAGTAATCGCCAAAAATCTGAATGGGAAAGATTTAATTGAATTTGTGAAGAGTCGGATGGATTAAATACAATATTTGAAAGTTGTCTGCATAGCTACAAAATGGTGTTCGCGTTTTTTCCAATTCCTTGTCCAGTGCGACTAAAACGATATTGGTTAGAAGCAGTGATAGCGGACTTATCTTGCAATCGTAGAGGCTATGGTGTTCCTTATATCACTCTTATGCTTACCATGCTGCTGAGTAGGTTATGGTATGGCGCCAACTGGACATTTGTGTTTTGGGGAGGCCTGCACGGATTTTATTTATGGGTTGAAAAATTCATTCGCGAAAAGCTGAGATCCCGACCACCACTTGATCCTGCAATATCTGTTGCCGGCATATCAGCAACAACCAATCGATCAGGTGCATTTTTTTATGCACTGTTTACGTTCTTCCTGATCAATGTGACCTGGGTCTTTTTCAGAGCTTCCACATTTCCACAGGCATGGCAGATGCTTGGATCTATGTTTGGCTATTCAAAAGGTGGTGAGCCTTTGCCGACGACTCTGGCCATTACGAAAGTTTGGGTGATTGTTACGCTCATGGTGATTGTTCATTGGTGGATGCGGGATACATCGGTGTTGAAGCTAGCCTATAAAGTGCCCTGGTGGGTTCTGTCTCTCGCTTGGGCATTGATGCTGGTGGGTATCATCCTGAGTCAGGAAAGTACGAGTTCGTTTATTTATTTTCAGTTTTAAACAAATTTGCTTCAATTAAATGTATATCATTTAAACTAAATTCATAAATAAAACCTATTAAAATGTTTCCTTCAAACCCTATATATAGTCCATCCATTTTATACCAGAAGCAACTAGCAAACTGAACTGGTTTGAAACTAATAGTTAATGCATTCAAATATTTAATTATTGATATTTCAGCATTAATTAATTTATAGTAACCACTCTTGTGTTCTGAAATAATTTTAATTAGAGGGGTAGATAAATGAAAATCAAAACTATCCATATTTAATAATGAATTGTTATTGATGATTTTATATTTTATAATATTTATTAAAAAAATAATACCTCCTTCAAGCATATCAAAATTTATTATTTGGCCCCCACTTGAAATATCGATAGTAAGGATGTCATCATCTGATAGTTGACCTAAACAGTAAATACTTAATACCGGGTCATCAAAACGAAGAGCAGTTTTAACCGGATAATTTGCAATAAATTTATCAATAACGATACTATTGATTGGGTACTGCATGATATAATTTTATTTTTTCAAAACTATTGACTGGTTGTTTGAATATTAGTTCCCATTTACCACTATAGACCTTAGTGTCCCATTTATTATTTGCAATTACATCTGGAAGTGTATTATCTATTGCTACTGACAAATCCACAGTTTCAAAAGCAAATACGCTTTCAGCCTGTTCGATAGGCATTTTATATGTAAATATATCAGTTTCCGCATCAAATCCAGGATAAAATATTTTTTGATGTATTTTTTCTAATCCTTTAGCGGAAATAAAAACCTCTTCAGTACCGCTTTTGATGGTTAATCGTTTAGCAATATTTGAGTTTATTAAAAGAACTTTATCAATAACTATTGAATAAAAATCTTGAATGCAGTTATTATGAACTATAATTCCTTGCTTTCCAACTAAATAATTGTGGACATTTTGGACTTGAAGATTAAATACAGGAGCTTTATCGCTCAGGTCAATCTTTTGCTCGACAAAAACAAAACTATCCCTAGTGCTTATCCTTTCACCAATATTCAAATCTCCAGCAGGAACCCAATCTTTTTCGTCATATGAATAAATCGGGTGTGTTTTAGTAACAGACAAAGTATCACAACTACTTACGACTAATTTCATTAAATTATCAGAGTTATGACTAAATAATCCTGTGACTGGATAATATCCATAGTCATCAGAATAAATTACATCTTTTGGAGGTTTTGAAGGAGTAATTGGGAGAATTGCTGCGACGCGATGTTTACCTATAGTACCTTGTTCAGGTATATTTAAAAAGTATACGTCTCCAACATTGTCAATTTTATTTTTTATCAACCAGGTTTTAGGTAAAGCTAATTGACAAATATTATCCTCACTAATGCTCTCAAAATCCACCTCATACCACTCAGTTCCAGCAATATCATATTCATCAATAGTTCTTTGAATATCAGATACAAATGGATCAGTATTATTTGCATCATGATTTTTTATATTTACTGAAGCATTTTGCGAATTGTCTGAGCTTGCAGTTGAAGACAATACATAGTCAAACAACTTTACTTTTTCTATGGGGATTTTTTCTTCCCCTTCTTTTCCCGCTACTAAGATTGGAGTTCCTGCCAGGAAACAGCCACGCGCTAATTCTGTTAACTCAGTCTTATGTCTCCATAAGAGTTGCGGCACAAGTCGACATCCAGTTTTCGCGTCTGGATATGCTTCCTAAACATCCGCTCGCTAGCAGATCTCCCCGGGTAATGCGCTAACACCTTCACATTTATACCTGCTGCATATACATGTTATCCTTCCGTGTAAGTATTGGACTTTAGAGATATTTGCCTCCTCACCCGAATAGCATGCCTCTATACAGTTTCTGTTCGTCAGGTCAATGTTTTGCTCTCAGCTTCCTTCATACATTACTTCATAATAATGCACTTGCCGTTAAGCTAGTAGTTCCCCTTACCGGGCCTACAAGGGACTTGCACCCTCTAGTGTTTGCGCCCTGCCAGGCGCACATCGAGTAGGGTAAGGTAAAAGGAAATCTTTTACCTTATCCCTCTCACACCACCGGACGTACGGTTCACGTATCACGGCGGTTCACAGATGTAATCAATAGATGGTGATGCCTGTGCACATCTTGCAAAGAAATGAGAC
>JBBSAQ010000055.1:0-29463 GCA_038252065.1 Chitinophagales bacterium
ATTTAAGTGGGACCATCACTTATCCACAAAAACGTAGTTGTTAACAAAAAGAAAAAAGTAGCAAAAAAGAAAAAGTGATGATGATAATGACTATAATTGAAATGTAAAACGAAAATGTCAACCTATTTCAGGCATCAACACCTCATCGCACATCTCATATCGCATATCGCACATCTCATGTAAGTCCACTCACTACTGACCATTCACTTTTTTATACGCTCTCAACGGCCCATTATTATTACTTAACAAATAAATTTCCTCTCCCATGGCTAATTTTATTTTTTGAATATCACGGATATCATCAATACGCATTTGGTTTTCTATAAAAATAGATTTACAAACGAAATTGCCTTTTCCATCACCATAGCACACACCTGGATAGAGGCCATCATATCGTGCAGTCTCTACTTCTGTAGGAAAATGATTTCCGGCATACATGAAATCAAGATTTCCATCTTTATTAAAGTCATCCACATAGAATGCTTTAATAGGTCCGGTCTGACACATGAGAGGTAAATCTTTAACAGTAAATTTTCCATTTCCTTCATTGATGAGATAAATACTGGTCATGGTGGAGAGTTTACCATGCGTACTATTCTTCAACATGTCTGCAGAGAAAATATCGGTAAAGCTTGCATTGGCATAGCTTTGATAGTTAGGAAATTTATTAAGGACAAAAGGCAGCTCTTGTGAAGTACATTCTCTTCCACGAACGGGAAGCAACTTATCCTGCTTCGTATTGGCAAGCACGACATCGAATTTTCCGTTTTGATCAAAATCATTTCCATAGATTTCAAGCTTTGTTTCTTTCGCGCCGCCAAATTTGTTGTTCCAGCCAAGATTCCCCAAAAGAAAATCAGTATCACCATCATTGTCAAAATCTCCTTTTTCAATCGTCCACCACAATCCCGTCCCGGCACTTTCAATCGGCTGAGCTGTGAAACCGGCTGAACCATTGTTGATGAGTAAAGTGGGCATCATCCATTCGCCAACGACCAACAAATCAATATCACCATCTTTATCAATGTCATCCTGCACCACATCCGTCACCATTCCAAATTTATCTAAGAAAGGAGCCAGCGTACTCGTCTTGTCAATGTATCGTCCGGATTGATTGATCAATAGTTTAGAAGATGCAGGCATCGGATATTTACTTCCGATGAGACGGCCTCCGATAAAAAGATCCTTGTCTTTGTCACCATCGGCATCAAATACTTCAACACATTGGCCATTGATCAGATCATTTGGAAGAGCTGCTCTCGCAGGTTTTTTAAAATGACCTAATCCATCATTGAGATAAATTCTGTCACGGAGCAGGGGATTTCCTTCTTCAAATTCATAGCTTCCACTGATGACAATCAAATCAAGATCCCGATCGCCGTCCACATCAAACAATGCGGACTCCTGATCCTCACTTTTGGCATCCGCATCAATGGCAGGCTGTTTGGTCAATGCAAATGTTCCATCCGTTTTAGCCATATACATATTGCCCGGATAACCTGCAGCACCACCAATGAAAAAATCTTGAATGCCATCACCATTTATATCTCCTACCGATATATGAGGACCGTTTTGTGAAAGCTTGTAAGGCAATAAAACTTCTTTGGCATAATCGTCGAATTTATCATCCACATCTTGATGTTGGACGACATTAGCATCAGCCATCATGAAGCCATCGATAGGCTCATGTTGAGAAGGCACTTTGTTTTCGTTGTCAAAATTGATTTTCAATTCGCGATCTACATGCACATTTGTCAGCACACTCATCGACTTGTGATCCCAGTACACTTTGACCGAATCTACCTTCGAGACTTGTCCTAATCCAAAATGTAGAAGAGGTTCAACGGCTGAAAAATATCCTCTTGTGGTCTGCATCGTACTGACCTGTTTTTTATCACCCGTGTACACAATCACCGAACATCCCAATCCGTCAACATTATCGCCCGGACCTTTGAGCTTGATGGTAATAAAATGTCCATCTGTGTGACTAATATTTTTATAAATGGTAGCTGGCGAATTCACATGATTGACGATGATATCGAGCTTCCCGTCACGATCCAGATCAGCATAGGCCATGCCATTCGAAAAATCAGCTGTATTAAAACCATTTTCTGCGGGAAGTTTTGAGAAATGCATATTTCCATCATTGGTGAAAATGATATCTTTTATCGGCGTCGAAGGAAGTTTACTGAGTACCTCAAGATAATTTTGTGGGCCGACCCTGTTCTGATATTTTTCCTTTACAAAATCATTAAAATCATTATTGCGCACATCGCGAAGCACACCGTTTGAGACCAGAATATCCTGATCACCATCAAGATCAAGGTCAGCAAAAAGTGTAGAAAAACTCCAGTCTGATTTTGAAATACCGGCTACCTGTGCCATCTCTGTAAAATAACCCTGCCCCATATTGACCTGCAATCCATTCTGCATGTATTGATAATGCTGATGGTCTGCTACGATCTCCCAGAATCTGGCTTGTGACATCGAACCCATATTCGTCTTCGACCGGACATGATCTTCGAACGCCATGTCAAGTGTGAATATGTCAGGCAAGCCATCCATATTGACATCCCCGACATCTGATCCCATCGAATAAAATGAAATGTGGCCTGTATGTGTCTGTAGCGCATCAGTAAATGTTCCGTTCGTGTTGAGATAGAGATAGTCCGCATGATGATAATCACTGCAGATGTAAATATCGGTCCAGCCATTTTGATCGAAATCACCCAGAGATACATTCAGGCCATATCTGGAACTTAACATCCCCAGCACTGCTGTTTTGTCTACATACTTTCCGTTTTCAAAAAAGAAAAAACGATTTGTCTGTGTATAGTTGGCCACCACTTCAGGTTTGTTGACAAGTCTCGAGAATTCGTCGAAAGGTTGATTGACGAGAAACATATCAAGATCACCATCCTGATCTGCATCAAAAAATGTGGCTTGTGTGCTGAAGCCAATATCATCAATGCCATATTTGGCCGCCTCTTCAGTGAATTTATTTTTCCCCTGGTTGATATAAAGTTTATTGCGGTTATTGTCGGGTACGCCTGTCGGTGAATTTTTACAAACATAAATATCAATAAGACCATCTCCGTTGACATCAGCCAGCGTCACACCGCTTGACCAGATTTGTTTTCCGATTCCAGCTTTTTCGGTGATGTCTTCGAATTTGAAATTTCCTTTATTGAGATATAATTTGTCAGGCGTCATATTACCTGAAAAGTATAGATCAGGTAAACCATCGTTGTTGATATCTCCTGCTGCAACACCGCCACCATTATACAGAAAATGCCAGGTGAAAATATTGATCATGCCTTCGTCATTGATCTGGTTGACGAAATTGATGCCGGTTTCTGCCGCAGGGAGTGCTTCTAATTTAATTTCAGCATGTGTGCTTGCAGGAGATGCATTTGTTTTTTCTTCTGAAGGGTTCTTACAGGATAGGGCAGAACAGAGCGATAATCCAATTGCAAAAAAAAGTATCCTGGCCGAATTCATTTTATGATACTTGAGGGGATGAAATGCTAAAAAGTGTTTGATGGAGCAAGTTACAAAAATTGACTGCGGTATATACATCATCTCCACTGTATATGTGATCAGCAACTTCCTTCTGTTGAATAAAATCCTATAAAATTTCAAAAAAGCGCTAAACTAGCAGTGATTCTGAATAAATATACATGACCAAAAAAGGAAAACAAGCACGTCCGAAACCTGTTTCTAGGGTTGCAAAGATTGATATTTCACCTACAGACGGTGTATCAGATCCTGTCATTGCTTTGTTATTGGCGCTGTTTGGTTTTGTTCTTTATGCCAATACGCTTGGTCATGGCTATGTTCTCGATGATAACCTGACTATAGCAATGAATGCCAATGTGCAGCGAGGTATTGCCGGTATCGCCAATATATTCAGTCAGCCATCCCGCGAGTTTTGTTTCGGTGGCTGTCTTTACCGGCCACTGACAATGTCGAGTTTTGCTTTAGAATGGGCGATAGCTCCAAACAATCCATTTATAGGGCACCTTATGAATGTAGTGTGGTACTCCGCCACGGCTGCATTATTCTACTTTACGTTACGCAAGCTCATGCCTTATAGCAGCAGCCTCATACTTTGTACAGTTGTTGTATTATTCATAGCACACCCGATACATACTGAAGTGGTGGCCAATATCAAGAGCCGTGACGAAATACTCAGTTTGTTTTTTGTCCTACTCAGTTTATACAATTATGCCAAATGGTTTGAGAGAGAAAATTGGAAAACACTAGTGGCTGGAGGGCTTTCTTTTTTTGCAGCATTGCTTTCGAAAGAAGGTGCGATCACGGCTCTCGCTGTGTTTCCATTGATCGGATGGACATTTTTTCAAAAATCATTAAGCAGGAGTTTCAAAAGCAGCGCCTGGGCATTCATCGTTGTGGCGCTTTTTATTCTTTTGCGTGGACTGGTATTGAAGGGATTGACAGAACCGGCAATAAGTATGATGGACAATCCGATCATGGAAGCGCATGGTATGAATCTCATCGGTACTTCGTTGATCGTGTTGTCAAAATATTTTTTCCTGCTGGTCGCACCATTGCAGTTGGTATGTGATTATTCCTATAATGTTATACCTCTTCAGTCTTTTGGAAGCGCAGGCAGTCTTATCGGGCTGGCACTATACAGCGCTATGGTCTTTTACGCCATTTATGCAATCACGAAACGACGGATGACCGGATTTTTTGTTGCCTCATTTTTGTTCAGCATTTCGCTCTACAGCCAGATACCGAAAGTGCTCGGAACGATGATGGCGGAACGTCTGCTCTATACACCGTCGATGTGGTTTGTCCTGGCATTAGCCGGAATGACGACTGTACTGGCAAAAACAAATGATGATGCTTTGTCGAAAGATGGCGGGAGACGATTGTCCGGTTTTCAAAAATACTTCGTGATTGCAGCAGCCTGCATTGCATTTCTCTTTAGCATCAAAACCATCATGCGAAACAAGGATTGGGCCAGCAATTCCACACTTTATCAGGCTGATGTCGTCAAAGTTCCTCGGAGTGTGAGGCTTAACGATGGGTGTGCCGAAGTGCTTTATACATCCGCTGTGGATACGAGTTTGAGTGCCTCCGAAAAAAATAAGGATCTGGAACTTTCTGAACAATATTCGGAGCAAAGTCTGAAGATCAAGCCTGGTGTTTCGGCGTACAATAATCTTGGAAATGTAAATTTTAGCAGGAGAAATTTTGCAGAGGCCGTTTCCTATTATCAAAAAGCACTGGAAGAAGTGAAAGACTTCGATATTTCCAAACGAAACATCATAAATGTATTTATCGTCTGGGGAAGGGAAGAAGGCGAAAAAAATAATAATCCCGAACGTGCACGTCAACTGCTTCAACAAGCACTTCAATATGATGACAGCAACAGTGACGTTTGGCAGTTGATCGGAATATCATATGGTGTGCAGGGAAATTATTCTGAGGCTTTGAAAGCTTTGGAAAAGGCATTCAGTTTAGCACCTGCAAGCGAAGCCATAAAGCGTGATTTAAAAATGACCTATCTGAACATGGGCATGAAGGAGAAAGCTGATGCTTTGAAATGAAGGCTAAAGGAAAAAGGCTAAGGATTTGATTTAATGCAAATTGACCGGTCCAAGGATTTGTGGGGGATTTTACATCTCGTGTTGATGACTCATCCCGCCATCTTTTTTAAAAGGTAAATATTCATAATGAACAGGTTCTAAAGTGCCTCCTTCTTTCAGGGAATAGGCTTTATTGATTTCAACATTTTTAAATTCCTGAACAGTATTGTCTTTTTCGGGCCATGTGATTTTTAAATTTGTTATGGTTTCAGCTTTGCCCAGACCCATTTCTACCTGAAGACTATTCCCGCCGAAACTGGAGCCTGTAGAAACCATTTCATATACCTTTCGTGTCTTTCCATTTTCTGTGATCTCTGCTTCCACGCGTGCTCCTATAGCCATGCGGTTAGCATTGACACCTTCAAGACGGAGTACGATCCAATGGTTGTCATGCGGCATCGGATTTTCAAAAAAGAGTGACTCATACACATCACCTTCAAAACTTCCGCCCATCACCACATAAATATCCTGATCACCATCACAATCGAAGTCGCCGAAACCAACAGCATGTCCTTTTTGAATGTTGCCAAAACCTCCTGCATAGGTGACATCATCATAATACTTCCCTTCTCTGTTGAGATACATTTTATTGGGTACGATTGATTTAAGATTGGGCTCACCGGTGCCGAGATAAAAATCCGGGAACCCATCATTATTCAGATCACCATAGTTGCTCCCCATCGTAAATGCAGGTTCTGTGAGTCCCATCTGTGAGCTGAGATCTGTAAATGTATTGTCGTGGTTATTGTGATAAAGCCTGGGTCTGAACGGATCATCTTTTTTGCCATAAGCTCTCAATACTTTTCCAGGCAGATCTTCAGAGCCATCCGAATATGCTGACACGAAAATATCAAGCCACCCATCATTGTCGTAGTCAAACATCCAGGTCGGAAATGAAACGTAGGGTTCGCTAATTCCTGCCGTGGCTGAAATATTCTGAAAATGAATTCCTGTCTTGTCAGAGGTATTAAGGAAAAGCAGATTGGCACCATTGAGATTTGAAATGTACAGATCAGGTAATCCATCATTGTTGATATCGCCGCCTGTGCTTCCTTTGACAAATGAATTTATATTCAACCCTGCCGCATTGGATACTTCTTTGAATGTGCCATCATGTTCATTGTGATATAGTTCGGATGGAAAATTAAATGCTGCACCTCCTTGCGGTATGGATTCATTACCAATAAATAAATCAAGCCAGCCATCAAGATCAAAATCAGCCCAGACTGCATTTTGTGTTGGGCGCGTCGAATAGATTCCTGCACTGACCGTGACATCCGTAAATGTACCATCACCATTATTTCGGAGCAGAGAATTTGGAATGCGGCCCTGATCGCTTAACCATGCACCGCGTAAAATCAATACATCCGGGAAGCCATCATTGTTATAATCCGCGTGACGAATATTGAGTCCACCGGTTACTCCTTTTAGTCCGGCTTGATCCGACAAATCTTCAAAACTTCCATCACCTTTGTTGTGAAGGTATCTTATCTGATCGTGAAATCCCCATGAGGAAGCCATAATATCAAGGTAACCATCGCGATCAAAATCTTCAACAGCGACACCGCCTGCGTGTCCTCTTTTGTCGAGACCAAGTTCCGGTGCGATATCTGTAAACATGGGAAAGACAACAGATGATTTAAAATATCCAACAGGCAATTGCATGGAAGATGGAATGCCATCAGGAAATTTTCCAAGTGTCATAGCTGCTATACTCAATAGATATTTTGACGTGAGATCAGCCGGATCCGCTTTCAATATTTCTTCATACAGTTCCATCGCCTGTGTGGACCCATCTTTCAATGCATGCTGACCTTCTTTCGCAATCGGTATAACACAGGAAGCCGAAGTATGATTGTTGATACAGTTTTGCTGCTCGCCTAAACGCAGAGCTGCAATCGCCAGCATTTTTTTGACTTCAAATATGGTTTTTTCTTTGCCCGGTATTTGCATCGGTGTGACAAAAGTGATGCACGCCTGAAATGCATCCATAGCTTGTTGGGTATTGCCTGCTTTTAATTCTTCAAACCCATACATCACCATCATGTTGGCTTTTGCCAGACCACTTACGGATGCGAGTCTGGCTTTATACGCTTCGGCCCGTTGTGCGCAAAGGAGGATGTTCACTTTGGCGGGATCTATTTTGTTTTGTGCTTTCTGCACACTATCGATCATGGCCAGAGTTTCAGCTGCCGGTTGGCCTTTGAGCGAAGAGGCATGATCCATCTCGTGACCGGCTGCAGGATTCATTTTTTGTTCATTTCTGCAGGAAACAAAAAAGGAAACACAAACAATGGTGAAAGAGTAGCGTTTAAGATTGAAATGCATGGGGTAAAGATATGGAGAGAAAGTGGAGAACGGATGTAGGCTGTTAGATGCCGTATTCGAATGAAAGGACAGCTCTAAATTTTTTTTAGAGGTACAGACAGGTCGCGACCTGTCCGTACCTCTTAAAAAATTTGGTAATTGTTTCGTAATTTATTTTTGTACAGCATCTTTATATAATTACGATTTAGTTTTTCATAATTCACACATTTATATATTAAGTTGATAAAATTTTATAAAAAATATTAATTACATGGGATGGTAAACAACCTTATACATGACTCATTGTTACATCCGGAATTAAATCACTAAAAAACGACATACCATGTTTAACAAATTAAAAATACTTGTACTTGCGACTTGCCTTTTTGCAATGCATCAGCTAAGTGCTCAGGATGCTCTTTCTATAGGGCCAAGAGTTGGAGTCAATTTTTCAACGGTAAGTCATGTTGCCAATTCCAAATCCCTTCCGGGACTTGCATTAGGTCTCACATCGACTTATAGTATCAATGAAACGTCCGGTCTTACGCTGGATCTTTTATATTCTGGACAGGGGTACAAGGTTGGTAACGATGATTACAAGATCAGTTATCTACAAATCCCACTTTACTATGATCTTTTCTTTGGTGATCTCGGAGAAAAGATCCGGCCAAAAGTCTATGTAGGTATTGCTCCGGAATTCCTGTTAAATGCAAAAGTAAATACTACCAAGATTGATAAGAGTGTTTACAATTCCCTCGGGCTGGCATTATCGGGAGGTCTTGGATTTAATGCCAGATTAGCCAGCAGAGTTTGGTTGAATACGGATCTGCGCGCATTTCTGGGCTTGACTGATGTCAGAGCTAAAGAATTCCAGGGAGGCGATAAGATTACAGGAAGCAGTATTCAATTTAGTTTGGGTGTAGCTTACGGAATATCAAAACTTGATTAAAGCATAGTTCCCTGAAGTCTGTAAATGACCTAAGGACAATATTCAAAAAAGGTTGTTGTTATTTATTTTCTAATAAATAACAACAACCTTTTTATTTGTGGATACAAGGGCGTGATCCCCGTGCAGAAATCTGAAGTTTATCCCCTGATCAATTTCAACAGAAACAAGAGAACCAATGCGCCTCCGGCTGAAATGAGAATTTGGTAAATAAAACCACCCCCCATCAGGCCTAGTTGGCCAGCCAACCATCCACCCAACATGCTGCCGATAATGCCGGTGATGATGTTACCAAGAAGGCCGAATCCTGACCCTTTCCATACTATTCCTGCAAGCCAGCCTGCCAGGGCACCAACGATAATAAAATAGAGCCAATTCATGTGTTTTGGGTTTTAAGTTTTGAAATGAAAACTTAAGATAAAAACTAAACTTGACATTCCGTTTGGCGAATAGATGCTCATGTATGAAGAACTTTAATGAAATGAAAATGCCAGGATGAGAATATTGAGATTGAAATATAGACAATTCACCAATAATTGCATATCTTAAACATGTTTTGGGGATCCCTCTTATGTACCCATATGTAATAATGGATCAAAATCACTGTACATCATGATCCTCGTCATGAGCCCAAAATAATGCCTTCAATATTTTCACGCCTAAATTCATTCAACATGAAACAACTGTTTATTCTCTTTTTCTTTATTTCCCTCATTATGGCTTGTGGTGGAAAGACCGGGGATACAAAATCTGATTCTAATCCTTATGCCTCTACAGAGCCCGCCACAACAGGCAATCCTGCTTATGATCCAAACAGAGGGATAGGGAAGTGGACGCCTGAAAATCTAACATTGACTTCCAATCTTGATGCAGCTATGGCAGACTCAGGTTTAAAAGTCCGTGAGGTTAAATGTGCATCATGCCACAAGATCTCAAGTGAAAAGCTGGTAGGTCCAGGTTGGAAAGGTGTTACACAGAGGAGGAAACCGGAATGGATCATGAATTTCATCACCAATCCTGACCCGATGATTTCAAAAGATCCTGCTGTGCAAGCTCAACTTGAACTCTGTCTGGTCCGCATGCCAAATCAGGGCCTAACTGACGTAGAAGCCCGGCAAATCCTGGAATTCATGCGAAAGAATGATGGAGTACAATAACTAACTATTTATACATGAAAAATCGATTATTAGGTCTTGTAATAGCAGTAGCTGCGATTACACTCTTTATCTCTTCCTGCAAGCCAAAAAATCTTGGCAGCGCAGTGAGTGGTGATGCTGCTTCAAAAGCATATGTTGCACCTGGACATTATGATGAATTCTACAATTTCGTCAGTGGTGGGTTTAGCGGTCAGTTGGCTGTTTATGGTTTACCCAGCGGCAGACTTTTACGTGTGATTCCTGTATTCAGTGTTGATCCTGAAAAAGGATGGGGGTACAGTGAAGAAACCAAACCAATGTTGAACACTTCACATGGATTTGTTCCCTGGGACGATTTACACCATGTCCAGATATCACAAACCAATGGCGAAGTGGATGGAAGATGGGTCTTTGTTAATGCCAATAACACACCTCGCGTAGCGCGCATCGATCTTACTACCTTCCGAACAGCAGAAATTATTGAATTACCAAACAGTGCCGGAAATCACTCCTCACCTTTCATCACTGAGAATACGGAGTATGTAGTCGCAGGTACCCGATTCAGCGTTCCTCCTGATAATGACAACGGCGATGTACCTATCGATACCTATAAGGAGAATTTTAAAGGCTACATCAGCTTTATCGCTGTTGATAAAGAAACCGGCCACTTGAGTATCAGTTTTCAATTGCGATGCCCGGGTGTCGATTTTGATCTGAGTCACGCAGGGAAAGGCCCATCACATGGTTGGTTTTTCTTCTCTTGCTACAACACTGAGCAAGCTCATTCACTATTGGAAGTCAATGCTTCACAAAAAGACAAAGACTTCATCATGGCGGTCAACTGGAAGAAAGCTGAAGAATATATCAAAGCGGGAAAGGGAAAGAAGATACCTGCTCTGTATTCTCATTCGATGTGGGATGAAAAAACACATTCGGGCAAATCTGAAATGATCAAGGAAGTCCTGGTATTGGATACGAAGGAACTGAATGATATCTGTTACATGATCCCGTGTCCAAAATCGCCTCATGGATGTGATGTGGATCCTACCGGAGAATACATCATAGGTAGCGGAAAACTGGCAGCACTTATTCCTGTTTTCAGTTTTGCTAAAATACAGGATGCCATTGCCAAAAAGGATTTTGATGGTGTATATGATGGCATTAATGTGATCAAATATGAAGCTGCATTACACGGTGAAGTGCAAAAACCAGGCCTTGGTCCGTTGCATACTGAATTTGATGGTAAAGGAAATGCCTACACATCATTCTTTGTTTCTTCTGAAGTTGTGAAGTGGAATATTAAAGATCTTAAAGTACTGGATAGGGTTCCTACATATTATTCAGTGGGCCATTTAATGGTTCCTGGAGGTGATAGCAGGAAACCATTTGGTAAATACCTTGTTGCGTACAATAAGATTACCAAGGACCGTTATCTTCCTACAGGTCCTGAATTATCACAGAGTGCTCAACTTTATGATATCAGCGGTGATAAGATGCAGTTGATCCTGGACTACCCGACAATTGGTGAGCCGCATTATGCTCAGGCAGCACCGGCAGATCTGATCACAAAGAATCAGTTGAAGATTTTCAAAATGGCGGACAATGGACATCCTTATTTTACAAATGGTGAAAAGGAATCCAAAGTTGTCAGAGACGGTAATAAAGTACATGTCTACATGACAACTATACGTTCACATTTATCGCCTGATAATATTGAGGGTATTAAGATGGGAGATGATGTATATTTCCATGTCACTAATCTTGAACAGGACTGGGATGTTCCTCACGGATTTGCGATTAAAGGCGCAGCAAATGCTGAGCTTCTGATCATGCCTGGAGAAACAATGACACTCAGATGGTCACCAGAAAAAGTAGGAATATTTCCATTCTACTGTACTGACTTTTGCAGTGCTCTTCATCAGGAAATGCAAGGCTATATCAGGGTATCACCTACGAATAGTACTGTCAAGCTGACATCCAGTCTGGGGGGTAAAGTTTCGGGCAGTGCGGACGTCGAATAGTTAACATACACGCAGGTAACTGAGGGGTACAAATGGTATTGCTTTCATTTGTACCCCTTCTTTTACTCCTGTATCCGAAAGTGAATTGTCAGTTTTGAATGCACCTTAATTCTAATGTTTCAAATTGATATTGAGCTTGAGCTTGAAGGCCAATAACTAAATAAATTGAAGTGATTATGAATACTAAAATCAAGGGAATTTCAAGAGCGATCCTTATTCTATCCGCTATTCTTCTGGCTGCCAATATCTTTTTACCGATATGGAAGATTCAGTTGTGGGCTCCTCAGTACCCCGAAGGTCTGGCATTGTTGATTTATTCGAACAAATTGGCCGGTGAAGTAGACATCATCAATGGATTGAATCATTATATCGGAATGCAAACACTACATGCCGAAAATTTTATTGAATTTTCTATACTGAGGTACATCCTTGGTTTTTTTGTAGCTTTTATTTTGATGACAGCACTGATCGGACGTAAAAAACTGGTTTATATATTATTTACAATTTATTTATTGTTTAGTCTTCTGGCCATGGTTGATTTTTATAGATGGAATTATAATTATGGCCATCATCTTGATCCCAAAGCAGCCATCAAAGTGCCAGGTATGACGTATCAGCCACCCCTGATAGGGTATAAGAAATTATTAAACTTCGGCGCATATTCAATGCCGGACATCGGCGGGATATTATTTATAGCTTCCGTCATGTTGGTATTATTGGTCATCCTGATTGAGAAAAATGTATTTACAAAATTGTTTAGAAGAAAACCTGGTACGACAATGACTGCAGTTCTGTTAGTATTCATTTCTTTCATTTCTTGTGGTTTGCCGGGCCCAAGACCCATAAAATTAAATGCGGATAATTGTGATAATTGCAAGATGACGCTGACCAATGAGCAGTATGCAACACAAATAGTGACAGTCAAAGGAAGGCAGTATGTATTTGATGATATGGTATGCATGGTGGCTTACACGAAATCACATACTAAAGCTGATTTTAGGAATTATTACATTGCTGACTTCTCTCATCCTTCGGACTTCATTGATGTTGAACATGCTGTACTTCTCCAAAGTGATAGCCTGCGCAGTCCGATGGGTGGTAATGTCATCGGATTTGAAAATCGTGACAGTGCACGCTACTATGAAGTAAAGCTGAATGCCAAAAATGTTACATGGTCTCAACTTTCCCGTTGATTGATCCATGCATTATTTATACTCCATATCCTTCAGATTTAACCTGATCCTTTTCCATTTATTTTTGGCATTCCATTTGGTCAGCGCCAAGACATATTTTGTAGGTAGCGGACATCCATTCACTACGATCAAAGCTGCGATTGATGAAGCAACCACGGGAGATACGGTCATGGTATATGGAGGATCTTATGCGGAAGGCAATATCATCATAGACAAATCCATATCATTGATTGGCCAGGGCTGGCCGGTTTTGGATGGTCAGAAAAAATATGAAGTATTATCTATCAAAGCTGATCATGTCTTGATCACCGGGTTTAAAATTCAATTTTCCGGACATGCAACACTTGATGATCCTTGTGGGATTAAAGTATATGACCGTCAATATGTAATTATCGCCTCAAATGAACTGAGTGAAAATTTCTTTGGCATTTATCTTCAGTATAGTAAACATTGCATTATCAGGGATAATACGATTCATTCATCAGGAACAGAAGAACAAAAAATCGGGAATGGAATACATTGCTGGAAAAGTGATAGCCTCCAGATCATAGGAAATACCATATCAGGGCATAGAGATGGTATCTATTTCGAGTTTGTGAAAAATTCGGTCATTTGGCGGAATATATCTCATGACAATATCCGGTATGGTCTTCATTTTATGTTTTCAAATGATGATGCGTATATCACCAATTATTTCCATCATAATGGGGCAGGGGTTGCTGTAATGTTTACAAAGGGGGTCAAGATGTTCAATAATACATTTATGGACAATTGGGGGGATGCGGCGTATGGATTGTTATTGAAAGAAATTTCTGATAGTTATATTTATAACAATCGATTCGTTGGCAACACATCTGGTATATTTATGGAAGGAACAAACCGTATCGAGGTGGAGAAAAATATATTCAGGAATAATGGGTGGGGGATGAAGATTCAGGCCAGCTGTATGGACAATGAAATCAGAAGGAATAATTTTATAAGGAATACTTTTGATATCAGCACCAATGGTACATTAGTGCTCAATACATTTGACCATAATTACTGGGATAAATATGAAGGATATGATCTTAATAGGGATAGTATCGGTGACATACCTTACCGGCCGTTGAGTCTTTTTTCAGTCATTGTTGAAAAAAACCCGCCTACTATGCTCTTGTACAGGAGTTTTATTGTTACGCTACTGGACAGGTCTGAAAAAATGATTCCCACGCTTACCCCGGACAATTTTATAGATGAGGTACCTTCCATGCAAGCTATTCCCTTATGATTGAAATCCAACACATTTCGAAGCAGTTTGGGAAATTTCAGGTACTCAAAGATGTGAACCTCACTTGTGAGCCCGGCCAATGTATAGCGCTGATAGGTCCCAACGGTTGTGGTAAAACCACGCTGATAAAAAGTATATTAGGAATGGTCCTTCCTACCTCAGGCGCTATTTTATTTAATGGAAAAAATATAGTCAGTGACTATCATTATCGTCATCAAATAGGCTATATGCCGCAGAAAGGCCGGTATCCGGATAACATGAGCATAGGACAAGTGATCGATATGATCAAGGATATCCGGAATACGAAAATTGAACTTGATGAGCAATTGATCGATGCTTTCAGGCTCAATGATATCATGGATAAAAAAATGATGAACCTTTCCGGTGGCACGACGCAGAAAGTAAGTGCTTCACTCGCTTTTTTATTTAACCCTGATGTATTGATTCTCGATGAGCCCACAGCCGGCCTTGATCCTCTTGCCTCCGAAATATTCAAAGAAAAAATTATCGCGGAAAATAAGAAGGGTAAATTAATTTTTATCACATCTCATCTCCTCAGCGAACTTGATGATCTGGTGACGGATGTCGTGCTGATGCAGGAAGGGGATATACGATTTCATATGTCAACATCCTTGTTGAAGGAACAAACAAACACGACAAGTCTGGCGAAGGCGATTACGTACATACTAAAGCGCGATCATGTTCAATAAAATTCAAAAATTCATCTTATTTGATATTTTAAAAAACAGGATCGTCATTGCCTACACGCTTCTTTTGGCTGTATTGGCGTGGAGCGTGTTTAGTCTTGAGGATGACAGTAATAAAGGAGTGCTCACCTTGCTGAACATCGTATTGCTGACGACACCGCTGGTGAGCATCATATTCACCACGATCTATTTGTACAACAGTGCTGAGTTTATTGAACTATTGCTCAGTCAACCGGTGCGCAGAAGTAAGATATGGGCCGGGCTATTTTTGGGTCTGCTCTTTTCATTGGCGTTATCATTTCTGATTGGTGCGGGTATTCCCATTTTACTTTTTGTCCCTGGCAAAACTGCTTTTATACTCCTGGTGATGGGTATATTGATTACGGCTATTTTCGTTTCGCTGGGTTTTTTATGTACTATACTGGCGAGAGATAAGGCCAGGGGGATAGGCATAGCTATTCTGTTGTGGTTGTATTTTAGTTTGTTATTTGATGGCTTGGTATTATTCCTCTTATTTCAATTTGCCGATTATCCTATTGAAAAAGCGATGGTCGGAGTCTCCACATTGAACCCGATAGATTTAGCCCGTATATTCATCATCCTTCAATTGGATGTATCTGCTATGCTAGGATACACTGGGGCTATATTCAAAGATTTTTTTGGAACGGGGCTGGGCGCTGTTATTGGATTTTTACTTTTATGTATGTGGGTGATTATTCCTTTCCTGATTTCGTTGAGAAGGTTTGTGCGGAAAGATTTGTAAATAAACGTTGGGCAGAAGGGTAAAAAAAACTAAAGCCGGGAAGACTTTCCGACTTTAGTTTAAAATGCAAAAATTAGAAACAACAAAACACAAACCAATTCCTGCCTCCTATCTCCTTCCTTTTAAGATTCTGATCGGCAGGTCCTTTTTATTGAGGAGGTAGTAACACCTCATCAATCACGTGAATAATTCCGTTGGAGGCCCGGATGGAAGCGATGATATTCGCTTTTCCATTGACCATATATTTTCCGTCTTTCACATTGAGTGTAATATTTTTTCCATTGACCTCTCCGAGGGTTTGACCATCGTGCATGTTTTCTGTTGTGATCACTCCGAGATATACGTGATATTCAAGAATATTGGAGAGCGCATCTTTTTTTTCAGGTTTCAACAGATCTTCAACCGTACCGGCAGGCAATTTTCCAAATGCAGCATTTGTAGGGGCAAATACAGTGAAAGGTCCGGCATTGCTCATGGCATCCACTAATGCCGCAGCTTTGAGTGCAGTCACCAGCATTGAATGGTCCTTGCTACTAACTGCGATCTGGACAATATTCGGACTGGAAGTTTCATCTTTCACCCCAGACTGACCTACGGCTTCTTTTGTGTCACCGGATGGTGTCATCGTTGATTGATTTTGAGCGGGTTGATTACAGCCTATCAATACATACAATAGGCAAAGCGTGAATAAAAGAGCTGGTTTTTGCATAATTAAAATTTTTATTAGCAAATAACCAATCCTTTCTCTTTCTTTTTTATGAGCCAAATCATCGAAAGAGATGATTTATATCAATCCTGTCCGGCTTTAAATTGAGCTGCTGCGAGAAACATGGCACTGATCAACAAAAACAAAGCAATGACAAACAATAGTTCATTAGCAAAGGGAATAACCGTATAGCTGAATGCTCCGATACCCTGTGTAGCCAGAACGATTTCATTGAGGATGACACCTGATGCAAAAGCCAGGAGTGCAACCCTTGTTTTTTTTGTTTGGTGCAGAAGAGCGGTATTGTACATATATGTCAGCAAAAACATAGACACGATAAGGAGCAGTACCAGATGCAGATAGGCGATGACGATAGGCCTGAAGCCAAAAGCTAAATTACTGATGACCGGCACTGTTGAACCAAGTTGAAGAAATAGCTTAAAGGTAAAGGCGAGCGCAATGATCAGGAAAAGGGCCAGAGCAGGTTTCTGGAAAAGTAATTTTAGTTGACCAAAAACTGGTTTTAACATTCGTATGATTATTCCCCATCCGATAAGCTGGAAGAATGCAGCAACAACAACAAGAACATATAACCACAGCGGGAGATTCGCCCAAAGTGTAGATAAAAAGTAAGCCGGA
Organism: Chitinophagales bacterium; assembly: GCA_038252065.1. Classification (GTDB taxonomy): domain Bacteria; phylum Bacteroidota; class Bacteroidia; order Chitinophagales; family Saprospiraceae; genus Opimibacter. Next base: position 17,304 of record JBBSAQ010000055.1, read on the forward strand.
ATACCCGCCAAAAAAAACAGCCAAAAGCTGTAACGCACCTGATCAGGAGCAGAAATAATGTTCTTTATCCTGTCCATGAAAAGAGCCATGCAGCCAAACAAAAACCAACCATTGTACTGAAAATGCAAAAAGAAATAAATGGAACCTAAATAGGCTGTTTCATTAAATGTAGTAGATGTCGCCATATAGGCTAATGAAAATGTGCCAAAGGTCGACAGTACGCTAAAAAAGAGGGCCCCTATGATCCAGTTTTTAGCCGGGTGATCAGGCGACAGACGGGCTGCATCTTTTATCCCAAAAAAAGCAAACACATACCCTGTCAAAATCGAAAGTAGTGAAATGATTATCGAAACAGGACCATAGCCCTGGCATAAAAATGAAATCAGCATACCGTAGGCACAGAGCAGATTGATAAAAATCAATCTTTGATAGATTTTCTCCCTGATACCGGGAAGATTATTTCGAAACAGAATCACAATAAGGAAATACAAAGAATGGGTGATCCAGCCCGTAAATGCAAAATGGGAATGTGCTTCCTGCAGATATTTTTGATCGAGATATGGAAATGCAAAAGCGATTTTATAGCGCATGATGGTCCCTAGTGTAGCGACAATACTTAAATTAACCAACGCTGCGCGCACCCAGATTTTTGATTCAATCTTCATATAGTTCTATTCTATTCGCTTTCTTTATTCGTATACTGGGATCTTCGTTGAGCTGTATATGCCCTATAATTATTGTGTAATAACCGCTAATCACGCCAATCCTCTCAAATTTGATTTTGCATATTGCATATTGCATATTTCTTTTTGCATAGTGCATATTGCTTATTACTTTTTACATATTGCAAATTGCTTATTGCTTACGGTAGCTGAGCTGCAGCACAAGGTTGAGTTTAGCTGGTCGAATCATTGCCAATTGCATATTGTTTTTAAGCCGCTAATTACACTAATTCACGCAAATTATATTTTACTTATTGCTTTCTTTGCCCCTAAATCCCCTGAAAAAGGGGACTTTAAGGTTGATCTATTGCTTATATCTCCATTCTCCTAATCCTTCACCAGCACAGACTTAGTCAGATATCCTTCTTCAGCTCTTTGTTTTCCAACGATATCATAAAACGCCGGATCATCAGGCGTGGTTGCCCCCAGGCCATCTACATACCGGTTCATCATGCAGAACATCGCCGCAATCAAAACGGTGTCATGAATGTCAAGATCAGTGGCACCATGTTGCCTGGCTGCGGCAACATCTGATTCTGTTACATTCCGGCCACTCACACGGACTTTGTCAGCAATGCGGAGAAGAGCTTTTAGTTTGTCAGATATTGGAGCTGATGTGTAATCATTCCGAACAGCATCAATGATATCATAGCCGAATTCCGGAAGATGAGAAACAATAGCAGCATGAGATGTCATGCAAAACTTACATTCATTGCCGGATGAAACAAAAGTGGCGATCAACTCTCTTTCACTCTTTGACAATGACGCATCATCAGCCAATACCACCTGAGCCAATTGATTTAATGCTAATGCAATATCAGGTCTGAATTGCATCAATCCACGGATGCCAGGGATTGAGTTATTTGTTTCGATGTAAGGCATAAGTTATTTTAGATTTTTGATGGTTGCTGAGCTGTCGCATAAGGTTGTGTCACGCTGGTCGAAGCATTGGATTTTTCACTTCCGATATTTCTGTGTTGCATCATATTTTTTAAACTAATTTTCGATTTTCTTCAATTCAATAAATTGTTTGTATGATCAATTAATTAAAAGCTTCTTTACTCTTCACTCTTTCCCGCTTCATGACTTCGTATGGCGGGATCTTCGCTGCGCTCGACACTCTTCACTCTTCACTTTTCACACTTCACTTTTCACTCTCTACAACCAGCGCATGATATCCATCCTCAGGCATATTATAGCCACGGGATGTAATTCTTTTGCCTAATACTTCAAAATACAAAGGATTATCGGGAGTCCTGGTGGCCAGTCCATCAACGTAACGGTTGTAGAGACAAAACAATGCAGCAATTAAAACTGTATCATGAATCTCAGTATCTGTTGCACCGGACTTTCTTGCTTCATTTGCATCTTCCATTTTCACACTCAAACCACTTTGCTGCACTTTTGCAGCAAGTTTCAAGAGAGATTTTATTTTATCACTGGCATCCATTTCATCGATACCACGGATTGCTGATTTTATATTGGATGCATCACCACCTGGCAACAGACATGAGGCTGACGCATGAGCAGCTGTGCAAAAGTTACATTCATTGAGAGAAGAAACATAAGCTGCTATCAATTCCCGTTCTGATTCGGTCAATGTTGATTCTCCGCGCAACAATAGTTGTGTCAATTCACATAAAGGATCTGCAGCTTCTTTGCGATAATCCAACAGACTCGTGATACCATATAGATCTGAGCGAAGATCAATGTGCGGCATATTCCTCCTTTTTCATAAAAAGTAAAGCAATCAATCCAATTACATAGACTCCCGAAAAAATAAAAATCGCATTTCCATAGCCTCCCAACCAAATCGCCAATGCACCCGTGAAAAATACGGCAATTGCTGTAAATGCCCTGCCGACATGAAAACATAATCCTGTAGCTGATGAGCGCAATTGTAATGGAAACAGTCCCGGAATAAGGATATTCAACACGCCCTGGCTTACTCCAAATGTGAATCCTAATATTCCCGATCCGATCAATACCATATCGGAATAGGATTTTGTCATTTTGAAAAGAATGAAGGACAGGATAAAACACAGGATGAAACACACGCCCTGAACCTGGCGAGATCCGAACCGTCGTGCAATCCAGCCTGAAATAATACCTCCTATCAATCCACCGAGGCCTAAAAATGTCACAGCCATTCCTCTTTGCGTTTGAGCTTCTGGAGATGTATTTCCAAAAAGAGTATCAACCCAGGTAGGTAGCCATGCGAATGCGGACCAGAGACCAATCAGCATCGTGCCATAAATCAGGATACCGGATACTAATGAATTCTTATACGAACCAAGCGAAATGTGTTTTATAGCTTCATCTAAATGGCCCGGCTTCAAAGTTTCTTTAATGAAGAACATCGTAGGAATAATCAAAGCGATGGGTAGTAAACCAATCACAAATGCTGTCTTCCAATCTGACACATTAGCCGTAATCAGACCTGAAGCTATGATGCCCACAGGATAAGCCACTGACATGATCCCCAATGCAACTCCATTCCCTTTTTTCTCCCATATTTCAGTCAGAATGACCACAGAAGTAACAAGTAAAGCACCTACACCAATACCAACAAGAAAACGGGTACCTGCTAATAATGGCCAGGAGGTGCATAGTGCTCCTACACCGCTTCCCACCCCACAAAAAAGTAATGCTAAAGCCAATGTTTTTTTACGCCCTATCCAATCTGACACAAATCCAAGAAAAATACCACCAATCGTACCACCTGCCAGGAATGAAAAATTAATCCACGCACCCGCATTTTCAGAAGTCAGGGAGAACTGATTCAATTCTTTGATAATATCCGGTAGATAGGAAGGAGCCAGGACTGAGTTCATAGCCCCTAATGCAACACCAAGGAAGCAAATCGCAAAAACCAGATACGGATAGAATCTTGATTCAGACATGCGGTGAAGAAAAGAAACAAAATTCAACCGGGCGATTATTTTTTAAAAGAGTAGGGACAGGACGCGATGTGTCCCTACTATTTGAAGAAATAAAATTCCGTGACATCGATCTCACCTGCAGTGTAGAAAACGTGAACAGTTATTTTTCTGGTATGAGTGGCTCCGGCAACAATGGCTCTTGAAACTCACGATTCACGATTCACAATTTTCATTCTTTCACCCAGGCCCCAATTCCCAGCAACCTTTCTTTCTGCATAATTCGATAGAAATATTGTCCCGGGGGCAATTCGGGAACGTTGATGCTATTCGTAAGGTCTATTGCTGTAAAAAGTACTTTCCCTGACATATCAATTAATTCTACTCGCAGAGATGCCGGTTCAAATCCATTAATTGAAAATGTAAGATTATTCATTCCGGGATTCGGATATGCGGAGATGGATATTAATGGTTCCTGTGGTCCATTGGTTGAAACTATGGTAGGAAGCTCACAGTTTTCACCGACACGGATGGCATAGATATCTTCTCCCTCGTTTACCTGATTTCCGGTTTTTACGCGGCTGCCATATACAATTGCGCCACCGCTATCAAAAGTCCTTATACCATACAATCTATAATCACCATCATAGCCTAAAAAATGCTGACAGATAATATTGAGATTGCTATCCAGTTTAGCAATGAAATAAAATCCGGAATCAACACGATTTGATTGTTCAAAGGTTCCGGCTGTCCATATTTCATTTTCATTTTTAATATCCAAACCACCGAAAAACGGGGTATTTATCCCACCATAAAATAAATGTGAAGGAAAGATAACTGTCTTTCTCTTAACGTTCAAATTGCTGTCGAGTAGCATGATCCAGAATCCCTCTTCCGGATAACTATTGCTGGGTTGCAGAGTTTGTACCAAAATGAAATGATCTCCAAATGGTAAATGCGTGTCATTATAACTAAATACATTTTCATGCAAAGATATTTGTTTCCTGTAAATAAACTCATTATCAAAAAAATTATAAAGTTTATATGAAGCAATAAGATAACCGGTTCTCGAAAAATCAACAGAAAGTGTTTGTGCAAAGGTGACATTTTGGACTATAGGTTTTAATACATATGTTGAGTCCATTTCGAAAATGTTTTTTGAAAAACCTGGTCCTGCAGTATGATATTCTTCAATAAAGATCTTTTGTGCGAGACCTTGAATAATTTTAATTTTAGCCATCATGTTCTCACAGAAATCATATGAAGAAAGATGGGTAAGATTTTGAGTTGCAATATTGAATTTAGAAATAACTAATTTTGATAGACATGAATCTGATTTTAAATAACCAATCAGGTAAATATCATTATCAATGACTTTTAATATTCTTTCATAGAATGTGTTGAACCCATTTAAATTATACTTTTTAAGAATTGTACCATCATCAGAAGTAATGATCAGATCACAGTAACTATCGAAAGTGTATGGAGGACTAATATTCAGTGCTCGATTTTGAATAAAATAAAATCGGTCGGCGATCTGGACAACATCACTTATCGCATCAATATCAAGTTGTTCGGTCGATAAAATAAATGGTTTTTGACCATTGGACACATTACTTAAACATAATAAAACAGTTAATATATGGAGTATTTTCATTGACTATTTTATTTAAAAATTTAAGGGCATACTATTTGAATATACCCTTAAATTCATTAATATTAACAACACACAGGAAGAGCAAAAGGAAATAAATTTCCATCAGCATAAAAATTAACAGTTCCAAAAATGAATCCACATTCCCAGGTTTTATAGTCAATGTTACTTATAGTTGCGCTAACCAAACTCATTCTGGACATCTCATGACTCAGAGAAGATTCAATTTCGAAACTAGTCATAATCTCAACAATAGATTGAAAATAGTAATTCATTTGGTCAGGATCAAGGCAATAGATACCATTATTAACAAAGTCATCGCATTGATTAGAATTGTGTTCACAAAAGACTTTATAAGTTCTGTAATCAATAATAAAATCACTTTCGGTGGGATCATCAGGGTTTAATATTCCCCAATCCGGAAAAGGTTTCGGCATATCCAGAGTTGAAACCTGAGTTTCATTAGTATAAAAATGGCCCCCATAAGGTGCGAAATAATCATTAAGCGCTTCTGAAATTCTATCGGATGCACTTCCCGTTCCTCCTGATTCTGGAGCACATTTGCCTTCATTGTAAATTACACTCCAATAATCAGTACTTCCGAAAGGGCCAGGGTTCCTGTGAACTTTTCCAACTATCTGATGAACAGAAAGAGTGAATAAAGTACTGGTAGCGTTAATACTCACAACATCATAGAGGTAAGGAAATTTATCCTCTTCAGAAATTCTGTAGAAAAAAGCTGACGCCGAATGCCGGACTTCATTATAAAGTGCTCCTACAGCAGCGTCAATAGCATGACCACTCGTCATGGCTATTTCAAATGTATCGGTTGTCTCTTCGTAATCTTTCCAGGTTAGTCCAGCATCAGTGTATTCCAGGTTCATGGCTCCCTCTATGTAGTCCACAATTTCTGAAGGATCCCGGTCACTCCTGGTCATAAGTGAAGGATGTGTCTGAGTTTTTCCTTTCATTTGCTCAATGAAAGAGAGTAGCTTGTAGTAGGTGCGGTATTTCGGATTGTAGTCGTTGTCGCCTTTAGGCTTTGTCTCGTCCTTAGCACAGGACACGAACAGTAGGGTAATGGTGGTTCCCACAGTTAAAAGCTTAACAAAACTTGAAAAGCTTAACGGGGGGCAAAAAACTTTTGGTGTTTTGCATAAAAGAGAATTTAAAAATGTTAAAAAATTGAATTACCAATTACTCAAATAACAAAGAGGTGACACTAAAAATATTTCAGGTGCTGCGATGCTAAAAACTAAACAAATAGCTTAAAAGTTGAAGCTAATATAACGAGAATATTAAAGGAAAGCAAGCATTTCTTCAAAAAATTTGTCTTTTGGTATACATTTTTCACATATTTATTTCCCTGACTTATGATATAAGGGAAGGAAATCAATGATGTAAAAGGGGCAAAATTTATAGAAGCATTAATTGCTTGTTTATTAAGAAAGTCTAATTAACATTAAGACAAGTGATTGAGTTGAGCAACACCAAGAAAGCAAATTGCGAAAACCAGATACGGATAGAACCTTGATTCGGACATATGGTGAAGAAAAGAAACTTATTTCAAAGTTGGATAAAGATTGGAATTGGCATTGTATTATAGCCGCAAATTCCGCAAATTTGATTTTGCTAATTGCTAATTGCTAATTGCTAATTGCTAATTGCTAATTGCTAATTGCTATTTGCCCATTGCTTATTGCTTATTGCCAATTGCTTATTGCCAATTGCTAATTGCCCATTGTCAATATCCTTCCATCTTCCATTTCAATAATGCGGTCTGTAGCTTTAGCAAATTCCTGATCGTGGGTGACGATCAACAATGTCTGATGATATTCACTGGCTAATTTTTTAAAAAGATCAAAGACTATCTCTCCGTTTTTTTTATCAAGATTTCCTGTAGGCTCATCACCCATGATTAAGATAGGGTCATTGATGAGTGCACGGGCAATAGCCACACGTTGTTTTTCTCCACCGGACAATTGATTGGGTCTTTTAAGAGCCTGATTTTCAATTCCGAATATTTTCAGCTTTTCCATCGCCCTATGCTCCAATTCTTTTTCCGGATACTTACCCAGTTTTAGCCCGGGTATCATGACATTTCGCAGCACTGAAAATTCATTTAACAGGTAATGAAACTGGAATACAAAACCAATTTTTTCATTTCGTACTTTTGCTAATTCCAGTTCCGATTTCATACGCATCGTCTGGCCATCGATCAGCAGATCACCTTCATAGTCCGTGTCCATCGTGGACAGGATGTATAGCAATGTTGATTTTCCACATCCGGATCTGCCGATCACCGCTGTAAAATCTCCGGTGTTGATGGAGAAGGTAATGTCTTTCAATACCTGCAGCTTTTGTTCAGTATGGAAATACTTATTGATGTGGATAGCCTCAAGAACTTTGGTGGACATCCTATTTGCCTCTGATGATGATGACGGGATCTATTTTACCTGCTTTTCTTGATGGGAACCAACCTGCCAGATAAGTAGTAATAATCCCAAAAGCTGCACCGATGATATAAAATTTGAGACTGTAATTCACAGGATATGTTTTCATATTCGGAAGCGCCGCCGTATCAAATGGAATCTGATCAATAAACGCTGAAGCCAGGTAACCAAAAAGTAATCCGAACATCGCCCCCAAAATGCCGATACTCAATGCAATGATGATAAATATTCTTTTGACATCATTACCTGAAAACCCAGTGGCTTTGAGAATCGCTATGGAATCCATTTTCTCATAGATCATCATGTTGAGTATATTATAAATACCAAAACCTGCTACAATCAAAAGGGTAATCCCCACTGCATACGAAATAAGCGATCGCACAGAACTCCCGGTTTCAAATTGCGCATTGGCTGTCTGGATATCTTCTGCGTCGACAGAAAAACGGTTTCTATATTCCTTTGCCATAGCAGGAGCCATGTTCAGGTCTTTGAGTTTGATTTGAAGATCGGTGATGTAGTTTCCGGATACACCCGATAGTTTTTGAGCGGTACCGAGCGAGGTATAGCTTTGTACCTTATCAATGTCACGCAAGCCAGATTGAAAAAAGCCTACGACTTTCAATTGTTGTTGCTCCCCATTTATCGTTGTCACCTGGATCACATCCCCCATTTCTGCCAGCATTTTATCTGCGGCGGCTTTACCCATGATGATACTGTTTGGGATATTTTTCAGATCCATAAAATTACCTGTTGTCACATAGTCGCTGAAATGGAATAAGTTACTTTCAGCTTCAACATCTATTCCATCGATCACCCCGGTGACTTCGATGGCGCCAATGGAATAAAAGGCCTGCACCGATATTTTCGGGGCGATACCCAATACCCTTTCATCTTTGGAAATGGTCTTGGTGACAGCATCTACATTATAAATTTCAAGACGTCCACCATTAGGTTTGACAGATCTTATAAAATTGTAATGATCTTTGAATTCTGATGCTAACTGAACCGGCTGATGTACTGATGGCTTGATTTCATTGAAGAGTTTAATATGAGGTGTCCGGTTGAGTATTAATCCGTCCAGCATGTCATTTAAACCGTTCATGAAGCCAAGCAAAGCGATAAACATCGTGATACTAAACATAACACCTACTGCTGCCACCATCGTCTGACGCCATCGGGCAAGTGAAAGGGCTAAAGCAATATCGTAGAGTAATTTGAACCTCTTCATTTGGGAAGGATTAGAATATCTTTTTCATTAATTCCTTCAAGTATTTCAACTTTCGAATAATCCTTCAGTCCTGTTTTAATCGCCGTAGTGTCTCCGTTTTCTTTGATGACAAAGTGGTCATTGAGGATAAATTTCCGGGGCACTGTGATGACATTATCTTTTACCTGAAGTATGATATTGGCTTCAAGTGTAAGATTGGGATACAATGAAGGAGGTTGTTTGACAAAAGAGGCTTCTACAGTCACTGTTTTTGATCGTTCATTCATGATCGGATTGATTTTCGTGATCACGGCGTCAAATACGTCTCCTTTGTAGCTATCCATAGTCACTTTCACGGGCAGCCCGATTCGGATAGCTGTGATATCGTATTCGTCAACCTGTAGTTCAAGGATAAAATCTTTAGCATCACCGATCACGCCCAATGGAGTCTGCGTATTCACCATTTCGCCCTGTTCTTTCAGGATAGAATAGATTTTCCCATCGGTTACACTTTTAATCGTAAAATCACCTTCATTTTTCAGGGTGATCTGGAGGTTTTTATTGGCTTGTCTGGCGGCAACGTCTAATCTCCGTTTTTGATCCGTATAGCGTAGTAAAGCGGATTTATAATTTGTGCGGGAATTCTGATAATTAAGTTGTGATTTTTCAAGATCTACTTTTGAGCCAATGTTCTGAGACCAAAGATTTTGCTGACGAGTCATCAGTAGAGAATCGTTCTGCATTTTATCTTTCATCAGGTCAATATTGATTAGTAACTCATCAAGTTTAGCCTGGTTAGCTTTCGTATCCGTCAATTCAGCAGCAAGCTGAGCATTTTCCCGGTTTAGTTTTGATGTTTCATTTAGAATGGTAAAGAGCGGAGCTCCTTTTTTGACAGTGTCTCCTTCTGTCACATAGACTTTTTGTAGCAATCCATTGATTGTGGCAAATACCTGGTATTGGTTTTTACTTTTCAGGATGCCCGAGGCGTAAACCGACTCTGTGATGCTTTCTCGCTTGGGCGATATGGTTTCAACTTTAGACTTGCAGGAATCAAGGAGAAACAAGGAAAGGAGAAAGAGATAATAATATTTCATGGCTCCACATAGAATGAAGTAAAGGCATCAATTGTTTTACTTTTTTATCAATAATTAAGCTGTGCTTACTTCACGCTTCAACAATCGGACTCTTATTCACGCCCCCACTGCTCTAAGTAAAATTTTTTTCCAGGTAAGGGCAAGCCATTGCCATCGCTTCCTTCATTTTATAATATGCAAATTTCCGTTCACGACTCCATTGCCCTTCGCTCTCTGCGCTTAGCTCCTTTCTCTAAGCTCATTCATTTCCGTTTAAACTGCAATTCTCTAAGCACTAAGTTAATCGTCCCTTCCAAAACCAATACATCTCCCTCAAAATGGAAATCGTAAGTATCATATGTAGTTCCTCCTTTAGGCGTTAATTTAACCTGGTCACAATCTGTATTGACGACATACGAGCCGATGATCATGTTTTGCGCACCGATCAGATTGTCGGTATTCCATTCATAGTCTCCCTGATCACCTGTCAATACATTGAACGTGAGTTCAGAGGAGATTATAGCCAGTGTAGCACCCAGAAATTGGATTGTATCTTCTTTCCATGATTCACATTGCCAGCTACCTTCCAGTTTTGCACAATTCGAAACTTCAGGATCTTTTTTACAAGCCAATATTAATGTCACGACAAGGACCAGCCCAACGAAAATTGTTGTCTTCATTTTTTAGTTTTTTTGATGGAAAATAAAAGTAAAGGGGCTGAGCGGACAAGGGGGAGACACCTAAGATAGGAAGATTTTTTCTGAAGTAGGAAGTAAAAAGGAAATTCAGAACAAGGAACATGGAATTTAAAATAGAGAAGTTAAACGAAGAATATGGAATGATAAAAAAAATACAAACTTCGTCGTTTGATATTAGTAGTTCTCCTTCCTTGTTCCAAATTCATTGATCCTTATTCTGAATTCTTTCCAGCTTCGGCTACTCATCTACTCTTTTATAAATCTCGATTTACCTTTCAATTGTTTGTGTTCATCCATAAATTGTATGAGGTAAATTCCCGGGACCAGATTATGTATATCTAGTGATCGGGAATCAACACACGACATCACATCTTCACCCATAACATTGAAAATATGCACTGAATAAAAATCGATAGTTGGTGAAACTGTTAATTCATCAAAAGCCGGATTTGGATAGACAATGAAATTTTGTTCATTCTGGACAGGGGGAACGGAAGTCGTAGCTGAACATTGAATATCAGGAAGAGGTGCCGAACAAAAAAGATAAGCCGGTAGCGGATTTGAGTAGTCTAATACATGCTTATTGTAGAAGCAGATCAGATCGTATGAATTGTCCGTCAAAAGCCAATAGCTGGCATACGTCAATCCAAGGTTGCTTCCCATGCCTTCCGTCCATGATTCTGCAAAAAAATCGTTTTCATCGCGAAGATTTATTCGCCTGTGATATTCACTACCGATCAAAACAGAATCCAGCGAAGTGACAATGTGCGGAATGAATTGAGTCAATCCATTTGTAAGAACCTGTGTATAGATGGTGTCCCCTTCAGTTGCTTCATTAAAATCATACACCATTCGTTCAATAGTATCGTTGCACTGGTATTCACAAATAAAAAAAATCTGCTTATTAGCTTCTCTCATAGCCCCGAGGAAATGAGTATAAGTGGAATCAAATTCAGTGCCTGGAGCATGATGAGTTTCAAGAAATAATTTCTTGTACACATGTCCATTGATCGTGGTATCGCCACCATCCAGGTTAATCGCGTATTCATCATGCCAGCCACCGGGATAGAAAAACCAGCATCGGGCCACATTCCATTGTGCACCAGAGACAGGCATGGGGTGATATGATTGTGCTTTTAAGGAGCAAAAGCAGACCAGGATAAAATAAGGTAGTAATGAGTGTTTCATTGCCAGAAATTTAAAAAATGATTACATGCTGGTCTTTTTCTGAACGAATTGCTGACTGAGATGGCTGCACTGATCAGTAATTGTAAGACAGTTTGATCTCTAATAATAGTTGGGTTTCCACGGGAGTAGCATCATATCGGCAACTTGTCTGATCGTGGCACGACAAGTGGTGGGGGGGCGAGGGGAGGCACCCACAAAAGTGGCCCCAAGTGCGGGGGGGGAGGTATTTAGAGTGGGGTTTGGGGTGTTTGGGTTACAAAAATTGGCAATAGAAGGGGGGTTA
>JBBSAQ010000056.1:0-29306 GCA_038252065.1 Chitinophagales bacterium
GAGAGACTCAATCTGGTCATACAAGAAATAAAACGAAGAGGAAGAGGTTATCGAAATATCCACAACTTTATACGTATGATTTATTTCCATTGTGGAAAGCTCGACATGCCAGTTTACCCACTTAAAATGGCGTAGAACCAATATTTTGGAATAAATTCCAATAGAACATCATTCCAGTTTTCTCCGATTAAATATTTGTCCGGAAAATAATACTGGATAATATTCCAATATCGATACAGACTCAGCAAACGAAACCCCGCATCAGGATACTTCATTTTGGTATAGCTACTTTCGCTTTTAAATACAGGATTGCCCACCTCCGGAACTAACCCAATGTAGTAATTCGTCTCACCTCGCTTCGCAAGTCTGATTTCATTTAATTCACTTTTCAATTCGTTTTCAATATCCGGATTATCCATCCATGACAGATCGGGCATCATCTTAATCGTATTTTCTATATTCTCGTTTTCATTCTTACCTCCTTCTATTTTTCCCATATCCGATATCCAGGTATGTAATGCCTTGTTTCTCTCCGTCATATCTTTAGCCTCAACTATTTTTGGCAAAATTCTAAATAATTCATAATCCCAATTGTATTCTCCTGCTGCAACGGCAGGATGATAATATTTTAGAAATCCCCAGATTTTTCCCAGCAGATCTAAATCCCGGATTTTTGTTTCCGTCAGAGGAATGGAGGAAATACCTGAACCTGCATCAAATTCCTTATCCAGGTCTGCTTTATATCCTGTCCCTTTTTTGGTTTTCACATTCGTAATGATATGCCCATCTATTAAAACCTTGAAATCATCAACCCACAATTGACCAGTTCCGGAAAGTAAAGCACCGATATTAATGGTTTTGGCATTTTCCGGATAAGGTATTTTGACGGAATACAGGGTCCAGTCTGAAGTGCCCTGAATATTTTTCTGCATCATATTGTCGAATCCCAGGAGACCGGATTCACCGTCGATGCGGATCATTAATCCGATGACTCCATCTGCTACATTGTTCATTTTCATGTAGGCATTCAATTCAATTTCCTTTCCACTATAAATGGCAGGAATTGCGTATGCTATGCAGCCAAAAGTATTCGCAGATTTCAGTCCGGCAGGCTCAATCAACATAGAAATCTTTCCGCTTTTTTTTACGAGGGTATCGATGACAAGATTATACCCGTTACCCCATTGAAACCAATCATCCGGAAGCTTTTGACCGGGAGTTATTTTTTCAAATCCTAAATTGAAACTCGCTACGTTTTTTACATTTTGACAAAAAGAAAGGGACATTGAAAAACAAATGAAGAGTAATGTTCTGAGTTTATTCATGTAAGGTCTATTTAAGAGATGTAATAATGATTATGTATACCATAATTGATCAAAGACAAATCCTTATACAAAGTTTTACCCGGATGTTGCATTAAATTTATGAAACTCCAATGCTATTTGTGTGTTAATTTATGCTTTTTATCTTTTAATCTGTATTCCAAAGTGACGGCGACACGACTTCCTCTTCCTTCATTGCCGCCCGATAAGTAATATTTTCTTCCAAACATAAATTCAGGAGAAAGAAATAATTTTGGCGTCAATTGCATTTGGCCGCGCAATACATAGGATTTGCCTCCGTATTTAGACCAGCCAAATCCGGCTCTCAACATATATTTTTCACTATTAAACCGCGTTCCATATAAAAGCTGCCAGTTATAGTCACCCACTGAACCAACGTCATATCCGCCGAGAACTTCTATGAAAGAATGTCGCTCACTGAACAAACGAAGCCGAGTCTGCAATGAAAAATGTCTTGCGTCCGATTTCGGATTGTAATCAAGGGTATCAGAAGATTTATCATCAATATCATGACCGAGCATCCCAAAAGAACCTCCCAATCCAAGACCAATACCTCGCGTGTCATACTGAACCATTGGATTAATACTCCATAGTGTATTATTGAATACAGGAGGTGTATAAGTAAGTCCTGTGAAATTGACAGGTGTCTCTTTTTCTTTGCCAATAAATACATTAAAGGAAGCCAATAAACTCTGCCACTGATTATAATATACTTTTCTTCCAATCCCTAGTCCACCGATCTGATATGAATGCCTGTACGTTATTTTATCAGACAATTCAACCCATTGCCCTGGTTCACCAGGTCCACAACCAGGAACAAATTCCCGACGATGATTGAAGTCGTGCTCTGAATTAAATTTTCCAATGGCCGAATTGATATTGAATGTAGTATAGGATTCGGGAGTATCACCAGGGGCATCGGCTTTCTGGCTCATCAACACCAATGCAAAACATAGCAGAGCGGATGTCCTCACATATTTTCTTGAAAGTGTACTGCGAAGAAACAAGTCGAGATTCAAAAGAACACAAAGCGGAAATACCGAAAGCAAAAGGATGATCCTTTCATCAGCCGTAAGCCATGTACCTATGTAGACCGAAATGCCTAAGATCAAAATTGAAAAAAAAGTAATCCGAACATTATGGGTTGAAAGAGAGAGGCTATTCTCCCTGTTGAAAATTTCCGCATGTATATATTTTCTTTCGCGAAATAATAATAGGAAGGACAATACGGTTGCAATGGATAATAATTTCCATTGTTCAGTTTGCAAACCCATCCATTCTTCAGGTTGTAATCTGAATCTGAAAAATTCTTCAACAAAACGAAATGACATGTACAAAATGATCGAAAGAAGAAATTTCCCCATGGGTGATTTTAGGCGTGCCCCTGATGACCAGGTCATGATCGCAATGGCTACACAAGCTATACTGCAATATAATTGATCAGGATGAACAGCAAGCGAGGAGGAAGCATCTGCGGAAATTATTCCAAGTTGCATTTGCTCCAGGTATGGTTTGCTTCCCGGACCATAGGTGATTCCCCAGGGCATTGAGGTCATCACACCATGACAACAACCGACGAACAAGCATCCTATACGCTGAACCGCCATCCCCAATGGAAATGAAACTGCACATAAATCCAGAATGGATTCTCCTTTCCCGATAATCTTACCCGAAGCCCAGGCTCCAAACATTACACCCAGAATAACTCCTGTCATGGATTTACTGTCCTGAATCGGTAAATGGCCTTCTGTCAGCAACATCATCCATTGCGACCCGTCTAACAGTGAAAGCTTACTACCCATGATGGCTGTAAGAATACAGATACAAACCACAAAAGCCAATTCGCGATAATTGAAAGAACTTTTTCGTGCGGCCAGTCCTGCTCCGGTCACGATAACGACAATCGCGGCAAGGCAAAAGAGCAAATAAATATATGCTCCCTGATCGTGAGATATGCTTATGTTCATCATCATTTCTGTTTTTTAGGTGTGAGAATTCAAGAAGATTTCATGCCTTTAAAATTCCTCCTTTCATGCACGACATCCTATACTGATAAATAATGAATATGTGAATGAGGTGTTTTGGAATATAATCTGCGCAATCTGATGCTGAGTTTCGTTTTTATTCAACCACTTCGTGGTTGGAATTATTATTTCTCATTAAACCCCGGGTTTCACCCGGGGCTAATAACATTTGATCCCTTCAGGATCGAGTTCACCTTTCAAAACATACAACCCACATCGCACATCCCACATCCCACATCCCACATCCCACATCGCACATCGCACATCACAAATCGCACATCACAAATCGCACATCGCAAATCACACATCGCAAATCACACATCACAAATCACAAATCGAAAATCGAAAATCACAAATCGAAAATCGAAAATCGAAAATCGAAATCATAAATCGCACAACTAAATCCAATCTTCTTCACGGGCTCTTTTAAGCAGAGCGGCTGTATTTGGTAAATCCCATTTCCGCAACATATTCTGCCGGTGTGTATCGACTGTGGTTTTGGAAATAAAAAGGCACGATGCGATTTCCTTACTGCTCATTCCTTTATCTATATGCCTGAGGATATCGAGCTCTCGTGGGGTTATTATGGTTTGTGGCAACTTTAAACGTTGTAATCTCATCATCACTTCATCCTTAAGATGTTCATGTCCGTAGTCAAAAGAGATGTCATAATTTTTTGGCCTGATCGATGAGAATAAGGTGCTGACATCATGAAAACAGAAGAATCCCAATTCCGGCATACCAGCTGCGTTGGAATGAATCAGGAAACTTGTTCGTAAAATGCGTTTCAATGTTGTATTTGGACATTCCATGTTTCCGCAGATCCTGTATACATAATCCAGCGGTTGCAACTTGCGTTCGGTCGTCACCTGGATCATGATCTTATCAATGGAACGAATATGGTCCAGATCACCCGGAGTGAGATATTGCATGATCTTTTGGGTGGTTACATTTTGTGCATGCAGGTCCAGGTTGATATTATGTTCATAAAGGATAGTGGATTTCGAAAACTTATAGATCATAAAAAAATCAGGACGCAAAAGATGAATAATCCGGTTGGCCACAAGAAAATTTTGCCAGATACATTCATCCGACGGATGTTCAATGTCGGGGGTTTGTGATGGTTGCTTTCTTTTAAAACCATACAAGGAATTTATCTCTGGTTTGGCGGCTGTAGTCAGAAAATTGGCTGAGGTAGTCATTTTGTCTTTTTTTGAATTGTGTATTGAAAAGGTTGAATAGTATGCCTGATACCATTTTCAGATCATCGAAGTAGTGACAGGCATGGTGACCGATTAAATTTGATCACAGTCTATGATGACATATAGGGTGATCCCGGTTTTCACAGGTACAAATTCTGATGGACGCAAACATGTTGAGGGCAAATCGTATTTCCTGTTTGCTTCCATTCCAGAACCAAGTGAATAATAGCAACCTACTTTTCTTGAACAGGAAGAGATGGTCATGGCGAGAATGGTAACGATAAAGATTCTGCTGATAGATAAACTATACTTTTTCATGATGTTGATGTTTACAAGGTTATGCCTACTCTGATATGGGATTTTCGGCAACCTCCCTTCTTTATGCTGAAGATTTAATTACAAGTTGTGTGATTCTAAAATCGTTGCTGAATGGTGAATGCAAAATTGCCGGGAACATTCATGACCTCAAGCGAATGTCCATTCACACTCATACCTTGTCCTACCCTGGTCAATGAGCCCTGATATTCGATGCCCACCATTGTCCTGTGTATACCATACCGGATACCCATCTGCCAGCCCATCTTCAGGGAACTATCATTGGTATTGAATCCCTTGATATGAGACAATTCAGTCGTTTTTGAAATGGTCTTCATCACTTTCAAGCCACTCGTGATATCAAATGATCCAAGACTGACACCGATATTGAGTGGGAGAAGAATCATATCCTCGGATTCATGCATAGATTCCAGTTCAGGTTTTCCATCTCTGCCGTAAGTGTGTCTGATCAGATAATCTGAGCTTCTTTTCGTGTAGGAAATTCCTCCTTCCAGAAAAAAAGCA
The DNA here is from genome assembly GCA_038252065.1 of Chitinophagales bacterium. GTDB lineage: Bacteria > Bacteroidota > Bacteroidia > Chitinophagales > Saprospiraceae > Opimibacter. The sequence continues at coordinate 5,410 of JBBSAQ010000056.1, forward strand.
TTTGCGAGTTGAACATTCAATGCCAGACCGCCATAGAATTGTGGTTTGACATGATTCATACTCATTTGAAATTCTTCTTTCGGCTTATCCCTGTTGACAAGGATTGGAGAGGTTACCGGGTTTGAAGCAGGACTCATGCCCACTTTAACATCAAGATGGATTTGTGAGGTGGCTGTAGAAGCAAGACCTAAGAAGAGACAGTTGATGATAAAAAACTTTTTCATTGGATTCGTTTTTGAAGATTATGGAATGGGTTAAACAATGTGATAATTGATAACCCAAAGGTGGGGAGGGTGCATGTTCGCACCTCTGCACTCATGTCCCGTAGAATGGAATGGATGTTTCCTTTTTTAGAGAAAACAATAGCATTCAGGTTTCATCTCTAAAGAAACGTAGGATATAATCCCCTGAAATACTACTATTTACGTGTTTCACTCGGTGGAGAACCGAATTCTTGTGTAAAACAGCGCGTAAAATAATTTGGATCATCAAACCCTACCAGGTAAGCGATTTCTGAGATACTCAGGTCCGTCGTTTTTAATAAATTCAAACCTGCAAAAAGTCTGATCTGCCTTATAAAAAGTGAAGCGGATTGACCTGTCAAGGCTTTTAGCTTTTTGTGAAGTTGTGTACGGCTGAGGAATACAGCTCTGCACAGATGCATCACGCTGAAGTTCGCATCATCAAGATGTGCCAAAACGGAATTCCGGACACGTTCGACGAATTCATCTTCCCTGGCATTAACCTCATTAACTGGTTTTTGCAGAGGTACACTCAGATCCGCATAACGCGCCTGATGTTCACTCCTTTGTTCGAGCAGACTAGTCATTTGTGCACGCAATTCCCGTTTGTCAAAAGGCTTGAGCAAATAGACATCCGCACCACTTTCAAGACCCTCAACTCTGGAATCCAGATCAGCCTTCGCAGAAAGTAATATGATAGGAATATGACTTGTGATCTGATGAAGCTTTAGCTCTTTGCAGACGGCCAGACCATCTTTGACAGGCATCATGACATCACTGATGAGCAGATCAGGCACAGTCTCAATAGCTTTGTTGATCCCTTCCTGTCCGTCATGCGCAAACGAAAGTTGAAAAAGATCACCCAGGCACACCTGCAGGAATTTCATCACATCCGCATTGTCTTCAATGATGAGGACTTCAGGTTTTTCTTCGGCGTCCATCAGGATTTCTTCAACTACATCTGCATTCACCGGTGTATAAAAATCTTTTACATCACGACTGATCCGTTCTTTGGGAATAGAGACAGGCAGCATTTTTGCATTTGTCGTGATAGGAAATATCAGATTGAACTGTGTGCCCTTATCTGTATTGCTTTTGACCTTTATCTCTCCATTGAGCAATTTGACCAGTTCATTGACTAATGATAATCCGATTCCGGTGCCTAAACCTTTAATCTTACCATTATTCTCTGCCTGGTAAAATCGTTCGAAAATATGTGAAAGCGATTCCACAGGAATACCAATGCCGGTATCCCGCACAGTGATGTCTAAGACGAAGTGGCTTTCAGACTTTTGAACAGTGAGTTGCACATAGACATTTCCATTCTCCGGTGTGAATTTTATGGCATTGGATATGAGATTGGAAAGGATAGTCATGTACATGTCAGGATCATAATCCATGATGATCTCTTCTTCATCCGATAAGAAATGCATTTGTATTTTTTTAGCATACGCATGTCCATTGAATGCATCGACTACATAACCAACATAGGAAACGATATCCCCACGGATCATTCTGACTTCGAGCGAACCGTTCTCAATCTTACTCAGATCTAATATCTGGTTGATGAGATTGAGCAGATTTCCGGCATTGCGACTGATGATTTCAGCACCTTCAATAGCCCAGCGTTTCGGATCTTCACTGATCTCTCTTGCCATTCCTGAGATGAGTGTCAGCGGAGTTCTTAATTCATGGGTCAGATTAGTGAAAAACCTGGATTTGAATTCTTCAAGATTAACAATGCGTTCCTTTTCTCTTTCAATTTCACGACGGCTCATAAACGTCTCCAGCTTCAGGTCAAAATCGAAGGAATCAAAAAAGAAGGCAATGACCGATAGAAAAAAGATCTCTATAAAATTAGTCAGCTTCATATTCATGAACTCAGCTTCAGTCATTCCAGGATTGATCAGCTTCAATTTCATGAATTCAGTTTCAGTCATTCCAGGATTGGCCAGCTTCATATTCAAGATTTCAGCTTCAGTCATTCCAGGAACTTCTTTAAAATGAAAGATTACGACTGCCATAATAGAGATCGTGCAGAAATTAAAAATGAACCTTTCTTTATTGGACATGGCAAACATCCAGCTGGCTACAAAAACGTAACCTATAAACAGCACAAGGCTGTCTCTTTGGAGATAAGTCAAAACCGCCTGGCCTAAAAGAAAGACAGACGTCAAAACGACCATTCCCCATATGACGATTCCTCTTCTCAATCTTGCCTCAATAATCCATTTCTTGTGAAGGGAAATGTGAATGGCCGGAATAATAAAAAACAATCCGCTGAGATGAAAAATAAATAGCTTAGGATACCAGCGATCACCCCAAAAAATACCTTTATGTATTCTGTATGCATCGAGGCCAAGGGTGAAAAATGCAAGAACGATACCAATCCATGCTGAGGTCTGAATGCGGTCAATACTACTGATATCCTTAAATTCAACAAACTCATGCTCCAATTCCTTTGGAATCCCCTGCCGGATGTAGAGGATGTGAAGGATAAAACGAAGTATCCGATTCGGAATTGACTTAAAAGAAAGCATACGTCAGATTTTGATCCTTATTAAGAATAACTAATCCTTCGGGTTCTCAATAGTAAATTTTTTACACCGGAATAGGTAAGCAATAAAAAGCACAAATAATGGAAGTAATCGCTAATTAAACATACATATAAATAATGATTTTACTCAAATTAACTTATTAATTCTTTGCCCGCGCCACAACAAAAACAACCCAATGGCAAACCACAGACCCAGCGCAAAGATTGGATTACGCATACTTCCGGTCAGGTTGTCCAAAGTACCAAACAAGATCAATCCACACATCATGGCTACTTTCTCAGAGACATCATAAAAACTAAAATATCCGGCGTTATTCTCTGTTTTAGGAATCATTTTAAAATACATGGCCCATGCATTGATCGTCTTCCTGTCGTTCTTTAAAATAAAACCTTGTGACACTGCAGCACGCATAAAAATATGCTCAGATTAAAAACTGTAAATCCTATATAAAAATCAAACAAAATTTCCATTGCAAATTAACCCCTGATTTTAATCGGGGTGTATACTGATTTATATTAAATTTTACGAAACTCAGTCCATGCCTTTTAAATCGTCAGAAATATGAGACACACGAGCCCGTTATGGCAGTGTGGAAAGCTGTATAGAACGGACTTTATGTCCAGGGCATTATAATTATCCTGGAAAGGGCTACAACCTCATGCCCTTGATCAGTATCGCTGACCTGATCGATTGCTCCTTCAAATACAGGAATTTCTTTCTTTCGGTATCCTGCATAAACTCTTGAAAATCATCCTCGGACTCAAACCCAATGAGATGAATTTCATAAGGTTTTTCAATAGTAGATTCAATACAGGCATGGGCATCCGGTCGTATGCGCAGAAGTAGCTGGCCATTGTATTTAGAAATGATCGGAATGGCAATGTCTTCAAATTGATGAAAAATCAGCTCCTCGTTTTCTTTGATGTATATGAGTTGAGTGATGTATATCATATCCCTGGTTTATTGATTTTTGTTTTGCCAGTACCTTCGAGGTCTGAGACTCTCGAATGTCAGAAAATAATCTCCCCAAAGAGACGGGTATTTTCTTATACTGTGTAATCATATCTCCTCTCTCTCCCTGTGGTATTATTTCTATAAACGCATACTGTAAAAAGAGAGGGGTCGGGGGTGAGTTAACAGAAAAACATAAAATAAGCCGGGGGTGATTGGCCAGGAGAACATACATCTGTCGGTAGACTCTATACTCTTAATCATGATGCTCCCCCTCTCCTTTCGTCAGTTGGCTGAATAAAAAATAAGCTCCCTTTACCACCACTTTTCTCTCTTTTCCCAATTCTTCCAACGGAATAACTTCTGTGAAGCCCATATCGGATACGCCGGACCGAACCCGTATTTCTTTAAAATGATCCGGTGCTGTCAGCACAAAAATATAATGTTCATTTCCATTACTGACGATCGCTTCATCAGGAAGCGTACTGATCATGTTCTGATCAATATTGATCCTCGCCTGAATAAACATACCCGGCAGAAGGGCTTCTGTGACATCCAATATTTTTGCATGGGCTATGGTCGCCTGCTGATTGGGCTCGAATGATTTATTGATGCTGAATATTTTGGCCGTATGTGTATGCATCGGGTCATTAGCATCTGAAAACGATAACGTCTGTCCAACATGTACTTTATGAACATCCTGTTCGAAAATGGTAAGGTCAATATGCAGAAAACGATTATCTACAATTTCGAAAACCATGGAATTTGGATCAACGAATTGGCCGATACTGATGCTGATACGGGTGATATGCCCGGTGATCGGCGAAAGGATGGTGAACGAAGGTCTTATTTTTTCCGCCGTCAGTGTCTGCGGATTGATATTATAAAGTTTAAGTTTTTGCTCAAGTGTTTTTTGCCTGACCAGCGCACTGTTGTAATTGTTTTCTGCGGACTGCACACTTTTTGCGGCATTGATATTATCTTTTTGCAATTCTTTCTGACGCTCATATTCAGCGTTGAGAAATACAAGATTCGTATTGCTTTCCAAAAAATCCTGTTGTACCTGTAGGAGATCCATGTTTTCCAGCGTTGCCAGGACTTGTCCTTCGTTGACATATTCACCTTCTTTCACTGCAATGGATTTTACAATTCCTCCGGCCAGTATGCTCACTTTAGCCCTGTTCTGCGGTGGTAGTTCCAGTTTACCATTGGCCTGAAGAGAAGTGGACAGATTCCGGTAGGTGATCGTGTCGAGAGAAAGTCCTATAGCTTTTTGCTGCTCAGGTGTGAGTTCCATCTCTGTTGCAGATTCGGTGCTGGATGATTCGACTACGGCCTCCGGTTTTTTTGTATCGCATGCGAAAAGTAAGATCAATGGCATTAAATAAAACAATGCGTTCTTAACTGTCTTCAGATTTTTGCTTCTATAGTTCGGTATGATCAATGACATGGTTGGATGTAATTATTTATGAAGAAAGTAATTGATATTGATAATGGCTGTGTTCAGATTTTTTATCGTTTCCAGGTATTGACTTTGAATGGAGTAAGCCGTACTTACATTCTGGATATACTCCACATATCCAATCTCACCGGATCGATAACTTTTTTCAGCGGTGCTGATCAGGAGGCTGGACATAGGTATTCCTTCTGTCAGAAAATACTGATAACTGTTTGTAAACTTTTTATACTGTTGGAGGGCATCCTTATATGCCGCATGCCACGAAAGTTTTGCTGTCTGTAAATTGCTTTCTTGCTCGTTGATCCCCAGCAGCGTGGCTTTGCTTTGCACTTCTTTACCTGATTTTACAATTGGTATGGTGACGCCAATATCCCAACCCCAGAACGGGGTCACCATATCTATACTTTGATTAAATACACCCAGCTGAAAGGATGGACTATACTTGCTTCTCTCGAGTTTCCAATTGGCGATGCTGACATTTATCTTTTGTTTTTCCAGCGCCAATGCAGGATTCAGATAAAGCTGTGCAGTGTCTGCATTTTCAGGAGGGGCCAGCGGTTTTAATTCCAAATCCGCAGCATAAAAATTACCAGATATCCCAAGCCATTGATTTAGATGAGCCTGCCCGATAGCGATGTCGCTCTGTGCCTGTTGCAATTGGAGTTGCAATTGTTTTAATTGAGTTTCGGCGGACAATTTTTCCAGAATATTACTTTCGCCCAGGGTGTATTTTTTAGCGGCATAGTCAGCGAAATGCATATACAGGCTGTCAATTTTTTGCAAGAGCAAATAATTTTGTTGGGCGTACAACAGATCGTAATAAGCGGAGGCAACATTCCTGAGCAATTCATTCTTTGACACCTCAAGCTGTTGTTTGGCCAGCAATATGTTTTGCTCCTGAAGCTGTGCCTGTCGTTTATATACTAGTGGATATTGAACACTTCCGGAGAAGGTGAGATTATAATCATTGACCTTACTATTGATGCTTCCGCCCTGGTAATGGATTGAAAATGGATCTATAGTAAATGTATTTTTCTTTAAAAGGTCCTGTCGCCGGATTGCATACATGCCGGATTGCATGACAGGGTGATGACGAAGTGCGATAGAAATGCAGGAATCCAACCCAAGTTCTGATCGTGGTGTCTCCGAAGAAAATAAAGAGACTTGTGCCTTCGATTGAGTGGGCAGTAATGAACATACACAGATCAATATCATTATAGAAACTGTTGTCGCAGTGATGTTGTTTTTATTTTTACCTGAGAAAAGTGAGTACAACACGGGGAGTACAATTAAGGTGAGTAATGTCGATGAAATCAAACCGCCAATGACGACAGTAGCCAATGGTTTTTGTACTTCACTTCCGGCCGATACACTCAGGGCCATGGGCAAAAAACCAAATGAAGCTACTGCTGCTGTAATTAAAACAGGCCGGAGACGCGCTGATGTACCTTTAAGAATGCGTTGGGTGATATCCTCTTCGCCTTCCTTCTCCAATCGATTGAGATATGATATCAGTACAATACCATTCAGTACTGCTACACCGAATAAAGCAATAAAACCTATACCCGCACTAATACTGAAATTCATACCCCGGAGCCACAATGCAGCTACTCCACCGATGGCGGCAAGGGGAATAGCGGAAAAAATAATAACAGCCTCTTTAATACTGCGGAATGTAAGAAATAGCAAAAGGAAGATTAAAAAAAGTGATACGGGCACTGCAATTGCCAGCCTGCCTTTTGCTTCCTGTAAATTTTGAAATGTACCACCATACTCAATGTAATATCCGGGCGCCAGATTTAATTTTTGATCGAGAGCTGATTGGATTTCCTCGGCGACACTCTGGATATCCCGGTTACGTACATTCACTTCCACGACCAATCTCCGTTCTCCATTATCGCGACTTATTTGCGCCGGAGCGGATTGAAATGAGACGCTTGCTAACTGGCCAAGTGGAATCTGTGATCCATCGGGGAGAGGAACAAATATATTTTTCACTTTTTCCTCATCTGCATCCTGATGGTCAGCAAGCCGTACCACAAGATCAAATTGCTTTTCGCCTTCGTAGACGACACCTGCTTTTCCCCCTGCCAGCGCCGTATTGAGCACATTATTGACATCCATAATGTTAAGCCCGAATTGTGCGATTCGTTTGCGGTCATATTTTACAAGAAGCTGAGGCATGCCTACGATCTGTTCGACTTTTATATCCACTGCACCCGGGATACCGGATATTATTTTCGCAGCTTCGTTGCCTTTCGCAAATAACACATCGAGATTTTCTCCATAAATTTTGACAGCGATATTAGATTTTACACCGGCTATCAATTCATTGAATCGCATTTGGATGGGTTGCTCAAAAGAAAGATTGACACCGGGTATTACACTCATCTTTTCATTCATTATTTCCACCATCTCTTCTCTGCCGGAGGCCAGCGTCCAGTCCTTTTTTTCTTTCATGACCACGATCAGATCTGCTGATTCGATCGGCATAGGATCTGTCGGGATCTCAGACGTCCCGATTTTAGACACACACTCTATGGCATCCGGAATATTGTCAAGAACGATTTTTTCGAGTTGAGTTCCGACGGCTATGCTCTGATTCAAATTACTTCCCTGTCGGATTGTATAATTGATAGCAAAATCACCTTCATCAAGCTCAGGTATAAACTCTCCTCCCAATTTCATAAACAGTACCACACTCAATCCAAGGAAGAGAAAAGAAATGAATACAACTGTCTTTCGCCATTGCAATGCCTTGATCAGGGAGGGTGTGTATCTCAATTGCACCCAGTGTATAAAATGCTCGCTCCAGCTTTTTTTGGTTGATGTTTTTTGACTCAGAAAAATAGACGCCATCAACGGAACATATGTGAGTGACAGCAGCAATGCACCGATGATCGCAAAACTGACCGTCTGCGCCATCGGTCGAAACATTTTTCCTTCTATTCCCACTAAAGCAAAAATGGGTACATAGACTATGAGGATGATAAATTGACCAAACACAGCGCTACTCATGATTGAACTTGAACTCTGGATGACCTCTTCATCAAATTCCCGATCTCTATTTATAGTTCTCTCCTCCGGCAACAGCGATACCAATCCCTTTTGTTGAATTGCAAATAAGAGTCCTTCAACAATAATTATCGCTCCATCCACGATCAGACCAAAATCAAGTGCCCCCATACTCATGAGATTGGCACTTAATCCAAATATATTCATGATGGATATGGCGAAAAGTAATGATAGAGGGATCACGGTAGCTACTATCATTCCCGCCCTAAAATTGCCGAGCAGTAAAATCAAAATAAAAATCACAATCAATGCGCCCAGAAGTAAATTTTCTTCTACTGTGGATACTGTATGTTGAATAAGTTTTGTACGATCCACAAATACATCAATATGGACACCCTGAGGCAGTGATTTTTCAACCTGTGTGATCCTTTCTTTCACAGCACTGATCACCTCAACTGAATTGGCGCCTTTCATCATGAGCACAATACCTCCAACAGTTTCTCCTTCTCCATTGCGTGTCATGGCACCATACCTTGGGGCAAAACCGAATTGGACTTTGGCGACATCGCGAATCAGGATCGGTATTCCATTTACATTTTTGATGACGATGTTTTCGATATCCGAAAGAGACTGAATGACACCCTCGCTTCTGATGAAATATATATTGGGTCCTTTATCGATATAGCTGCCACCGGAGTTCTCATTGTTTTTTGAAAGGGCATCGTACACTTCGAGCAACGTTATATTCATCCCCACCAGTTTTTCTGCGGCGACGGCTATTTCATATTGTTTTAGCTTGCCCCCGAAACTACTTACATCTACTACTCCGGGAACCCCAAGTAATTGCCGTTTTACAATCCAGTCCTGGATCGTACGCAATTCCATCACATCATATTGATTTCGGTATGCGCTGTCTACTGACAATGTATATTGAAATATTTCTCCCAATCCTGTAGTTGGTGGAGCCATCTCAGGAATCCCGTAATTTTTAGGAATATTTTCACTGGCTGCTGTTATCCGCTCAGCCACCAGTTGCCGTGCGATATTGACAGGTACATTATCCTTAAATACAATGGTGATGACTGACAGACCACTTCGGGACGTTGAACGTAATTCCTCGAGATCGGGTATGGTCTTCATCTGCATTTCAATCGGATAAGTGATGAATTGCTCGACTTCCTGTGTAGCCAGATTTGGTGCATTGGTATTGACCTGTACCTGGTTGTTTGTCACATCGGGCAATGCATCAATGGCAAGATGAGTAGCGGAATAAATGCCCCAACCTACAAACATCAATAATAGAATACCCGTGATGAGTTTGTTGTGTACAGAAAATGAAATTATCTTCTCTATCATTTTACTAAAGGATCAAATACGCTGGTTGAAATAATGACACCCGTATGATTTAACGTAAGGAGTCATTTAAGTGATATTCCGTTTTGCAACGGAATGTATTAGAAATCAATCAGCTTATTTTCGGCGGTTGCCAGATGGAGAAGTATATATCCTGAAGCAAGGCGGTCTGGTCATGAGGTCGGCTGAGCGTTGAAGTCCAACTTATAGGTATAGATTCAATCGGTTGATGTGATTGATTATACACCGTACTACAGCATGGGCAAAGACAAAACGGAGAGCAGGCTTCATCTTCATGATGATCGTTGTGACTGCTCTGAGGTTCAGATACCAGTGTCGGAGGAATGAAACTATGATCACATGCATCACCACATGGCCACATAGAAAGGGCCAGAATATAGAGTGCGTATGCGAAACAAAATAATTTCATAGGCACAAATGTAGGTATAATATTGCCGTGGCAGGAGTTATCCGCATATGCGGCTGGAGAAAACTCCAACCATGGCATATCTATCCGCGCATATTAGGTGACACAATAAATATAAATTAAAGTCGTACTATAGGCCATTTCTTTATTTTCCGGAATCCAAACATGCTGACCATAAATAAAAAATACGCCTTCTTCCTTATTCTGTTATTGGCTGTTTCCAATGCGTTTTCCCAAAACACATCATCCAATTTCTACAAAACAGATAGTCTGTTTTCTTTTCATTCTCCTAAAGGATATCTTCCTTCTCTTCTGCACAATTTCGGAGAACAGATCACTGCGCCTATCCATTTCAAAGCGAAACAATGGCTGATCACAGGATCTGCAATTGGCGCTACAGCTATTCTCATACACCAGGACAATGAAATAAACAGATGGGCACGAGGGCTCAAAGAAGAACATCAATGGATAAATAAATCTTCCCCAATAGTAACAAAATTCGGCGCTCAGTATGGCGCGCTTACAGTGGGTACGTTCGGATTGGTCAGTGCGGTTTTCAAAAATGAAAAAGGAGTCCGGACCAGTCTGCTGGCCACACAGTCCATGATCACAACAGGCGTCTGGATTCAAATCATAAAACAAATGACCGGAAGAGAACGACCCAATGCATCCTATTATGGTAGTCCTGCAGGCGGTGGGTCCTGGCATGGGCCTTTTGCTTCCTACAACAAAACTTTGTCATTGAAATATCCTGATGCATCATTTGACTCATTTGCGTCGGGTCATACGGCTATAGCATTTTCTATCGCTACTGTGTTTGCATCGCAATACAATCACACACCTGTCATCCCGATACTCAGTTATACAGCAGCTACAATGGTCGGCCTATCCAGACTGACTGAAAATAAACACTGGTCCTCCGATGTTTTTGTCGGCGCACTCCTGGGATATCTTTGTGGCAGACAGGTAGTGAGGCATCACAAAAAATTAAATGCCGTTAGTTCCTATTCAATGTCATTGGAACAAAGACCAAAATCATATCTTTCGATTATACAAGATGGTCGTCAGGTAGGAATTGCTTTACAATGGTAGGGATAAAATATAAAATTTCGACTGCCGTAGCATAAGCTTGCTCCTGCTACTTGTTCCCGGTGATGGTTGGTGCAAGTGCCAACCATCGCAACACCAGCTGTTGCAGGAAAAGGTAGAACCAGAACAATGACCCAGAGGGCACTCATCAAACTGATAACCCCATAAGCGATGAGCAACCCCCTGATCGCATTGTTTTTATGGCAATAGTACCCCACCATTTGTGAAAGACACATTCCAGTTGAGAACTAATGATATTGACAAATATGAAATCTCCGGGCACCGATAGTACATAACCCCTTACCTCTACCAGGTTCCTAAAGAAATTTCCTTGTCATGATCTTTAACCACAGGGCAAAACTCCCGTAGAAAGCAGATTCTATCAATGATTAGAATCACCGGAGTGATTGATTTTTATCAGGATCAAGAAATATGTGGAGAGAACGCACTGCATATTAAAATGCATAGTGTCAGATGAAGTAAACCAATCAGAAAGTATAATACTACTCGTCTTTATTTTAACCTGTAAATATCAAATCCACTATCCCCTTTCACTAAAGGGAAAAAAGAAATTTGCTGAGGAAATGATTTTTTGTCAATGATCAGATATGCCGCGCCTGAATTTCTATATCCATTCAACTCGCTCTCGGTGATTAATCCATTTTCAATGGTCCACCCTTTACGATGGGCCAAATATATCTCCTGCGGCGACGGGCCTCCGTTGATCACAATTAATTCATCCTTTCCTACAACTTCGTTAGTCAGATTTTCCAGCGTGAGCTTGTATCGTTCACTGTCTTTGATAAAATAATCATGTTGTTGATTACCTATTCCCTCAATAACGATAAGGATCAAAGGGATAAACTGATATTTAGTTGGCAGTTTAGCGATTCCCCATCCGGCTATCAAGGCCATGACAGGTACAAATGGAATAATATAATAATTATGCGTCGGGAATACAGCTCCTGTCTTAATCGTAAAGAGTATAAATGTGATGGTAATTAAAAACAAACTGAGGATGAGATTGCGATTTTTGCTTTTAACAATACTGTATACCCCAACTAAAAAGAACGCGAAAGCAATAAACGATTCGAAGGCCATAAAATAAAATTGCCTGAAGTATAGTGAAAGAAGCGGACGAATCTCATGGATACCTTCAACAAGTCCTTTTGGGAAATATAATGGATAGTGATATGTTCTGACTAAATAAGGTACCCAATAAAAATACCAAAGACATACAATCAGGAAACTAATCGCAGAAATAATCAATATCCACACCTTTCGTCTGACCGGAATTTCTTTGATTAACAATATAACAGGTATAGCTGCCAAAAGACTTAGGGCGGGAATTTTACAAAGAACACCACAGGTGATAAAAAGAAAATAAAGAATCAATCGAATATCACTGCCCTTTGCTAAATACCTGTATCCATAATACAAACCTATGATCACAAGTGAGACACTAAATGTATCCGGCATTGTTTTCCGTGAAAATGCAAACCAGATAGAGACGATAAGCACGATCGATGCATTAAATGCAATCTTTCTATCCGCAATTCTGGCCATGAGATGGTAAAAGAAATATATGCCAACACTCGAAACGAAGAGATTGATCAACCGGCCATACCAATGTGTATAATCAAATACAACGGAAACCAGATAGATCAGGTAATTGAAGAGTGGAAATTCTGACGCGATGATTCCGGACTGATCACCTGCCATGTCGATCCTGGGATAAAAGATATTAGCATTCCCTTCGTAAAAATTACGGGCGATCATGCTTGTCAATGCCTGTCTCCAATTGTGCCCTATCTCCAACGGAGCATTGGTAATACCGATCATGCGAAGAAGGAAAAAAAAGGCAATCCAGAATCTGATATCAGAAAGGATTGCTTTTAATTGGTCTTTCCGGGCCATGAACTAAAGATAGCAAATAAGGGCTACTTGCATTCCCGTTCCATATATTCACTCCTTGTATCTTTTGAGTTTCTTCAGTGCATCAGACAATTCATCTGCTTTGTTTGTCCCGATCAGCAATTTTCTACCGTCATTGAATTGAAGTTGCAAACCTTTATTCCCTGACACGTTAAATGCTTTTCCTTTTCCAAAAAGACCGATTCGCACACCCCAACCACCATACTCCGCTATTGGACTATATATCCTCACATACGACTTTGATAGCTCGCTCCATGCATAGTGTCTGAATGAAAAGTGAAAAGGGAAAAACCTGATGTAGATACCTTCATTATTTAGCCGTGTTTCCAGACGCAAAAAATAAAATGCAATGGCAATCAACATCATAACGCTCATCATGATGATAAGCTCTGTATTGCCCATCGGCCTATCCCCCACAAGTTGGCCGCCTGCCACCTGTCTGAAAAACGTATAAACGAAAATGGCATTTACACCTAATAATATGACCCATAGCCACCATTGTTTGAACCGTTGAGTCTCTATAAATACGATTTCATTATTCATTTCCTTACAAATTTACATCTTTAGTTTCTTTTCAATTTCGCAATTCGATTAACTCTTCATCTTTCAATTGAGCCAGTTTATCAGTATATCATTCAACGAAAGCCTCATAAATCCTAATCATTATCAGCAGATATTCCAACATTTCTTCCTGACTATTTAACCCAAATTGATTATTTATTTCATAGCCTTGTAAATCAATATTATCCAATATTCTGCCTAAATTTGAAAGTCCATTTGACACAAATTTATTCTCATACAATACATAAATATAAGTGATAACGGTTCCATATTTAATATCAAAAAACAATCTAAACGTCCAACCATCTTTTATTACATCTGAATAATAATCGTTCGAATAATTTTTAAATTTGTAATTAGGTATTTTTTTCAAGAATTGTTTTACTTCAGGCTTAGTAATATTGAAAGAAGGATTTTTATCCCCAATAAATCTATTTTTAGCATTCAGGTAAATAGATACAAATCCTATTTCATCCAATATCTCCTTTTCAAATTTTCGTACCATAGATTATTCAGCTCTGTATAATATTTCAACATTTATTACCGCCCCTTACTTTTAAATACAGTTAATTTGGAAACATTCTGATTTGACAAAAACACCTCCAGTTTATAACTGCCCTTCTTCCCTTTCCGCCTCTTCCTCCTCTTCTACCTTTAAAAATCATCTCACCGGCACATTCAACCCCGACTTTTTCGCCAACCAGTCAGCAAGTTCATTGGTCACCTTGCCTTCAGAGCGAATTGAATTCATCACCCAGCTTTTACCTGTTGGGTTGTCAAAATTAAATACCAGGTAAGTCCGCAATGTTTGACCTTCATTGATGAAATGAACCCGTATGCTTGCCTTATTATCACTTTGGTAGACAGCAGTATCCATTTTGGTGATGGACTGGCCGGTGATCAGTTCATCAAGGTGTTCAAAACCGTGATTGGTGACATATTTCTTAATCACATCTTCAGCTTTCTCCTGATTCAAAAGCACTTTAGGTTCACTTTTGCAGGCGAAAAGAAAAAAGAAGGCTAAGGTGGAGGCTAAGGCTAAGGAATATATAGTATATGGTTTGTTAGGTGTGTGCATTTTATTTAATGAGTTTATAGTTTTTATAATTAAAATCCATCCCTAAATACTGCCGAGTAAAATTCTTTGCTTTTTCTTTGAAAGTCCTATGGTTTCGGGAAATATCAAAATCAAACTTCCAATTTTTAGAGGCAATTCTTTTTTTCATGACAGCAGGCTGATCCTGTTGAAACGGCTTCAATTCGCTTATATGACTTTCATAATTAAACCTGTCTGCCTTTTCAACGTGTAGTTCCAACCAGGAATTATCATGCCAGTATTTATGGAAATTCATTTCCTTTCGTTGCATTGCATCCGGTTCTCTTACCCAACCATAATGATAAACATAAGCATCAACCGGGACAACATTTAATTTTTCATCATTTCCCTTTCTGAATCCCTGGGCATCGCGGTATGAATAAATAGCTCGATCATTCCGGATCACTCTGATCTCATGTTTGTACCACTGCGAAGAAGAACCTACATAATCATACGATCCATAAAAATGCAAATAATTGAATAAAAGACCATCTACACGTTGGTCCTTTTCATACGCTAACATTTGGGTTTTTATTGTGTCCAGATACTTTTCATGTATGACTTCATCACCCTGGATATAAAATGCCCAATCCGAATCCGGAGAAATCGCCGAAAATGCTTTGTTTGTTTCCATCGCTAAAACAGCACCACCTTCCCGCAGTTCTTCATCCCATTCTGTCTCTATAATTTTGATTTTAGGATTGTTGATTTGCTGTATTAGTTCCAGCGTTCCATCTTTTGATTTCCCGACAGCGACTACGACTTCATCGCAAACAGGCAGAATGGACATGATCGCCTCTACAATCGGATAATCATAAATCAGAGCATCTTTAATAAATGTAAAACCGGAAACTTTCATGGATGAACGAAGGTAATAAAAACAGTGGGCAATGGGCAGCAGTGGCAGTAGCAGTGGCAGTAGCAGTAGCAGTTAACGGGTAAACGGTAATCGGTGAACGGTAATCGGTAAATGGTGAACGGTAAAAGGTAATCGGTAAAAGGTAGTCAGTATTTTAATTTGCGTTAATGCTTCGACACATTCGACGCTCAGTGCAACGCCTGCTTGAAACATCCATGTGCTTTGGTTCGACATGCTATTGCGCATCCTCGTGCTTCAGCTCACCAACCGCAGCTCAGCAACCGTGTGCTTCAGCTCACCAACCGCAACTCAGCAACGCAGTGGAATTTGAGGCAAAGAATTAGTTAACATGTAAAGAGGAAGGAGTAATTAAAATCTTGAGTTAAAAAAAAGAATTGACAAATACACCAAAGTATACTAACTAAACGCTTTCTCTTGCCGACGTTTAAAGTCTTCCATAACTTTTTTCAGATGTGCAAGGTATTTCTGCTTGTCCTTAAAATACTCTTCTGTCATCTTATTTCGTGCCTCTCGCATATATTCAACTGCATGAAATTGTTTTATTGCTTGTTTATTCTTCTCCATATGTCACTTCCTTTGGTGTTCGGATATCGATTGTCGAATAGCCAAATTTTAAATTGATTGAATTATATTGTCTGATGCGAAAAAAATTAACCATATGTTTAAAATTCCAACTTACTAAACTGTCTACTTTAAGAATACTCGAAATGGCAATATGTTGCGCATCCGTATGGAACTTTGGAGATAAGACGCCCTCACTAATATACTTATTCGCAAGCTCCAATTGTTCTTCGGTAATTGTAGTTAGTTCAATAAATTCCGGTGAAATAGTTGTTGGAAGCTCACGTGTAATCAGAGGTGCATTTTCAAGTTCACTTATAGTCACGTCTGACAACACAATTGTGAATTTACCTTATCTGGCTTGCTCAAAAAAAGGAATCGTCCACTCTGCAAACTCTTTGTCGGCATAGCCGCCCCAAACAGAAGTATCAACATAAAATTTCACATGGTAAAGTTACCCTCTTTTAATTGAAAATCTAATGCTTTGCAAAATTGTTTTACTCTACATCCATCATATTCTTGCGATTATTTCTTGCTATCTTAAAGGAAAATTGTTTTATTTCTCTTTTACCTAACATTCTTATCATTCCTAACTAAGTGTTAGTACTTAAATCTAAATATACTTATCAATAAACTTATCCCATCCGGATATTCTGCCGATAGGCATGACCATCGCCATGCAAAGCATACTAAATGGATGTAGAACCGATGTTGATTTGTAACGTTTGCATGGCCAAAAATCTTCCAGATAATAATAACCAGATGATCAGAAGTATCATAGCCGGATATAAAACCCATGCAGGAGCCCAGGGCGCTATAAAAGAATATCCTGCCATGATCAGACCCTGGGTAATTCCTACGATTTGCATTTGGTGATTACAATGCATGGAAGATGTAATGATCCAGATGACAGCAGGTATATGTGCCCCGTACCGCAGAGCACTGCATAGATGTTCATCCACACCATTGATCTGCATCATATTCGACGAGATATCAAGTATAACCCAGCCATACCCGCAGGCCCGGGCCCATTCAGTAGAGGGAAGATTAGCTACAACAGGTAAAAGCAGTACATGAAAAGTGATGGCTACAATGCCAATAATCATTCCGTTGTGTACGGTGGCAAACATAATAATCAGAAAGAAAAACAGAATGGAGGAAACATATGCAGCAGTCGACGCTAACTTCTGCGGTGAAGGTTGATTTTCCATGTGACCAATAATTCAAGGATGAGGAAACTATGCAAATTAAAATGCATCCCACAAGATAATTGGTTTGAGATGGGAATAGAAAGTCTGAAACATGTTAAGTGTTAATAATTTTCAAAGCAATTGACCAGCCAAGAATTATTCACCTCATGTTTCATTCGTTCAGGCTTAACGAAAAAACAAGTTCATCTCATTATTTTCGAAATGGATCGTGGCCTCCATTTGATAAACCGAACGTATATTTTCTTTTGACAAAACCTCCTTCTTCTCTCCTGAAGAAAATACTTTTCCCTCATGCAGCATTAAGATATGATCTGCAAATCTCGCGGCAAGATTAAGATCATGTACAACCCCTATGACCACCATGTCTTTCTTTTCCAACAGATAATGCACTTTATGCATAAAATCAAACTGGTAACGCACATCCAGAAATGTCAATGGCTCGTCCAGTATGAGATACCTGAACTGATCCTCCACCGGATACCAGATTTGAGACAATACACGTGCAAAATGTACGCGCTGTTTTTCGCCACCACTCAATGTCATGTAATTTCTATCTGCAAGTGTATTCACGTCAAAGAAGTTCATCGCTTCATCACAAGCAAGATTATCTTTAGCTGAAGGTCTTCCACTGAAATGTGGATATCGGCCCATCATGACCACTTCACTGACCTGCATCGGGAAAGCCAGTTCAATGTTTTGAGATAAAACTGATCGTATGCGGGCTAACCCAGCCATCGATAAGGCATCAATATTCCGATCATTGTAGAAAACAGAACCATGTAAAGCTTTCAATTGTCCGCATATAATTTTAATCAGCGTAGATTTACCTGCACCGTTGGGACCAATAATTAAATTGAGTTTCCCTGCATCAAACGAAACAGATACATCATCAAGCAATATTTTATCACCGATCGCATACGATATGTTTTTTACCTCCAGCATATCAAAAGAAATAATCTTTTCGTCGCAACAGAATAATAAAAACAGGTACTCCTACAAAAGAGGTTACGATGCCAATAGGTAATTCGGCAGGTTGTAATAACATCCTGGCCACAAAATCTGCAGTCACCAGTAAGACAGCACCAAGCACAGCACCATGCCTGATCAAATCTCTATTGTCCGAACCCAGCAATATTCTCAAAAGATGTGGCGTCACCAGTCCGACAAAACTGATCACCCCGACAAATGCAGTTGCCACAGCGACCATGATGACATTGATGGTGAGAATAATAAGTTTCAACTTTCTTATACTGACGCCCAGATACTGCGCTTCTTCTTCACCAATCATCAATGCATTCAAATCTTTTGCAAAACGCATCGCTATGGCTATACAAACAGTAGTCGAAATTCCCACAATTAGAACGGAGTGCCAGTTGGCACCGGATATTGTACCCAGATTCCAGAATACAATGGATCGTGCCTGTGGATCGCGGGCGATGTAAGAAAGAAATCCAACTCCACTAAGAAATAATGCATTGACAGCAATACCCGTCAGCAACAATCCAACGATAGAACTCCTGCCGGATTGCTTCGATTGAGAAAGAAGGAAGACCAGCATCGTTGAGACCATACCTCCTGCACAGGCAGCTAGAGGCAAAGTCCACTCCCCTGCATTAAATTTGAATAATGCACCCAGAACGAAATAAAGTGCAGCACCAAAAGCAGCCCCACTCGACGTCCCTACCATTCCAGGTTCGACAATGGGATTGCGAAACAGAGCCTGCATCAGGACACCACCAACAGCCAATGCCGCACCTACAAACATGCACAACAATACACGTGGTAATCGGATCTCCATAAAGATCCTTTCATTCAATGACGGCACTCCTGATGAATGTGTATAATGATCAACAGCTGAAAATATTTCAGACAACTGAATATGCACGGCTCCAAAGCAAATAGAAACCAATGCAGCAACGATGAGAGAGATGCAAAGGACACCAAAAAAAAAGCGGTGATGTTTAGTGCCCCTGATCATTACTGTGAATCAGCTTTTGAATATTCAAAATATTTTCACCGGTCCTCGGACCGAGATATACAAAGTCATGTTCTTCGACCCTGTAGATCCTTTTATTTTTAAATGCTTTCGTCGCAGCCACACCGGGCAACTCCTGTATTTTCTCCGGAGAACCAAGTCTGTCATATCCAAAGTCTGTCATCAATATCACGTCCGGATCCGACTGTGCTACAATCTCCGGAGACAATTGTTTCATTCCCTTTTCATCATCAATAGCCATCTTTCCTCCGGCCCATTCAATCATTTGACCGGCAGTGCTGTGTTTCGTCATGACCAGGTATATGTTGGAGGCCTGACCGAAATGAATGATCAATACTTTTGTAGAGTCCTTATATTGTTTTGCACCTTCCATAGCACGTGCCATATCATTATCCAGTGTTTGACACAATGAATCCGCGATTTGTTCTTTGTGAAAATAAACACCCATCGCTCTCATCAGTGAATCCGTACCGGCGATTGTACTCTGATACTTTCCAAAATCCTTCATCGGTATTTTCAAATCCTGAAGCTGCTTCACGACATGTTCCGGGCCAATATTATTATCCTGGATGATCATCGTCGGCTTGAATGCAAGTATGGCTTCCGCAGTCAGTGCCCTGTGATATCCAACAGTAGGTAATTTTTTTATCTCCGGTGGAAATGTGCTCGATATATCGACAGCAACAATATTCTCCTCTGCTTTTAAAGCAAAGATGATTTCATTGTATTGTTTCGAAATACATACAATCCGTTCCTGCTGATCTCCTTTTTGGTTTTCATTTCCAAAACGACCACAACTATACAGACACAAGACCAGGCTTGCTATTAAAGATATTTTCATCATGGCTAAACGATTAAAGAAGGATGAGGCGATAAAGAGCCATCGCCTCATCCTTCAAAGTCATCAGAATGTATATTTCAAATTAACACCGCCGAAATAATTAATTTCCGCAGGAGCTGGCAGATAAGCATCTGGAAGTTGATTTAAGAAAACCATATAATAATATTGTGTACCCAGGATATTATTCGCTCCACCAAATAGATCCACATCAAAATGATCACCTATGCGGTGGCGAATACCCAGTTTTGCATTGACAAGACTGAAAGCATCTGTTTCATTGAGGCCATCAGATGTGTACGGAATGACATCTCTGTAAGAATAACTCACATTTGCATACACACCCGG
This sequence comes from Chitinophagales bacterium, assembly GCA_038252065.1. Lineage (GTDB taxonomy): Bacteria > Bacteroidota > Bacteroidia > Chitinophagales > Saprospiraceae > Opimibacter. Next base: position 25,930 of record JBBSAQ010000056.1, read on the forward strand.
CTTCGTGACGATATCAAGTCCTGCATTGAATGTGATCGGTGGTACTCCGGCTACATCATTGCCGCTATAATCAACTTCGACTACACTTAGCTTGTCAGCACTTAATGTCTGGAATGTATATTTATCATATTTGAAATCCGAATAACAGAAATTAGCAAAAGGACTGACCGAAGAAAAGAATCCTTCTGATGATTGTATGGCATTGTATCTGATCAGCAGTTCAAGACCTTTATTATCATAACTTCCTCTGTTGACTATATACGAGTATGCCGTACCTACAGCCGGTGGATTGAGCGGAACAGCTACAGTCGTCATCTTGTCCGTGAATTTGGCCATAAATAAAGCAAGTTCATAATGTAATTTTCCATTTAACAAATCTCCTTTTGATCCTATCTCATACTGTGTACCGATCTCAGGTTTCAGATTCGTATTGACTTCACCAGTTGTCGGGATAAAGAAATATGCACTCACCGGTGCTTTGTATCCTTTGCTATAAGCAGCATAAACAGAAAGTTGTTTGCTGAATATTTTATTGACAGCCAAATGCGGAGACACTAATCCATTATATGATTTTTCATACAATGTTGGCTTCGTGCTATTGGCGACAAAGAAGCGATCATTGAGCGAGATACTCATATTGCTCATACCGATTCCGGCTGTCAATGACAAATCACCCGGCATCATCAATGTCCATTCTGTAAAGAGTGATGATGTCTTTGATGTTGTCACCTGGTTACTGCGTGTAGCTCCGATGATATTATAAAACTGAGTTGTATCCGGATTTGCTATCTGCGCATATCCGACGGTCTGTGCATATTGATGTTGAAGTTCACCACCGACTACGCCATTGAGACGCATCTTATCTCCTAAAGGAAATTTGAGGTCGAACGTTGTTCTTGCACCATAGTTGATGGGATCTTTATCTGTCCATCCACCTGCAGAACTCACGTTACTACTGATACCTGTACCAAACACCGTGGTGGTATTCGACAGATGCTCATTGAACTGATATGTATGACCTATTCCTGTTCTGATACTGATCACATTCGAATGGGCATTGTTTTTAATATATGCAGGGTTACCTGAATAATTGAGTGTGTCATACTGACCTATAGTCAATTCACCATTGCGTTCATCATAGCTGTTGCTGAATCCTGCATAAACATTGATACTCTGCTTGTCATTAGGCAAAAATTCACCGACCACATTGACAAAATCTTTATGAGATGCTGTGTGTACCATGAAACCATCAAATAACTGGCGGCCATAATTGACAAGAACAGACGCTTTTTCTCCACCCACACTCAGTCTTGTTGTATAACGCTTTAGTCCATAACTGCCTAACATGACATCCTGACCTATGGAAACTTTTCCAGCTTCGGGTCTTATCGTTCTGAGATTGACAGCACCCGCTATCGCCAGACCGTAGAGTGTGCCGGCAGGACCCTTCGATATCTGGACACTACCTATCGATCCGAAATCGATATCATCCATCAAAGTGATGCCTTCTGCATCTGTCACCGGGATACCATTGAGATATACTTTATATCCCTGTCCGTCAAAATTACTATTGACGCCGTTCGTTCCTCTTACACCGTTTCCGTAACCACGGATATTGAATTGCTGGCCGGCAGCGATGGTTCTTCTTTCCATGTATACACCCGGAACATTGGTATTGATGGCATCGTCCAGGTAAAGCCCTGTGCCCCTCTTCAATTCAAGCGTATTTAATTTAGCGATAGATGCAGGTTGACTCAATGAGGATCTGTTTTGATCGGCTGCACCGCGAATTTCTACTTCATTCAATGGATATACATTCGTAGTATCTGTGAGATTGGACTGTCCGAATGACAATCGTGTTGATAATATGATCAATGCGATGATCGCATATTTTAAATGCTTCATTTTGATAAATGATTTTATGATGATGACGTGAAATGAAAAGCAAGTCCATGTCGTATGGAGTTGCTAAAAAAAATAACTTTAAGCGATCACGTGTATTTGGGAGGCGGACTGGGTATATCCGGATCTGAGGCCGGCTTGGTCATCCCGATAAATGAAAAAGTAAAACTATTCCTTATTGGAAAATATTTAAAAACCGTGTGTTCTGGAGGAAGATATTTCATCGAGAGCAATTGCTGAACCTGGACTGGAAGGTTTTGTCCTGATTGTTTTTCACCATGCAGGAAATTCCTGATTTTCCTGCTGACGTTTTCTTCATCACGATCATGTAAGACGAATAAGGTGACACAATCATCATCGATCGTTACCGATTTCACATCATACATTTCCCCGTTCAATATTAATTCATTTGCACCTGCTTTGGCTTGTTTATATGCAGCAAGGGTTAATGTAAGTTCCTCGAATGTTTTTGTATTGTCAGCTAAACGTTCCTTTGCATGGTATTTAATATAATATTGCTTCATCTTCAGGAGCAGTAATATTCCATCTGCCTGGAAGAAAAGAATTCCAATTAAAAGAATGGATTTATATATAAAGAGGGACTTCACAATGGCCCTAAAGGTAGGTAATGGACGCCTTATTCTCCATTTTGTCTCAGGAGTCTATATGTGGCTGATTCATAGCATTATACAAGTAAACCAACGTTTTTTCCTTCGGACTTTCAGCCCATCATTGATGTACAACCTGATTCATTTTACCCCTTTTACTTCTGTCAGATAGGCAACAATAACTTTTGCTGTGGAATCAGGAATAGGGGCTCCGAAAGTCTTTACCATTTTATCGACTATTCCTTCCCATTTTTTTTGTGAAAAATCAGGTTGCATCTGGATGTATCGCAAAGAATGACACGTGATACAATTCACCTCAAATGCATCATAACCTGCAGCATGTGGCATTATCGTTTTATATCCAACGATACTTTTAGTTCCGTCACTATTGCCTGCTAATGTTTCATCCGCGTCCTGACCATGACATCCCACCAGACATAATGTGATAACGAAAATCAATATTAAATTCCAATGCACCTGTGTCAATTGTTTCATGTCAAATTAGTTCTTCATTTGTGTACCTCATTTCCGAAGTATGTTTTCCTGTAGAATAATGGAATGCAAATCTAAACTCTTTACTTTATTCGTTACCCGTTAATCGTTACTCGTTATTCGTTATTCGTGGGTTGTGCAATGAGACGCGATGGTTCGATCTGCTTTACTCAACCTGGTGCTACAACTCACCAACCGTAAATCGACGTCTCTACAACCGATCTTCTATATTCGTTATGGTTGCTTATATGTTTGATTTTAAATGCTAAATCACTATCGTTGCTGAATGAGGAGGAAGGTTGCATGTTACTTGATAACGCAGCTCAGTCTTTCCCTCAGCTTCGGTAGAGCTTGTGGTATAACCTGGTACGAAGA
>JBBSAQ010000057.1:0-28913 GCA_038252065.1 Chitinophagales bacterium
CAATGAAATATGACCTGGGTTTGTTGACTGGTTAAAGTTAGTTAGATGACATGCGCTGCATTCGGTAGGTGTGCCCTGATATCCCCCGCTATGACACTCTGCACAGCTAACTGTTGTATGTGCGCCTGTGAGAGGGAAGTTGGAATTGTTATGATCAAATGCTCCCTGTGCATCACCGGTAGGATGACAGGCAAAACATGCTGAATTTTCATAAATATATCCGCTTACGCCTGCATGTTGTTGATTTGTTTCCGGGTTCATATGACATGTGACACATGTATATACGGAGTAGTTATTCGGATTGGTATGGCAATCTGTGCATTGATCCCAGGCGCCCATGTGTCCTCCACTATAGATGGGGAAATAATTGGCATCATGATCTGTATATTCAGCAGGTAACCATGCTGATTGTGTGTGACATGAAGCACAATCCGTTGAAAAGTTAAGTGCGATATGCGACGGATTATTCGTTTGATTATAATCACTCTGATGACACCCTACGCATGTATTTGGGGTCGTTGTATAGTTTCCGTTATGACACGTTGCGCATTGATTTGCTATTGCTGCATGAGCGCCAAGTAATGGATAAAAATTATTGTGATCCGGAAATAATGCAGGGTTCCAACCAGGTGTTGTAGTGTGACATGTAATACAGTCTGTTGACAAGCCTAATGAAATATGGCCTGGATTTGTCGACTGGTTAAAATTCTGCAAATGGCATGCACTACATTCGGTAGGTGTGCCCTGATATCCTGCACTATGACACTCAGCACAACTTACTGTTGTATGTGCGCCCGTCAGTGGAAAGTTAGAATTGTTATGATCAAATGATCCTTGTCCATCTCCTGTAGGGTGACAAGCAAAACATGCTGAGTTTTCATATATATAACCGCTGACACCTGCATGTTGTTGATTTGTTTCCGGGTTCATATGACAGGTGACACATGTATATACGGCGTAATTATTTGGGTTCGTATGGCAATCTGTGCATTGATCCCAGGCACCCATGTGTCCTCCACTATAGATGGGGAAATAATTGGCATCATGATCTGTATATTCAGCAGGTAACCATGCTGATTGTGTATGACATGAAGCACAATCCGTTGAAAAGTTAAGTGCAATATGCGACGGATTATTCGTTTGATTATAATCACTTTGATGACAACCTACGCATGTATTTGGGGTCGTTGTATAGTTTCCGTTATGACACGTTGCGCATTGATTTGCTATTGCTGCATGGGCGCCAAGTAATGGATAAAAATTATTGTGATCCGGAAATAATGCAGGGTTCCAACCAGGTGCTGTAGTGTGACATGTAATACAGTCCGTTGACAAGCCCAATGTAATATGACCCGGGTTTGCAGACTGGTTAAAGTTCTGTGAATGGCATGCAATACATTCAGTAGGTGTACCCTGATATCCTGCGCTATGACACTCAGCACAACTTACTGTTGTATGTGCGCCGGTCAGTGGAAAGTTAGAATTGTTATGATCAAATGATCCTTGTCCATCTCCTGTAGGGTGACAGGCAAAACAAGCTGAGTTTTCATATATATAACCGCTGACACCTGTATGTTGTTGGTTTGTTTCAACATTCATATGACAGGTGACACATGTATATACGGAGTAGTTGGATGGGTTAGTATGACAATCGACGCATTGATTCCAAACACCCGCGTGAGCACCACTATAAATTGGAAAATGTTGCGCATCATGATCAAAAGTTGCGGGCTGCCAGGAGCTTTCTGTGTGGCATGATGCACAGTCTGTGGAGAATTGAAGCGCAGCATGAGAAGGGTCGGTCGTCTGATTATATTCCTGCAGATGACAACCCACGCATGTTGTAGGTGTATTGTTGTATTCTCCCTGATGGCACGCTGCACATTCGCTGGCTATTTTAGCATGTGCATCCGTAAGGACATAGAAATCATTATGATTCGGAAATTTCGCAGGACTCCAGCCCGGGGCAGTAGTGTGACACGTTGTGCATTCCGTTGACAGTCCAAGACTCGTGTGGTTAGGGTTAATAGACTGATTAAAATCAGCGGAATGACACGAGATACATTCGGTCGGCGTTCCTGCAAATCCATTGGCGTGACAACTTATACATTCCACGCCATTATGTGCACCGGTGAGCGGGAAACTTGTTCCATTATGATCAAACGATCCATTGTTTTCGCCAGTTGGGTGACACGCAAGACATACTGAACTATTGTAAGAATATCCAGATACTCCACTATGCTGGTTATCAGTCTCCGGATTTGCATGGCAGGTGACACATGTATATTCACTATAGTTTGACGGATTTGTGTGACAATCGACACATTTATCCCACACGCCTTCATGTTTGCCGCTGTAGATTGGAAAGTATTGATTGTCGTGGTCAAATGTTGCAGGGGACCATGCGTTCTCCGAATGACACGAAGCACAATCCGTTGAAAACTGTAAGGTCGTATGTGATGGATCCGTTGTTTGATTATAATCCTGAAGATGACATCCTACACAAGTGGAGGGTGTGTTATTGTATTCACCCTGATGACAGGTTGCGCATTGATTTGCTATTGTGGCATGAGCGCCAGATAGGACATAGAAATCGTTATGATTTGGAAATTTTGCTGGCGCCCAGCCAGGTGTCGTAGTATGACATGTTGCACAATCAGTGGACAATCCAAGGTTATTATGGTTAGGGTTTGTGGAAAGTTGAAAATCGGTAGCGTGACATGCAACACATTCCGTCGGAGTTCCTGAAAATCCGGTAGCGTGACATTTTAAACATTCCAGAGTCGAATGAGCGCCCGTAAGTGGAAAGTTGGTGCTGTTGTGATCGAAAGATCCATCTGCTTTTCCATCCGGGTGACAAGCCAAACATGCAGTACTGTTATATGAATATCCTGATATACCACTGTGCTTGTTATCTGTTTCGGGATTCTTATGACAGGTGACGCATGTGAATGAAGTGAAACTCCCCGGATCAGTATGGCAGTCTACACACTTATCCCATTGTCCATTATGTGCTCCGGAGTATATGGGGAAAAATTGTAAATCATGCTGTCTGAACTCAGCCGGCTTCCAACCTGGTGTTGTGGTGTGACACTCTGCACACGAAGTTGAGAAATTAGCAAGTTGATGGTTGGGGTTGTTCGTGCCTTTAAAATCAGCTTCATGACAGGTTATACATTCCGGGGAGATTTTAGAATAATCGGCTCCTTTGTGACACGATGCACATTCATTTATCGAATGTCCTTGTGTTAAGGGGAAGAAATCGTGATTGATCCCCGACGCTGTCCATTGGAACGCATCGATTTTATGACACTCAATGCATTCGGTTGAGAATCCTGCCTTTTTGTGATCAGGATTAATCGTTGCATCGAAATCCTTTTTATGGCAACTTATGCATTCTGTTCCCATTGTCTCAAACCGCAAGTTTGTCTCGGATTTATGACATTCAACACATTGAGCTACACCATGTGCCCCTAATAGAGGAAATGAAATTTGTCTGTGGATTTCCGCTATATTATCGACAAGCCAGGAGTTCGAATTATGGCACCTTGAACATTCCTGACCCACCGTCTGCTGATGAATGTCGATGTGACAAGACACACAACTTGTTTCGGCCTTTGAAAACTCAAGCGTGCTGTGACATTCTTTGCAATCAATGATGGTGTGTCGACCCTGCAATAAAAATTGCGTCGAATCATGATTGAACGTAATAGAGTCTTTTGAAACGGACCAACTCGTGGACGTATGGCAAGCGTCACAACTTATGGTTAACTCCTTCCCATGTGGTGATTGAGCATTCAGACTCATCACGATGAGAGTAAAAGTTAAAACACATATGACCCTTTTAAAATACTCCATTTTTTATCACACTTAACATGGGCAATAAACACACGTCCCCCAGCAGGATGTTGTCCTGATGATTTGGGTATGCAATAAAGGGGCAAATTTAGGCTATATAATAGAGCCTCTTTGTGGAGTTGACTACAAATATAACGATTACTTTGAACTATCCAAATTTATTTATGGGGTTGGGTTAATCATTCCCTGGGTGCATTTTACTTCAAAAAGGTGCTCTGGCGGAGTGGGGCTTGTTGTTCAGATCTAATTTGGATTCTATTTATGACAATCCACACATTCAAATTTTTCCAGCTTGTATTTAATAAATGCCTTGCCTTCCACAACATCGGCCTTATGACATTTAACACAGGCTACATTTATATGTGCTCCATCAAGTTTAAACCTTGCTGTGTTGTGGTCAAAATTGCCCGGCTTCCATGCTTCGAAGCTATGACATCGCTTACAATCGGTCGCCCCTTCGACTTCAAACTGTCGTTCATGTATATCATCATGACAAGAACCACACTCCGTTTTTAATCCCGTAAACGGAACATGTATTATTGGTGTACTAATACTACTGTCTGGTTTGTGACACGCTATGCATGAAGCCTGTTTATGTTTGCCCTGCAACTCAAATCCCGTCAACAGATGGTCAAATGATACTTGTGTCCATCCTTCGGCAGAATGACACTGATTACAGGATTTCTGCGGATAGTATTTTTCATTTAGAAAACCCTCGTGAACATCTTTGTGGCAATCAATACAGTTTTTTCCAATATCCCTGAAAGACCATTTTTCGTTTTTCATATGACACGCTATACAGGGCGTCGCCAGGTGTGCGCCCTCCAGTGGAAATGGGCCCTCGTTGTGTTTATCTATTGTATATAAAGATCCCGCAAAACCATCAATGCTATGACATTCATTACAATCTGGTTTTTTTGCATCCCGTACAAACTGTCCTTTGTGAAAATCTTCATGACAATCCATACACCTGTCATGTAAAACTGGGTCTATCATTTTTGTTTGGTGACATTTTTTGCAGTCTACCTTTTCGTGTTTTCCCTCCAATGGATACCCCGTGAGATCATGATCAAACTGATCGGGATGAATTATTTTTTGAAAGGAGGCCTCTGTATGGCATTTTTTACAATCCAGTCCAAACTTTGTCTCGTGTACATCCTTGTGACATGTAATACAATCGTGAAAATCTTTTCCCCGATAATCCTGAAAGACGTTGGCTGCTGCATTATTTCCGGTGAGATGATGACATGAGGCACAATCTACCTTTGCATGCTTGCCTAATAATGGAAAGTCGGTCTGGTTGTGATTAAACGTGCTCTTTCCAACAAATACATTAAACCCCTCTTCGGTATGACACTCCTTGCAGTTCTGACCGAATTGGTTGTTATGGACATCTTCGTGACAATTGGCGCAACTTTTAAATGGCACGTCCGCGAATCGTTGAAACACGGCATTGTTGATGAATGTTATCTGGTGGCATTTTTGACAATCTACATCTTTGTGTTTCCCCTTGAGTGGAAAATCGCTTTTGTTGTGCTCAAACAAAGTTGCCGGCACAAAAGCTTCTGTATTGTGACATGATGCACAGTCGGTGGAAAGTGTTTTTTGGTGAACATCCTGATGACATGATATACACTCTGTCTTGAGGCCCAGATAAGTATATTTTTTCTTTTTTAATTCGTATGAATCTATTTTATCAACATTGTGGCATTCATTGCAGTCCAGTTTTTGGTGGGCTCCTGTCAATTTATAACCCGTAAGTGCGTGATTAAATTTTTCAGTATCAAAGCGGATGATCTGAAAGTTTTTACCGTGGTGGTCGCTGTGACAGGAAACACATTCTTTTCCTTCTACATCTGATGAAGCATGATAGCCCTTGTCCTGATCTACAAGGTTTTTTATTTCTTTATGACATTCAAGACATTTTTCATTTGATACTTTATCGCCCAGTACATGGCATTTTGTACAATTAAGCAATCCCTCCAATTGTGCATGTGGGCTTGCAAGTTCTCCCGGAGATATCTGGCTTGACGCGGCAAAAGTGAAACAGATCAGGAATGCGCTGAATAGGGGTTTTAGGACTGCCGTTAAATTCAATTTAGATTGATGCATTCAGCGTTTTTTTTCGTGTTTTAAAACTGCATGACCAAATTTGGTGGAGATATCTATCCCCGCCTTTTTCAGAAAATCTGTTGGTAATTCGCCCCCTGCGAAAATATAAACAAGATCATTGTTAATGGTTTTCACCTCCTTGTCCGATAGGGTCAGTATGATATTGAGTTCGTTTATTTCTACCACATTAGAATTAAACCTGACTTCGATTGTTCCGTCTGCAATTGCTTTATTTATTTTCTCCCCATTTTTTACTTTGATCCGCTGAAACGCTTCTCCCCGATATGAAAGAATAACCTTGTTCTGATCTGCCAGCGCCAATGCTGCTTCAATCGCAGAATCACCGCCACCTACCACCAATATGCTTTTATCAAGAATGTTTTCAGGCTCCAATAATCTATACGCTACTTTTTCAAGGTGCTCTCCGGTAACATTTAATTTTCTTGGTGTTCCTCTTCGTCCGATAGCGAGTAATACTGACCTGGTTAAATATTCTTCTCCATTATTAACCAGCAGCTTAAAGTTTTCCCCTGTCTTTGAAATGGATTCTACTTTTGTACTTTGTTTAATCGTAATGTTGTTTTCATTCAATACTTTAATCCAAAGCTCAAGCAAATCTGATTTTGTTGTTTCGGTGAGCTTAATCTTGCCAAAAAGTGGCAGGTCCATCGGTGAAGTCATTACGATTTTGGATCGCGGAAAAGAGTAAACTGTTCCACCCAGGGTGTCTTGTTCCAAAGTAATAAAGTTTAACCCTAGACGCCTGGCTTCAAGAGTGGCTGATATCCCTGCCGGTCCCGCGCCAACGATCACAAGATCATATTCTGATCCTTTGGCTCTCGATATTGCTTTGACGATATTGTTTACAGCCTGCTTGCCTTGCTCTACACTGTTTTTGATAAGGCCCATTCCCCCCAGCTCTCCTGCTATATAAATGCCGGGTACGTTGGTCTCAAAATCCCGTTTGACATGAGGCAGATCCACTCCTCTTTTCTCGGTTCCAATCACTAAAGTAATGGCCTCAACCGGGCAGGCATGAAAACACGCACCATGACCAATACATCTGGAAGCATTGATAAGTGTGGCCTTGCCATTTCGTATGCCTATAATTTCTTTTTCAGGACACGCCTCTATACAGGCCCCGCTTTGTATACATGTGTTTACATCAATCTCGGGATGTAATGATACAGGCTCATGTAACCCTTCCTCTTTCGCTTTTTTTATTTTTTCATCGACCCTTCTTGAGTTTCTCTTTAGTTGTCTTACATATATATAGATGGTCAGCAGGATAAGGCCCAGTACGATAGAGTAAATAATTACCTTTTCTAATAAAACTTCCATAATCAAAAGATCCACCTGTATCCAAAAGCAATCGTGATCGCCACATGGATCACCATAATGACCAGCATGATCAATGCAAATGGTAAATGAGCCACGTGCCAGTATTTGAAAAGTGTCTGCATGGTTTGAAGCCTGCTGATTCTTGTGTTAAGTGTCATTTCGTTTTTGACCAATTTCATGACACCCTTTTTGTCTTTCCCCGTTAGTTGTGTTTCCTTAAGGATGTTGTTTATTCGATTCTTTACTCCTGCATTAGTTGTTATACCTATAAAACCCGACTGACTGACTTCATTCCTGCGCTGTGTTGCTGCTATCAGTTGTTCGTAGACTGTGTCTTCAAGTCCATATTTAACTCTGAGGTTTTGGCTCATGCTGTCTTTCATAGACTTGATCTCTGTAAGACTTAGTTCTCTTCCCTGTATCGTCCTTGGTATCTGGATATAGATGAATCTACCGATGACTCCGCTCAATACGACAGCCACCATGCTCCAAAAGCTGATTGAAACTATGCCTCCAAATTTAAATGCGGTGTGAAATAAAATTAAAATAGGTCCTACGGAACATAAAAAAATGTGAAACTCCAACCAGTATTTCAAAGCACCGAACCGCGGAAGAAATTTATTTTTTTTTCGATATATGTATCCAAACACACCGATTAAAATAAGAATGGTACCCAGAATGCCCAGTCCATGCCCAAACGGACCGCTTGGTTTTAACATCGCATGATTCTCATGAAATGGTCTTTCTGTAAAACTTGTATTGTAATAAGAAAAGCCCCAATAACAGAGAAATACAAACGTCAAAAATGTTATCCCGACAAGAATCGAAATATAGATTTTATGTGCTAATCCAGACATAAATAGCCTTTACTTGTTTTACAGTTTGTAGTGGGGGAGTGCAGTGAAAGTATAAATAACAATCGAAATTATTAAATCGCCTGTTGATTCAGGTTGATTCTGATCATTGGTACCACTGAGGAATATCAGGCCTTTAACTTTATACTCCAAACTTTGTCGGGCAGTAAATTATTGTGTTACCTGATAGGACTATGCTTTTATTAATGACCCTTTCACGATTTCATCTTCCATATTTAGATTGAGCACGCCATCTTTTATGATATGATTAAGAAGATTCAGGACATTATTGCCATACATCTGGCTGGCGTCCTCGGGCATTTCTGTTTCAAGTGAAGAGTTTCCAATAATTGTAATGCCGCTTATGACAATGGTTTTATCATTTTGTGTTAATGCGCAATTGCCTCCTGTGGAGGCCGCAAGATCAATAATCACAGAACCATGTCTCATCAGTGGAATGGTATCGGCTTCAATGAGTACCGGTGCTTTTCGCCCCCTTACCTGTGCGGTACAAATGATGACATCTGACTTTGCTGCCCGGGCCTGTACTTCTGCCCGTTGCCTGGTTAAAAATTCCTCTGATTGCTGGACGGCATAACCGCCGGCACCTTTATCATCTGCAGCACCCGGAACTTCTACAAATTTTGCTCCCAGGCTTTGAACTTCTTCTTTGGCCGCTTGACGTACATCAAATGCTTCTACGACAGCGCCTAATTTTCTTGCTGTGGCTATCGCCTGTAACCCGGCTACACCGGCCCCAATGATAAGTGCTTTTGCTGGACGAATACTCCCGGCAGAAGTGATCATCATCGGGAAATAACGGGGAAGTTTTTGGGCGGCCATCAATACGGCTCTATATCCTGCTATCGATGCCATTGAAGAAAGCACATCCATCGACTGGGCCAGGGTCGTACGTGGAATCATGTCCATGCTGATCACCTGAATCGGATATTTTGAAAGTTTTTCGATGATCCCCGGATCCTGGTAGGACCTGAATTGTGATATCAACAATGTTCCTTCTTTGATCCCGGCAAGGTCCTCATCCGGCGGAGAAAAAATAGTAATAAGCACGTCCGCACCCCCCAGGATCGCACCTTTATCTTTTATGGTTGCTAGTCCTGCATAATGCTGGTCTTCAAATCCGGCTTCATTGCCCGCGCCTGATTCAATCCACCAACTCACATCTTTGAGTTTGGACCGTTTAATATTGTCCGGTGTGATTGCTACGCGTTTATCTGCTGATTCTTTGAGCACGCCTATTGTCATCGACATCTTTATGTTGCTTTATATACGGGCGAAAGATACTGGTAATATTTACTTTGGCTCAATACGCGGATTCTTCTGTTTACCCTTTTCGTGTTCTTTCGTGTCTCGTTTTTAAGCAATAGCCTAAAATAATTGACCTAAATTCACCGACACAATATCTTCTGCTATATGGACGTGCCCTCAAAGAATACGATCTTGATCCATGGTTATGGATTCGATCATCGGACATGGTATCCCGTGGAACTTGCCTTTGAGGGTCACGATGTCATTTATCTTTCCCTTCCGGGATTTGGAATGGAGCCTGTGGCTGAAGAATATTCCATAGCAGGGCTGGCTAGTAAATTTTGGAAACACCTGGATGGACTTGGAATCGGACAGGTAAATCTTGTCGGTCATAGTATGGGAGGTTATGTTTGTTTAGAAATGTTATCTCTGCAACCTTCTCGTCTTTCAAGCCTTACGCTGATACACAGTCATGTTTACGCAGATTCTACGGAGAAAAAAGCTGCTCGTACCGTAGCGATGAAAAGTATTAAGTCCAACGGTACTTTCGATTTTATAAATACGTTTTACGGGGGTCTGTTTGCGGATATCGATCAATCTGCAGCTCTCATTAAGATGTTGATTCGGCGTGGACGTTTATATGATGCTAACGCCTGGTATTATGGAACACTTGCTATGCGTGATCGTGAGGATCATAGTGAAACCCTACGTGCAGCCGAAATGCCTGTTCTGCTTTTAATGGGGGGCGCGGATAAGGCAGTTCCGTCTGAGTTGGCTCTAAATCAATCTATTCTTGCAGAGCGCACAAGTATACATCTGTATGAATCTGCCGGGCACATGAGTATGTATGAGAACACTCGACAGGTAATCAATGATCTGGTGCGGTTTTATGATGAGTTTATCTCATGATTTATGCCGTTTCTTTTATATCCGTTCTCGTTTATTCTCTGCTGATCTTATGGTTGGTCAGATCCGCCACAAATGAAAAACCAGGACGGCTTTTATTCTGTGTTTTATTGGGTATAATATCAGCGGTTGTCGCACTGATGGGTGAATATTTTTGGAATGTTTTGCTTGGTGATATAATAGCCGGTCACAGGTCTTTAATTATTCTCGAAAGCTTCATAGGGGTTGGGGTTATTGAAGAAACTTCAAAATGGTTGTGGTTGGTTTTTGTCATTGCGCATTGGAGGTCTTTCGATCGGTATTCAGATGGGATTCTATATACCTGTGGGATTGCGGCTGGATTTAATCTTGTGGAAGGATTCCTTTACATCCGTGATGGTGGAGAATTTATGAATATTTTGATACGTGGTTTTACAGCAGTACCTGTTCATTTTCTTTTTGCGATCATCATGGGCTTTTTATTCTCGAGGTATAAGTTCGATAACAGGAAGTTTTTATGGTTTTCAATCGGTATACCGGCTTTGCTTCATGGTATTTATGATTTTTTCATATTACAGCAGTATACGGAATTACTGATGGGTGGAGCCATCCTTGTATTTGCGGGATGTCTTTCCCTTTCGATTTGGGTGTGTAGAAATGCAATGCGGGCGGACAGACTGAAAATTTTAGATCGGTCTGTTTGAATAGTTTTTATGGTTTTTTATGGCGTTCGGCATCCCGCAAAGTTTTTTTATTGAAATTATTGCGAAGGCCCGTTTCAAGATCTATCCCCATTTGGTTGGCCATACAGAGTAATACCCAAAGCACATCTGTCATTTCATCAATGATGGCCTCATCTATGTTTACTGCTTTCTCCGAGGGCTTCAGACTTTGATCTCCGTATTTCCTTATTATCCAGTGGGCCATTTCACCTACTTCTTCCGACAGCATACCGAGATTGGTTAACTCACTGAAATAGCCTCCACCATATTGCTTGATCCATAAATCTATTTCTTGTTGTGCTTCATTTATTGTCATCTGTTCGCATTCTTATTGGTTAATGATTAGTCATCAATTCTATTCTCCGTACCTGGTCACGTTATTAGTACTAGTAGCTGGCTTTTCGTTGGTTATTCTTTGTTCCTGCTGTCTATGATTATGGTTACCGGGCCATCATTTACCAGGCTTATTTTCATATCTGCGCCAAAGACACCGGCTGCTATTTCTTTACCTGTTTTTTGTATAAGACGTTCTTTGAAAAAATTATAGAGTTCATTTGCCTGATCGGGTCGGGCAGCTTTTATAAAAGAAGGTCTGTTTCCCTTTTTTGTGCTGGCGTGCAACGTAAATTGACTTATCACCATTAATTCCCCGTCAACATCTTCAACTGAGAGATTCATCTTGCCTTCGCTGTCTGAAAAAATACGCATATGTCTGATTTTTTCGCTTAGCCATTCTGCATCCTCATCATGATCTTCGTGTTCGATACCTAAAAGTATAAGTAGGCCTTTATTAATACTTCCTGTCAGTATACCATCGGATGTTACACTTGCATTACTTACACGTTGGACTACAGCACGCATTTTGGGTCAGTCTTTGTAAAAGAGTCCGCTAGTTATAAACATTAAAGCTAATTAGCAAGTGTAAATCCTAGTATATCAATACCCATAAATTAAAGATTTAAACAGCATGTGTGTTTCCGGTGTAGACAAAATGTGTACAAATAAGATTTGTTGTTCAATATTGTTTTATCCACAGAACTTACCAAGAGAGAGGAAAATAAAAATTGGGTTGTGCCAACATATTTAAAAAAATAGTATTAAACATTTTTAGTTATAAACAAAATGTGTGGGGTATAGAATATGTGTTATAATTTATTGATTATCAATAAATTAACATGTTAATAAAGCTGTGAGTAGAGGTGGATAAAAGAATACTTATTAAAATCAAAACGAGATATAATATTCCTTTCCACATCCTAACACCCTTAATGATGATGATAGGAAAAAGTATTTAAAGGATTATATCATCAATATCACAACAGAGAGTTGAAATGGCTTCTTGGCCTATCTTTGGAATGGAATGGAACAAAAAATTATTCGGGATCAAAAATTGATTACGTACTGGCTTTTCGCAGGTATGGTGATGGTTTTTATTCAGATTCTTTTGGGCGGAATTACACGCCTTACCGGTTCTGGTTTAAGTATTACGAGATGGGATATTGTGATGGGTAGTATCCCTCCATTGAATCCTGTTCAGTGGGAGGAGGCATTTAATCTTTACAAAACGACGCCACAGTATCAGCATATCAATACGGGTATGCTTCTTAGTGAGTTTAAATTCATTTTTTTCTGGGAGTTTTTTCATCGTTTATGGGCCAGGTCGATGGGTTTTGTTTTTATCCTGCCTTTTATTTTCTTTTTATTGAGGAGATCACTTTCTCGTGAGGTTCTTAAAAATTTATTTTGGGTTATACTATTGGCGGGACTTGCGGCCATTTTTGGTTGGATAATGGTAGCATCAGGACTAATTGAAAGACCATGGGTAAATGCCTATAAACTCACTATTCATCTTAGCCTGGGTATTTTACTATTTCAGGCTTTATTCTATACATGGTTGAATCATAGATCTTATAAGAAGAGGGATTTAGGTAAGAAATGGCATAAGGCAGTTTTAATCATTCTTTTTATCGCAGGTACTCAGGTTATTTTCGGTGGTATGATGTCAGGAATGAAAGCTGCTTTAAGTTTTCCGACTTGGCCTTTGATCGGCGGGAGGTGGATTCCATCTTTGATATTGGATACACATCATTGGAATACTGATAATTTTTTGCTCTATGATAAATCTGGCTTTATGCCTGCTTTGGTTCAGTTTATTCATAGGAATCTGGCATATGTTCTTTTTATAGTGACATGTGTTTTTGCTGTAAAGTGGTATCTGACCAATGACCCAAGCTGGCGTTGGATATCGTTCATTTTGCTTGGCATTATTGTTGTTCAGATTAGTTTAGGTATTTTGACTTTGATTAATAGTATAGGATATATTCCGGTAGTATACGGGTCGCTTCATCAGGGTTTAGGAATTCTGTTTATAACTACGCTCTTTTACCTGCATCTTGTATTAAAACCTGAAAACATTAAATAATTACATAAATTGTAAGCGATTACATAGCAGCACCTTTAACTATCCAAATGGAATTATTTACAAAGGAGGAGAGCGGTTATAAATATATTGAAACCGATCCCGGTCATGATACGACTCTGTTACTTCTGCATGGTCTTTTTGGAGCGCTCAGCAACTTTAAGTCTATAATAGATCATTTCAACGGAAGGGCAAATGTGGTCGTTCCTCTTCTACCTATATTTGAATTACCGCTTAGAAAGCTTTCGGTAACCGGTCTTGTTGATCATGTTAACCAATTTGTTCGTTTCAGGAATTATAAATCAGTAAATCTCGTTGGAAATAGTCTAGGGGGTCATGTAGCAATCCTTTTTGCCCTTGACCGGCCTGATATCCTCAGATCGATGACGCTGACTGGTAGTTCAGGATTATTTGAAGCGGCATTGGGTAGTACCTTTCCTAAGCGGGGAAATTATGATTTCGTGCAAAAGAAAACAGAAACCACTTTTTACGATCCTGCAGTGGCAACGAAGGAATTGGTTGATGAAGTTTATGATATTGTCAATGACAGGAATAAAGCGATAAGAGTTATCGCAATAGCTAAATCAGCTATCCGTCATAACATTGGAGAGAGACTGCATAGTATTAAACGACCTGCACTTCTTGTTTGGGGAAAGGATGATACGATTACACCTGCATTTGTAGGTGAAAAATTTCACGAGCTTCTCCCGGATTCAAGGTTATTTCTCCTTGATAAATGTGGTCATGCACCCATGATGGAGCACCCGGATGCCTTTAATAAGCTACTTTATGAGTTTCTTGTTGAAGTTAAAGAAATTTGATTCAGGAGTATAGTTAGAGATTTGTTTCACGTGGAACATTCGACATGTGCTCCGTATAAAAACAAGGCGAATAATCATTATCAATATTTCCAACATATATATAGTTGTCAATCAATAGTTGATTTCTAACCCGTATAATATGGTTTATCAACTTTGATCAGAACGGCCCCACGCCCTTCTTCATCTGTTCGATTATTCCTCACGATGTTAACGGGATAGGAGTTTTCAAAAAAATCCCTATGGTGGTACAGATATCTTGTGTTGTCCAACAAATCATTACAAATGATAAATCTAAATGAAGAAATACTAAAAGTAGATCTTCCATAATCGCAGCCTTACATCAAAACATACTTTTTATGAAGGAATGGGGAAATAAATAATCCATTCAAAATCAATAACGTCCAGCAGAAGTGGATAGCAAAAATCCTCATTTTCCATAATCAGCCCTCCCCGATAGATTTAGAAAAGCTCCTCATCCTGGTTCTAAAAGTAACAATACACGCTTCCCGTACAATCTGTTCAGTTCAGACAATGGGTTTATATTCTTATCACAAAAAGGATCGCCAAACAAGCATATTATATTGATAATCAACATATTATATATTGTTTTTGGTATACCCAGCCACTAAATATGACAGCATTAGGTCAGAAAAAACAAATATCCTAAGCCAAACGATTTATTTTGTGGATATGAAAACCAGAAACAGGACTCAAATGATATTCTTGCACATTATACTACCCCTTATTATCTCTTTCGCAGGATGTAATCAGATAAACCAGTCTAAACAGTCAAACAGCAATGACAAGGGCGATAGGATACAAATCGAAATCCTGGATAAACAGGCGAAACGATTTTTATCAGAAAATTCAAGGATAATCACCATTGCGCGAGGATTCGATTGGGCCGAGGGAACACTATGGCTAAAGGATCAACAGGCGCTTCTTTTCTCAGACGTCCCTGAAAATAAAATCTACAGATGGTCAGAGAAAGACGGATTGACCACCTGGTTAGAACCATCTGGCTATACCGGTCCCAAAGAAAATAAGCGCGAAGGTTCAAATGGACTATTGATCAATGATAAAAATCAACTGGTAATCTGTCAACATGGTGACCGGCGGATTTCATTAATGAATGCCCCATTGTCAAATCCGGAACCTAAATTCATAACGATGGTAGACAACTGGAGGGATAAAAGACTTAACAGCCCTAATGACGCGACCTATCATGATGGAATGCTATATTTCACTGACCCACCGTATGGTCTACCCGGACAAGACCAGGATCCGGAGAAAGAACTGGGTTTCTCCGGCGTATATAGAATAGGACATACCGGTGCCATCATTATGGTGATTGATTCCCTCTTGCGACCCAATGGCATTGGTTTCTCGCCCGAAGACGAAGTGATGTATGTATCAAATTCAGACCCCAAACGTGCAATCTGGATGAAATATACAATGGGTACCAACGGAAACGCAGTCAGCGGCAAAATACTTTATGATGCCACAGATCTTGTCGGTAAAGTAAACGGACTACCTGATGGACTTAAGGTTCATCCTTCAGGATACGTGTTTGCGACAGGACCTGGCGGACTTTGGATTTTTTCACCCGAAGATGAAGTTGTTGCCAGAATCCATATTCCACAGGCGACGGCCAACTGTGCCTTTGATGACACCTATACCCATCTTTATATTGCTGCAGACAGTACGATAATCCAGGTAACACTAAAGGACGGGTTGGGAAAGCAATAATCTTTGTTTATGAAAAACAGATTTCTATATTTCATCACCCTGTTTCTGGGTTGCCATTTTTTGTATGGACAAACTGTCGATAGAGTAGAACCTCCTAATTGGTGGATAGGAATGAAAGACCCGGAACTTCAAATCATGGTCTATGGTAAAAACATCGGCAATCTTAAGCCTGAAATAAACTACAAAGGTGTCACCCTCCTGAAGTCATCGTCTCCTGAAAATAAAGATTACATTTTCATAGATCTGACGATAAAGAAGAATACAAAAGCCGGAATTGTGTCTATACTTTTTTATGATGAGAAGAAACAGGTAGTAAAGATTGAATATCCACTGCTTCTCCGGGATGTAGGTTCAGCAGAAAGAAAGGGATTTAATAGCGGCGATGTTATTTACCTTATCACACCCGATCGATTTGCCGATGGAAATCCAGCGAACAATGATACGGAAGGGCTATCGGAAAAATCGAACAGGGGGAACAAAAACGGAAGGCATGGAGGGGATATAGAAGGTATGAGACAGCACCTTGATTACATTGCTGATTTGGGTTTCACAGCGATATGGCCAAACCCTGTGCTTGAGAACAACATGCCCCGTTATTCATATCACGGATATGCCATTACTGATTTTTATAAAGTGGATCCAAGGATGGGAACGAATGAATCATACAAATCCTTTTGTCAGGAGGCATCACACAAGGGCATCAAGGTGATCATGGATATGATCATCAATCACTGCGGACTTGAACACTGGTGGATGAAGAATCCACCTACAAAGGACTGGATTAACTATTATGGTAAGGCCTATGTTCAAACCAGTCATCGAAAAACAGTCCAGCTGGATCCTTATGCAGCACAGGAAGATCATGATGTGTTTACAAAAGGATGGTTTGAACCCAAGATGCCAGATCTTAATCCGCTAAATCCGTTATTAGGAAAATATCTTATACAAAACTCAATCTGGTGGATCGAATATGCGGGTCTGTCCGGCATAAGGATGGACACCTACGTTTATCCCGATGAAAGCTATATGAGCCAATGGTCAGAAAGGGTCATGAATGAATATCCTGACTTTACGATTACCGGTGAGGTCTGGCATGTCAATCCCGCTATCGTTTCGCACTGGCAACGAGGAAAATCAAATGCAAATGGATACAAATCATACCTGCCATCTCTTTTCGATTTTCCGTTACAAAACGCGTTACGAAATGCGTTGATGTCACCAGATGAAGGCGATTCGGGATGGGCTATTTTGTATGAAACGTTAGCACAGGATTTTCAATATCCGGACCCACAAAACCTGGTTGTATTTCCCGACAATCATGATATGAGCAGGATGTATGCACAGCTAAATGAAGATGTATCAAAGCTTAAAATGGCGTATGCATTTACATTGACCACACGAGGAATACCTGAGCTCTTCTATGGAGACGAAATACTCATGAATAGCCCAGAAAAAAGAGATGATGGGCTCATCAGATCTGATTTTCCCGGTGGCTGGAAAGGTGATAGGGTCAATGGATTTACGGGTGAAGGCCTGACCCATCAGCAAAGAGATATGAAGGAATTCATTCGCCGGATATTGGCCTGGAGAAAAGGAGCAACGGCAATTCAAAAAGGAAGCTTAACTCATTATGTTCCGGAAAACGGGGTGTATGTTTTTTTCAGATATGATAAGAACGAAAAAGTCATGGTTGTTTTAAATAAAAACGAAAAACCGCTTTTACTTCAACTGGATCGGTTTCGAAGAATGCTGGGTGGTTCAATAAAAGGAAAAGAGATTATTTCAGGCAGGGACATAGATCTGGGTGACACACTTCGATTGGACCATAAAGGCCCCCTCATTATTGACATCAGGGAGTAGTGGTTAAATAAACATAGTCGAAGGGTAGTACTACAAATAGCGCAGGGAGGTAAACCTCCCTGTCTATGGTTGCAAGGGCAACCACCCACATAAACCCCATATTTTAAACCGGCAATATCCCGGATGTTCGAGTCAGCACATGCCCATAAATGGTTTGATTGTATAGAATAGAGAAGCTATTAATATACTTTTTTGGGCGTGAATAATTAATAAGCCGGATGAAATTAAGAATGTTTTGGATTCATTGGGAAACTTCTTTATTTTTATTAAAGAATTTCTATACACCAGGATGATTTAGCGGAGATTCAGAATCATTGCCTTAACACCCGGCAAAAGATAGGCGCTTGAAAACAAAGACTCGTTAAACAATAGGTTTAAATCTACAAACCCAATATGGCCAGAGGCATTAACCCGGAATATCTTGACATTGAAATAAGCCCCGAAGAGGATTTCTATCAATTTGTAAACGGAGGCTGGATGAAAAAGACAGATATTCCTTCTGACAGGAGCACATGGGGAAGCTTTCATGAACTGGCGAAGAAAACGGACGAAAAGAATATTGCACTTCTTGTTTCTGCATCGGGTGACACCGGAGTTGGAACAAACAAAGCGGCCATGCTTTTTCAATCAGGGATCGATACTGTGCAGATTGAAAAAGAAAAACTACATGCACTGAAAGGGATATTTAAGGATATCCGCCTTTGGGTTGAAAAATCAAAATATGGCACCTTGTTGGGACTTCTTGTATCCAAAGGCATTGGAGGCTTAGTTCATTTTGGTGTTCATCCGGATCTCGGCGACAGCCATATTTATACCGCCTATCTTGAGCCGGGCGCTCAGGGTTTGCCTGAAAGGGATTTCTATCTTGACGAGGATGAACGGGCACAACATATCCGTAGTCATTATTTGAAATACATCACCCGGTTGTTTCATGAGGAACTGGAATATTCATTGGTGGATGCTGAGAACATCTCCAGTGAAATTCTGGACTTAGAAAAGGAGCTTGCCACACACATGTTGTCTAAGGAGGATCGCAGGCAAATGGATAAACTCTACAATCCGCACACCTTTGATGAGCTAAATGAATTGTGTCCTGTGATTGATTGGAATGATTTTTTCCAGGCAATGCAAATTTCTCCATCGCAAAGAATCATAGTTACCGAACCTGAATACTTTCGTTTTCTTGCCTATTATCTGAAAACAATTTCATCGACTACCATTGAGCATTACCTGACTTTTCTGGTGATGCACCATGCGGCACCATTTGCCCACGCAGCACTAGAAAATACACACTTTGATTTATACCACAAAATGCTGGAAGGTGTCGAACAAATGAAGCCACGGAAAGAGCGTGTGGTGAAAGTTGTGAATCAGAATCTGGGAGATGCTTTGGGACAATTATTTGTTTCAAAATATTTTCCATCAGAAGCAAAATCTGCCGCCCTTGAAATGGTCGGGGATATTGTTGCTGCGTTCAAAACCAGAATTCAACTGCTGGATTGGATGAGCGAACAGACAAAAAAATATGCTACTGAAAAACTGGAGGCATTGAAGGTGAAAATAGGTTATCCGGACAAATGGAAGGAGTATGAGAATCTTGATATAAAACCAACAACGCAAGGCGGACATTATCTCGAAAATTTACTTGCGATCGTTGAGTGGAATTTTAAAAAGGATGCGGCACGCATACATCAAATGGTGGATCGCCATGAATGGTTTATGGCTCCACAGGTTGTCAATGCGTATTACAATCCGATGTTCAATGAAATTGTATTTCCTGCCGCCATTTTACAACCGCCGTTTTTTGACTGGCAGGCTGATGCTGCCGTAAACTATGGGGGTATCGGTGCAGTGATCGGCCATGAGATAACACATGGGTTTGATGACCAGGGAAGTCGTTTTGATAAAGAAGGAAACCTTAATGAATGGTGGACATCGGAAGATCGCGAGGGATTTCAGGACTTAACACGCCGGCTAATTAAACAGTTTGATGGATATTTCCCATTTGATGATCTGGCACTTAACGGCGCGTTCACGCTGGGCGAAAATATTGCAGATCTCGGCGGTCTGAGCGTAGCTTATGATGCACTACAATTATATTTTATGAGACACGGTAAACCAGATAAGATTGATGGTTTCACAGCGGATCAAAGATTTTTTATGTCCTGGGCTACGGTCTGGCGAACGAAGACAAGACCCGAAGCTTTGCGGCACCAAATAAAAACCGATCCGCATCCACCAGGATTGTACAGAGCCGTTGCGGCTCCGTCTAATATAAACACCTTTTATGATGCATTCAACATTCACCCACAAAGTCAATGGTATAGAAAACAGGAAGACCGGATAAAAATCTGGTAAGGGAAAGATGTTGAATTGCGTTGTGACTTATACCCGTTGAAAACAAACTTCACAACAATGGCAGCAGAAAAAAAGTATTGTAAAGAATGCAATGAACAAATTCATGGCCGGCGCGATAAACAATATTGCTCAGATTATTGCCGGACCCAGCACTTCAACAATCGTGACGTGGACATCAGCAATTTTATGCGACGTGTTAATTACATCATCCGCAAAAATCGCAATATTCTCTCTACCCTTAACGCGAAAGGTAAAACAAAAGCGCATAAGGAAAGATTGATTGATGCCGGAATAAATTTCGATTATTTCACTAATGTATATCGAACACGCGCCGGTAAAATTTATTATTTCTGCTATGACCAGGGCTATGTTGAATTGGAAGATAATTTTTTTGCACTCGTTGTAAAAGAAGATTACGTAGGATGAGAAGAAGCGAGTACCCTGGCCAATGCGATAAACTGTTCTACACTTAATTGTTCCGGTCTCATATCGGAAACACCATGCTCTTTGAGTATGTCTTCGTTTATTATTGGCCCCAGTGTATTGCGAAGCTTTTTTCGTCTTTGACTAAAGGCGACTTTTACCACTTGCCGCAAAACCTGGAAAGAAAGATCATCTACATCACTGCGATACCGGGTGAGAGAGATGACAGAACTCTGCACCTTTGGTGGTGGCGAGAACGAACCGGGCTTAACATGATATAAAAGAGCAGGGCGATAGAAGGCCTGTGTAAGCACAGATATCACGCCGAAGGATTTACTTCCGGGAGGAGAGCAAATCCGCTCTGCCATTTCGCGTTGAAACATGCCTGCCATAAACGGTACATGATGCCGGTGTTGAATGCCCAGAAAAACAATCTGACTTGAAATATTGTAAGGAAAATTTCCGACAAGCACAAAATCAGTATCCGCACCAAGAAGCTGATCAAAGCGCACGCGTAGTATATCGGCTTCTACAATATGAAGCGATGTTCCGGAAAACTCTTTCTTAAGCAGTGGTATCATATCCCGGTCAAGCTCAACAGCAAAAACAGGCAGAGATTGTCTGATAAGATACTTTGTAAGAATTCCTTTGCCGGGCCCCACCTCAACGATAGCCCCACACCCATCGGAAATGACGGAGGAGGAAAGTTTTTCGGCAATAGATTCCTGGATAAGAAAATGCTGACCAAATGATTTCTTGGCTTTCATTACGAACGAAGATATACCTAAAAGCCAATGACGTGTGAAAGCGGAAATCGAATGGTTGACTGCGGAAAAACGAAATCAATAAAACCAGAGTAGTGTTTGCCCGCTAATCGAAAGACAAGAAAGGAAGGTCAACTTTATTTTATATACTGTTTATTCCTGAACAGGAAAAAGAGACCGATCCTCTTGTCCAGCACAAATCCATTCGCCTTCATGTCCAATGTGTCAGAGGACTCAACATAATAATAGTCCATAGCAGTATCGATCACGAGCGGACGTTGATAGGGCAGGCCGGCTATGGGGAGTGGAATGGTTTGCCGGTAGAAACTAAGAGAAGGATTAAAAATCCATGATGAGGAAAGATGAATGCTATCAGATGAAGGGCCATGAGGTAAAATAGATTCAAACAGCGTATGGTAATCAGAATCCGTATACCACTCCCTGCAATAGTTAGTATGCGCCGTTACAGGAATGCGATACAAAATAATGACCGAAATCAACAAGCCTGTCAGGAACCCCACTTTCTTGTTGTGTATAAACTGAAGACCAAGCACAAAAAAACCAAAGATGAAGGGAATAAGATAAATCGTCTTGCGACCTACAGGAGCCAGAGAACCTGTAATGTATTGATTGAGCATAACAACCAATAAATTAAGCACAATAAACAAAGCCAGGAGGATGACCGAATCACGCGAAGACAAATTTTTCTTCTGCAGGGCAAAATAAACGATCACCAAGCTCAATACACCAAAACCAATTAAGATAAGCTGCGAAGAATGTTCTCCAAATATTCGTTCTCCGTACAAAAGGTTATTGACTAAATCTGAAGCCATCAGCCAAACATTCTTCGATCCCCATCCGAATTCACCCGACTTTGAAAGAAGGCGCAAGGGGTAGTTTAGGAGAGCGAAGAGAAGTAGTGCATTACTAAACCATACGAATACATGACGAAACAATAAACTGTATTTCTTCTTCACGACCATCCAGATCAACCACCCCAATCCTATGGCCACCCAAGGAAGAAGGCCGGTAAAATTGCCAAGTATTCCAAGTGTTAAAGCAAAGATTGAGAGGGCCAGCCACTTCAATTCATATTTTTCCACATAGCGAAGCATACCGTAGATACCCCAGATCACACCGGAAGCCATGAGACCATACCCGCGGGCTAAAGAGAAAAAATCAAGAAGATAGGTGTGTCCGGACAACAAAAGGAATCCTGCACACTGCAAGCTTTTTGAATCTGTATAGCGCGTGGAAATGAAAAGTGCGCAAATCAGATATCCCATCCCGCCCAGCACATTTGGAAGTCTCAATGCCCAGGGCACATCACCAAAAACATTAGCTGACCATTGTAGCAACAGCGTATTTAGCCAATGATTGTTTGCCGTGCCCCAGCATGCAGCATTTGATAAGCAGGACCACACATTCAGGTGCCGGTAGTTGAGCCAGGTACTGGCCTCATCATGAGTAATGGGGAATGACCAGGACCGATACACCACCAGAAAGGCAAGGACCAACGCTATAAGAATCAAAAACCAATTCCGCATCATGGGTTCAATTTAAGCGATACGCCGCACATTGAAAATAAGAACATAAAGAGTTTATTTTCTTAAAATACATCCTCACGTTTTGCCATATTCAATCTTACCCCAAGTTGAAAAAGATTTGTCGTCAGATTTCGCCCGGGTAAATCACTTGTTTTCTTTCGCAATAAATATTGGATATCGATAAAGAGACCAGGTGAAATCTCATATTGAAGTGAAGAGGTCCAAAAAACAATATTGGTGCCGACACCTTCACCGACGAAATGGCCATAATCTCCCGGGCGGTTTACATTGGCAATATTAATATCGCCTCCATAAGAAATGCTATCAATATCTTCTCCCTTTTCGATTAGGTATAAGCTACTTTCTGCTTTAAGTTTAGCAGAAATACGATAACGAACGGAACCAATCCATTCATTGAAATTAGCGCCCAATGGATGAGCAAGCGCTTGTTTGTAATTAGAGTAGTTAGCATTTTTGTTGTAATGCGAATAGGTGTAGGGACGTACTTGATTCCATTCCACCTGTGCATCGAAAGAAGAGATGCCAAAAGCATTGATATATTTCAAGCCAAGCTGATGTCCAAACTTATTTCCCCACCAATCTAAATGTCCGTCAAGGATTTGACCAATCTGAATATCATCAATTATAAATTGGCCATACACTGAAACAGTGTTCTTGATGTTTGTCCTGGCGCTAAAACCAAGGACAACATTGTCTGGCGAACCAATAGACCCCTCTACCGTTCTGTATAGAATAATAGGATTGAGATATTGTAGTTCAAACTGATGGCCTGGCCGATCAAATATCACGGCTTCAAACAAGCCGATTGAAAAATTTCTACCCGGCTTAAAGCTTAAATAATGTGCAGCAAGATATTTTTTTGGAATAGGTTCGTCAATACCGGATACATTGTGAAAATCATCTGCGGCGAGCTCAGCAAAAATGTTTTGGTAATGAAATTTCCAAATGCGTGTATTGATCTTAAGTGAAAAATAGGGAGCCGAAAAATCTGATAAAAACAAAGAACGAATACCGTCACCGATAAACTGTTGACCGTGTCCGAGCTGAATCCCGATATATTTGCCAAGATTAACACCGACGTATGCTGTCGCCAGAAGATAGTCGCGGCCATTCACTATTTTTAAAAAAGCACTTTGATAATTTTTATATAAGCCCACCCCCGGAACCACCCCTGAGGAGTCTGTATATTGATCTATGTAATTAGCAAAGCGGGCCTGGCTATCATAAAGGCTTGTATGAAAGAAAACATTTTGACCAATACCTCCGCGTATACTGACACCACGTTGATTGACAAATGTAATCGCGTCTTCTTTTGTATCGCGCCCAATACCAAAATGGATAAGGGGATCGACGCGCAAATAAAAATCCTTAACATCAACTTCATAAAAATGTGCGGGGGTCTTGTAGAAAGTTTTCCAGAGCGGATGCTTGCTTGCGCGGTATCGAGACAAGGCAGTTTGTTCATCTAACGAGGTAAGGTTCGTCGATGAATTTGCGTTCTGCATTGTCGGGGAGGGAAAAAGGCTTCCGGGTTTTACAAACTCATTATTCTGATCCCAAATCACCTGTACCTGATGACGATCTTTATAGGCATGGGCATAAGGAAGAAATGAATCTGCAAGTATGACAAGATCACCGCGCCAGAAAGGGGAGATAGAAGAATGAAGCATGAAATCTCCACCGCCACTCAGTATGATCATTCTGTCATATTCCTGACGCGCATCCTGATCCATATCCGACAATATATTTTGCGCAGTGGCAGTGCCCGAGAGGAAAACAAAGAGACCGAAGCAATAGCGAAACAGACGAGAAATCATATAGGCGTTCTTCACTGCTTAAAATTAAGTAGCCATTCCTTAACCGTCTCATCAAATGCACCTGAGTCTTCAAACCGAACAGCAACAGGCAATATATAAATAGGCAAGGAAAGTCGTTGAAGCAATTCACGATGAACGTCAAGACGAACAGCATCCTTTTCGGTGGTCAAAATTATGTTTTGACGACCGGCAGTCATATTCTTAAAGTACAATTCAATATTTCCAATATCGAAATTTGTAAAGGCATGGTGATCACGATACTCCAGCATCTTCACCTCTCCGCATTGCGTATCTACATAGTCCAGTAAATACTCGGTACCTGCAATGGCAACAACGAGAAGCACATCAATATTAGCATTTAGTTCAAGGCGTTCCGGAGTTCCATACATCCGGTATGGATTTCCATATATATACCTGCTGAAGAACACCTCCTGCTTTTCATTCTGTTTTACTTCATCCCGAATGGATTGCATTTCATCAGTTGTCATGCCGATGGGACACTTGGTTACGATGATCATGTCCGCACGTCCGGCGGCATCACGCCATTCGCGTAATCGACCGACAGGAAGTAACCAATCACGGGTATAAAGGAGATTGTGTTCTGTCAGAAGGAGATTGAGTCCGGGTAGAACTTCACGATGCTGGAAGCCATCATCGAGGATGACAACCTGTGTATCCGGATAGGATCTCAACAGAAGAGGGATGGCAAGGCTTCTGCTTTCGGCGACGACAACCTGTACGTCCGGGTATTTTCGTTTGTACTGCAGAGGTTCGTCCCCGACGAGCACAGCATCATGATAGGGGTTGACTTCAAGATATCCACTCGATTGACGACGATACCCACGGCTCAGGACAGCCATCCTGAGATGATCGCGTAACAAACGGATCAGATATTCTGTATGAGGAGTTTTGCCCGTACCGCCGACGGAGAGATTACCAACACTGATGACAGGAATATTAAAAGAAACGCCTTTTAACAGACCTATTGAATATAAACCGTTTCGAATGGCTACGCCCAGGCCATAAAGAAGAGCCAAAGGGAACAGTATAATTTTCAATATCCACTGATCAACCATGTCGTCATGCCGGATGCCGGTGAGCAAAAATAAGAAGGTAAGTGCAGATGTACGGAGCGATTACTTCTGAGCCCGTTTAAACAAATACCAGGCCAGGGTTCCAAAAATCATATTGGGCAGCCACATCGCGAGCATCGGAGGCATATTGAGGTTAGTTGAAAACGTAAGTGCAAACTTGCTTAAGAACACAAACATTGACCCAATCGCTACGCCAATCGCCAGATGTAGGCCCATACCCCCACGCTGTTTTCGGGAAGCTACCGAAGCACCGATAATCGTCAGGATAACAATGCTAAATGGTTCAGCCCACCGGCGATGGTATTCAGCTCTCATCAGGCGCGAAGCCCCTAGACCACGTTCTTTTTCGTAACGGATGAATCGTAACAATTCAGCCGATGTCATCATTTCTTTTTCATTGATATAATAAATAAAATCTGACGGATACAACGCGAGCGTTGTATCCAACTGCAGGTTACGTCCCGACGTATAAAACTCTTTTCCATCCACCCAATGCCGTATATCATAATCTTTAAGGCGCCATTTTTTTGTTTCCGCCAGGTATTGAAACGTTCTTGCTTTTAATAAATAAACAAGTTGCAAATCAGCATATTGTTCTAGCCGGAATCCGGTACCACTGCTGTCATTCTTATGATAATTACCAATAAATACCTTCACTCCGGGACCAATGAACAAATGAATATTGTTGCTTTTCACTTTTAGATTTCCGGGATAGATAAATGTATTCTCAAAGCCGAACTTTATTTTATTTCCCCGCGGAAAGAAAATATGATTGCCAAGCAAATAAAAAAAAGCGAGAATCAACGCGGTAATAATGTAAGGACGAAGAAAGCGACGGTAACTCATACCCGCATTGAGAATCGCTACGACCTCCGTATTTCGTGCAAGGCGGGAGGTGAAAAAAATAACTGCAATCAGAGAAAAAATAGGCCACAGAAGACCGTTTATATAGGGGATAAAGTTTAAGTAATACTCGAGTAAAATTTGTTTCGTCGAGATATTCTGATCCGTGAATTTTTCAATATGCTCACTGAAATCAATGCTGAGTGAAATGATCGTAAAAAGCAACGCCGTAAAAAAAAACGTGCTCAGGTATTTACGAATTATATAACGATCAAGGGTCAGCAAGACTTCATATGAATTGGTCAACAAACATAGCTTTAAGTTTTTGGTTGTCAGTTGAAAGAAAATGAAAAGGGCATTGGATTCAGAGCGGTGATTTTACTATCGTGAGCGTATCCATTACCCATAACCAACAATCCGTCCATTTTCGTACAAACCCCCAAATGATAACCCCATATATTAAGAAACCGTTAAAGCACATGGAATAGAGTCCACAGACCCCTACCTAAAAGGAAAATTGAATTACCTTGCCTATTCAATTCACAGGGGAGATACAATGGCCGATACTGTTCAGATCAGTATAGAAAAACTTCAACAGGAACTCAGCCTCAAGCAGCTCCAGATCAACAGCCTGCTTACGATTACACAGGCCATCAATGACAATGTGGCCGCACCGGAGTTGTATAACATGTATAAGTCATTTATCGGATGGGAAATGGGTATCAAGAGAATGGCCCTGTTCTTCAAGCAGGATGATGAATGGCAATGTGTCACACATCTCAAAGCGGATCATCTTACACAAATCGATAACCTGGGCCCAATACTGAAAAAGTTTTCCAAAACACAAAGGATCACGAAGTCTGATCCTGAGTTGTTGCAGGGCTTTGATCTCATGATTCCGGTTTACCACAAGAAAAATCCAATCGCATTTGCACTTGTAGGAGGTATCCGCGCCGAAGCAGATGATTATTCACGACTTCAGTTTATCACCACCTTTACCAATATTATTGCTGTAGCCATTGAAAATAAACGGCTTTTTAAACGGCAGATTGAACAGGAGCGTTTTGATCGCGATATGGAACTCGCGAGCAGTGTTCAGAAAATGCTGATACCGGATCATCTCCCACAGAGTAAATATTTTGAACTGGCTACAGTATACAAACCGCATTTAACTGTAGGAGGAGACTATTTTGATTTTATTCAATATGATGAGCAAAGGCTTGCTTTTTGTATTGCCGATATAAGCGGGAAGGGCGTATCTGCCGCAATACTGATGGCAAATTTTCAGGCCATACTTCAGAGTCTCATCTATCAATACCGTGATCTGGAGACTTTCGTTTTCGCACTCAACCAGGCCGTGTACCGCATCACCAAGAGCGACAGATTTATTACACTTTTTATCGGCGAACTGAATCTTCGAAACAATACGCTACAATACATTAACGCAGGGCACTTCCCACCATTTCTGATTCAGAATGGAGTGATCACCCGACTTGAAAGCGGATGCACGATTATAGGAGCGTTCGAAACACTGCCTGAAATCCAGATGGGCGAAGTGAGTCTTACACATCCGGGTATGATCTTCGCATGTACTGATGGGCTGACGGATGTCCAAAACGATCTTGGTGAATATTTTGAAGATGAACACATCGGCGGTATTATTCAAAATGCAGATCAATATATGTCAGCCGAAATGCTCAACGATGCATTGATGAAAGAGGTGGATCAATTCAGGGAGACAAAACCCTATCCGGATGACATTGCTATACTTACCTGTAAGTACATCGTCTAAGCGAAAGCCGGCATCATATTTTCAATTTTCAAAAACGGGAATGGCTTAATTGTGGTCGTGCAAATCACGAAGGATTCCGACCTTTGGTAAAAATTGTTATCATTACAGGGCACATAGAAAGGATGAAAGATAAAACTACAGCAGGATTATTCGCTTTATTTCTCGGGTGGGCTGGTATACACAGGTTCTATCTGGGCCAGACAGGTCTGGGTATCCTTTATTTTTGTCTCATCTTTCTGTCTTTTGGCATGATCCCTTTTATACTCGGTCTGATCGATGGAATCGTCTTGTTGAATATGGATGAGAACGAATTCAATCGTAAATACAATTCAAAAATGATCAGAGATCAGGGCTATGATCGTGG
>JBBSAQ010000058.1:0-28792 GCA_038252065.1 Chitinophagales bacterium
CGGCATGACGTTATCCACATAATAATGTGGATTCCACAAAGAAAGAAAAAAGTAGCAAAAAAGAAAGAAAAGTGATGATGATGGTGATTATGATTAACTTAGTTCATCAATTAAACTGTCCTAAGAAAGGGGGAGAGATCAATTCAAACCTCTCACTTTTTAATAAATTAGCTATATGAGTCGATATTTCATACTACTATTTTTATTCAGCATCATTCTAATCCATGTTTCCTGTGGAGTGGATTGCAGCAAGGTTAATTGTGCAAGTCCGGGTGGAACGCTTACGTTCAGGGTTACGAAAGATGGAAAGAATGCATTGTTCGGAACTGATTCAATCGCTCATGATTCGGTTCGACTTTACGTCACGATCACAGACACTTCCTCTTATGATATTCCCATTCAGTATGATCCTATTACAGAGAGCATCAGATTGAACATGGATCAGGATGTAACGTATATCCTGAGGATTGATACACTGAGAAGTGATACATTTAAAGTATTCGCCGATCCTGCCGGGATGGATGATTGTTGTAAGATATACCAATTGAATAGTGCTACAAAGAACGGACAATTATTATGCGGGAATGGGTGTAATGAAGTGTTTGAAATCCAACTTTGATAATGTTAATTACTTTAGATTTATTATCATGAAAAAAATAAAACTTATAAAATTTTTATTCTTCTGCGCTTTACTTCTTCTGTTCTCCTGCAGGAATTGTAATTTAGTTGATTGTATAGAGGATGGCGGTTTTATTAAGATAAAGTTGTTAAAAGACGGTCATGATGCTTTGTTCGGATCGGAAGCCTCCATCAATAGAGATTCCATAAGATTTTTCAACATGGCAACCAATTTTAATGATGAATATATATCTTACAATGACATTACAAAAACAATGGACTTATTTATTAACGATACAAGGACGTACATTCTGAAAATAGAAAATATCAAGACAGATACATTTATTGGAAATACTATTGTAACAAGTACAGGTGAATGTGGATGCTCATCCTATCAATTGACTAAAGTGACAATGAATGGGCAGGTGATTTGCGAGGGTGTCTGTGAAAATATCATCGAGATACAGTTGTAAAAAATTGATCGGAATCAATTATTTCTTTACGCTCTCCTCTTTAATTGTTTTACCAAAGGTTTTTCAACAGTATAGATCAGGAATAAATATCCTGAGAACAATATGGTATTGACCAATAATATCAAAATCAGGTTTCCTTCATAAAATTGACGAAGCCATACCATGGCAAAATAAATAATGAGCGCCCCCAATATCCACCCGATCATCTTCAATATTTTATAAGGAATCGGAAAATATTTCTGTCCCTGCATATAAGAGGTGACACACATAAATAAGTAACAAATCAATGCGGCCCATGCAGATCCTACCACACCAAAATCAAATGTCTTGATCGCCAGGTAATTTAATCCGATGGTCAATATACTTCCTATCCCTGCAATCAAAGCACCGTATAAAGTTTTATCCGCCAGCTTATACCAGGTAGAAAAATTATAATAAATACCAAGCAATAAATACGATAGCAAGAGAATAGGTACCACGCTCAATCCCGCCCGATAACTCTTCCCCAATAACAATTGTATCACATCGATATAAGAAAGTATGCCCAGCATCATCACGGCACCAATGATCGTAAAAGCCAGAGCAACATCCGCATACACCTGTCTCGCATCCTCCTTATGCTGATGGGCAAAGAAGAAAGGCTCTGCAGCATAATTAAACGCCACAGTAAATAAATTGAGCAGAATGGCTATTGAAGCTGCAGCAGCAAACACACCCCCTTCAGTTAAATTTTCAGTGACTGAATTAGGGAGCCAATATTTCTGAAACGTAATGTAAGAGGACTGATTGATCACACCGGCAATACCTACGATCACCAGTGGCCATGCATACAAAAGCATCCTTTTTAAAAAAGAAAAATCCCATTTGAAATCAGTCTTTTTCATCAGCGGCAACAAAAATGCTAACGTCAAACCACTTGCCAATAAATTGCCAAGAAAAACAAAGAAGAGTTTATCTCCCATTGAAAATATACTTGCCCAAAAGCCTTGTCCAGTTGCTAATCCAGGTAGAATCTCAAGAAAAAATAATACAAAACCAAGATTGAGCAATATGGAACCCAGCCGCAATGACAAAAACAACCATGGTCTATTCTGATGACGCAAACTTGCAAAAGGAACAGCACTCAACACATCAAAAAATAACACCCAGGCTATGATCATCAGATTTGTGGTCATCCCGGGGTACTCCATCGAGCTGGCAATATTGAATTTAAAAATCCACACAAAGGCAACAAACAATCCTGCAAAACCCATGAGAAAAGCCATCGACATCGTGGTGACTGATGCGCGATTTTCTTTTGCAAACCGGAAATAGGTCGTCTCCATCCTAAATGAAAGGATGATCAGAAACAGCGCCATATAAAAATAGAGATCCTTGTATATCCCAAACAGACTTTTGTCCGGACCTACAAAAACACGGGTCAGGTAAATCGTGAAAAAGATATAGTTCAATATCCTGTTGAGAATAGAACCTAAACCGTAGATAGCCGTTTCACCGGCAAGTTTGCGTATTGTCATCGATCTGAGTGCGAATTTAGAATTTTTACACTGGATGCATTTAGGATAATTCCAGGAATAAAAATATAACTTGGAGGAATGAATATTCAACTCCTTTTGATCCTTGCCGGAGTCGGTCAGATATGTCTTGTCATAGGGAGCATGGCCATTCCAAAGATCCTGGGATGGCGGAATGAATTAGCAAAGGTTAAGCCCCTTCTCAAACATATATTCTGGGTATATGCGATCTATATTCTTCTCACAAATCTTTCATTCGGTTTATTATCTGCGTTCGCTCCGGAAACGTTGACAGATGGTTCAAAACTTGCATCGATGGTTACCGGATTTATTTGTCTTTATTGGTTATCCAGGGTTCTTATCCAGTTCATGTATTTTGACAGGACTCATTTTCCTTCTGGTTTGATGTATACACTGGGAGAAATCGTGATGGTATTACTTTTTGCATCTCTCATTGCTGTATATGGATATGCATTCTATCTAAATACGTTCAGGTAAAATGCATCTTCAGACAAGTGACATGGTATCGCTTCTTGTATCCATTGGTGTTTCAATTGGAAGTTGCCTCATTGGTTTTTATACTATCAGAAGTAAAAGTTCAATATTAAACTGGGCTGTTTTTCTTGCAGGCACCTTCATTGCTGAGAGATTAAGTGTTCATGTTCACCCGTTGATAAGAATGTTGGATATTATCCTGGTGATGTTTATTGGAATGAAAATCATCACTACTGGGGAAATGAAAAAGCAAAAGGATTTTGATCTCACTCTTGTACAATGGCTTGCTTTCTCATTTGGCTGGGCAGGAATGCGCGCCGATATTTTCCAAACGTTAGGACAAAAATCAGTAGAGGGCTGGAAAGAAATGATTCTTATAGGAGTAAGCAGGCTAATAGCCGGCCTGCTGATTGTATTTCTTGCAAAGTACATTTTTACACATGGATTGGGTTCTGAATATAATGTAGTGGTCATTTCCTGTTTATTACTCATCGGATTTAGCTTAACACTTCATTTTGGTTTATTGTCCATCAGTGCAGGCCTATGGAGATATCTGGGAGTGAAAACTTATTATCTTTTTAATTCACCACTCAAATCGGGTAGTTTAAATTCTTTTTGGGGTAAGCGATGGAATCTCGCATTCAGTGAGATGACTTCGATTGCTATCTACCGGCCTTTAATGAAGCAAACAGATGCCAAAGCAGCCTTTTTCCTATCTTTTTTATTTTCAGGATTATTACATGAAGCGGCGATCAGCTTGCCCGTGAATAATGGATTTGGATTACCCCTTTTGTATTTCGCCATCCAGGGGCTCGTGATGTTAGCTGAACAATTTTTATCAAAAAGAAATATTACGTTTTTCAAAAACGGAAGCATTGCCAAATTGTGGATGTGGTTTTGGATAATAGTGCCTGCTCCTGTTTTATTTCATATTTACTTTATCAGGGAGATTATCTGGCCTCTGGCAGGGTTATCATTGCCTTAGTTTACTCTCTTATGGACTTGTTTCCGTTTAATATTAAAGTATTGTCAGCAAAATAAAAAGAAGTTCTTTTTATTGATATTAAATATGATCAATTTAACTAATCATCCTGATGAGAACTTCCAGATGTAGTCTGATAAAGTAAGGTGGGTTTGACACGACTTTTTAATACCTTCAATCGCATATGAATTCTTTTCAATTCCTTTTCGACATCCCGCAATACCAAATGAGCCGTAATCCTCAGAAAACAGCTGGCGGATTGTGGAGACAGGGCATCATCAATGAAATCAGTTCGACACAACTTGTGACATTGATCCGGAAAATCACATTGGCATTTATTCAAAAAGGAATTGAAAAAGGCGATCGAATCATTATCTACACCGATCGATACAGTATCGAATGGCTTGCGGTGGATATGGCTATCATGGCAGCAGGTGCGATCTCTGTACCTCTTCAATATCCTATCCGGCCTGAAGAACTAACGACAATACTCAATCGAATAGAATCCTCATTGATGATACTAACGCCAGGAGTTGAATTGTCTGGCTTAACAAATAATATTGAGCATATTTTTTTGGATGACCTGATATCTGCTGAAAGAAATATTGAAGAAGATGATTTGAAAAAATTAGAAATCATACGTAATGGGCTTTCATCTCACGATATGGCTACCATCGTTCATACGTCTGGTTCGTCAGGAGAGCCAAGGGCTGTTGCGTTATCGCATCAAAACATTGTGTCAAACGTGATGTCAGTTCTTGCCCTTGCACCCTATACACCTGGTATGCGTGTATTGAGTTTTCTTCCGTTAAGCCACATTTTTCAACGCATTGTTTCCTATGTTTACCTGGCTAGTGGAGCTAATATTTATTTTATCGAAAGTTATCGGAATGCCATTTTCGCGCTGAAGGATGTCCGGCCTGAATATTTCACCAGCGTGCCATTAATCCTCGAACGATTTGCATCCATCATGGAAGACAGACTTGAAGAAGCATCGTGGCTAACAAGATGGGCCTACAAATCATGGGAAAAAACTAATCGTGGACCTCTCGCACTATTAGGAAGCATCATCGCCCATCAATGGATCATCAAGCGATGGAAACGACGCATGGGTGGTCGTCTAAAAGGAATTGTGTCAGGTGCAGCCTATCTTGATCCAAAAGTTGAAAGACTCTATGAAAGAAGCGGTATAAAGATTCGACAGGGATACGGACTGACTGAAGCATCTCCTATTGTCACCATCAATCGTTTTGAACCTGGTGGTCATCTTCGGGGCACAGTAGGCCAACCAATTCCTGGCGTGGAAGTCCGTATTGAAGAAGACGGTGAAATAATTGTAAAAGGACCAAACGTTATGCTCGGTTACTATAAAGATGAAGTAGCTACAAAAGAAGCGATTCGTGATGGCTGGCTACACACGGGAGACGTAGGTCATTGGGAAAAAGAAAATTTCCTTGTGATCACCGATCGTAAATCAAATATTTACAAACATGCCTCCGGAAAATTCATTTCACCTGCACAGATCGAATCGAGATTAACTCACCATCCCCTTATCCATCAAGCCTTGATAATCGGTTTTCACAGACCATATACCATCGCTTTGATCATTCCTCATTTTGATGCTTTGCAAAAAGTCTGCGCAGAAAAAAGTATTCACTGGACCGCTCCTGAATACATGGTGTATAACACTGCGGTGATCCAGTTGTATCGTGATCTCCTTGATCATCTCGGATTACAAAGTCATGAACGGATTGAGAAATTTATTCTACTGCCTGATACCTGGAGCCCGGAAAATGGATTGTTGACCTCAACTTATAAGTCGCGGAGAAAGGAAATTGAATTGAAGTATCACAAGGAGATCGAAGACATCTATGAGTGATATTTTCGATTTTCGATTTTGTTGCACCTACAATTGACGTTCGAGTGTCTCTGACCTCGAACTGAGACAGCCGGGTTCGAGGTCAGAGACACTCGAACGTCTGGGTCAGAGACACTCGAACGCAGTCCAATTAATAAACCGAGTACTTATATCAGTTTCCTTGCTTGTATTGCAACGCCTCCAAATCGAAAATCGAAAATCCAAAATCGAGAATTCAATTACGCTGGTTGCAGCACTTCCTGCATCACAAATTGCACGCTTGCATTGATCTTTACTTCTTCACCTAACGCTACTCCACCTGTCTCTGAAATCATTCCAAAACTTACGCCATAGTCCATGCGATTTAGTTTGCCATTTACAGTAAACCCTACACGGGTGTTTCCCCATGGATCTAAGGTAATGCCACCGAACTCAGCATCCAGAACTATTTTTTTGGTTACGCCTCTCATGGTCAATTGACCATGGATCTCATAATTTTCTTCATCCTTCTTTAC
This sequence comes from Chitinophagales bacterium, assembly GCA_038252065.1. Lineage (GTDB taxonomy): Bacteria > Bacteroidota > Bacteroidia > Chitinophagales > Saprospiraceae > Opimibacter. The sequence goes on from JBBSAQ010000058.1 coordinate 6,456, forward strand.
CAGTTTGTCTGACTCAAACACAAGCTGCGGATGGTTTTCAGCATCAAAGAAATCACCATTTTGAAGATGGCCATCCCGTTGCGGGTTATTTGTACTGATCGAACTGATGTCAGCTGTGAAGTGAGCTTTTGCAGTGGTGAAATCTTCACCTTTGGTCTCCACCGTTCCCTGAAATTTGGTGAATTGACCTGTTACATTGGAGATCATCAGGTGTCTCACTTTAAACTGGATCTCTGAATGGGTTGGATCTATCGTCCATTTTGTAGTTGTCATTGTTATATTTTTTAAAATTATGTAATGATTGACAACACAAAAGTAGGTAGCTTTACTATACAAAAGTAAGTACTATACAAATGTATAGCACTATCCTTCAGTATAGCGCTATACAAAAGTATAGCACAATCTTATGGTATAGCCCTTATCTTTACGCCGAAAAAGCAATCGCCATGGCCAATACAAAAGCAAAAGAAGAACGGAATTATACGGAATGCACCAAGGTGCTCCTTCCTGTTCTGGATGCTCTGGAAATATTAAGAGGACGATGGAGAATTCCCATTATCATTTCGCTCACCTTCGGCCCAAAACGTTTTAAAGAAATTTCTAAAGAAGTACATGGCATCACCGACCGGATGCTCTCCAAGGAATTAAAAGACCTGGAAGTCAACCAGCTTGTGAAGAGAACCGTTTACGATGATTTCCCTCCTGTAGTGGAATATGCTATCACACCTCATGGTGAGTCACTGGAAAAAGTGATTGCTGAACTTCGGAATTGGGGAGTAAAGCACAGGAAGAAGATTATAGGGTGAGGCCATCTTGTCGAAGCTACCGACCCATATGAACAAGTAACACGCTGATGTCACTGGGCGACACCCCACTGATCCGGCTCGCTTGTCCGAGCGTACGTGGACGAATGCGTGTGAGCTTTTCACGGGACTCTATACTCAGCGAACTGATCTTTGTATAATCAATACTGTCATGGAGACTGAGTGATTCTAATCTGTTCACCTTATCCACCATCTCCTGTTCGCGTTCGATATAGCCTCTGTATTTGATGTCTACTTCGGCAAGGCCGATCATCTCTTCATCGAATTCAGAAAGTGCTGATTTTAATTCCGGTAGATAAGGTCTCAGTTGATCTATCCCTATGTGCGGTCTGCTGAGTAATTGAGCAACTCTGGTTTTTTGTGAAATTGGAGAACTGTCTAAGGATTCCAGGACCGGATTGATCACATCAGGATCTACATTCATCGCTGACATGATTTGATCTATTTTTTTGATCCCTTCTATTTTTTCATGCACACGATTCATTCTTTGCTCAAGTCCACTCATCCCGATCGTATCCACTAATGGAGTCAATCTTATATCTGCATTATCCTGTCTTAATAAAATCCGATGCTCCGCCCTCGACGTAAACATCCGGTATGGTTCGAGTGTACCCTTGTTGATAAGGTCATCGACAAGTACACCGATATATGCTTCTGATCTCTTCAGAATAAATGGAGCTTCTTCTTTAATGGCAAGATGTGCATTCAGTCCTGCTACTAATCCCTGTGATGCAGCTTCTTCATAACCCGTAGTCCCATTGATCTGTCCTGCAAAAAATAAATTTTTCACAAGCCTTGTCTCTAATGTGGCGCCAAGTTGTGTCGGCGGAAAATAATCATACTCAATCGCGTAGCCTGGTCTGAACATTTTACAATTTTCAAACCCAGGTACTTTTCTAAGTGCTTCATATTGCACTTCTTCTGGCAATGAAGATGAAAATCCATTGACATAAACTTCAACTGTATCCCATCCTTCAGGCTCAACAAAAAGTTGATGTCGATCTTTATCTGCAAAACGATCTATCTTATCTTCTATCGATGGACAATAACGCGGTCCAATACCTCTGATGCGACCATTAAACATCGGTGATCTGTCAAATCCTGTTCGCAATGTATCATGCACTGCTTCCGAAGTGTATGTAATGTAACAAGGTCGTTGCTTAAGTAATGGAGGCGTATCTGTATATGAAAAACGTCCTGCAGGTTCATCACCGGGTTGCAATTCCATCACCTCATAGTTGAGCGAACGACCATCTACACGTGGAGGTGTACCTGTCTTCATTCGTCCCGCTTCAAAACCCAAACCGACAAGTTGTTCTGTAATTCCTGTTGCAGCTTTTTCACCTGCTCGTCCGCCACCGAATTGTTTTTCACCGATGTGGATGACACCATTGAGGAATGTGCCATTCGTAAGCACCACTGCTTTTCCCGGAATTTCTAATCCAAGGCCTGTATGTACGCCTGTCACTCTTCCATCTTTCACTACCAATCCACTTACCATCTCCTGCCAGAAATCGATCAGGGGATGAGCTTCAAGCATAAGTCTCCATTTCTCTGCAAATCTCAATCGATCGCTTTGAGCACGGGGACTCCACATTGCAGGACCCTTAGATCTGTTGAGCATCCGGAACTGGATCATGGTATGATCCGTCACAATGCCGCTATAACCTCCGAGTGCGTCTATCTCTCTGACAATCTGGCCTTTAGCTACTCCTCCCATGGCTGGATTACAGCTCATCTGAGCGATTGTTTGCATGTTCATGGTTGCGAGCATGACACGGCTACCCATGTTAGCGGCAGCGACTGCGGCTTCACAACCGGCATGGCCTGCACCTACTACGATGACATCATATTGTGGAAACATGGGGGGCAAAGATACACCGCAGATGACGCTGATTACGCAGATAGGCTGAAGAAAAGGCGGAGGCGAAGGCTAAGGAGAAGGTTAAAATTATACTCATCTATATATTCCAGTTTTACTAGGGCGTATCTATTTTCTGACAAATCCGCATTTGGATTGCAGATGTGTCAAGAATTGTCTGTGATTTAACTGCTTAATATCACAATAGATGCCCATGGCTTTTCAGAGGTTATAGCAATCTTTGTTTCCTACCTGGCAAACCTGTCTCAATCATTCTGAAATCATATTCTGAAAATATAGTAGGTAACAAGGAGGAAAAAAAGGAAAAGGCGAAAGCCATGTATCGACCTTTAAACATACTTCCTTTAGTTAGAATTTATTCAGAGGTGAACTGAGAGAAAAAATACCCTTGAAACAGAATCCCGATTTTTTCAAATTGATTAATGGACATAATGAAATTGTCTATCCTAATTTACTTTAAAGCATTAAATAATCGGATGATATTGTCATTCTAACCACTATTCATGGTTTTCACTGATGCGAACGAATGAAAAAAAGTGTAAAATTTGTAAAAAAAAAGAATGAGAACTTTAATTCAAATTATAAAAATGAAGAAACTGATTATTTTTTCTTCTGTTTTATTTGCTGTAATCATTTCTATGGTGGCCTGTCACAAGGATTCAATGTTAGATAGTTTCATTACAGGAAGAACTGATGCTCCATTAATCGAAATGGCCTATAATATAGAAACAATAATATATCATCGTAATTTAACTGCACAAGATAATTTTGATAAAATAGCATTAACACCGGACGATGAAGCCAGATCAGTAAATTTTAAGCTTTTTTCTGATGGGAATTTTGCTCTGGAATCAAGTCTACTACCGAGATCATACAACTTTGGGCTTCCAAATAAACCGTTGCAAAACAATTTCCCTACTATAAATAAATTTACATTAATCAATCAACTTTTTTCTGGATATGATTCTTTAAATAATTTGATCTTCCAGCAAACGATTTCAATGGGTACATATCATGTCTTGGTGGATTCTATACTTGCTCAGACTAAAGGTTCAGTTTCTGGCGAGATATCTAATTCTTTACTTTGTAGTCAAATTGGAACAACAAATTTAACATTAACCAATCTTATCAATTGGGCCCAAGCAGCCGGAGGAACAATCACGAATTTTGGCAATGGGCATGTTACAATCAGAATAAGCGCTTACCAAGCAGGCATCCCAAATGAAAATACTGTTGCAGTACTATTAATAAATAGAAATATAAACAGAATGCTTGGTTCTGTTTTGTATGATTCAAATAATAATTTCATTTCCAGTTTAATGTATAGATATTCTGATGATTCCGATCATTTCCTGGAAGGAATACAAGTAGTAGTACCTGACACACTCCCAAGTGGAAGTATTGCTGAATTGGTCAATGAATCAACAATAACCGATCTGAGCGTCAATTTGAATATCCCGTAATTCTAATTTCTATTACAACTAAAAAGAAAAATGATGAAAACTATCATAGCAATTTTCTTAATATTTCTAATTTCTCATTGCACATATAGTCAAAGTTCCGGACGTGATGTGGCATGGGCACATGGCTTAGGTGAAGGAGGTCAGGATGTTTGGTCATTCTATAGATCCATATTCACAACCGAAAGGCAAATGGATGGTCACGAAAGCGACTATTCTTCTTCCGTAGGTGTGAACTCAGCATCAACCGAAGTTAAAAACGAATGGATAAGTAATTCAAATGTCAATCCAACCTCCGCAAACAATATTGGTATCGGACATAGCTTAGGAGGTATTGTACTTCGTGATATTGAAAGAGATTTTCCTGCAACTTTTTTTGGAGGAATAATTACTGTAGGATCTCCTAATAAAGGGGCAGACATCGTCAATTCAATTGATAATGGCAAACTAACAGAGGCCATTAAGGACGGGACATCCCGAATGACAGCTGGACCATTGGCCGAATTAGCTTCACTACTTGGGCCACTTTATCCATTCCTTTCTTCTTTTGTTAATCCGCTTATAGATGACGCCATTCTTGCGCAAATTGTCGGACCTATTTCAAATATAAAAGGAACCCAGTCATTTACTGATTTGGCAGCCAACGGCACATATATCAACACTCTAAATAGTAACAATTCTAACATCCCAAGAATATCAATATGGGGTACGGAGCAAAGTCCAGTGCATTGGAGAATTGCAAGTTCGTTTGCTTCTGATAGGGAAAATGATAAAACTTTTGTAGATTTAGCCAATGGTGTCGAGGCCATTTATACAGGTTTTGCCCTGACGAATAGCGCTCAAACATTATTAGGAGGTATTGGATGTATCTTTAATCCTTTTGCATGTATATCAGCAATAAATCACGCACAAAGAGCTATTAAATGGAATAAAGGCCGGGTTTGGTTACGGCAAAGTGAAGACATGTGGCTTGAATTAATTAACTGTAATGAATTTTCATCTTCCATTAATGAAACTACAGTTTTGATTGATAATTACCAGGAACATTGTGCCGGCTTTATGACAGGCAGCCCAGAATGGGTAGCTTGTATCTATGAATGGTGCGATGGTGACGTCGGAAACGGTTGCATGGAAGAGGTGACCTTAACAAACTATGTCTTTACTGGGCTAAAGTCCGATGGTTTACTTTGCGGATCTACTCAAATAGGCGACAATATTGCACAAGGTGACCGATTTGAAGCCATGGGCGTAAATCATGCTGAAGAAACTAATACTTCTTCAGGGACAACTCTAAATGGAAATGATGAAATGCAACGAATTTTCAATCTAATTTGGGATAGACCAACAGGTGATTTTTTTCGAACTTCAAAAAGATAACCGAATGAAAAGTCTTTTATTTCGATTTTCATATGGAGCGATAAGTTTTTTTACATGCCTTTTAATTATTAATTTGGCTATAGTATCTTGTTGCAAGAATGAAGACATCCCCCTAACATTTGTTAAATCAATTTGGAAATTTGCTCTTCATAAGAATGGCCAGCAACATAATAGCATCATTGATGCAAACCTGGTTTTTGATAATAAAATTATACTTGCAACCACTGACGGCCCAGATAATAAATTTATAACATGTCTTAATATTAATAATGGCGCAGAAATGTGGAAATGGAATGATATTTATCAACCTCCTACTGAATATTTTGATATTACCTATTTCACTAATTTTGATCAGCTCTTTTTTTATCAGGTAGGGACACGAAGTTATTGCATTAATTTGAGTGATGGAAGCACTCACTTTAAAGAAAGAGGAACGATTAGTTATGATAGTCGATTTCCGAGTTTTAAATCAATCGCATTTTTGTTAGGCGATATGGTCGATACTCTCACAGGAAATACTGTGAATGGTATGTATAAGATGGATATAAAAAATGGTTTAATCGTACCATTCCTTTTACCACCATTTGATAGTACATTTTTATATCATTTCCAAAGTGGTACTCATGGATTCTCAAATATTGCTATTTCCAATGATGGTAATTATTTGGTTACGGCATATGCATACTTAGATTCGAATAATAATGTTATTTCAAAATTGGGTCTATTCAATATAATTGAAAATAAATGGAATTATAATAATATTAAATTATCGGATAATCCAAAATGGAACTCTTCTGTATATAGGATACCAATTATTTATGATGATAAGATATATATAAATATTGGAAATGCAATTGCGTGTTATAATTTCTGGACAGGAGCAAAAATTTGGCAAAGGGATTTTCAAGCTGGCTTTTTATTCTCAGGATTTATTGTTGAAGATGGCCAACTCCTTGCCAATTGTGAAGATGGTATTTTCTATTGCATTGATCCAAATACAGGAAACGTCAAGTGGCACACAGAAGGAGCGGGTACCTCAAGCCCCTTACGTTACTTAAATGGCATAGTTTATTTTTCAGGTGGAAGTACAGGACGAATTCACGCCATTGATACAAATACTGGAGAATATGTCTGGAGATTAGAACCAGATAAATATGATAATGCCTCTGATTTTAAACCTGATATCTACGTGGCAGCAGGGGAAATTGGTGATAAAGGTAAAGTTATCATTTGCACGCCTGAAAAAGCCTACTGCTTGCCCGCATACCAGTAATATATTGCATTAATCAAACTTAAATTTATTCTTCACTTTATCCCATGATTCTAAACGACCAGGATTTTCTTCATCTTCTTTCATTCGTTCCATGACAATAGACATATGTTCTTCAGGAATTTCATAATGATGAGTTACCTCATATCCCAATTGATGTACAAGCTCTATGAAAAAATTAAACTTGTTTTCAGGAATTTTTATGGTCACTTCTTTCATCGTATTTATTTTTTGGCAAACCTGTTTTATTCAAAATTAAGGAAATATTAGATAGCAATGAAAATCAGTTTTTTACCACCACAGATCTCATCTCACTCAAAAAATGTCGTAAGTCCCGAAAGGATACGGTCTTATCTTTAAAATAATCAAGTGCTTTCGCAGATTCTTCTTCTGTGGCTTCGAGACGCAATAACATGTTGTGTATATGCATCTTCATATGTCCTTTCTGAATGCCTGTTGTGATCAGCGAACGAATAGCAGAAAAATTTTGCATCAATCCGGTAGCCGCGATCACCTGCATCAATGTTGGTGCGTCAGGATTGCCTAACATTTCAAGAGATCGTTTGGCCAATGGATGTAATGTTGTTAATCCACCTACCGTACCGACAGCTAATGGGATCTCCAACTCAAAACGGAACATTCCTTTGTGAATGGTACACTTGCTGAGTCCGATATATTTTCCGGTACGCGCTGCATAAGCATGACCGCATGCTTCGACCGCACGAAAATCATTTGCAGTAGCTAATACCACCGCATCAATTCCATTGAATATTCCTTTGTTGTGCGTAACAGCCCGATAAGGATCGATATGTGAAATGCGAACTGCTGTATAAAATCGTCGCGCAAATTCTTCAGGTCCAAGATCACCTTCAAATTCACCCAGATCGACAGTCGGACATTCTACCCAGGCAAGCACCCGACATTCAGGATTGTAATTCGACAGGATGGCCATGATCACTTCGGGTGCCGGAACTTCAGTACTCATATTTTTTTCAAACCAAGCCGGTAATGCCTGTGCACATTTTTCTAAAACAGAATTGATAAAATTAGCGCCCATCGAATCCTGTGTATCCAACTCAAGCAGAAGTTGATAATAACCAGGTTCACGATCCACCATATTGAGAAGTGAAATGTGTTTTATCCCTCCTCCCCGTTCATCCATGTTTTTTGTGATGTCTGCGCAAACACCAATCAGGTATGCAGCTAAATCTTTTTGTTTAGTCTCAAGTAGCTCACCATCACCGTACCAAAGAAAATGGATCTGTCCTGTTTTAAGAGTACCCAGAATTTTTGTTTGTATACCTCCGCGGTCTAACCAAAATTTTGCCGCACTAGCCGCCGCCGCCACAACAGAACTTTCTTCCGTCACCATCGGCACACAATATTCAATGCCGTTGATTAGAAAATTAGGAGCAACACCGAGTGGAAGAGGATAATTACTAATCGTATTTTCACTAAAGCCATCAAGGATGCGTTGTTGTTCTTCATTGACAAGAAGATAGCTTGCTAATTCTCTTTTGACAGTCTCCGGATCTTTAAAAAAATTTTCGACGATCCATTTGATCTTACCCACTTTCGAAAGTTTCGAAAAACCCGATATTGTTTTCTTCCTCATCGGTTTATTTCACTTTCAGATAGGTATGCGCCAATTGTAGTCCTGCTATTTGTTTGACTATGAATTCATCAAGTGCTTCCTGGCTTTCCTTTGCATATTTGAGAAATGCACTGGCCTGACCGTAGATCGATGGCATGTTCAGTTTTTCCATCCAATAATAGCCATCCAGAAAATCTTTAATTCCTCCGGATATAATAATTTGTCTGCATTTTATTTGATGTCCATCATCATTCACCAACTGATTGATCCATGAAACCATTTGTTGGACAGTATGACCTATTTGGGCTATAGAACCATACATTTCCTGATGGTGATGATTCGATCGAAGAAGTTCAAGTTTTGAAAAATTAGTGCCCCCATGTGCAGCTAATTCAATCGCTTCAATCGGCAGGCTGAGCAAAGCCGAAAGACTTTCCCACCCCATGCCTTGACCTACTTCTTTCACGATGACAGGAAAAACAACCTTTGCCAATAAATGTTGAATCGTTTCGATCGGGGGATTCTGAATGCGATCTCCTTCGGGCTGAAGCCATTCCTGCAATGGGTTAACATGAATGATCAGACCATCTGCACTCAGTGTGTCTATCAGTTTAAGAATATCGTCAATTCGACCTTCTGCTAATAATTTTTCAACCTGCGCTATTCCAAGATTAGCATAAAGCGGTAATTCAGGACCAATCATTTCCCTGACATCAAAATCTTTCAGTCGGTTATGATTATCCAGCAGAGGCCGACAGGAGCCAAGACCCATGCCAAGACCGAATTTTGCACATGAAGTAGCTAATCTTTGATTGATCTTCAACGCCATTTCAGTGCCGCCTGTCATGCTACTGACCCAGAGAGGTGCTCCCAGCTTCCTGCCAAGGAAAGAGATGCTGAGATCTAAGTCAGGCTTAGGATGTGCAGCCAGCATTGGCTCATATCTAAATCTGGTATCCGTACCGAGGTTTCCCATATCGGCCTCAAAAGCCAGCTCAATATGATCTTGCTTCCGGTCGTTATCCCCAGTCTTAAGCATCTTCTCCTCCATCGGTGGGCAAAGGTATGGACTTTGCGGAGAGCGCAGAGCAGAGAGCGCAGCGCAATGCGTTCGTATCCGGAAATTTTATTTTAGATAGAGTATGGCAGTTGTTCAAATGTCTCTGATCTCGCACATCCACCATACTCCTTGTTCGAGGTCAGAAACACTCGGACATCTCCGTTTAACCGTTTAGAAATGAGTCTGGTACCTTATATTTTTTAAAGAATACGGACATGCCTGTCCGTATTCTTTAAAAAATTTTGAGGCAGTTCCTACAAACCGTTATCCGGATATAGTTAATCTCTCTTGAAAATATACCTTGTCGCAAAGATCCCTTCACCATCCGTCGTACCTGCATCGCTTTCTACACCTGAAGTCACGAATGCAAGTGTCCAACCAGCCTCCGACATTTCATTGAGCTTAGCAGAAACAATCGCATCATTAGAAGCAACGTTTTGAAAATTGATGCCACTAAGGCTGTAAAAATTCAACAACTTCGTTTCATCAAAATTGTCAATTTTCAAATCTTTACGTTTGACAGAGCCCATATCACTTTTCTTGCCATCCGTACGGGTTGTCGTAAAATTAGCTGTATTGAGATCCTCTTTGTTAGAGATCATCCGTGAGCGTCCAAGACCTCCGGGAATAATCGATTCAATAGTAGTCACGACTGCATATTGAGTCTGTGCAGTCACCTGGAAAGCACAAAGCAAGGAGAACAGAAATAGAATTGCGTTTTTCATAATTGTTTTTTTGTTTAAGCGCAAAGCTAAGCGAGGCTTTCATGTCCCGCAAGTTTTTAATTGAAGTTTAAATCAGAGGTTAGAGGATTGTTAATTTCTGTTCAGGAATAATTCTAAATTTTCAAGGATTTTATTTGTCTGGATGCCAGATGAAGGGATATCGGTATTTTCCTTGTTCGAGGTCAGAGACACTCGAACGTCTTATAAGGAAATAATACAGGTGCGAGGTCAGAGACACTCAAACGTCTTATATGCTATAAACTACAAACTAATAAATCTATACGCCTATTCTCAACTATTAAGTATCCGATACAATGCCTTATGATATGATTCAAACGATGGCAGGTTATTATGCCTCCCTCCCTTGATAGTAATTAATTTAGCCTTGTCCGGAATTAATTTTTGCAATCGAACACCCTGTTCGTAAGAAATTAAAAAATCTTTATCGCCATGAATAATATACATAGGGCATTTAACTTTTTGCAAATATTGCCATGTCGGAATTTTATATTTCAATATCCATTTCAAAGGAAGCCACCATGCAAACCTGCTGATCTGATATTGAAAACTATAATACGGTGAGTCCAGAATCAATAATTTTGGATCATTCCAAGCTGCTACCCTCGCTGCAAACCCTGTTCCCAGCGAACGTCCGAGCACCACAATTTTTTTCTGATCATATTGTTGATTCAACCAATTGTAGATATACTCGGTATCACTATAGATGATGTGTTCAGATCTGTGTCCTCTGCTTTTTCCAAAACCCCTGTAATCCATCATAAAGAAATCATAGCCTTTCCCCACATAATCTTTAGCAAATTTCCCCCAGCCCTTTATACTACGACTATTTCCTTTTAAAAAATAAACGACACCCAGGCTGTTTGGCACTTTAAACCATATGGCATTGATACGCCCTCCATCCGGCAGATCAAATTGTTTTTCTTCAAAGGGAAATGAATATTGATATTTAAAATCAGATGGTAAAAGTTCGGGGCGAAAGAAAAAGAAATCCTGCAGGAAGTAGAAGATGAAGACAATAAAAACATAACTGATACAAATGATGATCAGAATAGTCATATATCCTTTTTCTTGTAGATCGATCCGAGATCCCGTCCGATTCCATTGTAATCAAGACCATATCCGACGACAAATTCATTGGGGATTTCCATCCCCTGATATTTTATGACGTCCGGATATTTATAAGCAATAGGCTTGATCAGGAGACAGGCTATTTCAACAGAAGCAGGGTTCTGACTTTTAATTTTGTGATTGAGATGATGTAGCGTATGACCTGTATCCACAATATCTTCTATGATCAATACATCCTGTCCTTCGAGAGGCATTTTCCAAAGAAAATGCTCACCCAATTTGCCCGTTGAGGATGTTCCATCATATGAGCTGACCTTGACAAAATCAAGTCTGAGCGGTATGGACAATCGTCTCACTAAATCTGCAGCAAAAATGAATGCACCGTTCAATACAATTAACAAAATAGGATTGCGGTCTTTATAGTCCTTGTCTATTTTGACAGAGAGTGCCATGACCACCTTTTCGATTTCCGCTTCAGAAATAAAAGGTTCGAATGTAAGGTCATGCAGGATTACATCTTTCATAGCCCGATACCATTTTGATCCACCAGATAAATAAAAGAAGTGATAGCCGCAGCCCCGGATTCAAGTTCATGCGGATGTACATTTTCAAGAACATCATTGTCAGAATGATGATAATCAAAATAACGTGAACTGTCAGGACGCAAACCAACCAGCAATCCGGTCTTAGGTTTCAGTCCACTGATGTCAGCACCTCCTCCTCCCGCTTCAATCCTAATATAATATGGCTCCAATGCCTTCATATACGGTTTCATATAAGTTATATGCTGATCCACAAGCGTATCGACACCCGCTGAGCATCCAAATGCCTGCGGAGTAGCCCCACCCGCATCTGTTTCTATCGCTACAAGATGAAACTGATTATTTTTAATCGCTTCCTCTGCATACTTCTTTCCGCCACGCAATCCATTTTCTTCATTCATAAAAAGTACACAACGGATGGTATGACGAGGTTTGTATCCACTCTGTACAAGTCGATATAAAGCTTCCATCGACTGAACCACACCTGCACCATCATCATTCGCACCTTCACCGACGTCCCACGAATCAAGATGTCCGCCTACAAGTATGATTGTATCCGGTGCAACAGAGCCTTTGATTTCTCCGATCACATTATAGGAGAGGACAGAGTCAAGCATCTCACATGTGGTACGTATAAATACTGTTGTTGGGCCCAGTGAAATAGATTTACTTAGTTTCTCCGCATCATTTGTACTTACAGCAACGGAAGGAATATTCTTGACAGTCTCAGAAAGATGGGTTGCACCTGTATGTGGAAAATCGTCGAGCCGTGGACAAAGAGATCTCACTACTGCAGCTAGGGCGCCTTTTTCCGCTGCCACAGAAGGGCCTATATATCTTTGATCACCTGCTCCGCCATAAGCTGCGAATGTATTCATCAAGCCTGCATCCATCGGCCGGTTGAAAAACACAATTTTCCCTTTGACATCATCATCAGGCATGGCCTTTAACTGCTCAAGTGACTTGACTTCGATCACTTGCGCCCGGACTCCGGTATTTCCTGTTCCCGGCGAATTGCCCAGGGCCAGGGCATTTAAGGAAACAGCACCCACATCGCTTGAAATCATGATCACCTGTTCATTGTCACCCCTGACCCAATGCGGAACTTTGACCTCCTGCAGCCAAACCTTATCAAGTCCACACGTATCCAGTACATGTTTTGCCCATTCCACAGCTTTCGCTGCCCGGGGCGAACCGCTGACCCTATGGCCAATTTCTTTTGTCAATGTAGTCAGCCACTTGTACGCTTGTTGGTCGGTATAGGATTTTCTATAGATGGTCTTAATGTATAAGGCCGTTGAATCCGATGAGACCTGCGTATGGGCCAAAACAGGAAGCAAAATGAAGAAAAGAATGATGTGCCGCATGAGGTAAATATATGAATAGGCAATGGACAATTAGCAATTTGCAACAGGCAAATCGAACGAAGCCAAGATTCCGCTATTCGGCAGTAATGTTGCGGGAAGACAATAATCAATTGGCAAAAAGCAATTGGCAAAAAAATATTAATGGATTGGATTCAATAATCCGTAGTCAGTAGTCTATTTAACCCACTCTATTGAACCACCATTTTCTTTATTTCTGTACCACGTTCATTTCGGATTTCGACGAAATACAATCCGGCTGTTAAGGCACACAAATCCATTTCCAATTTCTCCTGATTTTGAAACTTTTTCCCAAGCATCAATTCGCCCTTTGTATTGAAAATCTGAATGATCATTTCACCGATCCAATCTATTTTACCTTCAATAGTTATCCTATTGGTCGATGGGTTAGGGTATATGATGAAAGATGATTCCTTTGATGCAACATCCTTTATAGAAGTGGATCCTTCAAGTTTGAAACGGTAGGTCGGATAATCATTATACTGTCCGTTGCCGGTCGCGAGTTGATATGGATTATCCACTCTCAGTTTGACGGTTACATCATTTGGAATGAGTCCATCATTCAATGGAAGTAGATTAACAGTTTGATCATCAAGAGTGATAGGAATTGCGCACCAGGTCACGTTGGCCAATGCACGCGCTTTAATGATACCTGTCCGATCTAAATCTTTTCGAAATGCGGCGCAGGCATCATATTTAGTCCGCGATACATAAACATATTGCTGACCTCCGAAGAAAGTTTCAAGCGCAGTAATCGAGCCTGGACCAGAAAGTATAATTTGTTTCCCCGGATTCCAGATCATATCATGTGCAATATCACCTATCCCAAATGCATCAGCCACGAAACCTGAATATGCAGAATTTTCACCAAAGAAAATATTTAACCGTTTGCCAGTCTCTACATCAACAGCAAACCCAGGGAACCATCCCATACCGGTTAAAGGATTTCCATTATCATCTATAGCTCCGTCTGGATCAGGAAATCCATCATTATCAGCATCATACTTTCCTACTGATAGTTTTGATCTTGACTGAAAACTCTTTTTATTTCCTTCCGTGGTTAACCCGAGTGAAGGTGACGATATGTCTGTATAGTAATTGTTTGCGGTTTCGACAACAACACATCGACTCCATTTACTGGTATCAGATGTGAGGATTATATCCACGTTATTGAGCGATTGAAGTACACCTCCAAACGCCGCCTTTTGAATAGCGATTGCAGAAGGATTAAGCCATCCCGGAGTAACGTTCCAACCTAATGGATTCTCAGGTGGTTCGTTTTGATCATAATCTGTGAGAATAAAAGGAACCCAAGGCGAGAAATTGGAATACGCCTGATCAGGATCCAATAAATAATTGGGATAGGCAGGCAACTCAGTCTTGATAAAATTGGTGAAAGGAACATTGCCATAATCATCCGGAATGAAATTCAGCCATTTCGGTTTACCTGGATCTTTGTAGGTGAGCGAGTATCCAATGGTACCGTTGGAAGGATCTTTTCGATCCCCGGCGTCATCAGATTGTCCTATGAGAATGGATATACCCAGGTCTGCTATTAATTGTTCATTGAATTGAGCTAATGATTGATTTGCTATAGCTAAGGTATCACCAGTACTACTCAACAAAATCCATCTTGTATCCAGGGACAATGTGTCACTCGGTGTAGGGTCAACAAACGTAATGATGTATTCACCGTCTTTGACATCCAGGGGATTGACTATCTGCACTCTGATCGGTGCGGCACCAGACTTGTAGGTTACTTCTCCGTGAGTAGAATTACTTAGAATTTTATCATATTCACCATCAGCCAGCTCGAGAAAAGTTTCACCCGCGCCAACTCCTTCAACACGTGTGATGATAGGAGCCTCCCCGAGGATTGTATAATCTGTCCTGACATCAGAAAAGTAAACCGATTTTGGTATCCATTGTGCATTTACAATTATGCAACAGAGAATAATGATAACTGAAAAGCCAGCCTTTTTCATTTCATTGGTATTTGGACTTGTAAATTAAGCTCTGGAGGGTTTAAAAGTGATATCCGTCAATGACAAAAGTGAAATATGTCTGCAAGCAGCCATTCAGATTCAAAACAGGTAACTGCGTGACATTAATTTCAATCCTTATTTATAGTCATTCTAAATAAAACTAGCTTTGCATTCCATGACAGCCACCTTGGTAGCTTTACTGTTAACTTCAAGGAATACAACGGATAAGCCATGTATCCATTGAGGCTTTTAAACTCATTTCCCGGATTATGAAGTGGATTACTAAATTACTTACCTCCTCACTTGGTCAGAAGTTGATCATGAGCCTTACCGGCATCTTCCTGATCCTTTTTCTGATCGTACATCTCGTCGGGAATCTCCAGCTACTGGCCCACGACAATGGCCAATCATTCAATATCTATGCGGCTTTCATGTCTCATAACCCCTTTATCAGAGTGATTTCCATTGGCCTATACGCATTCATACTGCTCCACTCCATTCAGGGAATAGCACTTTGGCTTACCAATCGAAAAGCGAAGGGAGGCTATTCATCCAAAGGGAAAGTGGCCGGAGCGAATTGGGCATCAAGAAACATGGCTCTTCTGGGTGTTCTGATCTTTGCATTTCTGTGTATTCATATGGGTGATTTCTGGGTGAAAATGAGATTCACAGATTCACTTCCACTGGTCAATTATCCGGGCCATGAAGGTGCCGTAGAGGATATCTTCACGCGTGTACATGTCGCCTTTCAAAATATTTGGATTGTGATTATTTATGTCGTGGGTGTCATTGCGCTATCATTTCATTTGGTTCATGGATTTCAAAGTGCATTTCAGACACTGGGCTTAAATCATAAAAAATATACACCGCTGATCAATGGAATAGGTTGGGTTTATGCTATCCTCTTTCCGCTTGGTTTTGCTATTCTTCCTTTATATCATTACTTCAATCTCTGATTGACCAGCATCTGATCTGCGCTCATAGTTTAACATAGACTTATTCATCATGAAAGATTTAGACGGTAAAGTTCCTCCGGGCCCGATGGCAGAAAAATGGGAACATTATAAATCAACAATTCCACTTGTTTCGCCGAATAATAAAAGAAGACTCGATGTGATCGTAGTCGGTACCGGTCTTGCAGGTGCTTCAGCAGCTGCGACATTTGGTGAGTTGGGTTATAATGTGAAATGTTTCACGTTCCATGACAGTCCACGCAGAGCCCATAGTATAGCTGCACAAGGGGGTATAAATGCTGCGAAAAATTATCAGAATGATGGTGACAGCGTTTATCGTCTTTTCTATGATACGATCAAAGGAGGTGACTATAGATCGAGGGAAGGAAACGTGCATCGTCTTGCCGAAGTCAGCACAGCGATTATAGATCAATGTGTCGCACAGGGTGTACCATTTGCGAGAGAATACGGAGGATTGCTTGAAAACAGATCTTTTGGCGGTGTACAGGTATCAAGAACATTTTATGCACGCGGACAGACCGGACAACAATTATTGCTCGGTGCTTATCAGGCTTTATCAAGACAAATTTCATTAGGGACAGTGGAGATGTTCAATCGTCATGAGATGATGGACGTCGTCACGATCGAAGGAAAAGCAAGAGGAATCATCGCCCGCAATCTCCTCACCGGAAAACTTGAACGATATGGTGCCCACTGTGTAGTGCTCGCTACCGGAGGATACAGCAATGTGTATTATCTCTCTACAAATGCAATGGGCTGTAATGTTTCAGCCGCATGGCGTGCAGTGCGACGCGGTGCTTACATGGCAAATCCTTGCTTCACACAAATTCACCCTACATGTATTCCTGTATCAGGTGATTATCAGAGTAAGCTCACGTTGATGTCTGAATCACTGCGGAATGACGGTCGTGTGTGGGTCCCCAAAAATAAAGCAGACGTTGAGCCTATTCGTTCCCGAAAAATATTGCCCTCAAGTCTGAAAGAAGAAGATCGCGATTATTATCTCGAGCGACGCTATCCTGCATTTGGGAATCTTGTACCTCGCGATGTGGCATCAAGAGCTGCGAAAATAGTCTGTGATGATGGCTTCGGCGTCAATGGAACAGGCCTCGCTGTTTTCCTTGACTTTGATTCGGCGATCATGCGTTATGGAAAATCAGATGCGAATGCCAAAGGCATGCATGATGCTGATGACAACACAATCCGCAAATTTGGAGAAGCAAAAGTGGCTGAGCTTTATGGCAATCTCTTTGAGATGTATGAAAAAATCACCGGTGAAAATCCATACCAAACGCCGATGATGATTTATCCTGCACTACATTATACAATGGGTGGTCTTTGGGTGGATTATAATCTTGAAACTAATATTCCGGGATTGTTTGCTTTGGGCGAATGCAATTTTTCTGATCACGGGGCTAACCGACTTGGCGCAAGTGCACTGATGCAGGGTTTGGCGGATGGGTATTTTGTTATTCCCTATACAATCGGGACATTTCTTGCTAATGATATTCGTACACCTCATATAGATACAAAACGTGATGAATTTGCAGCAACTGAAAAATCAGTACATGACCGAATGACGCAGATCATGGCCGTCAAGGGCAATCAATCCGTTGAAAATTTTCACCGCAAACTGGGCCACATCATGTGGAACTATTGTGGCATGGCCCGAAATGCAGATGGTCTTAAGAAAGCCATCCAGGATGTACGTGCATTAAGGGATGAATTTTACAGAGATGTTTATGTTCCGGGTACTGATCAGGAGTTTAATCCTGAATTGGAAAAAGCTTATCGTGTAGCCGATTTTCTGGAGATGGGTGAATTGATCATTCGTGATGCCCTCAATCGTAATGAATCCTGTGGTGGCCATTTCCGTGAAGAATACCAGACACCAGAAGGAGAAGCATTACGCAATGATGATGAATATACCTATGTCGCTGCATGGGAATGGGAGGATACAAAAACAGATCCTGTATTACACAAAGAAGAATTGAAATTTGAAGCTGTGGAGTTGAAGACAAGAAGCTATAAGTAGCAAAGAGCAAAGAGCATAGAGCTAAGAGCATAGAGCTAAGAGCATTGAGCATTGAGCATTGAGCATAGAGCATAGAGAATAGAGCATAGAGCATAAGGCATAGAGCATAGGACAAAGGGCAAAGGGCATAGAGCATAGAGCATAGAGAATAGAGAATAGAGAATAGAGAATAGAGAATAGAGCATAGAGCAAAGGGCTAAGAACATAGAGCAAAGGGCTAAGAGCAAGGAGCATAGAGCAAAGGGCTAAGAGCTAAGAGCATAGAGCATAGAGCATAGAGCATTAGGCATAAGGCATAGAGCAAAGGGCAAAGAGCATAGAGCATAGAGCTAAGAGCAAAGGGCAAAGAGCATAGAGCATAAGGCATAGAGCAAAGGACAAAGGGCAAAGGGCATAGAGCATAGAGCATTAGGCAAAGAACAATAGGTAACCAACAAATTTATTTTGCCCCATCGGGGCTAAAGGTTGGTAACATAAGAAACAAAAAAACATCGCTTGCCCTGTAGGGGCAAAACAAGATCATAGTTGAACATTTGGAAACGGTAAATAGAATAGCATGAAACTTACACTACATATCTGGCGCCAGCGATCTGCAAAAGAAAAAGGTTCTTTTGAAACATATGCTGCAACTGCTAATGAGCACATGTCATTTCTGGAAATGCTTGATGTACTCAACCAGGAATTGATTGATGCTAAAAAAGAACCGGTGGCATTCGAACATGATTGTCGCGAGGGAATTTGTGGTGCCTGCAGTATGGTGATCAATGGCCGTCCACACGGTCCTGTAAAAGGAACAACTGCATGCCAGGTGCACATGCGTCACTACAAAGACGGGGAGCATATCTGGATAGAACCATTTCGCGCGCATTCATTTCCGGTGATCCGGGATCTCGTCGTGGATCGTTCATCATTTGACCGGATCATCCAGTCCGGTGGTTTTATTTCTGTCAATACAGGCCAGGCTGTTGATGGCAATTCCATTCCTATTGAAAAAGATCAGGTCGGTGAAGCTATGGATGCTGCAGCTTGCATAGGTTGCGGTGCTTGTGTCGCAGCATGTCCAAATGGTAGTGCGATGTTATTTACGGCTGCAAAGGTTTCACATCTCGCTTTAATGCCTCAGGGGGCCATCGAAAACGAACGCCGCGTCCAGGCCATGGTCACGCAAATGGATAAAGAAGGTTTTGGTAAGTGCTCGAACACATATGCATGTGAAGCGGAATGTCCGAAAGAAATTTCCGTTTCAAATATCGCACGCCTTAACAGGTCTTACCTTAAGAGCATGCTCACAAGTAAGTGATCAGTGATCAGTGATCTGGTGATCTGGTGATCTGGTGATCTGGTGATCGATCTTCGATATTTGAAGTTTCCTAACTTCAAATCAATATGTTGTTGCTACCCAGCTATTTGAAGTTTCCTAACTTCAAATCAATATATTGAAGCTCCTTCCACTATGAAATCTCCTAAAAGCAGACTGTGTCTGCCAGCCGAAATCATCCCCGATAGGTGGTATTTAATTGTGTAATTCCTTCCCTTCTTGCATCATGGTTTTAAACCAAACTCTACTTATCATGCGCACTATTGGAGTTATCTTACTTGTAGCCGGTATTCTATCTTCTGCACTTTATTTCCTTCACATGAATTTTATGTTCCTCAATTGGATCAATACTTGGGGACCTGACAAGGCATGGATGATCAGAGGCGGAATCATCGTGCTTGGAATCATTTTCTATTTCATCGACAAACCCTCTGGCAAGGTGTAAGAAGGTATGTGTGTAAGAAGGTAAGCGATTTAGGAAAAATATGGGTCGGATAAATGCGACCGATATCCGGAATGAGTTGAACTCCGGAGAGAACTCTCTACCTTCACGACCTTAATCCATTCCACTATCTTTCAAATATGAATATAAAATTTTGCGGCGCAGCCCGTCAGGTCACCGGTAGTTGTCATCTTCTTACCCTTGACGATGGGAGGAAAATCCTTCTTGATTGCGGTCTATTCCAGGGTAGCTATAAAGATGACCTGATCGCCAACAATGAGCTTCTGTTCGATCCGGCAGAGATCCATTGTGTAGTCTTGTCTCATGCCCATATGGATCACTCAGGTCGTCTTCCACTCCTGGTGAAAAGAGGTTTCAAAGGGAATATCCATTCCACGCACGCAACACGAAGTCTTTGCTCTATCATGTTACTCGATGGTGCTTTTATCCAGGAAAAAGATGCAGAGTATTATAACAAAAAACATCAGGGGAGACTAGGCGAACCCGGAGTGCAGTTGCAGGAGCCATTATACACTTCTCAGGATGTGGATGAAACTATGAAGATGTTCATGGGTTATCCATATGATCAATGGCAACAGATCTGTCCCGGAGTAAAAGTGTTCTATACGGATGCCGGACACATCCTGGGTAGTGCTGCTGTAGCACTCGAAATAGAAGAAAACGGAAAGAAAACGATATTCGGATTCACTGGTGATATCGGCCGGCCCAACAGGCCCATACTGAGAGATCCTCAGCCATTGCCTCCTTGCGAGTACCTCATTTGCGAATCTACATATGGAGATCGCAAACACGATGCACCTCCAAATGAATTGGATAAGCTTCTCGGGATTATCAGACACACCTGCATTGATAAAAAAGGAAAGTTGATCATTCCTGCTTTCAGCATCGGGCGAACACAAGAGATTGTTTATATGCTTGATCAGGCCAGTAATGCCCATCTTTTACCTCCCATAAAAGTTTACGTTGATAGTCCCCTTGCCGTCAATGCCACTATGGTATTTGGTGCACATCCTGAATGTTTTGATAATGAGCTGAATAAATACATCCTCACCGATGACAATCCATTCGGCTTCAATGACCTCATTTATATCCGAGATGTTGAACAATCAAAAGCATTGAATACAAGTAAGGAACCCTGCATCATTATTTCAGCTTCCGGCATGATGAATGCAGGACGAGTAAAGCATCACCTTGCAAATAATATAGAAGACAACAAAAATACAATCCTGATCGTCGGCTATTGTACACCTGACACACCGGGAGGAATGTTGAGAGCCGGTGTTAAGACCATAAAATTATACGGCGATATCAAGACCGTGAGAGCGCAAATAGAAATCATGGATTCATTCTCTGCACATGGTGATCGCGATGAAATGAGAGATTTTATTGAAAATCATAAAACCGGATTGAAAAAATTATTCCTTGTTCATGGAGATTATGATGTTCAGCAATCCTGGAGGAATTTTTTAATGCAGGACGGATTTAAAAATATTGAGATTCCGGAGAAAGGAAGTGTGGTGGAGTTGTGAAAAGTGATGCTTCGACCTGCTGAACTCATCCTTGTGCTATGGTTCGACCTGCTATTGCGCAACCTTGTGCTACAACTCACCAACCACAGCAACCAAGTGAAAAGGGAAAAATAACGAGTAACGAATACAGATTTTTTTGTTTTAGTGTTTTGTATAGTTTCAAAATAATAAAGCAAAAGGTGTTTTCAAAGTAAATAGAAATCCCGCTTTCGGAATGGAGGGCGGGACTTTTTTTATTGAAAAATAATTTTGCTTGTCACAACTTGATTATTAATTCTGGTCGTAAGAATATAGATTCCTTTTGATGGTATTTCTTTTAGCAAAATTGAATTATGGCCGGCTGGATAATTGGATATTGGAAAATAATCAATTTGTCTGCCCATGATATCGAAGAGATTGAATTCAATAGATTTTTCTGTGTCTGTGGTAAATTGAATTTGATTTGAAAAAGATATTTGTTGGATATGAATCCCGAAATCTTCGGGCGTGATTACCTGAATGGCATTGAGAATCACTTGTGAAGTATCAGGGTAGCAGTCGTCGATGATATAAAATGAAGTAAGCATTTCAAAATCACCAATCAGAAATTCACTTTCAAAGGGCTCCTGGGAAAAGCAGACATCGCCATCCATCCCCTGGATCATGTTGAATACAATCTGATACAAGACGGTGTTGTCAGGAAGAGATACGGATTCTAATGTAAAATCTGTCCATTTATTGCAGATATAGTTTGGACTTTCTGTAGAGAAATCAAATATGGACATGAAAGAAATAATATTTTTGATCCTGTTAAAAGAGAGTTTACTCTGGTCATATGACATACAG
>JBBSAQ010000059.1:0-28095 GCA_038252065.1 Chitinophagales bacterium
GGTAATTCGGATGGAGGATATCAGATACAACAGGCCAAGATTGCGATTGCGGATGGTGGATGGTTTGGTGTAGGTCCCGGGTTGAGTACACAACGAAATTACCTGCCATACTCGTATGCGGATTTTATCTATGCTATCATATGTGAAGAGTATGGTCTGTTGGGTGGATTAATCATCATTGTACTTTTCTTATTACTGTTTTTGAAATGTACATCGATGGTAACCAGAAGTCCAAAGACATTTGGTGCATTGCTGGCGATGGGATTATGTCTGAATATTGTCATACAGGCATTTGCAAATATTGCTGTGTCTGTCAATATAGTCCCTGTCACCGGTTTGACATTGCCGTTAGTAAGTAAAGGAGGGACATCGATGTTGATCACATGTATAGCGTTTGGTATGATCCTGAGTGTAAGTCGATTTATTGAACAGTCGGCAAATGATGTTGGAAAAGTTACAATAAAACCTCTCGATGAAGATCATCATTAGTGGTGGAGGAACGGGAGGCCATATATATCCGGCTATAGCGATAGCCGATGCGTTGAAAAGACGCGATGCGTTCATTGACATATTGTTTGTAGGTGCGATGGGAAGGATGGAAATGGAGAAAGTACCGGCAGCCGGATACACGATCAAAGGAATCTGGATCAGTGGTCTTCAGCGAAAGTTGACGATCACAAATCTTTTATTTCCGGTGAAAATAGTTCACAGCATGTTGAAATGCAGATCGATTGTGAAATCATTTCGGCCTGATGTGGTGGTAGGCGTAGGAGGATATGCTTCAGGGCCTTTAGTGAGAGTCGCTGCAGGTATGGGCATTCCGTCGGTGTTACAGGAACAGAATAGTTATCCGGGTGTGACCAATAAAATATTGGCTACTAAGGCGAAAGTGATTTGTGTGGCATATCCGGGGATGGAAAAATATTTTCCTGCTAAAAAAATAAGACTGACAGGGAATCCAATGCGAAGCCAACTGGCGAAAGAAATATCAAGAGAAGAAGCAGCAGCATATTTTGGACTTGATGCGGGAAAGAAAACGATCCTTGCATTTGGAGGAAGTTTGGGAGCACGTACAATCAATGAGACAATAAGAAATTCGTACGATCTGGTAGCAGGTCGCGATGATATACAAGTTCTTTGGCAGATTGGGAAGCTTTACGCCGATACATATTTGGACACACCTTCAGCGAAGTTGAGTCAGGTAAAAGCTACAGTGTTTATTGACCGAATGGATTTTGCTTATGCTTTAGCCGATGTGGTGATAGCAAGAGCAGGAGCGATGACGATCAGTGAACTTGCATTGACAGGAAAGCCTGTGATTCTGATTCCTTCACCTTATGTGACGGCAGATCATCAGACACACAATGCAAGATCGCTTGAGAAAATGGGTGCAGCAGTATTAATAAAAGATGGAGATGCTCCGCAAAAAGCATTTCCGGAAGCACTCAGGTTGCTCGAGCATCCGGAAGAATTACAGAAGCTTGAATTTGAAATCATGAAGCTGGCAAAACAAAATGCGGCAGACGATATTGCAGACATCATTATTCAATTGGCTCAGAATAGAACAACATCATGATGGAGCTGAAAGAATATAGTCATATCTACTTCCTTGGCATTGGAGGCATAGGCATGAGTGCATTGGCGCGTTGGTGTATGCTGAATGACATCAGAGTGAGTGGGTATGACAGACAATCATCAGCAGTGACGGATGCATTGATCAATGAAGGAGCGAAGATTCAGTTTGAAGATGATCCTGAACTGATATCAGGACATCCAGACCTCGTGATTTATACACCTGCAATACCCACAGAGAACAGAATCCGCGGACACTTTGTACGATTCAGTGTTCCGATGGTCAAGCGATCAGAAGCATTGGAGTGGACAACAAAAGGAGTTGATACAATCGGGGTGGCCGGTACGCATGGAAAAACGACAACCTCCTCGATGATCAGTTATCTGCTGGATAGTACAGGGATAAAACATACAGCATTGCTCGGAGGAATAGCTGTGAATTACGACTCAAATTTTATTTCAAAGAGTCTTGATCTCATGGTGGTGGAAGCAGATGAATATGACAGATCATTTCACAGGCTTCATCCGAAGTGGGTGGTGCTGACAGCGATGGATCCGGATCATCTTGACATCTATGGAACATATGAAGAGATGCTAAAGGGATATAGACAGTTTCTGATGCAGATTGAAAATAATGGCAAATTGATTTATCGCTATGATCTGAAGGAATTGATTGGAAAAGAAGTAATGGATGAGTTGCATACGAAGGGAGTAAGCATGATTTCATTCGGATTGGAGATCGGAGATTATCATACTGCAGACATGAAAGTAGAGAAGGGAGTCTGGCACTGGACATTAGTAACGCCTGAAAAAGAACTAAATGATATGGCTTTACTCATGCCGGGCAGACACAATGTACTGAATGCAACTGCTGCATGTGCGATGGCGCTAGAAATCGGAGCGGATGGAAATAAATTGAGAGATGCATTGCCCGGGTTCAAAGGAGTGTCGAGGCGATTTGAAATACGGTATCAGGATAAAGAGAATGTGTTGATCGATGATTATGCACATCATCCGGAAGAATTAGTAGCAGCAATAACAGCAGCTAAAGAAACTTACGGGAAAAAAGTGATGGGTGTTTTTCAACCACATCTTTATTCGAGGACCAGAGATTTGGCAGAAGGATTTGCGGCGGCGTTGGATTTATTGGATGTTCCTGTGATCATCGATATCTATCCGGCGCGTGAAAAACCAATACCGGGTGTAAGCTCCCAAACGATATTTGAACTGATGAAGAATCCAAATAAAAAATGGTGTCGCGGAGATACCTGGATGAATTGGATTGTAGAAAAAAAACCTAAAGTGTTGATCACATTAGGAGCAGGAGATCTGGATAAACATATTCCTGAACTGATCAGGAGACTATATAAAAAATGATTAAAGGAAATAAGCAACGTATCAAAACCTTCATGTGGCTTGTCATACTGGCTACGCTCACGGGTATCACACTCATGGCAGCGCAGTTCCGGTCAGAAGAAGTCATCACTGATGTACAGGCGGAGGTACTACTGCTTGACAAAGGCAATAATCTGATCCTGCCGGATGACATCGTAAAGACGGTGGTCAAAAAATTTGGTCCGTTGAAAGGAGTAGCTATTGATCAGGTGGATATGCGGAGTATTGAGGCTTTCCTTTCTACAAGTCCTTATGTGAAAGAAGCATCAGTATTTCTGGGAGCGAATAAAACACTGACACTTTCGATTCGTCAGCGTATGCCGGTGATGCGGATTGTGGACAATCGTGGTTCGCACTGGTATGTTGATGCGGATACTGTACGGATGCCGGTGTCAAGAAATTTCACAGCGCGAGTGCCGTTGGTCAATGGTGATTTTCCGGTGACAAATGATGTGAAGACATGGCCGATCAATTCGCTTTTTGATATCGCATTGATGTTGCAGGATGATGAATTTATGGGTTCACTTATAGATCAGATCTATTTCGAATCCAATGAAAAAATATGGTTAGTTCCGCGATTGGGTCCGTCAAAGATCCTGATCGGAAATACAAAAGATCTTGAAGACAAAGTAGAGCGTCTCACGAAGTTTTACAAGAAAGCACTCCCCAGCACCGGGTGGGATACATATGCATACGTTGATACGCGATTTGCCGGGCAGATCGTAGCTAAAAGAAGATTAAACCAATAAATTTTATCCTCATGAGGTACAAAGAAATTCAAAAGTCAAAAACGGTCGTCGCACTTGACATCGGGACGACAAAGATTTGTGTCATGGTTGGCCGGAGAAATGAATACGGAAGTATTGAAATCCTGGGTGTCGGTAAAGTGGCATCTGAAGGAGTCCGTCGCGGCGTGGTCGCTAACATTGACAAGACTGTGCGGTCCATAGAAGAAGCTGTCATACAGGCGGAGAAAAGCGCTGGTATGGAAATCCTCGAAGTCTATGCAGGCATCGCCGGTCAGCATATCAAGAGCTTACAGCATCAGGGCATCCTGACGTTGGCAGATGCGGATAAGGAAATCACCAAATCAGATCTGCAAACACTGCTGGATGATATGTACAGACTTGCATTACCTCCGGGGGATAAAATATTGCACATCCTTCCACAGGAATATACTGTCGATGATGAAGAAGGGATACTTGATCCTGTAGGAATGTGCGGCCATAGATTGATAGGGAATTTCCATGTCGTCACGGGACAATTATCTGCGCATAAAAATATCGAGCGATGTGTTGAAAAGGCAGGACTCAAGGTAGCCGATTTTGTTCTCGAACCTATAGCATCAGCAGCTGCAGTATTGAGTGAAGAAGAGAAAGAAGCAGGTGTTGCCCTTGTTGATATCGGAGGTGGTACGACAGACATCACTATTTTCCAGGAAGGCATCATCAGGCACACTGCTGTGGTACCGTTCGGAGGAGATGTCATCACGGCAGATATCAAAGAAGGATGTACTGTGATGTACGAGCAGGCTGAAAAACTGAAGAAGAAATTCGGATCTGCACTGGCAGAATGTATTGTCGATAATCGCATCATCACGATCCCAAGTTTCAACGGAAGAGATTATAAAGAAATTTCTGAAAAGAATCTTTCACTTATCATCCAGGCGAGGATGGAAGAGATCCTTGAACTTGTGCGTGTAGAGATTAAAAAATCCGGATATGAGCGCAAACTGATCGGAGGCATTGTATTGACAGGTGGTGGAGCGCTATTGAACAAAGTTGATCTTCTGGCCGAATACCGTACAGGTATGAGTGCAAGAGTTGGATTGCCGATCGAACATATTGCATCAAGACAACGGGATGATGTATCAAGTCCTATCTATGCAACAGCTATTGGTTTGATCATACATGGATTAGCTGCACCTGAAACGGAAGAGGAAGCAGCCACAAACAATATGATTGCTACAAAAACGACAGAGCCTGTCAAAGAAAAAGTAGCTATCACAACGGTGAATGAAGATACCCCTGATAATCACAAAGATCGCAACGGACCGAAATGGTTTGATAAGATCCTTGATAAAACAAAGGAGTTTTTCGAAGCTACTCCTGATCAGGATTTTCTCTAATCATATACATATCACGAACGAATTATTACCCATAATCTAAAATTCAGACAACATGTTATTCGATATACCAAAAGTAGAAAAGAGCATTATCAAGGTCCTTGGCGTAGGTGGCGGCGGAAGCAATGCTGTGTCCTATATGTATAAACAAGGTATCTCAGGTGTCGACTTTGCTATCTGCAACACCGATAATCAGGCGATGGAAACAAGCATTGTGCCGGTCAAGATTCGTCTCGGCCCGGAACTGACAGGTGGACGTGGTGCAGGATCAAGACCTCAGATGGGCAAGCAGGCATGCATTGAATCTATCGATGACATTCGTGATTTTATACTTGACGGAACCAAGATGTTGTTTGTCACAGCAGGTATGGGTGGTGGAACCGGAACAGGCGCGGCTCCTATCATAGCGAAAGCCGCTCGTGAAGCTGATATTCTTACAGTGGGTATCGTCACTCTTCCTTTTACATTCGAAGGAAGCAGGAGAAAGCGCCAGGCATTGGAAGGATTGGAAGAAATGAAGAATAATGTTGACGCACTCATCGTCATCTCAAATGATAAGCTCAGGGATATTCATGGCGATCTGAAATTGTCTGATGCGTTCAGCAGAGCTGATAATATACTGACAACTGCTGCACGAGGGATCGCAGAGATCATTACGATGCCGGGTTATGTCAATGTAGATTTTGAAGACGTCAATACAGTGATGAGAGATAGCGGTGTAGCCATCATGGGTACAGCAATGTTCGATGGCGAGCATCGTGCAAAGAGAGCCGTTCAGGCGGCATTGAATTCTCCATTGCTGGAAGACAATGATATTCGTGGTGCACAACATATTCTGCTTAATATTTCTTCAGGCGGTACGGAAGTGACGATGGATGAAATATTTGAGATCACAGAGTATGTACAGGCTGAAGCCGGATACGGAACAGATCTCATCTGGGGTAACTGTATCGATGAGAGCCTGGGTGAAAAACTTTCTGTCACGATCATCGCTACAGGTTTTGAACAGAACATGACGAAATCTGAAAAACAGGATACGCAGAAAATACTCGTTGGGATCGATGAAGATATGATGGGTATGTCAGCGAAGACAAATGATCCGGATGATATGCATATCTCTGATGAGCGGGTGATGGAATTCGAACCTGTGATCAGCAAGGAGACTAAAGAAATACATCCGGATAAAGCAAAGCACACGTATAATGATCCATATGTACGTGCCGATGATGTGGAGAAACGTGAAGAAATTCGCAGGACACTCAAGGAAAAAGAAGCGCAGCGCCAACGTGAGGATGAACCGACTCCACAAATGAATATTAACCCAAGCCGGATTCAGAATTCGGAATGGATCGCAGAGATGACGAAGGTGCCAGCATTTGCGCGCCGCAAGATCCAATTGGATGTAGTCCCTCCTGCTTCAGAATTGAAAATGTCACGACTCACTGTATCCGATGATGATGGTGATGAAGTGCTCAAAGGAAATACATATCTGTATGATAAGCCCTGCTGATCATGCGGTATAAAGATTGACTTTTCGTCTTATTATCTCGTTCATGAGATTGGTTTATTAATGGTCTGAGTTGGGGAACTCAGACCTTTTTTTATCCACCGAGGTTTCACGCATGGTTGATTTTTTTTGTACGATGGGTTTCACGCATGGGTGATTTTTTTTGTACGATGGGTTTCACGCATGGGTGATTTATTTTATACCATGGGTTTCACCCATGGCTAATAATTTCAAATCCCTTTGGGATTTTGGTCAGATCCTTTCAGGATCGGTTCAAGCCTGAAAGGCTTGTATGTTAATAGCCCCGGGTTGCAACCCGGGGCAACGATATATAACCCGGGGTATATTGGGGAAGAGAAACCTCAATCCTGAAGGGATTGAATATTTTTTTACGAAAATCTATAACAAAACGGTCATGTTTTAGGGTGCTCGAGACATTATAGAGTATCAAAAACTTGTAATCATGAGTACGCATACCCAAATCATTTATCAAATTGTCTACAGTACGAAGAACAGAGAAAAATGCATGATAAAGAAATGCAGGGAACCAATCTTCAAATACATAGGCGGAATTTTGAAAAATAAAAATTGCCACATCTATATTGTCAATGGAGTTGAAGATCATCTTCACGTCGTGACTCATATTCATCCGACCATCGCGCTTGCTTCTCTTATCAAGGAAATCAAGATTTCATGCAATGGCTTTATTAAAGAAAAATTACGTATTCCGGATTTTCCAGGGTGGCAGGATGGATATGGAGCATTTACATATTCATATGATGCCGTTCCAAATCTTATAAGGTATGTTCAAAATCAGGAAACACATCATGGCTCGATCTCTTTTGAGGAAGAATATAGGGGTCTCCTTGACGAGCACGGAATAGAATATGATGAAAAATATTTATTCTAGAGAATTCTGATTTGGAAGAAGCTACCTTCTTAAACTGGTTTCATTCTTTACCTTTGCCCCTTATGGCCATGGGAAGAAGAAATCAGGATTCGAGCGGTGGAGAAGAGAAATCAAAGAAGATTTCATTACAACAATTGAAGGAAGTAAAGGGGATGCTCTCCTTTATTCGACCTTATCGCTGGCATTTTATCGGGGGGTTGATCCTGCTTTTTCTGGGCAGTGTGATATTTATGGCATTTCCACGTCTTGCTGGCGAACTGGTAGACGTAGCAGCCGGGAACGGAAAACTTGGCCTTAGCCTCAATCAGATTGGTCTTGTCCTCATTATTATTCTTGTTTTGCAAGGGATCATGAGTTATCTGCGGGTGATATGGTTTGCTGTGGTGAGTGAAAGAGGAATGGCTGATGTACGAAGTAGTATTTATCAAAAGCTGATCGGTCTCCCGGTTTATTTTTTTGAAAGGAACAGGGTAGGTGATCTAACGAGCAGAATATCAGAAGATGTCAACAGACTATCGATGGTATTTTCTACCACGCTTGCAGAACTCATTAGGCAGGTGTTGATCCTCATCACAGGGATTGCATTTCTTTTGGTGACGACGCCTAAGTTGAGTTTAACGATGCTGGCTACATTCCCAGTGATCGTAGTAGGTGCAATGTTCTTCGGAAGATTCGTGCGCAATCTTTCGAAGAGCAGACAGAAGTCATTGGCGAATACAAATACTGTTGTCGAAGAAACACTTCAAAATATAAATACAGTAAAAGCATTTACCAATGAAACATTCGAGTATAATCGTTACAAAACAGAAATGGGGAATGTGGTGAAGACATCATTGCAACTTGCGAAGTACAGAGCGATTTTTGCAAGTTTCATTATTATCATTTTATTCGGTGCGATCTTTTTTATTCTCTGGTATGGAGCTACAATGGTGCAGAACAATTCGATGACCACCGGGCAGCTCGTTACATTCATTGCTTATACAGCGATCATCGGCGGATCAATCGGTAGTTTAGGAAATTTCTATACAGAGATTGTCACTGCACTTGGAGGAACAGAAAGGATAAGAGAGATATTGAATGAACATGCAGAAGTGAATGCACCCATCACCGTAGTGCGACCCCAAGTCACAGGCCATATTCGATTTGATGATGTTTATTTTGAATATCCGTCCCGACCGGAGATGGCTGTTCTCAAAGGAATCAACATGGATATTATGCCCGGGCAAAAAATCGCTCTTGTTGGACAAAGTGGTTCCGGAAAAAGTACGATAGCTTCCTTGTTGATGAGATTATATCCCTGGCAAAAGGGAAGCATTACGCTTGATGGGATGAGCATCAATGACATGGATCTTTCTTCTTATAGATCTGTTTATGCACTTGTTCCGCAAGAGGTTTTACTTTTTGGTGGATCGATTCGTGAAAATATTCTGTATGGTCGCCCTCAGGCTTCAGAGGAAGAATTGATGAATGCCGCGAGGACATCCAACAGTCTTGAATTCATACAATCATTTCCTCAGGGCTTTGAGACGATAGTAGGAGAGCGCGGGATTAAGTTGAGTGGTGGACAGCGACAACGAATTGCTATTGCACGAGCTGTGTTGAGAAATCCTGACATACTTATACTTGATGAAGCGACATCTTCGCTTGATGCTGAATCAGAGAAAGTAGTGCAGGAAGCTTTGGAAAGATTGCTTGAAGGAAGGACGGCTATCATTATTGCGCATCGTTTGGCTACGATCAGAAATGTGGATTGCATCTATGTACTTGAAGATGGAAAGGTGATTGAGAAGGGGACACATGATCAATTGATAATGAAAGAAGGTGGAGTGTATGGGGCATTGGCGAGACTGCAGTTTGATATTTGATGCTTCGACCTGCAAAACTCAACCTTGTGCTACAGCTCAGCAACCGGCTGAGGCTGAGGCAAAGGCTAAGGAAGGATATTGAGAAATTCAATTAGCAATATGGAATAATGAAAATTTAATTTGCGCTAATTAGCGAAATTTGCGGCAAATGAAAAAAGGAGGATGCGGACGGTTGCTGAGCTGTAGCACAAGGTTGAGTTTAGAAAGTCGAAGCATGAATTTAGAAAAAATCATGATTCATTAAGATTTGATAGCCTGTATTGATTTTGATTTTTGAAATTGTTAAAAATATTCGAAAATCGAAAATCGAAAATCGAAAATACCTTTGGAATTAATCAACAACGCATCTCTAAAATCATTTGTCACCTTCGGTGTGGAAGCATCGTGTGATCATCTTTATCGAATTGAAGATATTGAAGAATTAAAACTGGCAGCGCAATTTCTTGAAAATCCATTGATTCTTGGTGGCGGAAGTAATGTGTTGCCGATAGGTGATATTGAAAGTAATGTGTTGAGGATTGAATTGAAAGGAAAGGAGATTGAAGAGGAGAATGGAAATGATCCACTGGTTCATATAGGTGCCGGAGAGATTTGGCATCAGGTCGTTTTGTGGGCGTTGGATAGAAATTTGGGAGGTGTTGAAAATCTTTCGCTGATACCGGGTACAATTGGTGCTTCGCCGATTCAGAATATAGGTGCATATGGTGTGGAAATAGAATCTGTTTTTCATTCGCTGGAAGCCGTGCGATTAGGAACCGGTGAAATGAGAAGATTTTCTAAAGAAGAATGTAAGTTTGGATACCGTGATAGTGTCTTCAAGCAGGAAGCGAAAGGACAGTATATCATCACTGGTGTGACGCTGCGATTGACCAGGGAACATAAAGTCAATACGACATATGGAGCGATACAGGATGTACTGAATCAACGAGGCATAACGAATCCCAGTATACAAGATGTAAGCAATGCAGTGATACAGATTCGTCAAAGTAAACTTCCTGATCCTGCTGTAATTGGTAATGCGGGAAGTTTCTTCAAAAATCCAATTATTTCAAAAAATCAATATGACGCACTTAAAGAAATCTTTACGGACCTACCTGGTTTTCCGGCCGAAGATCAGCGTATGAAAGTACCGGCGGGTTGGCTGATCGAACAGGCAGGCTGGAAGGGGAAGGCGATTGGGCATGCCGGATGTTATGAGAAACAGGCCCTTGTTCTTGTCAACCTGGGTGGTGCCAGTGGAGTGGAGATATGGAATCTGGCAGGAGAAATCATCTCAGCCGTTGAGGAAAAATATGGAATCAGGTTAAGTCCGGAGGTGAATATTTGGAAATGATATAATGTATTGGTAGTCAATTATTTATGAAATATTATTTTGTTGTAATTTAAATTTCCCCTAAAATAATAAGTAATGTTAATTTAGTTATTGTAATATTTTTGAATAAAAACAATATCTTATTATATTTTATGGAAAATATCTAAAATAGTAGTATTTTTGTTTTAGATAAATATAATACGGATGAAAGACTTCAAATCCGGCCAATATGTCAATCAGGGCTTTTATAAAAGTTTTCAACCTGAGCTGATTAACAGGCATTGGCATATAGATGATATAGACATTATACACCTTCTTGGTCAGGCCGACCGGCTTTTGGGTGGACTTAATACTTATGCGAAAAGATTACCAGGATTGGATCTTTACCTGGGCATGCACATTCTCAAAGAATCGACCCAGTCGACTAAGATTGAAGGAACACAAACCAATATACAAGAAGCCCTTTTTGAAGCAGAAGACATAGATGAAGCAGACAAAAGTGACTGGACGGAAGTGAACAACTACAGCCGGGCGATGCATTGGGCGATGAATGAACTGGATACATTACCGATCTCTTCACGTCTTATTCGTCAGACACATAAACTTCTCATGGATGGGGTGCGCGGGCAACATAAACAACCCGGTGAATACAGAACAAGTCAAAATTGGATAGGAGGGGCGACTATTAATGACGCTCGTTTTATCCCACCTGTTCACACCAGTATTCCTGACCTGATGTCAGATCTTGAGAATTTCATTCACAATGAGGAGATCCGATTTCCTGAGTTGTTGAAAATAGCATTGATCCATTATCAGTTTGAAACTATACATCCTTTTCTTGATGGGAATGGACGTACCGGAAGGCTATTGATACCTTTGTATCTTGTGGAAAAGAAAATCCTTACCTATCCGATATTGTACCTGTCTGCTTTTTTAGAAAAAAACAAAACCCTGTACTACGAAAATCTTACCCGCGTCAGAGAACACAATGACATCACACATTGGTTTAAGTTTTTTTTAGTAGGCATTATGGAAACGGCACAAGAAGGTATCGATACCCTTGAGCATATTATAAAGTTGACAGTAGAAATTGATATGCGTCTTCAATCATTAGGATCCCGCGCCACAAATGCAAGAAAGGTGATGCTGTATCTGTATGAAAAACCATTGATCAATGCAAAGAAGATCGCTGAAGTAACCAAGCTGACTCCGGCATCCTCTTATAAACTGATCAGTGATCTGGAGCGATTGAATATCCTCAATGAAATCACCGGAGGTAAGAGAGGACGCACATATGTATTTAAGCGATATCTGGATTTTTTCAGGTGAGAAAGGACGATAGACAATGGACAGCAGACAAAAGACAAAATGAAAACCAGAACTATTAAACAAACTATCAATTTCCCTGTCACCCCGGAGAAATTATTTGACATGCTTATGAGTGGTAAAACCATGTCGCAGATTCACGGGGGAAGGACAACAATGAACAAAAGAGCGAATGGCAAATTCACTGTCTTCGATGGATACTGTCATGGATATAATATTGAATTAGATCCGGGTAAGAAAATCGTTCAGGCATGGCATTTCAAAGAAGAGGGCTGGCCCGATGATCATTTTTCAACTTGTACATTTTTATTAACGCCAACTTCAAAAGGTGCTAAACTTACATTCACACAAACAGACGTTCCTGCCTCAGCATATGAAGGATTAAATAAGGGTTGGAAGGAGTATTATTGGGAGCCTATTCAATTGGCAACGAGCAATAAGCAAAAAAGCAAAAAAGCAAAAAAGTAAAAAAGCAATTGTTTTAATTAAAATATTGGCATCGCCAATATTTTAATTAAAGATTACGGTTAAGCGTAGATTGTATCTACGTTTGAGTGTCTGCAAAACTCTGTTTTGCGTGTATTTGAATTCATAATTTGATTACCAATGCGCAAATTAAAAATTTGCAAAAACAAAACATGATTTGTTCGGCTTAGATTTCACCCTAGTTTATGCTAAGCTTCTCGAAGGCATCATGGTGTTTGCAAAACTCGGTTTTGGGATTGTTATCTATTTTTTTTGACAATGATTTTCGTGTTTGCAAATCTGAAATTTACTATCGCTCGGATACTTCGATACATTCGACAAGCTCATTGCGGCACCTGCAATACCCAGCCTATTGGTTCAGATCATCAACCAGGCAGGTTCAACCTATCGAAGCATAGATTGTGTTGTTGATAAGTGCATCATGTGTCCGATGTCCGATGTCCGGTGTCCCATTATCCTGTATCCAAAAATGAGCGAACCTATCAGGGTGCAAAAGTCGTTATACAATTCATCGCGTCTCAACCATTTATGTATTTTTGACATGTATGAAGACGACATCTCTTATTTTGTTCTTTACCATGATAGCCGGAATGGTCTTGTTAGCAGGTATAAAGGTTGCGAAGGATGAAAATCAAATCATCTGTTCACCTTCTTCCAAAAGTTTTGAAGATCATGATTCGAAAAGAGATAGTGATCATTTAGCCCCTGACGAGCTTTTCTATCTCGACAGGAATTATCCTGACTTTGATGCATCACCTGATCTTTTTCATCAGCATCTCAAACAAGTGATGAAAGCAGACCAGGATGCTACAAGATCGTATCGCGGTTTAGATTATCCATGGACAGTGGAAGGTCCAGGAAATATCGGTGGCAGAGTCAACACTATAGCCGTTGACCCGCTTGATCCCGACATTATTCTTCTTGGTTATTCGCAGGGAGGAATATACAGAACGGATGATGGTGGCAATGTATGGAAACCTGTGTTTGATGATCAGGTTTCCCTTTCGATAAGTCACATCTCATTTGATCCGCATCATCCTCAGCGTGTTTTCGCAGCTACCGGTGATGTTAATATTTCCGGCTATCCTTTTTTAGGTTCAGGTATTTATAGATCTGATGATGATGGCCTTCATTGGTCCTATGTGGGATTAGAGGGTACTGGTGTCCTGTCAAAAGTTGTTGTTGATCCGAATGATGAAAATATCATTTACGCAGGGAGCATGGGTTATCCGTCACGTAAAGGAAATGAAAGAGGATTCTTTAGGTCTGTTGATGGCGGTGTACATTGGAATAAAACATTGACGATTGATGATAGCACAGGTGTGATCGATCTGGTCACTGATCCTATTCGTCCGGGTTATGTGTATGCATCGGGATGGACAAGACTTAGATCGAGTAAAAGATCAACTACAACAGGTCCGGGGACATCCATGTTCAGAAGTAAAGATTTCGGAGCCTCGTGGGAAACTATAATTGATATATTACCCGGAGGACTTCATTCCAGAACAAGTGTCGACATCAGTGCGGATGGTACGCTGTTGATTAGTTACATGGGTTTCGTAGATGATTCAGATTGTATAGGGTACAATGAATCTTTAAAGGGGATTTACAAATCAATTGACGGCGCAGATACATGGAGCAGGATTACCGCTGATCAATCAGTTGGATTGCCCTGTGATTTATTTGGAAGTTTCGGCTGGTATTTTGAAGCACTCAAAGTAAATCCGGAAGATGCTAATGATATATCGTTGCTTGGTGTTGATTTGTACAGAACACTTGATGGAGGTACGACATGGTTTCTTTCTGCTCCCGTATGGTGGATGTATGAAGTGCATGCGGATAAGCATGATCTTATATTTACAAATGGTCAAATGTATTTAGCTACGGATGGTGGTGCTTACCGATGTCCGGTGGATCAATCGCAGCCCTGGCAAGACATTGAAAATATTCCTTCTACACAATTTTACAGAACGGCTTTCAATCCACATCAACCTGACCAGTACATCGGAGGCGCACAGGATAATGGAACCTCAATCGGTAATGCATCTATCATCAACGAATGGCCTCGACTATATGGTGGTGATGGATTTCAACCCCGTTTTGATCCAACCGAACCTTTCTGGGCTTATTACATGACACAATATGGTGATATCGCCTGGACAATGGATGGGTTCAATTTTATTAAATTAGACAGTGGACTTGTTGGAACAAGATATTGGGATATGCCCTTTGTGATGAACATTCAGGATCCAAAAATTTTGTACTGCGGCACCAATCAGGTATTTCGTATTGACATGCGTGATACTATCCCCATATGGATGAGTATTAGTCCTGACCTTACCAGAGGCGATACAATATTGGGATCGAGGTATCCGGCCATTACAGCCATTGCACAATCTGATCTGGATGAGATGCGATTGTATGCAGGTACACAAGATGGGAAAATCTGGACCACTGCAGATGGTGGTTTGAACTGGACAGATATCACAGAAGGCACACCTGGTTATTACGTGACATCAATCACATGTTCGACTAAAAATCCTGAAGGAGTCATCACTACCTATTCAGGTTATCGTGATAATGATAACACACCATATATTTTCAAAAGTGACAATGCAGGCGAATCCTGGACACCCCTGGGCGTCAATGTCCCAATGGTAGGTGTCAATAGTATGTTGATCCTTCCCGGATGGAATGATGAAATTTTATTTGCGGCTACTGATGGTGGCGTATATGTCAGTTTTAATTCAGGTTTTGCCTGGGATAGATTGGGTACAAATTTTCCTTACATGCCAGTATATGATCTGGATTATAATCCTGTTGAGAATACAATTGTTGCAGCGACATTTAGTCGTGGGCTGATGACATTTCCGGTGGAAGAACTTGATTTGGTTAGTGGCACTGAAGCAGCAGACCTCAATAGAACCCTTTCCAACATTAATGTCTATCCAACCATCGTAGAAGATCATATTGTTATTGATTTTAAAAATTATCAGGGTAAGGATGACAAATTCAATATTTCGATTATTGATGTTGCAGGCATTATCATACAAGAGTCAAAAGTTAATCTAAAATCAAATCGAAAGATAAAATTGGATATCACTAATGAAATGCCATGTGGGCCTTATTTTATTATCATTTCAAATCAATGCACATCAAAAATTTGCAACAGAATACTTAAATTATAAAAAACAAAACCACATTGAATCTTTCCAATCTATTCTGTTACTTTTGTTACAAATGTCAAATAAACCTAACCTCTATATTATCGCAGGATGCAACGGAGCTGGCAAGACAACAGCCTCGTTTGTAGTTTTACCTGAATTATTAGGATGCAGGGAATTTATCAATGCTGATGAAATTGCCAAAGGTATTTCTCCATTCAATCCGGAAAGTGTGGCCATTACTTCGGGCAAAATAATGTTGGAGCGCATTCATCATCATTTGGAAGACAGGGTCGAGTTTGGATTTGAAACTACATTGTCATCAAAAAGTACGGATGATATTATCATGAAAGCAAAACAATTCAATTACAGAATATTCATTGTGTTTTTTTGGTTGAATAATGTACAACTGGCGATTGAAAGAGTAGTACAAAGAGTCAATGAAGGCGGACATCACATTCCTGAGGAGACTATTAAAAGGAGATACAGCAGAGGAATACGTAATTTTAAAAACGTGTATCAGGAATTGGCTAATGTTTGGCTTTTAATCGATAATTCAAAACCCAATTTTGAAATAATTTCACAATTCAGTGATGGCCAATTGACGATTTATAATCAGGACCTTTTTCAAAAATTTAAGGAAGAATAAAAATGGACACAGAAATAAAGGACGAAATTGTCATCAAATGGATAGCCGGAATGAAACTAGCTATTGAAAAAATGATATTGTATAAATACAGGAACATGCAATCCATGGTCATCA
The DNA here is from genome assembly GCA_038252065.1 of Chitinophagales bacterium. Taxonomy (GTDB): domain Bacteria; phylum Bacteroidota; class Bacteroidia; order Chitinophagales; family Saprospiraceae; genus Opimibacter. Next base: position 16,426 of record JBBSAQ010000059.1, read on the forward strand.
GCACTGAAGATGGCATCAAAGTAGTTTCGGGTGAGGACTTATTGAAATACCTGCCTATTCAAACTAAAGTTGGTTCGGATAATGTGAAGTGACATCACCAATTGATTCAAATCCAGGTCCGGCAGTCATTCATTCCTTTACTTTTTTTAAACAGCATAACGGTTACCGAAATCTTTATCGAATATTTTCTTGTCCTCATGCCTTTAGTCTATGCATTCGTGCCATTTTTAGCTACACTTAGATATTTAATTCTATTTTCACCGGATGAAAAGCTTCCTCTCTCAATCTATAAAGATTACGAATATACTTGTGGTACTTCTGACACTCAGTATTAGTTTCCTCTCTGCTCAGTCTAACCTGACAGGGACTATCAAAGACGATAAGAATCAGGATGTTGCATTTGCAAATGTCTTATTGCTTTCATCAAGCGATAGCACACTCATACGAGGTGGAGTAGCAGACGATAACGGCCATTTCGAAATAAATAATGTGGCTTCGGGTACCTATTTACTTCGTGTAGCCATGATCGGATTTTTAGATCAGTACAGCGAATCCTTCTCGTTAAATGGAGGCACTCCGGCAAAAGATTTTGGCGTTATTTCGCTCTCAGAAGATGCTGTATTGATGAATGCAGTAGAAGTCGTCGCTAAGAAACCTCTCTTCGAACAAAAGATCGATCGCCTTGTCGTCAATGTAGCGAATAGTATCACTTCATCAGGTACGAATGCTCTCGAAGTGCTTGAACGTACGCCCGGTGTAGTTGTCAATCACCAAAGCAACACACTCTCCATCAGTGGAAAAAGCGGCGTCGTCGTCATGATCAATGGCCGTATCAATTACATGCCTGCAGATGCTGTCGTCAGATTACTGGCCGGCATGAGCTCTGACAATATTGAAAAAATAGAAGTGATCACAACACCACCTGCCGGTTTTGATGCAGAAGGAAATGCAGGCTACATTAATATTGTCCTGAAGAAAAGTCTTGATGATGGGTTGAATGGTTCGTATGGCGCGAGCGTTGGTTATGGAAAAGGTGAACAGCTTAATGGTAATCTCAATTTCAATTATCGCCAGGGGAAGATGAATCTTTACGGTGATTATAGTTATTCAAGAGATGCCGCAGAACAAATATTTGCGTTTTACCGAAGGATTGGTTTAGGGGGTGATATACTGGAGACAGATACTAAGAGTGTGCGTGATCCCGGAACGAATAACCACAATGCACGACTCGGTCTTGACTATCAACTCGATAAAAAAAATGTGATCGGCGTATTGCTGGATGGATATGACACCAAATGGCTAATGGATGCTGTCAATACATCTTTTGTCTCACGCAATGGTCATCTTGATACTTCAATCCTGATCAACAATCATGAGTTAAATCAATGGAAGCATATCGGTGGGAATCTCAATATCCAACACACCTTTGCCGAGGGACGACAACTGACTTTCGATGGCAATATCCTGGCCTACAAGGATAATAATCCAACAGAGTATGTAAACAATTATTCCGATGGTGAAGGGAATTTTCTTTTTTCGGATCAATCGCGCGCACATAAGCTGACGCCAATCAACATCAAAGTTGGAAAGCTAGATTTTACTACGGGAATCGGAAATAAAATGAAATTCGAAACCGGAGTCAAGGGTACGATTTCACATTTTTCCAATGATGTAGGTGTAGATTACAAGCCTGCACAGGAGTGGGTTGAAGATCCGGCACTTACAGCTAAGTATGATCTTAATGAAAATATCTTTGCCGGTTATGCTTCGATAGAAACTCCATTGGTAGCTAAGATAAGTCTGAAAGCAGGTCTGCGCTATGAATACACTAATTCCAATCTGGGTTCTGAAGAGCAACCCAATATTGTAGACAGACAATTTGGAAAGTTGTTTCCGAGTGTTTTTCTGTCAAGAGATTTTAATGAGAACAATTCATTGAATCTCGCATATAGTAAGAGGATCACACGACCTACATTTGATGATATGGCACCTTTTATTATTTTTCTTGATCCTTCAACTTTCTTTTCAGGTAATCCTGCATTACAACCTGCAACCTCAGATAACTTCAAAATCGGAATTCGTCACAAATCCATTTTATTTTCTGTGGAGTATAGTGTGGAAGATAGTTCGATAGCTCAATTTCAAAGTAGTGTCAAAGAAGGAACAAATCGAGAGCTTTTATTCGCAGAAAATTTGAAGGATACGAAGACACTGAATTTTACACTTACACTTCCGATTACGCCGGTCAAGTGGTGGAATATGTCGTATAACATTATCGGTGGCACGCAGCAAACACGGAAATACTTCGGCGGAAAGTTGACCAAATTTGATTTTGCCGGTTTTGGTTTGTTTTCAACACAAACAATTACGCTACCTGCAAATTTTACTTTTGAAGCTACCGGATATTATGGGAGTGGCGGTCTTTTTGGTGTTACTGAGATAAAAGGTTATGGAGCAATTAATGTCGGTTTGCAAAAGAAATTTGGTGACAATGGAGGTACACTCAGAGTAGGATATGATGATGTATTGAATACACAGGAATTCAGCGGCGTATCTGATCTCCCCGAGCAAAATCAATATTTCAGAGCAAACTTAAGATTTAGTCAGCCAACTATTAAAATCAGTTTCACACAGAATTTTGGAAATCAAAAAGTGAAGTCCATTGGTGAACACAGGTCTGGAGCTGAAGAAGAGAGGGAGAGGGTGAAACAGAAGTAACCACTTTGCTACACACATCTTTTTCGTGAGACGTGAAACATGAGGCGTACGAAATTTACTTCACCTTCAATCATCAACATGTTGCTGCTGAAATTTTATTGAAAAGTAGAGACAGGGCTTGCCCCTGTCTTCGTCTACTATAAATGATTTGCCCCTGTCTTCGTCTACTATAAATGGCTTGCCCCTGTCTTAATTCAACGAAAAGGCTTGACCCGTGCTTTGTCCTCTAGCTTTGTAATTGTTCGGTGTCAGATGTTTCCGGTCGCCTGCAAATTTCATATTTGCGTAAAGCAATTTCTTTATAAATTGCTTCATGGAAAAACTTAAAGTCATCATCACTGGCTCAACAGGCATGGTCGGAAAAGGTGTTCTCCTGGAATGTCTTGACAGTCCAGATGTTGAATCTGTATTGGTTGTCAATAGGAGCCCGATTGATATAAAGCACCCTAAACTAAAAGAGGTGCTGATTGCAAAACTTGTAGATCCTGAAACCAAATGGAATTTGAAAGGATACAATGCCTGTTTCTATTGCATGGGCATTACTTCTGTGGGCGCTACTGAGGAGCATTATACCCATATCATGCATGACCTGACGATGGTTTTTGCCGAGACAGCTTTGTCTGTGAATCCGGATATGACCTTCTGTTTTGTGTCCGGCGCAGGTACCGATAGTTCAGAAAAAGGCAGGCAAATGTGGGCACGTGTAAAAGGCAGAACTGAAAATGATTTGTTAAAACTTGGATTTCAAAAAGCCTATATGTTCAGGCCCGGGCTAATACTTCCTAAGCGAGGTTTAAGGTCAAGAACAGGGTGGTATAATTTATTTTACACGGTGACGAAACCGCTAACTTTTTTATTTAAGCGCATGCCGAGGTACGTGACTGATACGACAACTTTGGGCAAGGCCATGATTAATGTTTGTACAAAGAGGTATCCAACATCTATCCTTGAAAGTCTGGATATCAATAGAGCAGGTGCATAAAGTAATCAACCGGAAATCGGAACAGGTGTTTCGGTTTTTTTATGTGGAACAGTTTTTGATTTATTATTTATGCTCCGCCATTCTCCCCGGGTTTGGGGCCATAATGCTTATCCCTTGATCATGAATTTTCAGAAATGAAGTTTCAATTTCTTTTGTGGTGCAATGCGCTTGTGTTTGCTGCTTTTTTTGCGGCACATATGTTTGATGTATTTGTCATTATCCCAAACTGGAAATCCGGTAGTATTGAAGACATCACATTATTCAATAATTTCTTTCATACCACCAATCCGTTTGATTTTTACAGGGTAATCATGCCTATTTCTACCGGTATTTCGGTGATCTGTTTTGTGACATTTTTTAAAAAGGGTAATCCAATACTGATGTTCCTGACTATTTCGCTGGTCATGGATATCCTGATTGATTTTGTAACGCTCCATTATTTTACACCTATCAATAAATATTTGTTTAGTGATAATTCGGGGACATTGGATCCCCTTCGTGTACATGAATATGTGTCGAGCTGGATTACAGCCGATTATCTGAGAATAGCGTTGATCAGTATTGGATTTTATGCCTCGGTCGGGGCGCTCCATTTTTCTTACATAAAGCGGTAATCCTTCTTTCTTCTTCGAAGTGATGAATGTCAGCGATTAAATTATTATTATCGCTGCATGCTACTCAAGTTACCAGGTGTGATCTTTTTTTTCCTGATGGTTTTTCCTGCCTTTTCTCAGGATACTACACCCATGTTCAGGTACGATACGACAAATCAGGAGAATGCTGAATTACTTCACACATATCTGAATGCTTCAGGCAGTGTCGATAAGCGAATTTTTGAACTGATCGAGTTGGCTAAAAATGATTACACGGGAAAGAATTCATTGAATGCACTTCACAAAATTCAAATTGCCCTTATTCTTGAAAAACAACTCCCTTATCCTGATTCGGCTTCTTTTTACCTTAATGTATTTGCCTCTGATGTCATCCGCACGATCAATATGCGATATGCTTTGGAATTTGTAAAGAAAGCAACTGAAGTGATTAAGAATGTGAACTGTTTGCCACCAACGGACATTTTTAATATATATACCAACAGAGCCGGGATTCATAGTCAATTGCTTGAAAATGACACTGCAGTTTATTATTTCAGAAAAGCAATGGATGCAGCTAGACAGGATAGCCGAAATGCTTTTTCTTCCAGTCATAACAATCTTGGCGTGTTTTATCAAAAACTTGAAAAATATGATAGTGCACGTGTGTATTTTGAAAAAGCAAAAACGATACTGGGCGATTACAACCAACAAATCAATCTGTATTGTGCGATTATGGATAATCTGGCTCAACTGGATATGGTCAACGGCGAATATCGCAATCCGTTAAAGACATTTATTTTTAATGATAGTGTATATCAGGTAAAGAAGCAGTCACGTCGATACTTCAATAACAGACTGCGACTACTGGATGCGATGCAACATCTTGGTTTGCCTGGTATCGAACACATGATAGACAGCCTCCTGGTATTTTCAGATCGCAATAATATTGAAATAAAACCCGAAGAGGAAATGGAGTTTTACCGTTTTGCTTACCAATGGTATTTCAAAAAAGGCAATGAAGTAAAACAAGACTTCTATTATAAGCGTATGGCTGCTTTAACTGAGTTCAGGGAGAAAAGGAATTCAGACGAATTGGACCTGCTGACAGCTACATTATTAAACGTACAGGAAACAAGCTTTCAGAATGAGATGAATGTACATCTGCTCAATGCAGAAAAAAGTAAATTGAAACTGAGAAATGCAAAACTCATGTTCCTCGTGTTAGTCGTTTTCACATTTTTAGCCATCAGTACGCTCATCTTGTATATCCGAAAGCGAAAGCAGGATTATGAAATCAGGCAAATGAAAGTTGCCAGCGAATTGAAGCGCAAAGAAATGGAGTCCAGGTTAATACAACAGGAGCTGGAATTGAAAAAGCGGGATCTGACGAATATCGTGCTGCACAATACACAGGTGTATGATTCCAATCAGAAAATGATCGATCGTCTGCAAGTTATAGCGCAGCAAAAGAAAGATATTGAGCAGCAAGTCAGATCCTTGCTTATTGATCTCCAGGGCCAAAACCAGATCAGTGAGCGTTCCATAGGTATTCAGGCCAATATTGAAACTGTCAATGCGGAGTTTTATGAAAAATTAAATCAACGTTTTCCGGACCTCACAAAAGCTGAAACTGAGCTTTGTGGTTACATTCGGATCAATTTATCAAGTAAGGATATTTCAATCTTAAAAAATGTAGAAGCGGCGTCGGTTAAGATGGGAAAGAACCGATTAAGGAAGAAATTGGGGCTGGAACAGGAAGCTAATCTGTATGATTTTATCCGGATGATTTAAGATTGGGATCGAGAATCCTGGGTTCTGATTTTGGATTTTGAGAATCTGTTGATTTCGAAGTTGGGACTATGAGCTGGAAAGGAGGGGACTTTTCCACAATATTTAAGGAAAACACGATTGTATTTAAGGAAAGCCTGAAATAGGTGATTGTGAGGTTGTTGAATGGAATGGACAAGAGCCTGCGTGATAATTAAGAAAAACAAGCTCCATGTTTAAGGAAAACATCCAGATGTTTAAGGAAAACATATTTAAGGAAAACCTGAAATAGGTGATTGTGAGGTTGTTGAATGGAATGGACAAGAGCCTGCGTGATAATTAAGAAAAACAAGCTCCATGTTTAAGGAAAACATCCAGATGTTTAAGGAAAATATCCAGATGTTTAAGGAAAATATCCAGATGTTTAAGGAAAACATCCAAATGTTTAAGGAAAACACAATTGTATTTAAGGAAAATATGAAATGAATGATTTTTAGCTAGTTAAATTTATCAATCTAATCTTGCCAAAGAAACCAAGGTCATTTAGATTTTGACCTTGCCTGGAATCCCATAAAAGTTCTTTCGAAAAATGCTTCTCTACATTCTTACCAAATTTTGAAGAAACGAAAAGGTTCGACGAAATCCTTTTGTAAACTTAAAATTGCTATTCGCTTTTAATTTGCTGTGGTAATATTTATTGATATTCAGGTTGTTATAAACTAATTTTTCCTGTAACCCATTTGTAACCCCTCAATATTTGGATACAGGGCGCTTGATTGACAAACTTTGGCTCAACAACAAAACCCAACGTTATGTCACAGCTCCCTTTCAATTCAAGCTGGCTTGCCATGTCAGGCTGGATCCTCAGGATCACATTTTTTTTCTCTTTTCTTTTTTCACTTTTCATTCTCAAAGCCCAAAATGTCGGGATCAATACCCTTGACCCAAAAGCGGGATTGCACGTCGTCAGTGATAATGGAATTCTGGCCACCGGCATCCTCAATCAGGGTACTGTTCAGGACTCCGGTCAGGGCACCAGAATGATGTGGATTCCTTACCGTGGTGCATTCAGAACCGGGGTGATCAATTTTGAAGGCACAGGTCTTTACACGCACAGATGGGATCCTGATAGCATCGGTTATTATTCTTTTGCAGGTGGTGTCAACACCAGGGCTTCAGGTCAATCTTCCTTTTCTTATGGCAACCGCAATGTAGCCAGTGGTGAATTTTCAACTGCACTAGGTGGATTTGAAAATTTCGCTTCAGGTTACTATTCATTCGCAACGGGAAATGGAAACAGAGCTCCATCTGCTTTTGAAACCGTAGTCGGTTCTTTCGGAAGTCTTTATACCCCAAATGATATTCAGAATTGGGATTCTAACGATCGTGTATTTTCAGTGGGCATCGGCTACGATATTAATAATAGAAATAATGCAATGACCATTCTAAAGAACGGCAATGTGGGAATCGGTACTGATCAGCCACAAGAACGACTTCATCTTGTAGGAAATGCAATAATTGATGGTGGAAATCTATTGTTCAGGAATACAGGGCATAGCATTCGAATTGGTGATCATGCAGGACAGATTGATGACTTAACCGACAATAGCAATATTTTTATTGGAGACAGTACAGGCCAATACATTATTACCGGAAAAGACAATATCGGTATCGGCAGAGAAGTGATGGAATACGGCAACGGATCAAATAACATTGCAATCGGTCGTTACAGCATGTACTATAATGATACAGGGTTTGAAAATCTGGCAATAGGTTCTGAAGCAATGGAAAATAATATATCCGGTCATTCCAACATTGCATTGGGTCTTCTGGGACTTTCTAACAATACAACAGGCTCGTTTAATTTGGGCATTGGCTCAGCAGCATTGAAGGATAATGTTTCAGGTATCGGAAATGTTGGGCTCGGAACCGAAGCGTTTCGCAACATTACAATGGGTTCAGGAAATGTGGGCGTTGGTGCGTATTCGGGAGTCGGATATACAGGCAGTAACAATACTTTTCTAGGCTATGCAACTGGGCAGTATGGTGATGGCAATAACAATGTATTTATTGGAAAGGATGTTGGAAAAGAGTTGTTTGTGGATAATAAATTATTTATTGATAATCAGGAAACGACTACACCATTGATCTATGGTGATTTTCAAAACAATAAAGTTTTCATCAACGACAGTCTAGGATGTAAATATTTACAATTAACAAATGGTGCAGCGGATACTTATATCCTACAGAGCGATGCTGCAGGCAATGGTTCATGGTCCGCACCTTCTTCCATCTTCAGTGATGACTGGACTTCATCCGGCAATAATATTTATAATAATAATTCTCAAAATGTGGGAATTGGAACAAGTACTCCAACTGAAAAAGTACACGTGGTGGGCAATCTTAATTTAGAAAGTGGCAGATTAACATTTCTAAATAATCAGAATAGTACCTATGTGGGTTTCAATGCAGGTCTTTCTGATGACATGGGGTTCCTGAATGCGAGCACCTTTGTAGGGTATAAATCCGGTATGGCCACAACTACGGGTAGCGAAAATTCTGCATTGGGTGCTAATTCTTTATTAAATAATCTCACGGGTCACAATAATGTCGCAGTTGGAAATGCTTCACTGCGAAGTAACATTTCAGGATATGGTAACTCTGTCATGGGGTATGGCGCCATGGATGGAGGCACCACTGCTTTTTCAAATGTGGCTTTCGGATATTACACAGGTAACCATTGGAATGGACATGAGAATGCAGGCATTGGAGTCCAGGCAGGTGAAAATAATTACACAGGTAATGCCAATACATTTTTAGGAACTTTCGCAGGTCAAAACAGCACAGGTAGTAGTAATGTATTTATAGGGTATGCTTCTGGTCAAAATGAAACAGGTAACTCAAAACTTTATATCGCCAATTCCTCTACAACTACACCACTGATCTATGGTGATTTTCCGAGTAAAAAAATTGTGATCAATGATAGTCTTTCAGCAAAGTTCGTAGAGGTAAATTCCGGAAGATTATCTTTTTTAAATACAGGCCAATCCATATTCATCGGTAAAAATGCAGGTCTTGCCGATGATCATACGGCCAATAACAATGTGATGATAGGGGAGGATGCGGGCAAAGCAAATATTTCTGGTGAAAACAACATTGCCATCGGCACATCAGCACTTGACGGAGGAACAACTGTAAATAACAATATTGCGATTGGGAAAGATGCATTAGGAGGTGCAAGTCTTACCGGGCAGACGAATATGGCGATAGGGAATCAAAGCCTTTCTGTGAATACATCAGGAGAAAGTAATGTCGCGATTGGTCAAAATTCATTAGGGGCGAATACTTCCGGAAATAAGAACGTTTCCATTGGGCAATATTCAATGGATGCCAACCAGGGCGGCAGTTTTAATGCAGCGATGGGCTATGATGCACTTGGTTCAGTGATCAGTGGTGAAGGCAATGTGGCTATCGGATATAAGTCCGGCGAAAATGCCAATGGAATCAACAATACATTTCTCGGGTCTACGGCCGGTGATCAGACCGTATCAGGAAATTACAATACCATCGTAGGGAATGCTGCAGGGTTCAATAATATAGCAGGAAGTTCGAACGTATTTTTGGGATATCTGGCAGGATATAATGAAACAGGAAGTGACAAGCTTTATATCAGTAATTCGAATACTTCTTCTCCATTGATTTATGGAGATTTCGCTGCTCATGAGATCACGATCAATGACAGCCTTACGGTGAATAAAGAACTCGGCGTAGGTACTTCTACACCAAATTCAACACTTGAAGTTAATGGAACAGTTGCAGCGAAATTTAAAACGCCACTTGCGGCCGGGACTGATAATCCTGATGGCACAGGTATGGTATGGCGATATACATCCGGCACAGGCACCATTACACTTCCCGCTGCAAGTACATGTGCAAACCGTATGTATGTCATCATCAACCAGACAGGAACAACACGTACGATTTCATCATATCGTGATTTAACTACAACGCCCCAAACAACAATCAGTAGCAGTGTAGCTCTGTGGATCATGAGTGATGGAACGAATTGGTACCAGATTAAATAATTAAAATGATTCAATATCATCACGATACATGCACCCCATGCATTCAATGACATTTTGTCAAAACTGTGAGTTCAGAATTTACGCCGGCTTTTATCATGAGATGGCGGACACGGCATATGAAAAAAGATTACCGTTCAACCATTAACCGTTGGGAGACTGTGACAGCTGAATTTAAATCTAGTATCATGTGTTCTATTCTGAACTCACACTTTTTTTGGAAGGGGGTGTCTTTCGGACAGCTAACTTGCAAAACCTTGAGCTATATCAACCAAAGGTTATAGAAAAGGGCCGATAGCATGATCCGGTCCTCTTGTGCATCATAGCTATGATTTATTTTGCTTTTACCCATTTCCCTGAACCTATAGAGTGTCCATCCTGAATCAATACATAGGGATAAAGACCTGCAGTCAAATCTTGTGTGTCAATCTCGGTGACCTCAGAATTGACTGCGCCGGTCAGGACATGGCAGCCCTGGATATCGTATAATTCAATTCGTCCTTCAATGTGCGCAGGATTGAGAATTCGTAATGTCTCATCTCCGGGATTGACGATTTGGATTGAGGTTTTCGGCTCACCAGGCATAGTAGTGGAAGTCAATATTTCTCCATTTTCATCTACGTGTATAATATAGGCGTATCTCAAAAATGTGACTGAGTCATAAACTGTACCATAAGCAAGACTGCTTCCATCATCCAGAAGTTTTACTCCAAACATCGTATATCCCCTGTCACCACCATATTCCTTATACCACAGTCGATTCATACCAGAATCATATTTTGCCATATAGAATTTCTTGATGTGGGAATAAAAATCAATCGAATTAAAGGGCCCATCAAGATGACCACCGACCAAAAACATACCATCTCTTTGATCTATGGATCTGGTTAAAAATGGATAATTATCCTGGCCTCTTATTCCAAAAGTATCAGCAAACAGGATATTAAAAAGAGTATCATACTTTTGAAACACCAGAAGCCTTAATCCATTTCCTAATCCTTGAGAGGTCGCTCCATGTGTATAATAATTATTGTCAACTCCTAAAATATGGCCATGGTCAGATGTATGTACTTGAAGGTAATTTAATCTCTGTTTTTGAAGTAATGATGAATCCAGCACTGCTATACCACTATAATAAAATACCAGCATATCACCTGTTCGGTGATCAACTTTCATATCAGTGACAAAGAACATACTATTCGGCTCAGACTGTGTTATCTCTATGACAGGAGGCTCGTATTTCTGGTATTCATAATTCAGATATATCAATTCATGTCTGGGTGGGCCCTGAATGGTACCTAGCATATAAATTTTGCCATCGAATTCATCAAAATGACAAGGATCAGGATAACCAACAGTATCCCTGCTCCCGGATGTAATTAAATTAAATAATTGGTTCTACGCTGTTTTTAGTGGGTATTCTGGGGAATCTATCAGTCTTTTATCAAAATAGAACCTAATAGAATTAATGCCCTTAAATTAATTTCAGAGATGACCATGCTACTTTTCTATGACTTTGTGCCATGCA
>JBBSAQ010000060.1:0-27396 GCA_038252065.1 Chitinophagales bacterium
CAGTTTTCATTTTTGATCCTGTTTCATTTCGTATCCTGTTTCATTTCGTATCCTGAAAGGATCTCACATTAATAGCCCCGGGTGAAAAATAAAATGCCTCCCCTGTCTTAACCTTGATTATTGTGATTTTTATGATTTCCATGATATTATTTTTCCTAGAGGTAACAGTTTTCATTTTTGATCCTGTTTCATTTCGTATCCTGTTTCATTTCGTATCCTGAAAGGATCTCACATTAATAGCCCCGGGTGAAAAATAAAATGCCTCCCCTGTTTTAACCTTGATTATTGTGATTTTTATGATTTCCATGATATCATTTTTCCTTGAGGTAGCAGTTTTCATTTTTGATCCTGTTTCATTTCGTATCCTGTTTCATTTTTGATCCTGAAAGGATCTCACATTAATAGCCCCGGGTGCAACCCGGGGATTAAGATGTGACAGATATGGTCGACCCTGAATGGGTCGAATAAAAATCTTCTTCTCCATGAAATCATTACAAATTTGTATGAGGAATTTTGATGCATCACGAGTCCGGTCTCCGGCATCCCTTTTATCCAGAATCGAAATCGGAAAATTACAAAGGCCAAGATTTGAACACAACAACGAAAATCCGGTTTGAGTGAATAGCTTTGACCTTCTAATACAATCTCGTTTTGTTTCATAAAAAAGATAACCGTCCATTCCTTATTGCCGGCCCCTGTAGTGCAGAGACGGAGGAGCAAGTGATGACCACTGCAAGGGAACTTGTATCTGCGAATATTGATTTGTTCAGATCTGGTATATGGAAGCCGCGCACGCGTCCGGGTGTTTTTGAAGGCAAAGGTTCAATTGCACTTCCATGGTTGAAACGGGTAAAGGAAGAATTGGGCATGAAGACTACTATTGAAGTTGCAAATGCAAAGCAAGTAGACAAAGCGCTTGCCTTTGGGATTGATGTCTTGTGGATCGGTGCGCGATCGACGGCTAATCCATTTTCGGTACAGGAGATAGCAGATGCATTGCAGGGCGTGGATATTCCGGTGATGGTGAAGAACCCTACGAATCCGGATCTTGAATTGTGGATCGGTGCGATAGAGCGTGTGCAGAAAGCAGGTGTTACAACTATTGCTGCGATACATCGTGGTTTTTCATCTTATGGAAAATCGATGTACAGGAATGAGCCTTATTGGGAAATACCGATTGAGTTGCGACGCCGTATGCCGGGCATTCCTTTATTGTGTGACAACAGTCACATCTGTGGAAATCGAACTGAACTGCTTAATGTGGCTCAGTATGCATTAGATCTCAATTATGATGGATTGATGACAGAGACGCATTGTGATCCGGATCATGCATTGAGTGATGCCGCACAACAAATCACACCTGCAACATATAAACTGCTTATCGATAAGCTTGACTTTAAACGGGAGATGACGGATGACAGTGATTTTCTGGAGTATATGGATTTTGTTCGCACACAGATTGACGAAATTGATCTTGAAGTATTGAATCTTCTTGGGAAGAGAATGAAGCTAAGTGAAGAAATAGGTAAGCATAAAAAACATAATCGCATTTCAATACTGCAGGTGAAGCGTTGGAATGAAATTTTGGAGAAAGCGAAGGATATGGGGAGGGAGAGAGGATTGAGTGAGGGGTTTATAAGTCATTATCTGAGTGCGGTGCATCAGGAGAGTATTGCACGGCAGGTGAGGGTGAAGGATGATGACAATGGATGATGAGTTTATGGGTTTATAAAAATTTGCCCCCTTGCTTTTCTGTGAAAAGCTGTTCCCCCGAGGGGGAACTTTATATAATCACTGTTACGCGTACATTGATCTGATTGGTTGAGCTGAAGTCAAAGTATGTGGATAGCAAGTCAACGTATGAATGTTATCAAAATATGTTTTGCGCAAAAAATGTTTCTTTGAATTGAAAGTGGTGAAATGCACGTAACCTTATAAACTTATAACCCTATAAACTTATAAGCAACTTCCAAACATAGTATCTTTAAAGCTAAATAAACAGTAACCTGTAAACCTAGCGCAATGAAACAGGAAGATATAAGGTGGAAACAGCGATTTCAAAACTTTACTAGTTCCATGAAGCACCTTAAGTTGGCGCTGGATATTCCACAACCTACCATCATTGAGAAAGCCGGACTAATTCAGTTTTTTGAGGTCTGTTTTGAGCTTTCCTGGAATGTACTAAGGGATTATCTTGAAGAACAAGGCTTCATGGAATTAAAATATCCCAGGGAGAGTATAAAAAAGGCATTTGAAACCGGGTTAATAGGCGATGGCAATATATGGCTTGAGGCGTTGAGTGACCGGAATATTACTTCTCACTTGTATGATGAACCGATGGCTGATAAAGCGATTGTTGAAATTAGAAATCGTTACTATCCTGTTCCTTTAGCATTACATGATCATCTGAAATCTCAACGATAGATGTACGGATTATTTGACACTGACATAAAACAGATGATGGATCTCTTTCATCGTACTCCGGAAGTGGAAGAAGTCATCTTGTTTGGCAGCAGAGCCACAGGTCGACACGGTCAGGGAAGCGATGTAGATCTTGCGCTGAAAGGCAGGAATCTGACATCAGGTATCCTGTCACGTTTAAGAGAATTTTTGAATGAAGAGACTAACATGCCTTATCGGTTTGATCTTTTCCTTTATAGTGATATTGACAATAAGGATTTGGTGGATCATATAAACCGCGTGGGAGTGTTGTTTTACTCAAGGTCAAACGTTTCTATTGCTCAGGATCCGGAAGATCCGTATTCAAGTTTACTTTAGTACATATTTGGGTACTATCAATACCAAAATTTGATAAAATATAAACTAAGTTTCAGAATTGGTTTAAAATTTGTTGTATATTGGTACCATGAGTACCCTGGCATTATCCAAAATAAACCACCTTTTAAAGACACAACCTTCAGGAGTAGTCATCCTTTCTTCGTGGTTGAGTGAAAACGGCTATAGCCTGGATCTCCAAAAAAGGTATAGGAGAAGTAAATGGCTTTCTTCCATAGGAAGCGGTGCTATGATTCGCAGTGGCGACCGAGTAGATTATTTAGGTGCCATATATGCTTTGCAAAAACAAGCAGGATTCAGTATACATCCAGGTGCAAAGAGCGCATTGCTGCTTCAAGGCAAAGCACATTATCTGGAAATGGGTACTGCCAAGGTGGATCTGTTTGGTGGAAAGGATGAACGGTTGCCCAAATGGTTTAAATCCTACACATGGGAAGTCCCACTTAAATATCATTCAACATCATTTATCCCTTCAGAATTAGGATTAATACACTTTGAAAGAGGAGGCTATTCAGTCATGATATCAGGACCTGTCCGGGCGATGATGGAATGTCTCTACCTGACGCCGTTAAAATTTGATTTACTCGAAAGTTATAAACTGATGGAAGGTCTCAATAATTTACGACCGGATCATGTTCAACAACTGCTCGAATCCTGCAATTCTGTAAAAGTCAAAAGATTATTTCTTTATATGGCCGAAAAATCCGGTCATCATTGGTTTTCAAAAATAAAATTAGACAATATTGATTTAGGTAGTGGTAAACGAAGTATAGTACCGAACGGTACATATGTTACTAAATACCAGATCACGGTACCTAAAGAATTTGAACAGAATGAAGAAGCAGAGTTATAAAGAACAGGTTAGTTTGTTATTAACCGTTTTACCTGAAGTGGCTAAGGAGGAAAACCTGGCCATGCATGGTGGAACGGCAATTAATCTCTTCGTTCGCGATATGCCAAGGGTATCCGTAGATATAGATTTAACGTATTTACTTATTGATGACAGAGCAACAAGTCTTAAGAACATTGAAGAAGCGTTACAAGGAATCAAATTAAGAGTTGAAAAATTGAATCAAGATATTAACGTTGATCATAAAAAGGATGAAGGCAAATTATTGATATCTAAAAATGATACTATAATAAAATTGGAAGTCAATTTGATCATACGAGGAATCATATCGCCTATAAAGCACTTGTCATTGTGCCAAAAAGCGCAGAACGAATTTAATTCTTTTTGCGAGATGCCAATTGTCTCCTTAGGACAATTAAATGGTGGAAAGATCTGCGCGGCTTTAGATCGTCAACACCCAAGAGACTTATTTGATGTAAAATATATTTTGGAAAATGAAGGTTTCACGGATGAAATTAAAAGAGGACTTTTATTCTGTTTGTTATCAAGTGCACGACCCATTCACGAATTATTAGGTCCCCATTTACAAGATCAAAGAGAAGCTTTGGAAAATCAGTTTGATGGAATGACGGGAGAATCATTTACTTATGAAGATTATGAAACTACTCGCACAGAGATGGTTGAAATGATCCATAAAAACTTATCTGATAAAGACAAGGAATTCCTTCTTGCTTTCAACAGATTAGAACCAATTTGGGACAAATATGATTTTCAAGAATTTCCTTCCGTAAGATGGAAATTAATAAACCTGCAAAAGCTGAAAGAAACGCATCCGGAAAAATTTGAAGAGCAATGCAATAGCTTAGATAAAATATTGCAGAAGACTAAAACATAAGTTTAATGACCATTAAGATTTCCCTCATTTCTTCCTCCCTTTCTTCCCCACCGCAAATATTCCCGCCGTATACTTATCATACAATTCAAACAAAAACTCGATCCGCTTGGTCTCTTTTGGAAATCGTTGGATCCTAAGCAGTTTAACTTTTTCATCCTTTTCTATTTTTAGAAGCAACTTTTCTCCCATATTATATCTATCGATCGTTGAATCCTCCAGACATTATCTTAAATGATACTTCAACCAAATTTCAGTGTAACATTACCTGTCTTACCTTCATATATCATTACAAAGCCGGCTAAAAAAGTTCTTCCGATAAGAGCCTGGTGTACTTGTCCTCCAGCCACTAAATGAACTCCGGCAAAGGAACCATAAATAGTAAACTGGAGTGATGGAATGTGAATTTGAGCAAGATAGATTTTTGCTTCATGCTGTCCGGCAGAACCCGAAACGGGTCTCTTGTCTATGACCGGCAGATTTAGTTGCGTCGCCAGAAGATCATCAATGCATGATTCGCCTGCACCCGTATCTACAAGGGCCTGAACATTATTAATTCCAGATATTGGAGGAGTTGGTGACATTTCAACTTTCCAATTTTTATCGAATCCAATATTAACTAATAACGTAGGTCCCCATATGGTCAAAAGTTCAGAACCACTCGCACCATCAGGTATACTATCGAAACCACATTTAGCTTCAAGCACTATGATGTATATTAAAGACAACAGATGCTGGAAGAACTAATGGATGTGCTCCAACCTGGCGAATTAAATAAGGACCGGCACCAAAAAGTCGTACAGCCTCTTCGGCTGCCTTCTCGAATGAATCATGTATAGAAACAAATTCCTGATTATGAATTAACAACCAAGTGCCATTTTCATATTTGTCCTGAATTTTATTATAAAACTTAATATCCTTATCGATTTCACTCATAATAGGTATATATGCTTTCAAAGTTAACGGTAAAGTGTGTAAAAGAGTGCTAAGGATTCATATTTTCTTTCTCTTCCTCCCTTTCTTCCCCACCGCAAATATCCCCGCCGTATACTTGTCATACAACTCAAACAAATACTCAATCCGCTTCGTCTCATTTGGAAATGGCTGGGGGTAGCATCAGTCGCTATAACTTCTTCTGTTTAATTCTTTTCAAAATAGCTATACCTAATATGTTGTAATACAATTAGTTATGAAATTTTAAATCAAAATGCTATTTGATATAGCAAAATACACCTATATTTGTTATATCATATAGCAAAATAATATGGAAGTCCTTTTAGAACAGTCCAGACAATTGACCTCATTTACCACGACCGATTTTGTTCGGGATATCATGCAGACGATTGACTGGAACGCCAGGTTGATCCTGATCCGCGGTCCCAGGGGAGTTGGGAAGACGACTGTTTTGCTACAGCATTTGAAACTCCATTTTGGTCTGTCTGGCGAGGGGATGTATATCACGCTCGATGATTTTTACTTTTCTGAGGTGAGGCTTTCGGAAGTGGCAAAGACCTTTGCGCAAACAGGTGGAAAAGTATTGTACATAGATGAGATTCATCGTTACCCGCACGGGTCATGGGCGCAGGAGATCAAAAACATTTACGATCTGATCCCGGGTTTAAAATTAGTGCTGACAGGTTCATCGATTATGGCCATTCATCATCGACAGGCTGATTTGAGTCGACGGGCGATCATCTATGAGATGGCTGGGTTGTCGTATCGGGAGTATTTAACTTTTACGACAGGAAAGCGCATGCCCGGATTTTCATTAACGGATATTTTGCTTCAACCACAGCATGCGGCGGAAACGATTATCCAGGACGTTGGCATTCGACCGATGGCGTCTTTAGAAGCTTACATGACCGGGGGGTATTATCCTTTTTTCGTGGAAGGACAACAGACCTATGCTTTTCGTGTTCGTGAAATGGTGCGGACAGTCATCGAATCAGATCTGCAATTTGTTCCGGAACACACCATTACAGATTTTACCAATCTAAGTCGGCTATTGTACGTGATCGCAAGTGCAGTGCCTTTCAAACCCAATATCAGTAAATTGAGTGAACGGATAGGGCTCAACCGCAATCGGCTGATCCAATATATCTATTTGCTGGAACGGGCACGTCTGCTCAATCTGTTGCACAGTGACCGTCGTGGAATAACTGCTCTTCAGAAGCCTGACAAGATCTATCTCGAAAACACCAATCTCATGTATGCATTGTCACCCACTGGAGTAGAGAAGGGACATCTTCGCGAAACTTTTGTACTGACCCATCTACAAAACTGGATACAAACCAACCATCTCGACAAGGTAGCAGTGCAATATCCTGAACAGGGAGATTTTATGTTGGTCGGTTTGCAACCAGGAGCTTTTGTCATTGAAGTTGGCGGTGCCAGCAAATCAAAAGTCCAGTTGAAAAGCGCATCAAGAGGAATTGTCGTGCGCGATGATATTGAATTTGGTGGAGAGGGAGTGGTGCCGCTGTGGTTGTTTGGGTTTTTGTTGGCATAAGGAATGGTGTGAATGGCTGAAAAATCCGGTCATCAGTGGTTTTCAAAAATAAAATTAGACAATGTTGATTTAGGAAGTGGTAAGCGAAGTATAATCCCGAACGGTATATATGTTACTAAATACCAGATCACGGTACCTAAAGAATTTGAACCGAATGAAGAAGCAGAGTTATAAAGAACAAGTCGCCTTGTTATTTACTGTCTAGACTTGCTACAAAATAACCAAATAAGAACATTATAAAATAGTTAATTGTTGGAGGATATAACTTTGAAAACCTTATAAATTCATTTAAATGAGCACTTTTGAAGGCAATACTATCCCTATTCAGAAGCTGATAAATTCTCTAGGTAATCGGATTCCATCTCATCAAACAGAGGAATATATGAAAGAATTAGCCATGGAATATGACAAAAGGTGGCAGAAAAACCTGTATGCCAACCATTGGGATAATTCGAAATTTAGAAAAATATTAAGAGTACATGAAAGAATTTTATTAACTGATAAAATGAAAGGTATTGAAAACAAATCAGACATTCTTTCTCTAGAAATAGTACCTTTAAGGACTTATTTGTTGCTTACATGTTTTGATCAATTAGGAATAACTAAATCTTGGATGACTTTTGATAATTTCTTAGATTCCAAAAAACATAAAATTAACATAATTAATATCCTTTTAAATAAATTTAATATAAAACCAAATATCGAAATTGATACAATAAAGGAAGTTTATAGTGAATACAAAAAACTGTATGGGGTTGGAAATTCATTTTTTAATTTCATTAATGAAATATTAAATGAAAGTACTCGTCAATATTTACTTGACTCAATTAGAATTATAATCAGCAATCCTGTAAATCTAATGTTAAAAAAGCAACCTACTGACCAAGATAAATTGATGTTTTTGTACAAAACAAGAAACGATTATACGCATAACTGTGCAATGTCAGGGAATATTAACAACCCTAAAGAGAACGAACCTCATTGGACATACAGAGAATCCTATTATCTCAATAACTGGAATTATAGTATTTATACTAAGATATACTTTGACGAAATCCTTAAAGATGTTTTGCTTCAAGGGATTACTGAAATTATAAAGAATAAGAAATATAAAGAAAAATAGTCCAGACAGAGATACTTTATTCTACAATCCTGCTATCGTGATTTTTGCTAATTATTTTATTCAATAAAAGTTGGGCATTCGACACCAAATCATCATAAGTTAAAATTGTCAAACCAAATAGCATTTTATTTCTTCTTCTTAGAAGCTTTTTTTCCAATTCGTTAAAGCCTTGATTTCGGCCAATAATTATAAATGCTTTTGGGGAAGATAAATTAGGAAGTTTTTTTTCAATATATGAATGATTACTTTCAATCCAGTCAATCCAATTCATTATTTGTTGTTCTGCATGAATAAGTTCTTTTCTTGGTTGGCCGTCCTTAGTAAATAAAAGCAAGTTACTAGCTTCAATTTCAATTAAATCATATGTTCCATCATATTTCACTAATACATAATCCATTTCATAGTCATCCTCCAATTTCTGTTTTAAAATAATAAATAAATAAATATTAATTTTATTTATTTTGGATTATTATTTTAATTTCCATTTTTAGTTTATTAATCCTCCTAATCACTATTTGCGATTTTGCTCGATTTTTATTAGCATTAATATAAGATAGTTTAAGCTCATCAATTACCTCCTCAAATTTTGTAATTTTAAATTCAGGGTTAATTATACCTGCATTATAACTATTTAACAAATGTTCGAGGGTTGCAATAATATCTTCAAAACCTCCTTTGTAATCATCATTTTTATTGTAATTACTGGCAAAAAACACTCCAAATTCAGTTAAACTGCTAGAAGAATACATTTTACCAAAGTCACCCATTAAAAATATACCGCTATATATATCATAAGTTAGTTTTCCTTTGCTATTCAACCATATTACAAAATGCAAATAATCTACTAATATTCTCCTAGCGCAAATTTCATTTTTCTCGAATAAATCAAATAACTCCATGGAGGATAGAATGTCGATAGATTGAATTTTATAAACAATCCCTCTTTCTATCGCCGCTCTATGAACCATTATCAAATTAGCATAAATTGTAATTATCCACCTTGATTTCAGATGCTTTATGTCTGCATCTTGTCCCCATGACCAGTTGAATGCCAATCGATAATATAAATTCAATATATCGAAATATATCTTTTCATCATTATTTCTTATCGAATTATACATTTCATCTAAAAAATATTTAGGATAGTTATCAATAAATTTTCCCCAAGAATATGAATTATTATGTGATTCATTAGATCGTTGACTATTTAATGATTTGTCGTTGTTTTTTGAATATCCATGGTTAAGATATAGTATGTCACTTTCTGGAGGCAGATTGGTATTAATTGTAGTATTTATTAATGTACTTATAGATTTCAATATTTTAATAATTGATTCAGTATCATTTTGATATGTTTTGAGTAATTTTGAATAAAATGCTTCACGAAAATATTCTATCTCAGATAACAACAATTTATTTTTATTATAGACTTCATAAAATTCACTTACTAATTCAAGTGATCTGTCCAAAATTAATGCGTTTACAAGTTTTATATCAATTTTAGTATCAGAAATTATTGTTAATAAATATTTCGCATACCTATATTGATACAAAGATGTGTTACTCTTATTATCTATAATGTATTTGTCAATTATAAATTTTATAAATTTGTCATTAACTTTTAGTAATATTATTTGAGCCTTTACAATATTTTCAGTCCTTAATTGATTCATTAATAGTTTTTGTAATATATTTAAGGAATCCCTATCTACAATATCTGTCAAAGTCAATTCTCCAGACAAGAATTCTTCAGGCTCGACTATTTTATTTTGAGAATCAATAAGAAATATTTCTTCAAAACTTAGCTTATTTAAATATTCATCAATTATGTGGTTAATATTCAAGTTTTTTACTAGCCTAAATGAAAAAATAAAAGTCAAAGGGAATAATATTATAAAAGATATTATACTTAAATAACTAATTGTTATTTCTCCATTTGATGAAGGATAATTATTAGAAAATAACATTAATGAAAGTGCAGAAAAAATAAAAACATATGTATAGATATTCACCAGCCAAACAAGGGAGCTGTTTTCAATAAAATACTTTAAATAAATATGTTTTAAATTGCTTTTATAAAACTCAAAAGCAATTAATATAATTGCGATTAATAATGCTAAAATGGAAGAGATGCAAGAAAGAATTGTTCCAAAATATGCTGTAATATTATTGTTTTTCGACAAATAAAAAACATCCGGGAATATGCCAAAATTAATATTATAAATTATGATATAAAAAATAATAGAAATCAGAGGAGAAAAAATATAAATAGATGTTTTTGACAGAACTATTGAAATAATTTTATTACTAATTATTTTACTTTTTTGGACTATGATACATTTAAAGTAATATCGTATTTTATCTATATATCTATCAATAAATCGGTTAAGTGCAAGTTTTTTGTCTGATAAAAATTTATTCATGAGTTAACTGTGAATTTATTTTGCTAAATCAAATCAAAATTCATATAAATTCAAATAAATCATTTTTTCCTCCCCTTCTTCCCCCCCGCAAAAAACCCCGCCGTATACTTATCATACAGCTCAAACAAAAACTCGATCCGCTTGGTCTCATTTGGAAATGGCTGAGGACGATAGCATAGATCTACAGCTTTATCCAGAGCCTGATGTGCTTTGACGAGGACTGGTGGCATCGTATTTGGATCATAGAGATCTGCCAGGCTGGCTCCCTTCTCACCTGATGCAGGGTTTTGAAATTGTGCCCTGGCATCCAATACAGCCTGGGCTGCTTTTTCTACTGCTTCCTTTTGCTTTTCAGAAGGGTTTTCCGGCCATGGGAAGTTGTTGTAAACAATTGAGTTCGAATAGCTATAATCGCTTTTAAGACGACCACAAGTATATCTCATCCAAGTCATGTGCATATCTGAAGTCAATATGCCAAAATGAAATAGGTTTGAATTTTCAATAGTATATACCTTATCACCAGCAATGATATTTGGATCAAGTATTCGAATTGGTATATACTTTCTATTTTCAGAAGATACTCTGGGTAAAGCTATATAAGTGCCTATGGGTTGTCTTATCTCACCAAATAGAGTTGGTGTTTTGCCTAATTCTTTGGTTTGAGGACGTGTACTTTTTTGCCTAGTTTCTCTGACTTGATTAACTAAATTGAGAACTTCTGGCATATTTTTTAATTCAGTTGGATTTGCATCGACCAACCACAGACACCATCTTTCGATGTTATTAATCAACTCTTCTCCCATTAAAAAAATTCTCAAGTATTTTTCAGCCGCAGGACATTTATTCACTAGGTCCTCCTTCTGCTTTTTATCTAGCAATAAAAATCCGCCATCGTTTGGCATGCTACCATAATTCATTTCGGGGACATTACAAATCGGCCCTCTTCTTTTCTGAACTATTAAATCAAGAGCATTAATTAAATATGGATTCACATTTTTAACTCTTATTTCATGTGCTTCACTTTTAAGACTTTCATATTCAAAAATAAGTTTATCATTCGTATCATAATTTGAAAATCCGATAATAACTACATGCACCGCAGCATTCCCTTTTGCATCATTTCCCCACTTAAATGTCCGATGAGCAAAATGAATTTTACAATGATATTTATTGAAAAGTTCATTCCATAAAATACCAACCTGTTCACCCTGAGCAATAGAGTTTGTACTTACAAATGCAGTTTTTGTTTTTGGCAAGTCATTTTCTTCAATTTCATTCGACCTTTGCATGTATTGAGCAGCACGAATATACCAGGCTGTCACATAGTCCAGAACTCCTGCCCCATTGACTCCTGCGAAGACAATATCCATGTCCTCCTTTTGCGCAGCATTTTGCAATGATTTTCCTATAAAAGGCGGATTGCCCAAAATATAATGAAACCTAGCCACATGCTTCTCCCACGGATAAGGCACTATCAAACTCTGCCAGTCAATTCGCAATGCATTTCCATGCACGATTGTAGCACTCTTCTTCAATGGGATTCGTTTTAGATATTCTCCTGAGGCCACACTCGCCAGCTCATTCATCTGGTGATCCATCAACAACATTGCTACATGTGCAATCTGGCTTGGAAATTCTTCGTACTCTATCCCATAAAACTGATCGACTTCTACCAGGAAGTAATCATTGACACTCGTGACCTGTTGACCTTTCAACAATAACTTTGATATCTCCAATTCAAGCAAGCGCAGTTCCCGATATGCAATCACGAGGAAATTACCACATCCACAAGCCGGATCTAAAAACCGCAGCTTACTTATCGTGTGATGAAGCCGTTTTAATTTATTCTTGTCATTCTTTACCTTTTCAAATTGCTCCCACAGATCATCGAGGAATAAAGGCTTGATCAGCTTGAGGATATTTCTCTCGCTTGTGTAATGTGCACCCAGATTCCTGCGCGCCTTCTTGTCCATCACACTCTGAAACAACGAACCGAAAATCGCCGGTGATATCTTACCCCAATCCAGTGCACAACAATCCATCAGGATATTCCGCATCTCACTGTCAAAAGATGCCATCGGTAATTGCTCTTCAAACAATCGTCCATTGACATAAGGAAATGCAGCCAGGTCCTCATCAATATTTTTATATCGCTTATCCTCCGGTGTATTCAGGATTTGAAAAAGCTGACTGATATGTGCAGCCAGGTCACTTCCGTCTTCACTCGTTTTCTGATCGAGATATTCCTGCAGGATACCCTTCTCAAAGATCCCTGTATCATCCGCAAAGAGACAAAAAAGTAAACGCACGAGATAGATCTCCAATGGATGACCTTCATACCCAATCGCTTTCAGTTTGTCATGCAGCCGGCCCATGAGTTCTGCCGCTTCGATATTGACGGGATCCTGTTCTTTATACGTCCGCTTCTGATATCCTGCGATGAAGCCAAAGAGATTAACATTCTGGACCAGATCAGTGATCTTGAATTCATTTTGCGTCCCTTCTTCAAGATCATATAAACGGAAGTTGGCAAAATCGCTCACCAGGATATATCGTGGTAGCTCTTTCTCCTTCAGTCCCGGGAAATAATCCTTTGCTTGTTGATACGCCTTATCGAGACTATGCCCTTTGCTCTTGTGTTCGATGAGGATCATGCCTTTCCACAGGAGATCAATGTATCCGGATTTGTTGTCCAGTTTCCGGACTTGTTGCTCGAACGTCGCTACCCTTCTGCGGCTGATATCGAAGATGTGGAAGAAGCCATCCCAGAAGGATTTGGCTTCGGCGTCTTCGCTGGTTTCATGCTCCCATTCTTTGGTGAAGGCGACGGCGCGGGTCTTGATTTCATTCCAGGAAAGGGGCATAGTGCAGAGGGTATTCGGGGGAAAAAGGTAAGAAGATTTATGAACGACGAGGAAGATTGATGAGGTATGATTTACGAAGTACGATTACGATTTAAGATTACGATTTACAATTTATGAACGACGAATTACGATTTGTAAGTTCCAGGGTTTGTGTGGTGCCTGGATGTCAAAATGGCCTGTTTTGGAGCATTTTGGGCTGGTAGAGACTTGAATGGTAACTTAAACTATGTTTTCTTATAGTTTAAGATAATGTGTTTGCTTAAACTATGGGAATTTATAGTTAAGTTTGTTGCATCCAAATAATAAGGGGTATAATGGATATAAAACAGTTTAAAGCAGGCAACTATACAAGTCAGTTCCAATATAAAAGCTTTATTCCGGAACAAATCAATCTGGAATGGATCGTAAGTGATCCGGAAGTAAATACATTATTGGAGGAAGCAAACTTAAAACTGGGAGCATTGGATGCCTTCTCCGTGATTGTACCAGATGTGGATGTATTTATCAGTATGCACATTGCCAAAGAGGCAACAAAATCCAGCAGGATTGAAGGAACACAAACCCATCTTGAGGAGGCGCTCCAAAAACAACGAGATATAGATCCTGAAAAAAGGGATGATTGGGAGGAAGTTCAACATTATATCAAAGCTATGGATACTGCAATATCTCAACTTAAAGAATTGCCTTTGTCAAGCAGATTGTTCCGACATACACATAAGGTTTTACTTGATGGAGTCAGAGGAAAGCATAAAATGCCGGGAGAATATCGGAAAAGTCAGAATTGGATTGGTGGAAGTTCAATCAAAGATGCAGTATTTATTCCTCCGCCTTATGATCAGGTGAATCGATTGATGGGCGACCTGGAAAATTTTATTAACAATGACCATATTCATGTTCCCCATTTGATTCGCATTGCACTTGCACATTATCAATTTGAAGCCATTCACCCATTCTTAGATGGAAATGGAAGACTAGGACGGTTATTGATCACTTTATATCTGGTTAAAAATAATATTCTGCATAAGCCTACACTTTATGTATCCGATTTTTTTGAAAAAAATAAAGAGCTCTATTACGATAATCTTACAATTGTACGGAGTAAGAACAATCTCACGCAATGGATAAAGTTTTTTTTAGTGGCTATCATCGAAACGGCGAGACAAGGTGCTGAGACGTTCAAAGAAATATTAAATCTGCGGGAAAAAATCGAAGGCCTAAAAATAATTGACCTTGGCAGGAAATTGCCTTTTGCAAAATCATTAATTACTTATTTATACAAACACCCTGTCATCACAGCACTTGATATTGTGGAAGACCTTCATGTATCAAAAGCCACGGCCAATAGTATTATCAAAGATTTTCAGCGACTGGAGATCCTTCATGAAAGCACTGGGTTCAAACGTAATCGGATATTTGTGTTTGAGGAGTATTTGGATTTGTTTAGAAAATAATTTAACAAACGAATTGAGGAGGAACAGGCGAAGTACTGCGCCGATGTAGATGGAATGGATGATCAGCAATTGTTCTCCTTTCCTTTGAATAAATCCCACGTGGCTTTGGTCAAAGCCCAGGAAATAAATCCCATCTTTCAGACTTGTTTTTAGTATTTCGATTCTATCCTTCGCTGAAGAATTGTTCACTTCAAGAAGCGGGCTTCCATGAGCGAGTGTTTTGGCTTCATTGACAGGCAGTTGTTGCGCTAATTTATATTTATTGAGATTAAATCCCATATCTGTCAATGTAGTTGAACCAAATAACCGCAGGCGATGTGTCCTTCACCGGGTACAGAGGTGTGGCCATCGAATGACCAAGGGGTGGAGAGCCAATGGGGGATGAGTATGTCGATCAACAACGTTGTAAAGATTTGAGAGATGGAATCCAGACTGATTGTAGTATGGCGTAATGAAGTCTTCTTCCGTTCTATCATTGCTTTGACTGATGCATACGGAGTGTCAATAGGGACCACCTTGATTAAATATTTGATATTGAAATTTTCAATACCCGCAGTAATTTCCACATTACTGTTCTGCCTCAATGTCGAGAATGAAGAAAAGGATATGAGCAGATAGAATAGTAAAAGCATAACTAAAAAATGAAATTGGCCGGAGTATGATGATGTTCTCCGGCCAATTTTGATTTACTCTATTATTGTTTTAAAAAACGCCCTATACCAATCATCTTGTTATAAGATAATATCTGGATAAAGTACATGCCAGATGGAATGTCGGGAGCATGAATTGTTTGGATCTCTTTTCCAATTTCAGCTTTGGATTCTAATATAACATTTCCAGTTAAATCTATAATTCGTAAAACAGAAGCTTTTTGAATAGGCTCAGACATTGCAATATAAAAGTCACCATAGTTAGGGCTTGGATAAATTAACAGTGTAGATTTGTTAACTATTTCTGTAGTTGAAACTGTTATACATTTTCCATAACTATCCGCTTTCCATATCGCCTTGAATTCAGAATAATCAACGGCCTGACTAAAGATCTCAAGCTCATCTATTATGATTCCCCAATGAGGATTAAAAGGGTTATTACCTATAAGCAGGTCACGAGTATTGCTGGCATTGTATGAACCACTGATGGGAACAGTTAGCTGAGTAAACCCAGTAATATTTCCAACGCAAAAGGTTGCTGAAGTACTATTTACAGAAACCGAAATAAAATTCCATTCACTAACCTCGATTGGTGGTCCTTGTAACACTTGTACTGTACTACCGGTTCCTATTACCAAAGTAAGATAATATGGGAATGTGCCTTGAATGGATAAGGCATATCCAGTATTCAAATTTCCTAATTTATCAACAATAGGTTCTGTTTGAGTTCCCATATCAGTATAGATCCAGGCATCAATGGAAAAGTCATTGTTACCAAAATTAAAATCGGAATGGTCACTGACCTTGAGTGAAAGGCCACCCGGACTCGAAAAACTCAAAGCATCTCCTACTTTACCTTGTATTGATTGGACAGGAGTTCCAATTGGTTGTTGCACGGCATGATGATTTCCAAGATAATCATATGCAACATTCCCGGATTGCTCATCCATTCTCCACCAAGAGACCATATCTGCAGGTGGTGGTGCGCAGTCATTCTCTTGAATACAGATATTATCAATATGACCAAATGAAAGTAAAGGGAATGCATTTGCATTCAGAGCTTTAATGACAATAGTTGAGTAAGAAGGCGCATTTGCTGGTGTCCAGTTCGGAATTGTATACGTTGCCCATCCGGTATTAGATATATTGGTTGTAGTTCCAATAACTTCGCATCCTGGGCAATTTGTAAAAGGATCAAAGCAACCGTTTGAGGCGTAACATTGGAATTGAACATAAGGCGTTGCCGGAGTCAAAGGAGTATAACGGGCAGAAAAACTTATTGAATAGGTATGTCCGAATTGAAAATTGATTCCAGTTTGGCAAATAGCTTCACCTAAATCAGAGCTTCCCCACATTTGTATTCCCATTGGATTGCAATCATGGATGCTGGGGCTCAAATCCGGAGACCCTGCAGCAGCTGACCAATTATTCGTACTACCTCCTGCCCCTAGGGCACCAGGTACAGCACCTATTAAGAACCCTGAATTTTGGGCTAGATTATTTTCACATGTTGTGCAAGTTCTACAAACCAGGTTTATGGTTTGTTGAATTACTTTTTCAAAACAATCCATACCAGTTGTTAAATCCGTTTCAATGGCTTGGTATGAAATAGTATATGTGCCACTTCCATTGTAAATATGCATTGGCATCTGTCCTGAGTAAAAAGGACCTGCATCTAAATTAGTATCGCCCCAATCAATCCAGGCGATATAGTCACAAGGTTGTAAATTTCCGATATTGACAGCAGCTTTGCAAGCATTATTGTCAGAGGTAATAGTAGTGACATTCATTACTGCGTTGCAGAATGAATTTAAGTCCGTGCAACATAAATCACATACTTCCTGAATCCATTCAACTTCGCAATAACAGGTGTCTGTCGATCCTGGACAGAAAGTGGAAAGTACCAATTTGTATAACCCTGGTGCACCAACTAATGATGGATTAAAGAACCAAGTTGGATAGTTGTTTGTCGTACCACTAAGAATGGTATTGCTGCTTGGATCAATAAGTGACCATGTAACCATAGATTCATCGCATGGATCCCAGGTTATTGAGTCTGCACAACCGAAAAATCCTGAAATGATTATGGGATCTTGTGTGCATCCAAATGATGGTATAAATCCTGTGTGCGGAAAGCAAGAAGCAGGATAAGATTCATTTCCGTGATTTATTGATATATCCGAGTGACAGATACATTTATTCATTGAAGGCGTATCAGAGCACTTTCTAAAACTGATATCATCAATAGCAAAATTGTTGCCTTCGTAGGAGGTGGCAGCCGATCGAAACTCTAACCAAAAAGGTGTATAGGGAACGGTTACAACAGGATTTGAATACCAGATTGCACTAATGTTAATCCAGGAATCAGGCGTTTCGGGTAATGCCCCAGAAGTTGTAACAGGATAAGAAACTCCTGTTGACTGATTAACTAAAAACACCTCAACAATTGGATCGACTGCATTAAGTATGGGTTCATTCAAATTATTTACCCAGGCACAAAATGAATATTTGGAATTTGGATTTAAAAATACTTGCTCACGCCAGGCTGCTTGTGTAGGAATAAAACTTCCATCTGCTACAAAGAATTGATCTAACGGAAGACCAGTGGTATGGTCGTTGCAACTCCAATTATTGCACAATAGACTGACATTGATGGCGTCCGTCACGGTATATTCTCCGGGAGAACAGATTGGAGGAAGAGAAACATAATCAGATAAAAAGCCTGTGTTTCCACCTGCAAAATTCCCGTTAATCACCATTTCTGATCCGGGAGTAGTACCAATAGGACATTCACAAATGGTGGGCAAAACTCCTGTGCATAGACATTCAATTTCATTTTGAGATAGTACACGATTTAGCACAAGTACATTATCTATATCTCCATTCATCCATAAGGGAATGGCAAAATCAGTATGCCACCCAATGGTAAATTCTTCGTTAGTGGAAGGAGCTAACGAAAACGTGGTTTCATTTGAAGTACTTTCAAGGTTTCCATCTACATATACTTTCCATTGACCGTTCCCGGCAGTACCGACTACACAATGCCATCCACCATCATTTATTTTGGTAGGACTATAACCGGAAGAGTGGTAGATTGATGTTCCATCGCGTCCATTGAATGCAACTTGCCCTATAAAATTTGGAGCATTACTTCCTATTATAAGATGGTAACCCCTGTCTTCAGGAAAACTGTATTTCCCGGCAATCCATTGTCCATTACTCATCTCTGTGGTTCTGACCCAAGCAGCTATTGAAACCTCTCCAATTATATTACGATTGTCACCGCCACATACGATTGAGCTATTTCCATTGAAATTATAGGCGCTATTAATTGCATTATCATGTCCGGGAGTTAAGGTGGCATTCAGTACTGTACCGTTGCTACCAATATTACTGAAATCATTTGCATTTCCTTGAAATGGGAAATACCCCGTAAGTCCTACAGTAATTGAATTGGACACTGTTTCACAAGGATCACAATTCACACTCACTGTCGTAATGCATGTCGAAACATTGTGACAATCATCAGTCGCAGTCCAAACAACCGAAGTATTACCGGATGGATATATTCCACTTGCATTTGAAGTTTGGTTAAAGCTATTTTTTAAAGTAACGGAAGGATCACAATTGTCTGTAGCTGTTGGACTGATGATAGTCACATTGGCAGTACAAATTCCATTTCCACCTATTACACCTTGAACGGTAATATTTGATGGACAATTATCAATTACTGGAGCTACTTCATCCAACACCCCGATGACTTGCAAGCATGTTGAACTATTACCACATTGATCGGTTGATGTCCAGGTCCTGAGAATCGAATAATCGCATGGATATAAACCTTCCTCTACATCTTCATAGGTGACAGATGGAGAAGTATCACAATTATCGATTGCGCTTGCAAAACCAGTTTGAGAAGGTAAAGTTTCATTGCTGCAACTCACTAACTTGCCTGTAGGACATGTGATCACCGGAGGACTTGGAATTAATTCAACGATGGCTAGGCCATAGCAAAAAGTATGCGTACATCCATCAGCCGCTGTGACCGTGAGACAAACCAAATAATCAGTACAAAGCTCAAAATCATGCGATGGATTCTCCAAGGTTGAGCTATTTGCTGATCCACTTCCGGGATCACCGAAATTCCATTGATAGGTCAATGGCTCCACTCCAGTTGACAAATTGATGAATCCCAAGAGTGCGCAATCATCGTTGATGACATAAGCAAAATTGGCCATACAGCTATCAAGCGATGCACATCCCATTAACGGGATATCCGTAAAACAACTTTCTCCAACCCCACATGTAATATCATAAAGCATTGATAAAATTGATGTGCTACCAGCAGAAATACAAAAACTAATAGGTGTACTAGCTCCAAAAGGTATAATTCCACTAGAATGGATTAACAGGATTTCAGTTGGACTAATCAGCGTGGCTGTGAACCCATTGGCAGTATTAGCTGTCCAACTGGTGAATTGACCAACATCCAAAATTAATCGTAGTTGGGGAGTGCATTCAGATGAATTAGCTAAACTGACTTCATAACAACAGGGATCCGTATTAGTTAATGTGAAAGCAATAGAGGGACACCCCAGCTGAGCATAACTATGTTGCAGCCCTGAAACCAGTAGCATTAACATGAACACAATTTTGTGAATCAATTTTGAGTGCTTTGAAACATTTACCCTCTGTTGATTCACATTAGTAAGAGGATGTTCAAGCTCTAGGCTAGCAACAATACCATAAGCTCGTTTGGCTAGCAAGCGTAAAACATCGCTAGAATTTGATGGGTGAAAATTTTGCTGATTTTTCATTGATTATTTTTTTGGAGTATTGAGAATTATATTTTGATATGGTTATTTGATGGACGAGTGATTATCTTATTTATATCAAAGGTTGTTAGCTAGCGGGACGCCCACAATACCTCATTGCAGTATTTTATCAAGCGAGTAATGATTTTTTGATTTGAACACTTTGCCTTCAAATAACAGTTGAACCCTAAGAATTAGGTACATACAAATCCTTTAAGAATTTACCAGAGAAGAGTATAATTCCTCAGGCCGTCTCGACTGATCAATTCATTAGACTCTTTTGGCAGAAAATCATCCTACTTGATCTTATTGTTATCCAAGCCTCCAAATAGTCCTCACAAACTTGCCAACCTTCAAATCAGCATTTAGTCCAAATTGCAAACCAGATTTTGCAAATACATGATTGCTCTTGAAATCACCTAAAGGATTCGAAAGCCCGATTTCAGGAGTTAATCCAACAAGAGAGGAATGGCAGATGCCAACAAGGGAAACAAAACAAATGAGGAATGTAAGAAAATATTTTATCAGGGGTGGAAAAAACCCTCTGGTATACATTTTCTAAAGGTGGAAGAGTATTTTAATAACATTGCCGTTTAATAAAATCGCTACCAATTGATAAACTCCTTACTCACCTAAATTTTTAATTTCCATGAATGATTGAATTGAGATAATTAATATAAACCGGGTTGTCTTATACCAGAAGTACAAGAACAACCCGGTTCCAAAAAATAAGATTTAATACTGCTTTAAGAGTTTTAAGTTTTAAATATATACTCCCACAAAACAGGCGGATACAAATATATTCCTGGAAATAAATCATACACGAAAATTGCACGATTCATATTCCTCACTTAAATTTAAAATTGTTTGATCATTACACTTTAAGTTTAGTAAAATGGATGTTATGTATTACATGTTAAAGATTACAGTTGCAATTCGCTGGATCAATACTCCATTGGAGTATTTTTGAAGCTTAACCGGAAGATCAAACCATGATCTTCCCGACCATAGTTCGATCGTGATCACAAAGGATCGTGTCGTAAAAATTTGATTTTGTGGAGGAAGAATTGAATGATTTTAAATCAATCCCTGCTGAATAGCCTTCATAACCGCCTCATTCCTGCAGGTGACATGAAGTTTCTGATAAATATTCCGGACATGAGTCCGTACCGTTTCATAACTGATGAAATTTTTTTCAGAGATCGTTTTATAATCATCTCCATCAATCATGAGGGCAAGTAATTCCTTTTCCCTGGCGGTAAGGTGGTAGTCTTCCTCAGCTGGCGCAACCAGGATGACATTTTTATTGGAGAAGAACCCAAAGACTTTTCTGGCGACAGCAGCACTCATCGGACACCCGCCATTAAATACTTCTGCGATCGATTCAAGATATTTCCGCGGTTGCTCATTCTTAAGGATATAGCCGGATGCGCCTGCACACATGGCCTGGAATATTTTATCACTGTCATCGAAAACAGTCTGTATCAAAACGCGCGAAAGTGGAAAATGCTTCCGGATCATGACTGTAGCTTCAATCCCCGACATACCTGGCATCTCAATATCCATCAGGATCACATCGGGCCTGGTAAAGGAAATATTCTCCAACAGATCATGGCTGTTTTCAAAAGCACCACTGCAGGTATACCCGGCAGTATTATTGAGCACAGCTTGCATCGCAGTTCTGAAGAGCTTATTATCCTCAAACATAGTGACTCTGATATCCATAGCTTCAGACCTACTATTTGATTGAATTTTATACGCGCCCATTGTCATTTCCATCAACAAAGATGGCACGCCTTATTCTGAAAGAAAATACCTCAATGGAGTAGATTATAATTCAATTCAATCCTTGTGCCCTGGCCATGACCTGAAACAATATCAAGCTCCGCTCCAATTTCATCAGCTCGATGTCGTATATTTTTTAAGCCATTTCCACTTTTTCTTTCATGCAAATCAAAGCCGATTCCATTATCATCTACGCTGAATCTTAGTTTGTTATTTTCACTTTCAACCCTGATTTCAATTGAAGTTGCCTGGCTGTATTTTATAGCATTATTAATGGATTCTTTGCAGATGAGATATATATTTCTGCGTGTCTCAACAGATAGGTGATCATCCTTTAGTAGATTGGGAATCACCATTTTGATCTTTATATTTTTAATGTTTGCCATAAGCCTGGCATAATCTCCGAGTTTTTCCAGTAGTTTTTGAAGGGTATCATGCTCAGGATTCAGAAGCCACACGATATCACTGAGCTTGTCTACCATCTCGCCGGACGATTCCTGCATGATATCAAGGGACCTTTTCACTTCCGTCAAATGATCCTCATTAATTTGCTCTTTGGCCAGATGACTATACATGGCGATTCCACTAAGCGTAGACCCTACTTCATCATGGAGGTCCCGGCTGATTTGAAGACGTTGATGCAAAAGCGCCTGTCTGCTTAGTAAATTTTTATTTTTTTGAAACCGGTAAAACCCTATCCCTAACAGAAAAAAGATTATTCCAGAGCCTACAAAAACTAAATTTCGTTGTTGCTTTTGCTGAGATGCGAGGGCGACCTGAAGTTCAGTATTTTTATTAAGGAGTGCAATTTGAGACCTGAATTTTTTTGATTCGTCCAAAATAAATGCTACTCCGGGCTGATATTTTGCAATAGAATCGGAAATGGATATGGACTTATTAAGGTAATTAATGGCTTTATCATATTGATTCGCATGAATATAATAATCAGACAGGGATTTATACAGCTCTCCTTTTGTGGATAAATCAAGCTCTGCTTCATCTTCCAGGACCCGATTGTAATACTTCAACGCCAGTTCTAAATTTCCAAGTTTATATTCAATTTTCCCAAAATCAAGATACTCCTCAGCTCCGGTATTTATTTTTTTCAGTGCCCGCTGCATGAGTATTTTAGCATAATAATATTTCGCGCTGTCCATTTGATTCGTCTCAAGATATGCCCTGGCAATATGTGTCAAACCAAGAGGCATCCGGTGTTGATTTTCTGCGAAAGGAATATTTAACCTTGCATAATACAAACATGAATCATACAAATGATTGATCAAAAATCCTCTGGAGGCGGTGCGATAAATGGTGTACAGCGTAGGGGTATCCCTGATAAAGTGGCTTAACTTTAATGCCTTATCCACTACTTCCAATTGTCTGTCGTACAGTCTGAGATCCGAATAAATAGATTCAAATGCATATAAATTGTTAATTATTCCGGTCGTATCCTTTTTAATTTCAGCCAAATTTTGTGATTCCATACAAAATGCATGCGCCACTTTGTATTCCTTTTTATAATAATAATATTGGGCCAATCTATTCAATACATATATTTGATATAATGTATCCTTTGACTGATGCGCAATGCAATTTGCTTCGTCCAGAATCTGATAAATTAGTTGCGGGACAGGTACCGAATCATAAATTAACATCCATCCATATCCAAAAATGGCTCTTTCCAATAACGAGGTATCATTCAACTCCCTTGACTCATGGATAGCGAGCGAATAATAATATTTTGAAGAATCAATTTGATGATCTTCTCTAAAACCCTCGCCAAGATCAGTAAGCGTTCTGATTTCCCCCACTTTATACTCGACTGCTTTTGCTTCGTATAGGGTCTTGTTTTTATAAAATTGAATGGTATCTATATTTATGTCTATCTGGTTGGATAGTTCTTTTTGTAAACGAACGCTAAAAAGATGAAAAGATGTAGTGTCTTTTTCATCCTGCCACTTAATGTTCTGACTTTGTGATGGAGACTGATCTAAGCCTTGCAGCGGAATAATATTTTTACGTGGATTTGCAATGTTATAAAGTGTTATTCCAACTGCAAAAACAGCAATGATAAAACATATCATTCCTATTAATCTGAAAGTCGGAGCAGACAATTTCAATGGTTAATAATTTTTCAGCCTTGTAGATAATTCGGATGATCGATCATCCTTGTTTCAAAAAACGAAAATCAACCTGTTCTCAAAAGTTTCATTCAAGTTAATAACTATTTTATAGGTACGCCATGATTTTATCTAATTAGTCGAAAAATGAAGGCTTACCCCCCACTCCATTTCTCGTCGTGATGGTAAAGACTCCGTGCGAAGAATAGAATCTTCTCGAAAGTCATCAATAGCCAAAATCAGCATTAATTTTTAAAGATTCCCTTGTGGCCCTCTACACCGCCGGCAACAAAATAGCATCCAGCATCGCTTTCAGCCTCATGAAGCCCAGCAACTGTCCGTCTTCACTGCTCATCACCGGTTCATCGTCCTCTTCATCATCCTCGTCATCGACAGGGAGGATCGAAAAGGCTACGAAGTCGAGCAGATCCATTTCAGGATAGTCCTCTGAGATCGAACTGATGAAGGCATCGAGTTCACCATCGGCTTTTTCGAGGGCATCCCAATTGGCATCTTCAAGGTCATAGAGATATTCTTCATCTTCTATTTCCTTGTATAAATCAGTCCGTTTGAGACTCTCCATGCAGATGGTGCCAAGAAAGATTAGATATGCTTGGTCTTCTTCGGTCAGATCCACTTCATCGTCCTCCATGATCAGGTATTGGAGGCTCTCCATATAAGGCGTAGGGTCCAGGGAGCCATTTTCGCCTTGCTCAAGGATTTTATCGATCAGTTCTTCGGTTACTTTCATTTTGTCTTTTAATATATGAGGACAAATTTACATATTTTCCTTTTAACGAAGAGCTTTCAAAAAGGGAAATGAAGGTTATAAGGGTTATGAAGGTTATAAACGGGAGTCTCGGGGAGGATTCAGAAAAGTGTAACAAGCTCCTCAGGGATAACGCACAAAGGACGAGGTTGTTGGCCATTAACATTATAGCCCTTATAACCCCATAACCCCTATAACCCCTTTATTAACCAATTCGCTTAGATTTATCAAAAATTAATCCGTTGGTAAAAATTGTCTTCCAATCCTGCTTCATCCTTGCAATCCTTATGTCCATCTTTAGCTGCTTTCGTAAAAAAGAGAATCTGGAATCGTGGCTCAACAAAAATTTTAAGGGACAGTATGAGATATTGGACAGTCGGTACAGGTTTATGGAAAAATTCCAGTTTTCTAAAAAAGCAACATCCGTGGTGGGCTCTATAAAGGATCCGGAAGTACAATTTGTCGTCACGTGGTACAGAGGTGTGGAAGGACTTAGAATGACAACGCAGGAGGTTGAAGATGCATTTGCAAAAAGTACAAAAGAAGTTGCCCTTGCCCGTGAGTTGTACAGCGATCTTACAAAAAAAGATTCGTTCAATGTATCCGTGAGTGTCCTTGAAGACGCAGCTTATTTTCTTGTGTATGCAGAACCCTCTATCGAAAACAGGCAAAAATATCTCTATCAGATTATGACTATTCTGGACGACAGAACGGATCATGGTCAGATTAATATTTTTGTGGAATTCATGGAAGACAGTGTCTATCATAAAGAATTTAAAAATATTGTTCCGGCAGGATATTGGAACAGGATTGATAAATATCATCAGCAGCATAATACAGTTTCATTGGACTATGTCTGGACTGAAGGATTGAAGCCTGACATCATGATGAAGAAGTGGACTGTCAATACATACTCGGACAGGTCATCTCTTTATCGTGAAGATGCGTATCTATATGCATTAAAATGGGCGGAGAAAAATATTCATGCGCCGTATTACATTGAACCCGTACAATTAGTGGGGTATGATTTAGACGAAAAAGATCTGATGGCGATTCATTTTCATTTTCCCTACTTTCCAGCCAAACCTGCAGAAGATAATGAGGATCCCGAAGCGAACCGGATAGGATATATTTCCGGCGTCTACCAGATAGATAAAAAAACATTTTCAAGCATCGAAAAAGGAACAGAATTTTGAAACTAGAAGATCGCTTTTCAGATCCGGGTGTAAGTCTTTACGAACTCGCCACACATTACATCGTGCATTGTCAAAAGTGTGATGGGAAGGCGCAGGTACTACCTTCCAACGGATCATGGAAGCTGACTTGTTCGAAGTGTTTTCATGTTGAATTACCTGGTCATTGGTATGGTGCGTTGACTGCATATGTGTCTGTCAAATGTCGTGAGTGCCATCAACCTATTTCGAAAAGTGCTGAAGTGAGCGGAGAGTGGGTTAAACTGAAAGTGAAATGTGAAGAATGTGGTGATGAATGCGAGTATGAAGCAAAACTTTCCAGACATTATATGCATCATGGTTTAATGTGTGACAACATTTTTGGATTGCCGCTTTGGTTGCAACGTGAATTCAGATCTGATCTGTTGTGGGCATTCAATTATGAGCACCTGAGCCTGCTTGAACAATATGTCAGAGCCAAACTTCGCGAAAGGGGGATTGATAACAAGGGGAGCAAAAACAGTTTAATGTTTAGCAGGTTGCCTACGTTTATCACGAGTGCGAAGAATCGGGAGGAGATACTGAAGTTGATTGAGGAGCTTCGTAGGAAGTGATCTGTCGTGGGATGGATGATTTAGCAATGGACGAAGTGTTTAGATGGTTTAGACATGCCGCCTTCGGCGACATGGGTTGAGAGAGTTTAGTTGTAACCTTTGTCTTGTTGGCACACTAGTTCAAATCCTGTTCATAAGCAGGACAGGTCGCGGACTCCGACGTTCCGTACTTTCAGCCACAATCTTTAAACTTGGCGAGAAGGTTGGAACTTACCTATAATTTGTGTTTGAGCGCAATAAATTAACAATAAACTTGTTTTATGCGCAAATATTTACCATATTTGTGACCATAACATATTTTAGGCGCAAATATTTAACGTGATAGACTTGCCGGAAATAGTCTTTGCTTCATCAGATCCTGTCCAGTCAAGGAGAATCAATAGATGGGTCGAAAAGGGATTACTACGCCCATTAATTCCCCGTGCATATACCTCGAACATAGAAGATGAAACATCACAGATAGTCCGGAGAAATTTGTGGCATCTTCTGTCTAATCTATTCCCTGGTAATCTGGTTTCCCATCGAACAGCTCTGGAACACAGAATCTCACAGGGAGGAAATGTC
>JBBSAQ010000061.1:0-27007 GCA_038252065.1 Chitinophagales bacterium
ATAACTGCACTTTTTCGCCTTATCTTCATTTTCCAAACATCGTTACACCATACGAGAGTGAGGATTTTTCAGTATACCCTAATCCGGTGAAGGATGTGGTTGAAGTACGCAGTAATGACGTCATGGAGGAATTGAATCTCACGGATTTGAACATGAATTTGATTCATCAGTATATGCCTTCAAAAAAGAGCTTTATATTTAATGTGAATGAAATTCCGGCAGGTGTCTATTTAATTACCATCAAGACCACCATCGGCTATAGTACTAAACAGATAATTATATCAAGATGAAATATCTCAGAATGTCATTCCTTTTTATTATTTTATTCATGATGCATACTGCAAAAGCTCAAAGAGAGGGTGATAAGTGGATGATTGGATATAATGTCGCACCAGGTAGCACAGAGAGCAGTGTAATGTATCTGGATTTTACTGGACCCGTCATGAATATAGAATGGCATTTTGACGAATTACTCAATATTTCAGGTACCTCATCTAATATTTGTGATAAGAATGCCGAACCAGTCTTATTGACAAACGGTATGCAGATTTTTGGAAAACATGGGATCAAGGTTTCTGATACTATTGCGTACGATGGAAATGAATATGGTTATTGGAATAATTTTTATGGAAATGGTACTGGGGTATTGGGATTTCCATTACATGATGGTGCAATAATTCTACCTGTTCCCGATCATACAAATGAGTATTCAGTGATTTATCACTCTATGGCACCGCATCCCACTATTGGCTTCAAAGTGAATAAGCACTTGGAAGCAAGGGTGCGGATGAATAAGGATACATCTTATGTTTTAGAATTTAAGGATTCTTTGATGGGACCAATCCTGAAATGGTATAAAGGGACAATTATAGCTACACGTCATGCCAATGGAAGAGACTGGTGGGTTCTTACATTTGAAGCTGATAGTCCCAGATATTTTTCCTTCCTGTTGGATCCACAAGGTATAAAACTGGATCATGAAGGAAATGTTAATCATATCGTAGAAGACGGCCTTGGTCAGGCTGTCTTCTCCGGTAATGGAAATTTTATGGCCAGAATGGATGCTACTACATTTGAAGAAGGACAGTTCATTTCATTATTTCATTTTGACAGATGTACTGGATACCTGGCGGACATCGGAACATTTCATACGGAAGCGGGTTATTTTACCGGTGTTGCATTTTCACCCTCTGAACAATATCTTTATGCTGATGATAATACACACATTTGGCAATGGGATTTGTGGGCTGACGATATAGCTGCATCACAAACACTCGTGGATACATTTGATGGATTTGTACAACCCGGATGGTTTCCATTGGGTTTTGCTCCAATGTTTACAGCACCCGATGGAAGAATATATGTAGTGCCTCCTGCAGGAAGTAGTAATTATTTGCATGTAATTGAGAGGCCTGATCTTCCCGCATCATTTTGTTTTTTAAATCAGCATTCTATTAATCTCCAGGTTTCGAATATCCGGTCAGCTCCAAATATTCCTAACTACCGTTTGGGGCCTGTGGACGGAAGCCCTTGCGATACTCTTGGTTTAAATAATAATCCAGTGGCCAGATGGCGCCATGAAGAGAAGGTGGCAGGATATCCACATGAGATTCTGTTCACTGATTTATCCTTTTTCAATCCGATTACATGGCATTGGGATTTTGATGACGGATCGACAAGTGCAGAGCGTAGTCCTGTGCATTCTTTTGAAAGCGGTTTGTATCATGTATGCCTTACTGTCAGTAACGAAAATGCTTCAGACAGTTCATGTCGGTGGATTGAGATTCTTGAGACAGGGACACTGGATGGAAGTGTATTTGCAGTACCTGATTTGTCCATTGCCCCAAATCCATTTCATGACAAGTTGATCATTAATTCTGTATCAGGTACATTCAGGTCAGCACATATACAGTTGTATGATATGTATGGCAGGAATGTGTTTGATCAGACAGAAGCCCCTGTGCCGGTAAGTATTGTCATACCTTCATTATCACCGGGGATGTATCTGTGCAGGATCAAAGAACAGGACGGTACGATGTACAGTTTCAAAGTGATGAAACAATAAAAGTGTTTTCATCGTAAATAAAAATCCTGCTTTCGGAATGGAGGGCGGGATTTTTTTATAAGAAATGAAATTGGTGTTAGATATAATTTTGGAAAATTGATTTCCATACACGATAGATTTTTATTCAACCCTTTCAGGATCATTGCTTATCGGCTGTAAATTAGATTGGATTAAAACCCACGGCTAATAATATTGATGCTTTCAGGATCACATTTTGATTCACTATGGTTGCTGAGCTGTAGTACACGGATGCGTCAAGCTGGTCGAAGCACACTATTCACTATTCACTATTCACTATTGTCTCTTTCCTCTCCTTCTCCAATTCCACAAGCTTCCGTGCGATCATCATTTTCTCCTGATTCAATTGTTCAACAAATCGTCCCACCTGGTTTGCTGTAGCTCTGACAGTGATCAGTGACTTACTTATTTTTTGTCTGATGATCCAGTCTGAGATCAGGTTATTGAAGAAGACTTCTGCAAATCGTCCGAAATCTTCTATCTCCATATTGACCTGGAACGGTCGCTCGGGATAAACA
The DNA here is from genome assembly GCA_038252065.1 of Chitinophagales bacterium. Classification (GTDB taxonomy): domain Bacteria; phylum Bacteroidota; class Bacteroidia; order Chitinophagales; family Saprospiraceae; genus Opimibacter. Next base: position 2,602 of record JBBSAQ010000061.1, read on the forward strand.
TACCGATATTCATTTCCAAACCTGATAAGAGACTGTCGCGATTGATACGCCGTATCCCTTGCACGATCCACAGCTTCGTGATTGACGATTCTGCTTTGATTTCGTCCTCCCCACATTTGCTTGTCCGGGAATTGAGCTTCATTGAGATAGTATTCTGTCTTCCGAACTTTATCAAAAGCATCATCTCCGGTCGACAACGCCTGGTTCACTTCCGTTTCAAATATATGCAGCTTGTCAACCTGCTCATGTAGTGCTTTCAGTTGAGCAGCTTTAGCAGGTTCCAATAGCATGATCTCTGCCTCTCGCTGTTTTATCAGTCCTGAAATTTCTTTTTCAACATTACCCAGGTTTTGTTCTTTTTTCGTCAGCAGATTGAGTTCATATCGAATGAGATCTACGGATTTATAGATTTCATTATACTTCAATGCAGCCGTGAGATAATCCTGTCTTTCTTTTTGTAATCTCTCTTCTCTGTCGCCCAGAAATTTATGAAACATCGTCGTCAGGCCTTCCTTCTCAAGAAGCTCTACATCACGTTGTTCCTTAGCCAGTGTCTGCTCCATGACCGCCAATGCTTTTTCTTCATCAGCAAGCCTCGTCTGAAGCTGAACGGTATAACTTTGAATCTTCCGGATCGTTTCCGCTTCCTGGAGTTTTTCTTTCAGCTTACTTTGTATTTCACTCATATCAGGAATTGTGGGCTATCATGAATCTGCACGAAAATTATTAAAGAAGTAATGAGGATATAAGGTCGCTGAGCGTTGTAACGGAAATCATTTTCAATATGTAATTATTGCAAAATAAAATTATTTTTTAATGAGTAGTTATGCTGAAGTGAACATGAAATCTCAGGATCAATGAGCGAACTACCGAATATCACATTCAATTTGACCATTTTTGAAAAATGAACTTTATTGTCAATTGAAAATCTTGTCGTAGTGATCATGGCGAAGTGACCTTGTCTAAAAAGAAATCTGTCGCAGAAAATTCTCTGTCATATCAATATCAGACGAAAGCACACGGTCTCCTGACAAAGGAGCAACACGCATTCGATACGTATTATATTTTTCTTCAAGTTGTGGTGAAGTCTTTAATGGCCTGCGATATTCAAGTGCCTGACATGCGATCATCCATTCTATGGCCACGATCTTCCACACATTGTTGACGACTTCATATAGTTTCATTCCTGCACCGGCTGCCATGCTGACATGATCCTCCTGCCCTGCACTGGTCACAATCGAATCCGTGGAAGCCGGATGCGAAAGAATTTTATTGCGGTTGACAATCGAGGCTGCCGTGTATTGACATATCATCATACCTGATTCCACACCGGGATGTTGCGCCAATGTCGGAGGCAGGCCTCGTTGACCGCCTAATAGTAAAAAGGATCTTCTTTCAGATATACTTCCCAGTTCAGCCAGGGCGATAGCTAAAAAATCAGACGTCAAGGCCAGTGGCTGTGCATGAAAATTTCCACCAGAGACAATTTTTGTTTCATCGTCGCTATTAAACACAAGTGGATTGTCTGTAACGGCATTGATTTCATATCCTGCAATCGTATGGGCATACGCAATCACATCTCTCGTCGCCCCATGAACCTGAGGCGCGCATCGAAATGAATAAGGGTCCTGCAAATGTCCTTTTCTGTTTTTCTGCATTTCACTTCCTTCAAGCCATTTGCGAAGAGCAGCTGCAGATTTAATCTGACCTGGCTGGCGACGATGCTCATGTATATCCGCATCCAGAGGTGAGGGATGACAATCATATGCATCCATGGATATCGCTGTACACATCTCCACTATTTCACTCAACCTTTTTGCATTTTCAATAGCATAAATCAACCACGCCAGCGAAAATTGTGTCCCATTGATCAGGGCCAGACCTTCTTTAGCAGCAAGTTTCAGGGCATCCATTCCACAAGTCTGCAATGCTCGCCCTACCCCCATTTGCTCTCTTTTAAAAACCACTTCACCCTCTCCTATCATCGGCAGACAGAGATGAGCCAGTGGTGCCAGGTCGCCAGATGCGCCCAGTGATCCCATCGAAGGAACAATCGGAAGAATATTATGATTAAACATATCGAGCAGGAATTGAACGACCTCTTTTCGCACTGCTGAATGTCCCCGGGCAAGACTTATGATCTTCAAAAGAAGGGTTAGCCTGACAATATTGATTGGTGCAGCCGGTCCCACTCCACAGGCATGCGATCGCAATAAGTTGGTCTGCAAATCCCGGATCTGATCCGGAGAAATAGTGATGGAATAGAGGGATCCGAAACCGGTATTTATTCCGTAATAGCTTTCACCGGTCCTGGTCAACAATCTTTCAAGTGAATTCCGGTTGGCCTCAATCCTGTTCCAGATCATATCTGACAGGTCAAGTTTACTGCCTAAAAACGAAATGATATCCTCTACGCGCAGGTCATCGCCCTCAAAAATGTTTTGATCCATAGAATCAAAAATAATCAACTACCCGTGGAGGTGTTAATTTGGTTTATCAAACGGTTAAATGAAGGTTAACAAATCGGTTATATGTACTAATAAAAAATATATTACAGACTAACATTTAATGTATTGATTGAAGATCATAGACCGTTATACCATTTACCGTGTGAAACTTTTAAATGACGGATGCCGTCTTCATGCTAAGGAGTAGCCAATAAATGAAGTATTTTTGGCGTCTCTTCACAGAATGTTTAATCTAATAACTCAATAAGATGTATAAAATCACCTGTTTATTGCTGTTTCTTTCTATTACAGCCATTACCCAATTGAGCGCTCAGCGTATCGCCATCGTCGATATCACAAGAGTACTTGAAGAGTTACCTGATTATAAGTCAGCCCAGACCGATCTTGACAAAATAGCAGCGGACTGGCGGCAGGAGATAGCGCTTCAGTATGATCAGATCAAAGCTATGTATAACAAGTACCAGGCTGAGCAGGTCCTTCTGACAGAGGATGCGAAAAAGGCCAAGGAAGACGAGATCATGGAGCGTGAAAAATCAGTCAGGGATATGCAGCGTGATAAATTCGGCCCTGAAGGAGCGTTGTTTAGAAAAAGACAAGACCTTGTTCAACCTATTCAGGAACGTGTCTATGCAGCTATTCAGAAATATGCACAAGATCGCGGATTTGACTTTATTTTTGATAAAGGTGGCACCGGGGGTCTGATTTTTTCTAATGCCGAATACGACAAGACAGATGATGTCATCCGCTTGCTTTCGAAATAACATCTGAATCATTACTTTTGCAAACTTTTTAATTAATTAATTTACACGTAAATGAAATCAATACTGAAATACACACTTATGCTTGTCCTTGCTGTGACCTTTTGTATCAGCGCGGAAGCTCAAAAAATTGGTTATGTCGACTCCGGCAGCTTGCTGGAGATGATGCCCAAGGTTAAGGAAGCTGAATCAAACCTCGAAACACTTGGCAAACAACTCCAGGCTAAAGGGCAGAAGATGATGACAGACTATCAGACAAAAGCCCAGGACCTTCAGCGCAGGGTTCAGGCTGGTGATATCGCACCTAAAGATCAGGATGCTCAGGTAGCTATGCTCAAAGATGATGAGGCTAAAATCCAACAATTCGATCAGGATATGCAGAAGCAATTGTCTGACAAAAGAGAAGCTCTGCTGGCACCAATTCTTGATGAAGTCAAAACAGCAATTCAGGCCGTAGCTAAAGAGAATGGATACACCTACATTTTCGATGGTAGTCCAGGAGTAGGTGTCCTGCTCTATGCTGATGAAACGACGAACATCACTGCTCAGGTAAAAGCAAAACTTGCGAACTAATTCCCCGGCCAACAACGACATAAAAAAATCCCGCCAACAACGGGATTTTTTTATGAATTTATTCTTCCTCCTCTTTGCTTTTCTTCTTCACTGAAGCTTTTATTTTTTCAGTAGATGGATCAGGTGTTTCCAGTTTTTTATCATGTACTTCCTTATTCAAAAAGGCATTGATCCGATCGATCTCAAATGTCGATTCCATCTCTCCAAATGAATTGACTTTGATATCAAAGCCCTTCAGGCTTTCATGAAAAGAAGGCCTTCCGGACTTAGGTGTTTCTATATTTTTCTTCTTTCTGGGCATTTTTTATATCGTCTAATTTCTGTTGCAGGTATATTCTCAAATGCAACTAAGTAACACAAAAATGTTGTTGGAGAAAACTCCAACAACGGCATCACATTTGCCGTTGCAGGAGTTCTCTCCCGCAACCCTATAGGTTATCCGACACGAGTCCACCCTGCCATCTTCACAAACCTTTCAATCGTTTTGACAGAACCAAGTACACTGGCGATTTCAAATACATCAGGGCCTTGAATGGTACCTGTCAGTGAAGCCCGTATAATGGGCATGATGACACCCATCTTTATACCTGATGCAGTGATGAGTTCTTTAACGACTATAGAAATGTTTTCAGCGGTAAATGGTTCAGTATTTACTAATGCTTCTGCTATTTTTTGCAGCAAGGCTCCGGCTTCCGGGTTCCATTTTTTATTGATTTCAGCTGCATCATAATTCAACTCATCTGTGAAAAAATAATACCCTATTGTAAAAAATTCTTTTAGCCTGTGTAACCGTGGTTGTAATAATTTGAACACCGCTTCAACATTTACATCACTGATATTGATGTTCTCAGTTTCTGCATATTGCCCCAATCGCAATTGTACCGAGGCGAAATCCAGGTGTTGCAAATACTGGGAATTAAACCAAAGTGCTTTATCGTAATCAAATCTTGCGCCTCCCTTATGAATTCGTTCTGCATCAAAAACGTCTATCAGTTGTTCGAGCGAAAAAATTTCCTGTTCTGTCCCGGGATTCCATCCCAGGAAGGCAAGAAAATTGATGACTGCAGCGGGTTCAAAACCATAGCTGTCAAATCCTTCTATTGATTCATCAATATGATCCGAATGCCATGCCAATGGAAAAACAGGAAATCCAAATTTCTGTCCATCTCTTTTGCTCAGTTTGCCTTGTCCGTTAGGTTTGAGGATGAGCGGAAGATGAGAGAAAGTAGGCATCGTGTCTATCCAACCGAATGCACGATATAAGAGTACATGATGAGCTGTGCTGGGCAACCATTCTTCACCGCGTATCACATCCGTGATTTGCATCAGATGATCATCGACGACATTAGCCAGGTGATAGGTAGGAAATCCATCAGCTTTGAGCAGGATTTTATCATCCAGTTCAGTACTGTCAAATATCACTTCACCCCTTATTTTATCATGGATGATGATGCCGTGCCCCGGATGAACGAGTAACCTGATCGTGTAAGGCACCTTATCGGCTATCTTACTCTTGACTTCAGCCTTTGACAATGTCAGGCTATTGATCATCTCTTCACGCACAGAAGCATCATATTTAGGGGTAGATATTCCCCTTTCCGTCAACCGCTGCCGCATCAAGTCAAGCTCTTCAGGGGTATCAAAGGCAATGTACGCCTTTCCACTTTTGACCAGCTTCATGGCATGTTCATGATATATAGCCGTCCTTTCTGATTGACGATAGGGCGTGAAAGGGCCGCCCTGTATAGGTCCTTCATCCGGATTCAAGCCTAACCAGGCAAGAGACCGGATTATATAGTCCTCAGCACCGGGCACATACCGCGCCTGGTCCGTATCCTCAATCCTCAATATAAACTGGCCACCTTTCTTGCGAGCCAGCAGATAATTGTACAAAGCTGTTCGAATACCTCCGATATGCAGGGCCCCGGTCGGACTGGGGGCAAATCTCAATCTTGTCATGTTTCTTGATATATATTACTTTTGATGTTGAATCAGGTTAGCTTTTCGCCTGAAAATCAAAAGATTTTAAACTTAATGCAGCATTATTGCAACAATTTACGTTAAGACTACATTTATAAAAACTAATTTTAAACGCGGGTAAAGATAGCCAATCCATGAACCTATCTGTTTCGTAAGTATGAGCATGTATCTAGCACATATCCCTCAGTATGTACAGGCGCTTTTCCCCGGTTTAACCTGGAAGATGCCTACCGGCCGTAAAGAGATCTTCCTGACTTTCGATGATGGTCCTATTCCGCAGGTCACGCCCTGGGTCCTTGAAACACTTGCAGCATTTGACGCAAGAGCCACTTTTTTCTGCGTCGGTGATAATGTGCGGAAATATCCCGAAATCTTTAATAATGTCATTGAAGGAGGACATAGTGTAGGTAATCATACACACAACCACCTGTCAGGATGGTCTACTGAGAACATCGCCTATTTTAACAACATCAGACATTGTGCCCGTTTGGTCAATTCAGGGTTATTCAGACCGCCATACGGCAAATTAAGACCTAGCCAGGTTCAGTTCCTTCAGCGACATTACCAGATCATCATGTGGGATGTCCTGAGTGGGGATTTTGACCGGGACATTAAACCTGAAGAATGCTACCAAAATGTGATTGAAAATGCAGGTTCGGGCTCAATTGTTGTTTTTCATGACAGCCTGAAATCTGAAGCAAATCTTCGTTATGCATTACCCCTGGTATTAGATTATTTTACCAAAGAAGGCTACACTTTTGCGGCCATACAACGCTCCGTTAATGCCTTACCTGTGGAAAGGCTAAGTGTTGCTGTTTAATTTCATTTCCCCAAATCTCCGACTATAGCACGGCCATGATACCAATTGAGGCCAAACCGTTCGTGCAATGATTTAATTTCTTGTGGTATTATTTTTCCTCCTGCCATTATGTCCCCGTTAAATATTGATTTCATCGCCAGTATTTTTTCTTCACCATCTCCTGCCTTTATCGCCCCACCTGAGGTAAGAATCGTATCGATCAATCGAAATTCATTTAACCACAACACATCTTCAAATAGCTGACCTGACTCATCCAGCGCTTTATGAAATGTAATGGGAATAGGAAAACTATGTTTGATGATTTGTTTCATCGCGTCCTCATCCACGCGGTTATTTTTCATTACGCCGATGACAAATCCTTCGATCGGTATCTTCTTAAATTCGTCAATAGCATGAATCATCTTCTCCAAAATATATTCATCCGCTTCGAATCCTGAATCCGTCTCCCTGATCATAACTCTGACAGGTATCGTCAACCTGGAACATAACTCAGACACAAGGTTTATGTCCGGTGTCATTCCGCCTGTTTCAAGACGTGCGCACATTTCAACACGATCAGCACCGTATTGTTGAGCACATAGGGCTTGTGCTAAAGAGACTACACAAGCTTCAATGCGATATGGACGTGCGTATGCTATTTTGACCAAAGGTTGTATTTCAGGATGCAATAAATGGCCCTGAATCCATCGCGCCACCCGATCTTCTTCCCTTCGGCATAAGTGCGGCCGTAGTAGGAAATTCCAACTTCATAAATTCGAACACCTTCTATCCTCGCCACCTTCGCTGTCACTTCAGGTTCAAACCCAAAGCGATTTTCTTTCAGATGAATATTTTTGATGATGTCCGATCTGAACAGTTTATAACATGTCTCCATGTCTGTCAGATTCAGATTTGTAAAAATATTTGAAATGCGGGTGAGAAACTGATTCCCGATCGAATGCCAGAAGAAGAGGACCCGATGAGGTTTGCCACCCATAAACCTGCTGCCATAGACCACGTCCGCAAATCCTTTCAGGATAGGCACAAGCAGAATGTTATATTCTTCAGGATCATATTCCAGGTCGGCATCCTGAATAATCGTATACTCACCGCTGGCGTGCGCTATACCGGTATGTAGGGCAGCGCCTTTCCCTTTATTGACTTCGTGTGCCACGTACCGGATAGGGAACTCAGGAAATTCATTTTTGTATCTCAGGATTGCACCTTCTGTATTATCCTTCGAACAATCGTTGATCAATATCACTTCTTTCTCCCATGATGACGGAAGTGTGGCGAGACGGACTTTATCCAGTATGAGGTGAATCGTGCGTTCTTCGTTGTATGCAGGGATGACAATGGAAAGTGTTGGCAATGGTTTAGTTTTTATTAAGGGTGCAAAGGTATAAAACTAAGCAAGGTTGAAAAGCTAACGCATGCCACCTCTATTTGAGGTCACAAATTGTGACCTCAAATCTTCAAATTCCTGTTTTGATAGTTCAACCATAAAATCCTCTGGAAATCTGTAAATATTTCTCCGGACTGTTTGTTTTAGCACTTTTGTCTGAACTCCATACAACTTTGAAAGATGGAAATCAAGCATTACTTTCTGACCCCTGATCAAATAGATTTTACTGATGAGAATTTCATCAGGGATAAAGCTGCATCCTTAAACATGGCAAGTAGGATTAAATTGTTTTCAACCAGATATTTTCAAAACCACATTTAATGCAGTCATTTAAAAATAAAGGATAAAATTCTTTATGCCAATTTTATTTTTTCCCCACATCTCTATTCCCCCGTTGTTCGGGTTCCTCCAACTTTTCATTCACATTTCAGAATTAAATTCTTTCATTGATCTCAATCTTTGATTCATCACACGAAACCATATTGGAGGAAATAAAGCCATCAAAATAGAAGCCGGATATCCAAAGGGTAATTGGGGACTTCGATCAAGATGTCGCAGTGTCTGATACTTCCGCTGACTCTGGTAATGATGATCCGAATGTCGTACCAGTTCGAAAAGTATAATTCTGCCCAGTTCATGATTTGAATTCCAGGAGTGGCGTTCATCCATCAATTCGTATCTGCCAGAGGGTAGTATTTTTCTGAACAGTCCATAATGTTCTACATAATTGACAGACTCTAATGTCAGAATACCCACCAAAGCGGTGAATACATAGATGATCAATCCGCTCCATCCTGAAAAATAAAATACAGTCGTCAACAAAAATAGTTGTGCGATATGGGACCAGATCATCTCATGCATCCATTTAGGTTTTCCTGCAGTAGAAAGTATTTTAATGCCTACTCTCCATGCATTCTTATATCCCTGATAAATACTTCGAATGAAAAAAGCATAGACTGGTTCTCCTTTCCTTGCCGTGGCCGGATCTTCGGGCGTACCGACATGGAGATGATGACCATAATTGTGTTCAAGTGTAAAATGGGAATACAAAACCGGTAGCAACAACAGCCGTGCCATCCAGCGATCAAAATGGCCCGGCCTGTGTCCGAGCTCATGCGCAACATTAATGCCGGATACGCCAAGAAAAATACCCACATTGAAAACTGAAAAAACAATTTCCGGAATCGTCAATGCCTTATGGGCTATCGTCCAAACAAAATACCCGGTGATAAAATAGACAAGAGGAACATTGAGGTAAAGCAGAAAATCAAAAAACGTTGACTGTTTTTTTTGATCTGCTATCTCTTCACTTTCATTCACAGCAGAAGCCGGCACGAAAAACTCGATGACAGGCACAAGCACAAATCCAAAATAGATAACACCAGGCGAAACCCACCCTCCAAAATAGAGTCCTGCAAGACAAATAAGCGGCACGATATACGCCGCGAGGTACTTAAAGTCTCTTAAATGCATAAGCTGCTATCTTTGAGCTTCAAATTTAACCAATTGACAGGATAGCATGACAGGCGAGTTCATCACAGTAGAGGTAAAAGAAGTAAGACAGGAAACCAATGAAGCGGTAAGCATACTATTCGACTTCCCCCCTGATCAGAGGGACAAATTCAACTATACATCAGGTCAATATGTGACTTTACGTTGGAAAGACGGGACAAAAGAGACAAGGCGCTCGTATTCAATTAGTTCAGTTCCTGCTGATCCCCATATTGCCATTACAGTCAAAGAAGTGTCCGGAGGTAAAATCTCACCTTTGCTTTGCCACAAAATCAAAGTAGGGGATAAGCTCGAAATGATGCATCCCGAGGGTCGTTTTACAGGCAATTTCGGGCCTGACAACAAACGAAATATCTATCTCATCGGCGCCGGCAGCGGTATTACGCCTTTGATCTCAATAGCCAGAACCGTTCTGGAACAAGAACCACGAAGCACTGTCATCCTGCTTTACGGCAGTAGAAATGAAAGTCAGATTATTTTCAGGGATGAATTAGATCGGATAGCCGCCCAGCACACAGGACAGTTCTTTGTCTATCATACCCTTTCAAAAAGTGGCTCTTCAGGCCTGAAGTCATTATTTGGAAAGAAAAAGCCCGAATGGACAGGTCTTAAAGGAAGAATAAGTGCCGATCATATCAACGATCTGATTAAAAAACATCCAATCACCCGGAAAAATGATCTCTTTTTCCTGTGTGGGCCAGGCGACCTGATCGTGATGACCGAGTTAACACTCAAGACATACGATGTCGATCCGGATGCTATCAAAAGAGAATTTTTCACGCCGGCATCAGAGGAAGTTATGGAAAAAGCACATCTCATTCATTCCCATGATCACGCGCATTCATCAATTGTGACTGTGCACCTCAGAGGCCAGACGATCGAGGCACATGTCAAAGACAAAACAATACTTGACACACTTCTTGATATGGGTTATGATGCTCCCTACTCCTGTCATAGTGGTGCGTGTGCTACTTGTATGGCCAAAATCATCCACGGAAAGGTAGAAATGGATGCCTGTTTTGCACTGAGCGATAAAGAAGTGGCTAATGGTTTTATCCTCTCCTGTCAATCACATCCCCTTACACCAACTGTGGAGATCACCTACGACGAGTGAGAAAAGTCAGAGAAGTGAGAGAGTGACACTCTAGCAATGGCATTGCCTTGCGCCTGACTGCGAAAATCAAAAACAGTAGTGGCAGTGCCTTGCGCCTGCCATAGGAAAACAAAGGATATTAGTTCGAAAAATTTGTAATTGTATATGTTTAAGTCGTAACGATTTCTTTATTGGTTTTAGCAACAGGAGCAAACTTTGAAAGTATTTTTTCATAGTAAGCCTCATACTTTGGAAGAATATGACTGATATCAAAACGCTTTGCTTGTGCAAGTGCATTTTTTCTGAACTTCTGCAGCATTTCAGGGTCCTGTAAAAGTAAAAGTGAATTCTGGGCTAATGATTTTACATCTCCGATTTCAGATAAGAATCCGGTCACACCATTGATATTGACTTCCGGAAGACCCCCTGCATTTGAAGAAATGACAGGGACTTCACACGCCATGGCTTCCAGTGCTGCCAAGCCAAAGCTTTCTTTTTCTGATGGAATAATAAACAGATCCGCTACGGCAAGTATTTCTTCAATAGCATCTTGTTTTCCAAGAAATCGCACATGCTCAAATAGTCCCATTTCACGACAAAGCCTTTCCATATTTGGTCGCTCCGGTCCATCCCCTACTAAAAGCAATTTTGAGGGAATCTCTTTCACCACAATCGCAAATGTCTGAATCACATCTTCGATCCTTTTGACCTTTCTGAAATTACTCGTGTGCACAAGTATTTTCTCTCCATGAGGAGCAATGGCCATCCTGAAGTGCTCTTTATTTGTGCGGCTGAATCGGGTGAAGTCAATGAAATTGTAAATCACCTCAATATCCTTGTGGATTTTCAATTGCGTGCAGGTTTGTTGCCTGAGATGCTCTGATACGGCTGTGACACCATCGCTCTGATTGATGCTGAAGGCTACGACAGGTGCAAAAGAACGATCACTTCCTATGAGTGTGATATCCGTACCGTGAAGTGTAGTGATGACGGGTATGTATATTCCTTCAGCCGCCAGAATTTGTTTTGCCAGATAGGCAACCGTTGCATGAGGGATAGCATAGTGCACATGCAGCAGATCCAGTTTTTCATATTTAACCACATCCACCAATTTGCTTGTGAGCGTGGTATCGTATGGTGTATAATCAAACAAAGGATATTCCTCCGTATTGACTTCATGAAAAAACACATTATCCCTGAAATGTGTCAGGCGGGCAGGCCGCTTATACGTGATGAAGTGAACCTGATGCCCTTTCGCTGCAAGAGCAAGTCCTAATTCAGTAGCTACAACACCACTGCCTCCATAAGTTGGGTAACAAACTATTCCAATACGCATAAGTTAAAAATATAATGAATATTGATTCCGGCCAATTCCGGTCAGAAAGGGTTGAAAACAAAATAATTATTATTACTGTTGTGAGATATTACCATTTTGATCATTTCATTTCAGCATACCATTCATTACGGCTGTGGGCATTTATAGTATTAGCGATCTTGCGGAATTAACCGGTGTTAAAACACATACCCTCAGGGTTTGGGAAAAACGCTACGGTTTACTGCGGCCGCAAAGAACGGATACTAATATCAGGTTCTATGAGGACAAAGACCTGAAAACGCTCATACTGATTCAAAAACTCAATACCCACGGGGTCAAAATCTCAAGAATAGCTGAAATGAGTCCGGACGACATGGAGAAAGAATGTGAGCGTATCTCCGTCCTTCATCACGATCATGAAGAAAATCTGACAAGGGGATTGATTTCCATGGACGTCAACCTGATGGATGCTGTACTCGACGAATCTCTTCGTGAACACGGATTTGAAACGACTCTGACAAATCTTATTTTACCCTGTCTGGAAAAAATGGAAGTGATGTGGCTCTCCGGTGAGATCGAAGAAGCGCATGAGGCCTGTTTTCATGAATTGATCAAACGAAAGACAATCCGTGAAATTGATACAATGCCGCACAATTGTTTAGGTCCGCGTGTGATCATGTTTTTACCTCATGGCAACCAACAGGAATTGAGCCATTTGTTTATGCATTTCTTTCTTCGCAAACAGGGCTTGTGCGTCACCGATATAGGCACAGATATCAACATTGATTGTGCTTGCTCCGCCCTGAATAAATGTTCTTCTGAATGCGTTTTGGTCGTCAATGCAGATCCTGTTCACTGGCAGTTTGGATCCTTTATCAGAGAATTAGCCAGTCGGTCTAATCTCCCGATCATTATATCGGGACGGGCTTCTGATAATGCATGGGCAAATGAAAATGAGAAAGTGATTCTGATCGATGGTATTGAAGAAACCGTCAGGTTCGCAAGCCATCTGCATGAAAATCTTAAAAACCATATTTCTTAAATCATATCAAATCATATTATGAAACATCTATTTGTTATTGGATTATTATTTCTTGGAATGGCCTTTCTATCCTGTAAACAAAATGCCCAAAAGGATAGCAGCGCTGCTACAGCTTCTGCTGCAGACATTAATAATGAACCGCCTGGCACATATCAATATCAGATCATTCCAAATTTAAGTACAGTCAAATGGATCGCCTCCAAGCCAACAGGCACGCACAATGGGACAGTAGCGGTGGCAGGCGGAGGAATGAACATTGACGGCGATAATATCAACTCGGGTAGCATTCAATTGGATATGACACAGCTCAAAGTATTAGATCCCACAGGCGATATGGGAAAAAATCTTGAGGAGCATCTCAAAGGTACAGCACCCGGTAAGGAAGAAGATTTTTTCAATACCGGTAAATTTCCAACAGCAACATACACGATTACCTCTACATCAAAACTTGACAATGATCCTGAAGCCACACATATGATCAATGGCAATCTGACCATAAAGGGCATCACTAAACCCCTCAGCTTCAAAGCAAGAATTGAAAAGTTAGAGAATGGCGTGGTTGTATCCGCTGCACCTTTCAGTATCGACCGCACAGATTATGATATCCGTTTCAAATCAAAAAAGTTTTTTGACAATCTGAAAGATGATTATGTCAATGATGAATTCCAGATCGGCTTCTATGTCGTCGCACATAAGAAGTGAAAAGTGAAAAATGAAAAGTGAAAAATGAGCTATAACCTTATAACACATTTAACCTTTATAACCTCATAACCCTCATAACCCTTATAACCCCTTTTGAAAATGCCACTGTAGTGCAATGATCGTCTTCGCGTCTCCGATTCGTTGCGATTCTACCCATTGCATTGCTTCTGATCTCGGGAGCCAGATGAGTTCAATATCTTCATCTTCAGATTTTGCTCCACCACCTTCATTCACTTTTGATGATTCATCTACTTCTGCGAAAAAAAGATGAACCCGTTCATTAAGTATCCCCGGCGACACATAGAAAAAATAAATCTTTTCAAGTATTATCGTTGAATAACCAATTTCTTCCAGAACTTCACGATGAGCGGCCGTGACCGCATCCTCACCTTCAGATATTCCTCCGGCCACGATCTCTGTCATCCAGGGATCTGTCTTATGCTGCAATAAAGGAATTCTGAACTGACGCACCAGAATATATGCATCTTTCGAAACATGATAGACAAGAACTGCAATAGCATCTGATTTTTCAAAACTGTATCTGGTCACTTCCGGAGACATCGTTCCATCGAAATTTTCAAATTGTAAATGGGTCTTTCTGATGTGAAAGAATTTATCAAAAACGGTTTCTTCACGGAGGATATTGATTTTCATATAATTCATTTCACCAAAGATACAATTGACCATCAGGATGCTATTACCGTATTATATTTTGAAAGTACGGACAGGTCGCGACCTGTCCGTACTTTCAAAATATAATAATGTGGAACATCCTTTAAAAAATAATGTTACGTTGCATCGATGGCATTAAGTAATATGATTCCTCCGGAAATGGATCCAAAGCCCAAGAAGGGGTTTGTGGAAAGTCTTCAATCACTGAAATTATTGATTCCGTTTTTCAGGATGATATGGCGGACATCACCGTCATTAACCTTTACGAACATCATCCTTCGCATTTTTAAATCTGCCATTCCTTCCGGCCAGCTTTATGTGGGGAAGATGATCATTGATGAAGTCATCAGGCTGATCAATGCGCACGACAAAGATTTTCATAGGTTGTGGTTGTGGGTAGGACTGGAATTAGCCCTGGCTGCATTTTCAGAAATATTCAATCGTCTCATCAGCCTGACGGAAGCACTGCTGGGGGACTTGTATGCTAATCATTCTTCGATCGAATTGATGCACAAAGCGGCTTCGCTTGACCTCGGAATGTTCGAAGACAGTGAATTCTATGATAAGCTGGAGAGAGCGCGTCGACAGACGACAGGAAGAGTTGTCCTGATGTCCATGGTGCTTGGTCAACTTCAGGGTTTAATTACCATTATTTTCCTGGGCGCCGGTCTTGTTGCTTTTGAGCCCTGGCTTATATTGATTCTCTTTATAGCTGTAGTGCCTTCTTTTATTAGTGAAGCCTATTTTTCCAGATCAAGTTATTCATTGGTTCGCAGCTGGACTCCGCAGCGCAGGGAATTGGATTATCTCAGGTATATCGGTGCGAGTGTTGAAACCGCCAAAGAAATAAAAGTATTTGGCCTCGACAATTTTCTCACCAACCGTTTCGGGCGTATTGCGAATGAATATTATCTCGTCAATAAAGCGCTCTCAATCAAGCGAACCATTTGGGGAACATTATTACAAGTGGGAAGTGTATTGGCTTATTATGGCGCTTATGTTTTAATTCTGATAAGGACTGTTGCGGGTATACTCACCGTTGGGGATATGACTTTTTTATCCGGTTCATTCAATCGGTTGCAAAACCAATTGCAGGCACTGCTCTCTGCATTTACGAGCATAACGGAATCCGCATTGTATCTCCAGGATTATTTTGATTTCCTGGCCATCGAGCCTTTGATCAAAGACAGTGGTGAAGGAATTGAAGCACCGAAAACAATTAAGACCGGAATTCAATTTGACAACGTAGGTTTTAAATATCCCGGTACAGAAATTTGGGCCGTACGACATGTTAGCTTCCTGCTCAAAGCAGGTGAAAAATTAGCATTGGTAGGTGAAAATGGAGCAGGGAAAACCACACTTGTCAAATTACTTGCCCGTATGTATGATCCGGCTGAGGGGTCAATCCTGATTGATGGTGTGGATATCACCAATTTTAAAATTGAATCCTATCGGAAGATGATTGGCGTGATTTTTCAGGACTTCGTCAGGTTTAATTTTACGGCCAGTGAAAATGTAGCTATCGGACAGATAGATGAATCTGCTAACAAACCTCAAATCGTAAATGCTGCAGAAAAAAGTCTTGCAGATCAGGTCATTCTTAAACTGCCTGAAGGTTATGATCAAATGCTGGGCAAGCGTTTCGCAGAAGGAGTTGACCTCTCCGGGGGAGAATGGCAAAAAATAGCACTGGCCCGTGCATATATGCGTGATGCTCTGATCGTCATTCTTGACGAACCCACTGCAGCTCTTGACGCCCGTGCAGAATATGAAGTCTTTAAGCGATTCTCTGAACTCACATCAGGAAAAAGTGCTGTCATCATTTCACATCGCTTCAGCACAGTCCGCATGGCTGATCGCATTCTCGTCCTCCGGCGTGGTGAAATGATCGAACTGGGAACACATGAAGAACTTCTTGAAAAAAACGGACTTTATGCAGAGCTTTTTCATCTGCAGGCTCAAGGGTATCAATAAACTTTTAACCCGCTATTTTAAGTTTCCTAACTTTACTGCAAGGGTAGCCAAATCTCATGTGCCACACCCCAATCCCGCTAAGATGGAATTTTTTATTCAATCCAATTACAAATCAAAAGCTACGTTTTACATGTATGATTTGCTTATGCAAAAAGTAATGGAGGGAGAAGTTGAAAATGGTGTTAACAGGGTTACTATGGTTAACAACTTATCGACTGGTACATATATTTTATCAATTTTTGATAAGGATAGAAATCAAGTATATAATAAAATTTTAATTGTTAACAATTAGGCGTGGTTAAAAATATACTATTAATTTCTATTGTTTTTTCATCGAGTTTCATTCTCGGTCAACAGAACAATCATATATTTAATATTAATTTAGGGGTAACTGCAATCCCTCTACACATTAATCGTACTGATGCATATCGATGGATGATATATCCTTCTGTAAAAGCAAGCCTTAAAGTTACTGAGAAAATTAATCTTTCTGGTTATTACTTATTTCAGGATATTCGTTTGGGCAAGTATCCAGGAAATGATCCTTTTATTTATAGTGAAACACCACAATTAAAAACATATGACGAAGCATTGAATTATATTGGCCGTAAATTTGGTAGTTCTGAATTTCATGATTATATTTTTTTAGGAATTAGTTATTATTCGATCAAAAAAAAGTCTTTTGACATACAAACCGGATGTCAATTAGGTTATAGATCTGGTTATACTTTTGTATTATCCTATGTGGTTGAACATCCTGGTTTTCCCAATGGGTTTGAAATTCATCCAACTGTCTTAAAAAGCAATGGACCAGGCATTAATTTATTTATTGCTCCAGGAATTGTCATATCGAGTTTGCTTTCAGTTCGTATATCACTTGGATCTTTTATTTTTACAAAGTGGCCTTCATTCCAACCTTATGGTAATATGGATATTGGTGTATCGTTTTAGTTTGATATCTTATTAAAATTTGATTTCAAACTCTAGACCTTTTAGTAGAATTGAATTTAAATTCTGTGTCTTTTAAATATTGATAAAGTATAAAATATTTTTTGATTCAAATAAATATATAGCAAATGGCAGGTCTGGTACTCATATTAATTTCCATTGCAGTTTATAAACTGCCTGACTAAATTTACAGTATTTCTTCTATTATTCCAAATATCAATATGAAGTTGAAAAACTTCAAATAGCGAGGTTGTATAAGTCCCTATTCAATATTCAATTCCCCATAATTCATCCGTGCGATGACTTCCCCTCCTCCGGATCCACGACTTCCTTTCAGTTTACTACTGGATTCACGTTGTGCATTTTCAGTAATTTTTAAGTCGGGGTGATGGATACCACAGTAATTTGTCTCTGCATCGACAGAATAGGCTGCATCAGGATTAAACTTCAGTCTTACTCCGGTGTATGCGGTGTTGAAATTTATTTTTGAAAATCCATGATGGATATTTTGAATTTTAAGATCTCCGTAGCGCATGTCAAAATCACCACTTCCTTCAAATTCTTTAATTACAATACCGGTGTAACCTGTTTCCGCACTTATACTACTTACACGTTCCAATACTAAATCATCATATTTGCCATTATACTCAAATTGATCTATATAAACAGCGCGCAACTTACTGTAGCCTGATTCCATATTGAGTTTATGAAGCGAGCCTGTTTTGATATCCGTATACTTATTATTTAAAGTCACATCATGCCCGTCTTCCATCTCCAGATCAGAATAAGCCAATGTAATATCACCGTCTTTTATCTGCGAAATATTGCCTTTGCTGTAAGCCATATCAAGTTTTAAATTACCGTTGAGATCACCGAGTCGGATATTGCCATACGCCAGCTCAATTTTGACATCGCGATTAGATGACTCGATATAGATGTCCCCATATTTATTGCACAAATCGAGATAGACATCTGGGGGTACAAGAACCTGGTAATTGATTTTCATTTGTGTTTTTCCAAAATTGAACCAAGATGACCATCTTGAGGAAGATTCAATATCAGTCTTGGCCTGAATGCGATTATTCCCTTCTTCAAAATCAACATTGATGCGATCAAGCGCTTCCTGAGCCTTTTTTGTTGATGAGGCCTCCACCGAAATAGTGACATTGATTTTCACCTGGTTATTTTCCCCGATGGCGATATCAAGATCACCGTATTTATTTTGAAGTACGACATATCCATTAGATTGAATATTGAATTCACGATTGATTTTTTTCTCTACGTGTTCACCATCTTTTCCTGCAAAAGCAAAGAGCGGAATGATGAGAAAAAACAAACTACATTTCACGACTATCCTTTTCATTTTTTTTGTATTTATCGACACGTGTTAATATTTTTTCCATGATTTCCAGCTTCTGTTGTTGATGACGGATCATCGCGCTGAGCAAAACCTGGGCGTCAGCATTTGGATCCTCCATCAATTGTGACCGCAATTGTTGATACACATCGTCCAGTACCTGAAGGTCGGCGGTGACTTCGTCCTTTACGGCGAGTGTTTTGATTTTATCCATACTGGACTGAATGCGGGCTTCATAGTATTGTTCTGTTTCCTGGTATTCCCTCCATCCTGCCACATCAGGACCTCCATTATATTTTGTCCCAAAGATATATCCTAGAGAAATCAGCAATAACCCACTCGCAGCGACAGCTGACCATTTCCACAGATGATGAACCCCTGGTTTTTGATTATCAATTTTTTTCCATACACCTGATGGTGCTGTAAGATCATCGAATTCGCTACGATGGTCTTTGATAAAATCTTCTAATGATGGCCTGCTTCTCATGATCCCTTTGATTCGGTTAGTATTTCTCTCAGCTTTGCTCTGGCACGGCTGTATTGTGATTTTGAACCTGACTCCTGTATACCGAGAATGTCTGCTATTTCTCCATGATCATATCCTTCGATCAGATAAAGCGTAAGCACTTGTCTGTATCCATCCGGCAATTTCATGATAGCTTCTTTCACACGCTTTACATCGTATTCAATATCCGGATCTTCATTTCTGTCATCTGTCACTGTTTCACTGAAATGATCATCCATAGGCTCGAAAACGATTTTTCGTCGCTTCAGCGCATTGAGGCAATGATTGATGACAATGCGTTTTATCCATGCACCCAATGTGGAATCACCCCGGAACGAATCCAGTCTCCTGAACACATCCACAAATGATTCCTGCAATGCATCTTCAGCTTCAGGTTCTGAACCCAGGATACGGTGACACACATTGTACATGGCATCGCAATAACGCTTGTACATCTTGTGCTGCGCCGATCTGGTGCCTTTGAGGCATGAGGTTATCAGAGATGTCTCAACTTCTGAATACATCCGGTTTGTCGCGTCTTGATTCGGGTAAATAGACAATATGTATTTTCAGAGGTTGCATCTTAGGCAATTTTAGAATGTATTTCTTTCAGAAATGGCTTACTTAAGTTTATCCCTGGTAAAAAATGAATTACTGGCTCCATTTCGGCTTTTGGCAGCATAAGTTAATGGGTTGGTTCAATATCGGCTGAAGATTATCTTTGCTGATGACACAAATCAACACTCACTCAAGTCTTATCCACCAAAGAAATATGAAATCCATACATTATACAACCCTAATTTTAATTGCTGCCTTGATGTTTTCTATAGGCTGCAATGGCAAGAAAGCCGATGCTGTAACCGAAGAGTCACCATCTGTAGGCAAAACCGTCACAAAAGATTCTGCTTCCTTTGTAAATGCTGCGGGTACAGACAATGTCATTCAGCATTTTATCTGCCCGAATCATTGTAAAGGCAGTGGCGGATCAGCAGAAGGAAAATGTCCTGTATGTGGTACCGAATATGTACATAATGAGGCATTTCACAAAGGAAACTCGACCCCGGAGCCTGAGCCTGCGATGAAAATAGATCCTGTGACCCATATGGCCGTCCCTACCCATACAGAAGCACAAAATGCAAATGGCGTTTATCATTTCATCTGTCCGAAAGGAGATCCGGGCGGCGCAGGTGTCGCAGGTAAATGTGCCAAATGCGGAGCTGACCTGGTACATAATCAGGCCTTTCATTCAAACTAAAGACTTAAGATATCGGCAACATTCTGACTTAGAAATCAATTCTTAATACGGTGAAGTGCTTTTACAAAGACTATAGTCAATCGAATGTAAAACTCCGTCAGTAAAGCATTTTGATTTTAATACTTTAATAACATTCTACCCAGAACGGTTATCGTGTCAGTATAATCAAAAAAGGCAACACTTTCATGTTGCCTCACTATGGTTAAAATCCATGAAGGAGCTTATATTTTACAGAACTTTTTTTGGTACCATTCTCCTTCCGACAGAACGGAAAGAAAATAAATGCCTGGTTCCAATTGGCTGATATCAACATTCTTTCCTGTTTCATTTATTTCATTTATCCTGACTTCTTTTCCTTCAATAGAGAAAATATTGACCGACTGGATGGCTCCTTCAAATGAAATATTCAGTATATCCTTTGCGGGATTGGGATATACCATCAATGTTTTATCTGCATCAACGAGATTCAAAAAAGATGGTTTTACTCCGCCATCTTCTGCTAAAATAGTGTCAATATTAATGTGATTTATTGATGATGCATAGAGCCTGGTAATGGTCACGCCATCAATAAATACCTGATCTGAATTATCACCGGCAGAACACTGGATACGTAATGTACCCGCAGCTGTAGGAACGAAATTCGGTACCGTGACAGTAGTCGCATAAAAAATATTGTTAGCAAAGTTTGGACCTCTTACATAACTTGCTATTGTCACCCAATTGCCGGAACCGTTTTTATATTGAACCCAAAAATCCTCTCCTGTTTCCATGCTCACTGTATAGAAATGAAAAGCGATTTGCAAACCGGAAGCGGTCAAAAGATTGAATGTAGGAGAAGTCATCGCAGATTGCACTCCCCCGTTGGCTGCAAGCCTTATAGAATAAGCACCTTCCCATGCATTTGCGCCATTGACCCTTTCTGCATAGATGCCTCCATCTACCCATCTATCCCATCCGGTTTCAAAATAACTGGCAAGTAAAACCGGATTAGGTGGAGGCGCACAGACAGCACATGGTCCGCCACAATCTATACCCGTCTCCCCCTGATTTTGAATTCCATCATTGCATGTGGGACATGGATTACATGGGCCACCACAATCTATACCCGTCTCACCCTGATTTTGAATTCCATCGGTGCATGTCGGTACTGCCGTTCCAATGATCATCAAAGTGTAGTCTTCTACTTCTCCGTATGTAAATGTTCCACATACCGGAGGATAGGCATTGTATTGCATGGAGACACGTATTCTTGTGGTCATCGTTGGGCAATTCGCAGGAACCGTAAATGTTACATTTATAGCAGTTGTGCCTGATCCTTGTCCAACCTGTTCGCCGGCATCAGTCCAGTCATGATCATTATTGTAGTCGATCCAAACCCTCCAATATTCATTGGCAGCCGGAGTGACAAAACCCGGAGTCAGGTTGAGGGTATACGTAGAGCCTGCTATAACATTTGTACTAAGTGAAGTGAAATTGCCATACCCATTATTGCTCCCGGTTTGATTATTAATTGCACCTAAAACAACTTTTTTAATGTATTCATGATTGGTTTTCGTACCGTTTGATGTACAATAAGGAGCAAGAGGTGGTGGCGGCGGAGGCGGTCCGGCAGGTGTAAGACAATTTCCGGCAGCATTGATCGTATTCCGGATTATATTTCCGGGTTGTGGTCCAAATCCAAAGCTTAAATTGATTCCACAGCTTTGCAGATGACAATAGCTCATGATTGTGCCACCTGCAGCAGGATTAGGAGGGAGAGGACATGATCCTTCTACCGCACCTGCACATCCGTCAATCGCCGTATTATTTCCGTTCCATACACACGCATGGGTGTGATGAGATCCAAGAAGATGGCCCATCTCGTGAGTGATCACCATAGTGGACCAACTATATGTAGGTACACTTGAGTATGTAGGTGCAATACTGCAAAAACATTTACTCAGATCAGGGTTGGGATTACAGATTCCATTAAATCCTGCGGCTATACCTCCGCTTGCAGCATAGGATACAAGAGCAGATAGATTAGCATTGAAAGAACCCGTATTGATCTGGTACGATAAAAGCATTGAAGCTGAAGTAGATCCTGTGTAGGGGCTGTTCGAAGTCCAAGCCAGAACCTGATTGATCATCATGGCAATCCCTTCATTGCTATACAACACAAAACTTTGATTGTAAAGGGCTGTAATGAAGTTAGTAGCAGGAATAGCGCCTCCTTTGTCCGTCACTATATCATCATCGATTTCAATATACAGCCGAACACAATCACCTGCATCACGGGAGTGATTCACTTGCTTTAGCTGCTCTTCTGTATAGCTCAATCCATCATCGGCAGTACCACACAGGAAATCAGATTTTCGATCGAGATCTTTATCGTTGTAAAAAACATATTTGCTTTCCCTGTTTCCCTTGATAGCACCGAGGACAAAATTTCCCTCATCGCTCGTAATGACAGCCATGATCTGATCCTGAAAAACGGAAAGAGCAACAACTGATGATGGCATTCCTTCAACAATTCCCTTGTAATAAAGACCGGGATTGTATTCAATCGGATGATCCGGATCATCACTTGTATATAGGGCAAAGTCTTCAGTGAAAATCTGGTTTCGTTTCAAAATCAACTTCATCGATGTTGAATTCGTCAATGGAACCGGAATATGTATAAAATCATTTTGGCCCTGAAAGATGTCCTGTATTATATCCTGGTCAAGACTGAGTATCGTACCTTTCTTTAGACCTTCCATACCGTATGTTCTACTCTGAACATTATTGGCCTGAAATTTCAACAAGTCATATTCTTCCAAATGCTGACCTGTCGATTTTAAGTTTTGTATCTCCTTAGATACATCAGTCTGACTAAACACATTTCCATACAGGAAAATCATAAACATAATAGGATAGAAACGCAACATGCGGTTTACGAATTTGGGTGAAGCAATACAGATGCAGCATTTGTAATAGTACATTACAAATGAAGTCCATACGACAAAATAAAATTATCCTCTAGTGTCATACGTTTACGTATGACCCCAAAAGTTCAATAACTAAAAAAATGGAGAGGGGCCTTAGGATCATTAGTTCTAGGTGGCCCCCTTTCGAACTGCAAAATTGACTTATCTATCCGGTCGAACCTAATTTATGATGAACATTAACCATTTAAATATTTTATTAACATGATTCAGCTACCTTATATCTCAATTAAGTATTGGAATTATTGTAGTTGAGATTTTACATTGGAAGGAATATCACTTTACATTGACATGAAAATCCCAATTCATCAGGAAAAGTATCACATTACACAGGGATGTATATCACTTTACATTGGGATGAAAGTGCAGATAGAATCGAGTAGGATAAGATAAAGGATTGCTCCTTTATCTTATCCCTCTCACACCACCGGACGTACGGTTCACGTATCACGGCGGTTCACAGATGTAATCAATAGATGGTGATGCCTATGCACCTTTTGCAAAGAAATGAGACCAATGGAATCAAAATAACTCATGGGTAAAGCCATATTCATATGCGATGCCCCTGAGTTCCACCACGGCCCACGTTGATTGAAGGCGGACATCACTGCTCTCTCCTCTGACAAGCCAAGTACAATGAGATGAGTTCGACGTGTCCACGGACGTTTCCACTGACGCCATTTTATTTTACGAAGGTGTCGTCGAATTCAGTCACCTCCAGGCCATCTACTCCTGCTGCGCCTTTGTTTCTTACTACTTGTTTGTAAGCACGTGTCATGTTCTCTTTCGTGACCAGTTGCTCCATTAGCTGTTCTGGCATCTCGTGACGCTCTTCACTTTTGTTCCCTGTTGGATTTGTCGCACTCATAGATTACCTCCCACTTTCCGAGTTGTACTTCTTCTAAATGCACTTGCCGTTAAGCTAGTAGTTCCCCTTACAGGGCCTACAAGGGACTTGCACCCTCTAGTGTTTGCGCCCTGCCGGGCGCACAAACAAAAAAGGCAACACTTTCATGTTGCCTCTCTATGATTAAAATCCATGAAGGAGCTTATATTTTACAGAACTTTTTTTGGTACCATTC
>JBBSAQ010000062.1:0-26705 GCA_038252065.1 Chitinophagales bacterium
ATTGAAGGGAGAAAACTTAGAGATTATTTTATACGTATTGGGTGCATTGTTGATCGGCGGACTTCTCTTTTTAAATTACTATCGGAAAACAAATAAAAAACTACTTCAGCATAATGCGGCCCTTTTTCAAAAAAATCTTGAGATCCAGATGGCGTTGACAGAAGGTCAGAATATCGAACGTAAACGAATGGCCATCGAACTGCATGACAATATCAATGCAAAAATAGCAGCAGCTAAATGGATCCTCGAAACGATCAATACGCCTGATAAATCAGATGAAGAACAGGATGTGATCAACAGGCTGGTGGATACAATGTCTGACATCTATGAAGATGTCCGCTTTATCTCTCATAACCTGATCCCGAAAGACATTGAGAATAAAGACCTGAATGAAATATTCAGTCAGCTCATCGAAAATCTCAATCACAATCAAAAAATAAAATTTACATTTTTATTAAAAGGAAGTGACCCCGGCATGAACAATCCGTTGAAACTGCAATGTTATGCAATGACTATGGAACTTATCAATAATATAATCCGTCATTCCGGTTGTCACAATGCCATGATCAACCTTCACTTTGAAAGTGATCAGCTCATTATCAAAGCAGAAGATGATGGCATCGGATTTGATCCGGACACGATTAAAACCGGGACCGGCCTTAAGAATCTTGCATCAAGAATAATGAGTGTAAACGGGAATATGAAGATCGCTAATGGTGTAAACCAAGGGACTTCAATAACGATGCATATTCCATTAGGATAAGGAACAACTGAACAGATAAAAGCAACTCTTCAATTTAAGACAGAAGGCTGATTAAAGACTGGCCATAATATTTTTCTCCTCCAATAATCGTCCTGATGGCGGTGCTTAATTCTTCTTTATTTGCTTTTTTCAAAATATAGCCTTCGACACCGATAGTTTTGGCTTGTTGAATATGTTCGAGGGTCTCAGAGACGGTCAGGATAAGAATTTTTATTTCAGGAATTTTATCCCGAATCAATTTTGCAAGCGCCAAACCATCCATATGGGGCATGCTGAGATCGGTGATCATAACATCTACGGGCGAACGTTCGAGGAAGTGCAGTACTTCTCTGGGATCGCTGATTTTACCTATTACTTCCATATCTGTGACTGTACCAATCATCATCGAAAGACTATCGAGGATGATCTGGTGATCATCGACAAGCAGAATTTTATTTTTGGCCGAAGTACTCTCCGGATAGGATGAGCGGTTTCCCTGCATTAGTCGAATAGCCTGTGTCTTGGATGTGATGTGTAGCTTCTCGTAAATGTTAGAAATATGTTTTCTGACGGTGTGTGGACTGATATTAAGTTTATGACCGATATCCCTGTATTCAAGACCGTCAACCATCAGATAAAGAACATCTTTTTCCCGGGCTGAAAGATCCTGAAGCTCTACTACCTGAGTACCGACGACGGGCTTGGACGTTGTGGCAAGCATCTCCAATGTTTTGCGGGCGATCCTGGGGCTCATCGGCACACTACCGTCTTCCATGAGGCTTTCGATATGGGCTATGATGACATTGGTTCGTTCATCTTTTAACAGGTAGCCACTTGCACCTGCTTTGATCGCTTCGAATAAAGTCTCCTCATCATCAAACACTGTCAACATCATAAATTTAATAGAAGGATAGACGGCTTTACCATGCCGCACGACTTCAATTCCACTTTGTCCCGGCATATTGACATCCATGATCACGACATCCGGAAAATCTTCAGGGGAGATCATTTTCATTTTAACAAGGAACTCCTGACCCGACCTGGCAGTGAAAACCACTTTTGTCTTTGGGGAGTACGAAAGGAATTCATTCAATGAGGCAACCGTGCTTTTATTATCATCAACGATAGCTACTTTGATCAGATGCGTGCCTGCTTTCTGCATTGTATAATCATATGCTTCTATATACGAACTCATGCTAATATAGCTATTCTGATCGGTGTGGAGAATTAATACAGCTACAAATAAACGAGGTTAGCCGCGGGATGGGAATAACGCAAATGCTGTATTTGTAAAAAAGGAAAAGGAGAAGGCTAAGGCTTAGGAAGCATCCTCCATTTTTCTTTAGCTCGTTGTCCTAAGCACTTCGTCCCTTAAAATACAGCATATGTATTATTGATCAGGCAAGTGTTCTTTTCCAATTTTGAGCCTGAAAAATAATGCCTGCTTCAGCCTACCCTGTATTTCTCTCTCGTTCAGGGTTCAATCAGACATACAACATTATGCATAAATTGAACTGCTACACCCGAATCCATCTGATCAAAATTCTGAGCTGCCTGATCATGCTGGGAAGCATGAAGATTTCGGCTCAGTCCTATACTGTTTCACAGACCGGCACATATAATATTGAGATTGTAGATCCCACATACTTTGATGCTTATGGAGATGAAATCACACAGATCCCTATCGGTTTCAATTTTACCTTTTTTGGAAATACATATTCTGATTGTTACGTAGGTGGTGATGGATTTGTCACTTTCAGTAGTGATGCTGCCACATATTGTTGCGGACAAGAACTTCCGGATCCTAATCTTCCGAATAATCTTATAGCTGCTGCATGGTCAAACATGGATTTTGTAAGTACCCATTATGAAGTTTTCGGCACGGCACCTTATCGCAGGCTGGTGATCACCTTTGATCTTGGCAATCCATGTGATGAGACCTATTATGGCCAGGTTAAATTATTTGAAACAACTAATGTCATCGAAATCCATACGCAGGAATGGAATCAGAATCAATGCCAGGGTTGGACCGCTACGCAAGGGCTGGAGAATATCGACGGTACAGAAGCTATACCTGTGGCCGGCCGAAATTACAATGATACATGGCATGTCAATAATGGTGATGAGGATTTTGTATCCTTTACCCCCACTGGAAGTCAGGGACAAACTTATATCCTGTCTCAGACAGGCACTTACAACATTGAGATTGACAACCCTACTTACTTTGATACGTACGGGGATGATGTCATGCAGATTCCGATAGGATTCAATTTCAACTTCTTCGATGTGCCTTACACAGATTGTTTTGTTGGTGGAGACGGTTTCGTCACATTTACGAATGATGCAGGATCGGGCTGGTGTTGTGGCCAGTATATTCCTGATGTGAATGCGCCTAATAATCTTATCGCAGCTGCGTGGACAAATATGGATTACACCAGTACCTCATATGAAATATTTGGTACTGCTCCGTACAGAAGATTGGTCATCACATTGGATCAGTCCAATCCGTGTGACAGTAGTTATTATGGCCAGATCAAATTATTTGAAACCACGAATGTGATTGAGATCCATACACTGCATTGGTGGGGTGGAGACTGTATGGGTTACCTGGCTACCCAGGGTCTTGAAAACGCAGATGGAACAGAAGCCATCATCGTGCCCGGAAGGAATAATAATTCAACCTGGAATATACATGATGCGGATAATGACTTTGTTTCGTTTACGCCCTCAGCAGCACCTGGTAATGTAGTGTATGAAGTAAGCCAACCGAATAATTATAATTTAGAATTTGAATCACCACAGGACGATACCTTGTTTGATAATGAATTGAGGAGTGTTCCTCTTGGTTTTAATTTTGATTTTTTTGGCATTACTTATTCGAGTTGTTATCTCGCACAGAATGGTTTTCTTTCATTTGGTGATTCAGGTAGTGGATGTTGCGAAGGTCAAAGCATTCCTGACCTTGCCGGCCCGAATAATCTTATCGCAGCGGGTTGGATAAATGCTACAAATGATTATTGTTGTTCTCAGGGTCAAGGCTATGTTATTTTTAGTCATGAAACCATAGGTACGGCTCCGGACAGACGGTTTGTCGCTTATTTTCTAATACCGGAGCCAAGTTCTGAATATTATACAGGCGAGATAAAATTGTATGAGGGATCGAACATCATCGAAATCCATACTTATCAATGGGCGGCGTATCATCCGACTGATTATAATGCCACCCAGGGAATTGAAAACGCGGCCGGAACTCAGGCTTATTATCTGGCTGGACGAAATGCTAATAAAGACTGGTCTGTGGTCCCGGGATCTAATGATGTGGTGCGTTTTACACCGATGATTGTATTGCTTTCTAAAGATGCTGGCATTTCATCCATCCGCACTGAATCATTTTGTACCGGCCCACAAATGATGCAGGCTTCTGTTAGAAATTTTAGCGATGTACAGCTGGATTCAGTTGATGTGGATTGGGAATGGGAAGGAGTGCCTCAAACACCAGTTCATTTAATAGCGACTATTCCTGCAGGTCAGGATACATTGATCAATCTCGGATTGCAAACACTCACCACCGGTAATGATTATTTCCTGAAAGCATGGACTAGCAATCCAAATGGGAACACGGATACAAATGCAACAAATGATACTTTGACTGCATCGATTCATTCCGGCATGGTAGGTACATACACTATCGGCGGTTCGAGTCCGGATTATGCAACATTTGCAGATGCACTCATCGATTTGGTGAACATCGGTATATGCGATACAGTCACCATGAATGTACGGCCAGGCACGTATGCCGAACAGCTTATCGTCCCGCATATTCCGGGTGCTGCAGAGAAACAAGTCATCTTTCGCGCAGAAAATGGTGACAGCTCTTCGGTGATACTTCAATTCAATGCCACTGCAGCAAATGCTAATTATGTCATCCGGTTTGATAGTGCTCATGATGTCACATTTGAGCATATGACCCTGAATGCACTGGGTACCAGTTTTGCAAGGATCATTGAACTCAAAAATTATTCTCACAGAAATACAATTCAGCATTGCGCATTGAATGGTCGTAATGCAAGTGTCAGCACAACAGCCTTTGCCTGCATCTATTCAGATTCTTACGATCATCACAATACATTTTACAAAAACACGCTTAAAAATGGCTCCTTTGGTTTTTACCATCTGTATGATCCTTTTACAGGAAGCGGTTCTCAATATCCGGAGGCCCTACAGATCCGAAATAATAGTTTTATTGACTTTTACTTTAAAGCCATCGTCACTACTGACACCAAAGGCATACAGATCCACTTCAATTCATTTCAATCCACCAAATTCGGGGTGAAGGCCATTGAAATCAATACGGATACAGATACACTTTCCATTTCTAATAATACCATTTACCTGACACAATGTAATTCCGGGATTACACTTTCTGGCGTCTCACCACCAGTAGGTTTCAGAGCCCGATCATTTAATAACATCCTCAACTTACCTGGCACTACACCAGTAGTTGGTTTCGGAATATATAACACCAACCAAACCAGTATTTACCATAATACTGTACGAACAGAAGATCCATCAGGATCCTATGTGTTTACTCATTCAGGCGGTGTACAGGACTCAGTCTACAATAATGTGTTTGCTAATATGGGTGCGGGGCCGGTTATCTATTCCAGTAGCTCGGTTAATAATTCATTTGACTATAACGTACTGTATACTTCAGGTTCTTTCTTTGGAGAATTGTATACTAACCTTACTGATGCGACCAATCTTACGCAATGGCAACAATTAACCGGGTACGATTCGCATTCGATTAATGTAAATCCATTATTTGTATCCACGACAGATGTACATATTACCAATAATCTATTGAATGGTATTGGTTCGGCACTCCTGTCGACACCGTTTGATATCGACGGCCAAAACAGAAATGCAACACATCCCGATCCGGGAGCATATGAATTTACACCTTCGATGACAGATGCAGGACTGACTCAACTCTTGTCCCCTATTCTATCCTGTAATGCAGAACAGAATATTGAAGTCGTGTTGTCAAACCTTGGAACTGACACATTACACAATGTGATATTAAAATGGACCTTAAACGGAATTCCACAGCCGGATGTGAATTTTACGCAAGTGCTAAACCCGGAAGGAGACACAGCTCATGTAGTGCTTGCCGTACACTCATTTTCAAATCAACCTGATTCAATCCGAATCTGGACAAGTAGTCCAAATGGCATCACGGATCAACAGCCGGAAAATGACACGCTGGCTTTTCGCTATCGTCTTCCGTTGAATGGAATATTTACAATCGGGGGAACGACACCTGATTTTGTTACTTTCAAAAAAGCGGTGACCGATCTCAATAAATTTAAGACTTGTGGTCCTGTCACTTTTCGTTTCCGTGACGGTGTTTACAATGAACAGGTGGTCATTGACTCAATCTCCACCGCATCTGCAGTCAATACGATCACATTTGAATCCGAAAGCCTGGACAGCAGTCTGGTGACGATTCAGAATACAAATGATAATGTTCATCCGGCTGTTGTGCTTCTCGCCGGAACGGATTATGTCACCTTTCGCTATTTAGGTATAAAAGCGCTGCCATCGGGTTATGCTGATTGTATCGAATTGAGATATAGTGCAACACACAATACGATATCGCATTGCAAATTGGAAGGATATTTTTTCGCTCCCGGTTCAGGTATCCTTGTAAAATCATTGAATTTCGGAGGTATAAACGAATACCTTACTATTGATCACAATTATTTACTCAGTGGTGCTCATGGAATCAACATATTTAGTTACGGCGATCAACATGAAATCATAATTGATAATAATGAATTCATCAATCAAAGATATTATGGTACTTATATATACAATACAATAGGTCTGTATATTCGGAATAATCATTTTTCAACGAATACGACTACTAGTTATACCGGTATCAATCAAAATGGTGCGAATGGTATAACAGAAATATCAGGCAATTCTTTTGACCTTCTGAATTCGGGCGATGGTATGTTCCTTAATTCGATCAATTTCAGCACTAATAACGGAATCGGGAAAATATTCAATAACATGGTCAAGTCCCCCGGCACTGGAAATGGTATTCGTGTATGGAATAGCAAGAATGTATATGTCAGTTATAATAATTGCAATGTAACCGGTAGTGGTATTGCGTTTGAATTAGTCGGCGGTGACTCTGCTTATGTAAAAAATAACGTGTTTGTTTCAAATACCGGAAAAGCTTTTTCTTCAAGTATCTCTGTGACACCCCATTTGTTTTCAGATTACAATGATCTCTATGCCATTTCCGGAAATGTAGGGGACTGGAATGGTACAACATATCAAACGTTGAGTCAGTGGCAGAGTGGAACAGGATATGACCTTAATTCTATGAGCATCGATCCGCAATTCGTGGCGCCAAACGATCTGCATGTGCTTGCAGACACACTTGATGGTGCCGGAATTCCAATTGCTGGTATCTTCGTCGACTTCGATGGGAATCCAAGAAATGCATCAACGCCTGATATAGGGGCTGATGAGATCGGGGCAAATGCAAATGATGCAGGTATTTTTACCCTCTTTCCAAAAATGCCATTTGCCAGAGGAATGCAGGATGTGAAAGCGGTAATCAGAAATTATGGAGGCAATACGATTACATCAGCCGAAATACACTGGAACCTAAATAATGTCGCACAGACTACTTTCAACTATACAGGTTCATTGCCGACATTGCAACAGGATACTGTGCTATTAGGTCAGGTGGATTTTGCTTTAAGTACACCTTACATTATCAAATCCTGGACAGCTCAGCCAAATGGCACCGATGATCTTTACAACGTCAATGATACGCTGACGACAAGTACACTCTATCCCGCTGTCTCTGATACATTGACTATAGGTGGTGCATTACCTGATTTTGCAAGTTTCAATGATGCATTGACTGCGCTTTCACTTGGTGGAGTGCTGGATTCAGTCCACTTCCAATTGCGCAACGGAATATATCATGCCGTATTCACGATACCTCAGACATTGGGTATGAATTGCAATACACCGATTGTATTTGAATCAGAATCCGGAAATCCTGCAGATGTAATATGGGATAATGCAAGCTTGCCCAATCATACTTTAGTACTGGATGGAGCGGATGGCGTACGATTTAAAAACCTGACTATCCGGACTGTGCAGGCTGCTTATCATGCAGTGTATTTTACGAATGGGGCTAATTGCAATAAATTCCTTGGCTGCGTGATTGAGGGAGTGACGACCACCTCGACCAGTCTGAGTCAGGTGACCATACTGAGTTATGATACGTATAATAATGATGTTGAATTTATTGGCAATACGATTCGCAATGGATCATACGGTCTTTATTGGCTGGGCGCTTACAATTCCTCCAGTGGTGCCAAAGTTGAAAATAACACCTTTGAAAATTCTTACTACTGCGGCTTGACGATGACCAGGTTGATTGCTCCGGTAATAAGTCATAATACGGTCAGTTCGAATACTACATATTCCTATCCCTATGGAATGCAGATCACAGAAGGTAGTCTAAATACACAAGTCACTGCAAATCAAATTTTATTCAGCGGAAAACGAAGTGTCGGCCTTTACCTTGTTGCTTTAAATGGAAATACAGGGCAGCCAAATCTGATTGCAAACAATTTTGTTGTTTTAGGCAATTCTTCCAACTCTTATGGCATACAACAAGCCGGATGTAATTTTTCAAATGTATATAACAACACGGTCAGGCTCACAGGAGGAAATACATCAGGGTATCCGTACATACGTCAGTACTCGATGAATATTAATCTCAAAGACAATATTTTTGACAACCGTGCAAATGGTGTCGCGATGTATATTGAAAGCAATGAAGGTCCACTGACAAGCGATTATAATGATCTCTTCAGCACAGGATCGAATCTTGTGTATTATAATGGTATTAATTATTCAGATCTGTCATCCTGGCAGGCAACAGGTTTTGATATACATACTATCAACGAGGATCCGATGTATGTCACCTCTTCCGGTTTTGCAATAACAGGTGCAGCATTGAATGCTGCAGGAATAACATTGGCGGAGGTACCTAATGACATACAGGATGAACCACGTGATCCACTTACTCCCGATATCGGTTGTGATGAAATCGCATTGTACAATAATGACGTGGGTATTCTTTCGATCAATTATCCCAAAGTACCATTTCCATCCGGTGTCAATACGGTCTTTATAAAATTTGTAAATAACGGGCAGGATACACTGACATCGATGCAGGTTGATTGGGAAGTTGATGGACTTTTGCAACCGACTTATATGTGGACAGGATTATTGCCTTCTGCAGGGACGTATGATTCATTAGATATCGGTGAATATAATTTTGAACCGTATCAGACACATACCATTAAAGCATGGGTCAGTCTACCCAATAATAATAATGATGAACTCGCGACAAATGATACACTTCAGGTAAATAATCTCTATCCCGGATTATTGGGCATCTATACAATCGGTGGAGCAAATCCTGATTTTGATTCACTTGTCACCGCAGTCAATGTATTGAATATAGGCGGTGCTGCAGGACCAGTTACGTTTAATATCCGTACCGGTACATATCTTGAAGCACTGACGATCAATGACTTTCCCGGTTCTGATTGTGACAATCCGGTGATATTCAAATCAGAGTCCGGTGATAGCAGTTCTGTAACGATTACAAACCTGGGAATAGATCAGACTACCCTGACATTAAATGGAGCGGATGGTGTCATTTTCAAAAATCTGACCATTGAGTCTGTCAATCCTGCTTTCAGAAATGCTATTAAATATTATAATGGTGCTCACTGCAATCAATTCCTCAATAACCATATTGTTGGTTATGAAAGCAATTCTACGCAGATCACAGATGCAGTTATTTATTCACCCAATACACTTGATACTGCTGATGTGTTCAAGAATAACTGGATTCAGTTTGGTTCCGTAGGTTTATATTTAGTCGGTACAGGGGCTGCATCCAATACGCTGATCCAGCATAATTTTCTGGATCGCAATTATTCCGTTGGAATATATGGGAGTTTAGAATCAGGGATCAGGATATTACAAAACACTATTTCAAACGGCGTCGGGTATCAGTATTATCAGGGAGTGTATCTTGAATATGACTATGGCCAGCCAAAAATAGAACGGAATACGATACTCGCCGGTCTTGGTCGCTATGGCATTCATATTGAATCAAGCATATCATCTGCAAATGCACGGGCAAGAGTGGTAAATAATTTTGTAAGTGTGATTGGCAACGTAGAGGCCTACGGCATGTTGATAAACCTTTGCCAATATTATGATGTATATCACAACAATGTGTATGTGCATTCCACAGTCGGCTCATATGCGATGTATTATCAATCTGATATTGCATTTCAATTCATCAATAATATTTTTTCGAATGGAGGCCCTGGAACTGCTGTGTTCGGAAATGTTCTAACTAATCTGACCAGCGATTATAATGATTATCATAGTACAGGAGCTCTTGGCGTCTGGAACAATGTCGCCGTAACGGATCTCGATAACTGGCAAACCACTACGGGCCAGGATGCACATTCTTTTGAAGTGAATCCACAATATATGTCCGAATCGAATCTGCATGTGACCAATATACTCTTGAATGGGACCGGACAAACCATTCCTTCTGTAACCATGGATATCGATGGCAACTTACGCGGGACACCACCTGATATAGGAGCTGATGAATTCAATCCATCTATTCCAAACGATGCCGGCATATTCAGCTATTTCGGACCTCAAGCCCCATTCGCATCCGGCTCGAATCCGGTGAAGGTGACACTTAAAAATTATGGATCAAATCTATTGACCAGTGCAGATATAAGATGGCTGGTGAATGGGGTCGAACAACCAATATATCATTGGACAGGTTCGCTTCAACCTGCAGTGTGTGATACAGTGATCATCGGCAATTTCAATTTTGCCCCGCACACCGGTCATGACTTAATCTTCTGGTCACAAATGCCAAATGGTGTAGTGGATAGTACACATGTCAATGATACATTGATGACTAATCATATCTACCCGGGTCTTATCGGTACATACACAATAGGAGGTGTGCTACCGGACTTTAATCTTTTCTCTCAGGTAGAAACAGCGCTGAATTTAGGTGGAATATTGGGGGATGTAACTTTTAATATCCGTAATGGAACGTATTCAACACAATTGCTGATCAATAATTTCCAACGACTTAATCCAATTAATAAAGTCATATTCCAGTCCGAATTGGGTGACAGCAGCCTGGTGACGATGGAGCGTAATTTTTACGAGCCAAATAATAACTATATCGTCAGGCTTTCCGGTTCGCACCATATTACATTTCAGAAAATCAGCTTTAGTACAAATCAGGGACACGGTGTTGAAATCGTCAATGGCTCAAGTGATATCAATATCAATCATTGCCAATTTATGGCTCCTCCACTGACGTATTATAATGATGGATTTGTACATATCTACAGCAGCACCACGTCAGAAGATTCTGTTTATATAGCCAGCAATCAGTTTAATGGTGGAGATTTCGGTATACGATTATCGGCCAGTTGGGGGGATCTTGAAAAAAATGTAACCATCATCAACAATCATTTTAATAATTGTTATTACCAGTCTATTGATGCTGCATTTAGTGATGGGCTCATATTGAAAGGTAATTCGACCTACAATACGAACATGAATGTCAACCAGGCCATAGGTGTCATTGCTGCTGCAAATGCAAAAGAAATTTCCAATAATGAAATCCACATGATGGGCAGCGGTAATTATGGAATCTATTTGCAATCCGTATCCGGTACAGCACTGACCCCGGTCAGTATTTCCAATAATTATATATTTATCAGTAATGGTACAAATAATTGCGTAGGGATTGGGCAGGCATATGGAGATTACAGTAATTTCAATTACAACACCGTCCGTCTTGAAAATACAGGTGCCGGCAGTATTGCTTTTAACGATTATCAGTCTGCCACTCATATCCATCTGCTCAATTGCAATTTTACCAATTTTAGCGGTGGGGTGGCCATGAGCAATGCCTGGGCCCCGAATTACACTACAAATACGGTAGATTATTGCAACCTCTACACTACAGGCCCAATATTGGCTCAGAATTATTTTACATATGCCAACCTGATAGATTTGCAAAATGGTGCCTCACAAAATCTTCACGGAAAGAGTGTAGAGCCGCTGTTCCTTGACGATGGCCCGACTCCACTTCAGGCAGCTTTGGATGGTACAGCTATTCCAATTGCAGGCTTAAGTACAGATATATATGGCAATGCCAGAAATGTGTCCACTCCGGATATAGGAGCGAAAGAATTTACTTTACTACCCCATGATATCGGAGCTAAATTATTAGTATCCCCGGCTACATATTGCGGATTAGGAAATGCTGTTCCTGTCACCATAAAAATTCAGAATTATGGTGCCTCGACGGAAACCGGATTTGATGTTGCTTTTTCTTTTAATGGCTCCAACTGGACGGTTGAAAATGTAGGGGCACTATCCGTTTCTCCTGGAGGCACAGCCAATTATACATTTGCTCCAACACTAGATCTTAGTCAGGTAGGACAGTACACTTTTTCGATTTATACATCGATGGGAACAGATCAGAATATTCATAATGATACGATTTGGAATATCCATGTACAGCATATTCCGGCATTGACTCAAACAGTTTCAAATATGTTGCCACTCAACAATGCAATAAATGTTGAAAAACCTGTTTCATTAAGCTGGAATCCTGCTCCAAATGCAACGTTGTATGATGTCTATGTATGGAAATCAACTTTGCCAGAACCATCTACTCCTCTCATCGCAGACCTGACTTCCATCAATACCAGCGATGATCAGGTACTGTATGGTGAAACCTATTCCTGGAAAGTCGTTGCTAAAAATTCATGCAATCAGATGCAGCCATCTCCTATCCAACAATTTACTGTACGTAAACTGCCGGATCTGGTGGTGGATTCAATCAGCATCCCCTCCATGGCCGTATCCGGGCAACAAATTCAAATCGAGTGGCAGGTAAAGAACAATGGTTTGGGAAGTACTCAATCTACATTGTGGACAGATGCCGTATACCTTTCCCTTGATGCAACACTGAATACTTCTTTCGATACATATCTCGGCGGCGTACAAAATCTCACTGCGTTGCAACCCAATGAGTCTTATTTGCAGACAGGTACATTTACAATTCCACAAGGATTCACAGGTAATTATTATGTGTTTGTGTATTCAAACCGATATAATAATGTAATTGAATCAGTCACAACAAATAATTGGAGTCGTACTTCATCGCAAATTCAGATCACCTTAGTACCGCCTCCCGATCTTGTCATTGATCAGGTTGTAACTCCGTCCACCGCCTTTTCAGGAACGACGATTTCAGTACATTATACTGGCCGCAATAATGGTAATGGCGCAATCGGAAATGTGGGCTGGAAAGATCGTATCAAATTAAGTGATGACGGATCTTCATCTGCAGGTGGTACCATCCTGTCTACTCTCAATATTCAGGGGCCCCTGGCACCTGACAGCACATATAGCCGAACGATCAATGTGACATTGCCAAATGCAATTTTTGGGCACTATTATACCTATGTGGAAACAGATATTCAGAATCAGGTATATGAGCAGGCTGCAGAAAATAATAATTATGCCCGCAGTGATACCATGAATATCATATTGACTCCACCACCAAATCTTGTTGTAACCGGGACTATCCTGCCGGATACATTGCATACAAATGATTACATGAATTTTAACTGGACTGTTCAAAATATTGGTGGTAGTTCGCCCCCTGAACCTTACTGGTATGACCTTATGTATCTATCACTCTCTCCTGTTTACAATACTAATTTTCTTTCTACTATTCTTTCCAATGTTCATTACGGTCCGCTGCTACCCACGACCAGCTACACCAGTAATTTAAATGCAAGATTGCCTGAGGTGAAGAATGGTCAATATTATGTTTACACATATGCCGACAGGTATAATAATGTCTTCGAGCATACATTTGAAGGTGATAATTATACTCGATTTGGTCCGTACACAGTCGTCAATCCGGATATGGAACCTGTCATTCATTCTATTCCAACGAATGCTAATGCAGGAGATAATATTGTTGCCACCTGGAGTCTGGTGAATCATGGCCCCGGCAAAATGATTGACCGGTATATCCGATACAGATATTTTATTTCCACCGTGGATACATTTAGCATCGCAGGTTCACAAGAAATAAAAACAACCTCAGCGCAATTGGTGAATCTTAACGTTGGCGATTCAATCCATTTTCAGACCAGCCTGACCTTGCCCCAAGGACTGAATGATCTTTACTATGTGTACATATTGTCGGAATCCATTTACGCGATGCACGAACAAAATGATGCATATGCTAACAATGTGGGTCGAAGTATTGGATCTATGGATATTGATCCCGGTCCATATCCGGATCTGAAAACGTTGTCAATGACTTCCCCCGATACTGTTACTGCAGGAGAGCAGGTGAGCATTCAATATACGGAGACAAATCAGGGAGGATCTGTAGCAAATACACGTGGCACAGAAGCGGTTTATATTTCATTTAGCCCGGTATGGGACATCCAGTATGCTCAATTGTTATCAGAAGCCTTATATGCAACACCACTTGCAAAAGACAGTTCGGTAATTGTCAATCGGACAGTGATCATTCCAGACAATATGGTTTCGAATGTGTATTATCTCTACATCATTTCTGATAAGAATAATATTGTATTCGAGTATACAGGAGAAAATAATAATGCATTTAGAAGCAATCCTATATTTGTAAGACCATATCCTCCTGTGAATATTGCCATTGAAAGTATCCAGGTACCAAATGATACTTTGTATACTGGCGTCACTTATTTATTTAATTATACGATCCACAATCTTCAGGCTGATCCTGTGCGACATCAATGGAAAGATGCAATTTACTTATCTGTAGATTCCACTTTCAACAGCAGTCTTGATCTCCTGGTGAATAATTATGATGTTGCCACCCCGGTTTTCATACCCGGTAGTTTATACCCCGTCTCAAAACAAAGTGTAATACCAAACGGAATTCAGGGAGACTATTATGTTTTTATTATCGGAGATATCGCAAATATCATCAATGATGTTCAACTGAATAATAATATCAATCTATGGCGAACTCCGGGAGGACAGGCTAAAAAAGTTAATATTAAACTGAGTCATTATCCGGATCTCATCGTCAGCAGTATCAGTGCCCCTACTGCGGCAGTAGCCGGGCAACAATTGTCTGTAACGTATACCATTCAGAATACAGGAAATGGATCTGCACCTACATGGTTAGACCGTATTTATCTTTCTTCAGATGGAATCATCTCGCAAGGGGATATCCTCCTCCACGAAAAGAGGAGAGTACTTCCTCTGGCGGCAGGAAATTCCATAAGTGATACAGTCACTTTTAATATACCGGGCTATCTCAACGGCAATTATTATATGATTATTCGGACAGATTACCTGGATGAACTGTATGAGTATAATGGAGAGAATAATAATAACGCCTCCTTTATTCTTCAGGTGACCACACCACCACCTTCTGATCTGATTGTTGATGTCATAACACTTCCGGACAGTCTTCTTGCAGGTGATGTCACCACGATCAACTGGACAACTAAAAATCATGGAAGTTTTCCGGCACAGGGCAATGTACGTGAGATCGTTTATTTATCACCTGATACGATTTGGAATGTAGAGGACCAGGTTTTTGGATTTATACAAAGTCCCTTTTATCTGCCGCCACAGTCAAGTCATTCAGAATCTCTGACAGCAGCAGTCATTGGGGTTGTGAATCAAAATTATTATGCATTAGTGCGAACAGATGCTCTAAATAATGTCATCGAAAATAATGAAGACAATAATATCAGTGCCTCCGCAGATCCGGCTTATATTGATGTGAAGAAGCTTTACATCGATTCATTGATGACCGATAGTTTACATAGTGGCATAGAATTGTATTACAAACTAACGGTAGATCCGACCCTTGAAGGTGAAAGCATTCTTGTCAGTTTGTCCGGAGATTCATTGGATGCCTACAATGAATTATTTATTTCTTACAATGACGCACCCACCAGGGGTAATTATGATCTTAGTAATAACAAGCCTTTATCAGGTCGTCAAAAGGTAGTCATTCGAAATGCGCATGTAGGCACATATTACATCCTCGGATATGGCTCAACAAGTACGAATACTACGCAACAAGTAAAAATTTCTGCGCATGTGATAAATTTTGAAATTCTTTCTGTGACGCCTGACAAAGGAAGTAGTACCGGTACCGTAACTGTGGTCATTGAAGGATCAAGATTAGATTCAACATATGCTGTACGCTTGCGCGCAGACGACAGCACAGCCATAGTTGTACAGGCTGATACATTCATCATCGTTTCACCTGAAAAAATTATTGCCAGATTTAATCTGAATGGAGTTCCGCCAAGACATTACAATGTTGAATGCCTGATAGAGCCTTACTTCGTTGCCGTATTGCCTGACGGCTTCGAAGTCATTGAAGAAATGGGATCTGATCTTCAGGTCAATTGGTTTCTTTCACCTGGTAGCTCAGGCCCACAAGACAGGCCAGTGAAAATCGTGCTGGAAATGATCAACAATGGCAATGCCGATGTCAGCAATAAATATATCAGAGTATACAGTCCATATGGAAATGTAATCGCACAAACATATGACGATCTTATAGCAGGACATACGTATCCTTATATTGATGTGCCTGTTCAGTTACAAGACGGTTTTGAAAATACACTTCCACCAGGTACCTCTGTGATGTATGAGGTGTTTTCATGGCTTCATCCTTATCCGTTCTTCATAATCGAAACGAAATGAGAAAATATAATTTCATCATATTCCTGCTTTTGGGACTTGTATTTCCTTTAAAAGCGCAGTTGTTCGACGCAGGCCCTGATCGAACGATCTGCAGTGGAACAGGAACGGACCTGGGTACAAATGCAGAGATCCCTTCATCCTGGTGTATTACATGGTCCCCGGCTGAAGGTCTTGATGATATCCATTCTGCACGTCCGCATGCTACGCCTAAAAAGGACACCAGGTATGTAGCTACTGTATTGACGGACAGCTGGGAAAGTATAAGTACAGATGATGTCCTGATCAAGGTTGGTTTTGGTGTTATTAAATTCAGTCCAGCATATCTGGAGCAGGGCTCAAACCATACTGTACAAGCCACTGTCACCATCAATCCTGACCATGAACCGGTCACCTGGGCATTTGCGGGCGCATCAAAAGGTTGTGCACTTGATACTATGACAGGAATTATCACCCCTGGAAATGAATATGGAACGATCACGATGAAAGCATTCAAAACTAACCATCCGGGATGCAAGGCTACAGAAGATATCAATATCAATGAAGGAACAAAAGATGTCGAAGCTAGAGACTTCGCACATAGTGGCCGAGTAGCTAAAGGAGGAGTAGATACGCTTTATCTTATTGCGGAATCAGCGGCAAATATTACTGCCATTCCGAATGAATCAGGTTTCACTGACGGGAGCCCATATTGGTATGATGATGGTAATGAGCACGTCATCTTACCTGAAGATGGAGATCCTGAATATTTTTATAATACTGTGGCAAGTGGTGATACTGCAATATTTATTGCTGGATCTGATGTAGGTGGTTACGAACCGAAAGTCATCGTGTGCACCCTGAATTATAGCGAGCTTTCGATTGATCTCGGAGCCGTCGTCCTTGGTTTTAAGGACAGGTTTAAACAAATAAATGAATTTTTGAAAAAAAACATTGCAAAGAGGTATCCTGCCATACCCAACCTGTCTGTTGAAGTGAATATAGGCAGTATGAAATACAAAAAGGGCAGGGCTGAAAAATATAATAATCCGGGATGGGATTATAAGTACACTTTTGAAGCAGGTGGCAGTGCCAAGTTATCAGGAAAGATTTTTCATCCGGAATTTACAGGTAGTTTAGATCTTAACTTATTTGGACTTTCCCTAAGCTCAGAATTATATATTGAACCTTTTTTCGAATCATCTTTTACAGGATCCGTGATAAAAGATCCTTCCATTTCTAATCCTGATTGGAATTTCTTGAACCCTGTAAAGGCTTCTGTGACTGGTGGGGTGAGAGGTGTATTTAATATAATAGGAACAGGGGCAAATTATAAAATTACTGGCGGTTTCAATCTTGCCGCCAAATTAACAGCGGACTTGACATTTAATACGCAAACGGGTGAACTCAGAATAAAATTCACATTAGCTCCACTTCAGGGTAATACCAAAATAGGGGTTGAAAAACTGACAGATCCGAAAAAGAAATACACTTTTTTGGATTACACCGTGGATTTATTTGATAGGTGGTCCAGCACTAATTTTCTCATACACACTTTTGGTCAAGAATAAATACATAGCATAGAAATGAAATTCAGAAATTATATATCCTTACTTTTCCTCCTCGCATATCTGTGTTCCCTGCACGCACAAGACTGTATACCCATTTCTGCTCATAGATATCAGGCTTGTATTAACACTGTAGAAGTTCAACACTTGACATTGGATAAATTAAAACAGGCCCCTGCAGAAACTCTTCAGGGATTGTATTACCAGTATTTTGCGGGCAAGGACTACACAGCTTATAAGCATCTCTTTCTTTCGAAAGACTGGTACAATCTTTCTGTATCAGAATTCAATTCCTGGCACGCCACAATAGATCCTGCAGATCTTATACTGTTGGGTTTAGTGGAAGTAGAGGTGGCAGGTAATTTAGTGGGGATAGCAAAATACAGTTTTGTGATGGGTGATATGTTGATGTATGAGACGTTCATTGCAAAAAAAATCGGGACACATTGGTATCCCTCATCAGTCAGTGAAGAACAAGAATGGCTTGAGCTTGGGAGTTTTATCAAATACACAGATATTGCTTTTTTAAATTCCGCTGTATCATCCATTCGTAAGGGCAATGTTTCTGCAAGATCTATTGATGTTGTTGAGCAAAATAAGATTGATGTTGATCGCATGATGACCTCAAAAGATTCGCTCAAAATCTTTGATCCGGAGAAATATTCAGAGCGGTATACCAATGAATTTGAATACCTGACGAATACAAAATATGATGAAGACAGAACGCACGATACCACCTTCATCAAATATCTAACTGAAATGCAATTGACCCCTGACCAAATAGATATTGTGATCAAATTCATCAAAGCACAGGATTACATAAATGCAGCTCAGCGTGCAGATACATACTCACCTGTATCCTACACTTTCGCGCCATTTGTCGATAAGATCCGTGAAGTATATGGCATCGACCGGTTAAAAAAATGGGACTCCGTAAACCATAAATGGAATTGACTATGAATTACAGAATCACGATTATCGCTGCCAGTCTTTCTCTACTATTCACTTTATGTGGATTTTCACAAGTGCTTGTCAAGACCACAGATATTACTTGTAGTGGCAAACAAAATGGCAAAGCCAATATTCTCATTTCCAATGCCCCCGGTCCATATAAAATAAAATGGACGCTTAATAATAAAGAACTAGTTCAATATAAAGACAAGATCTCCGGCTCAGGTATGGGGGCAGGA
Organism: Chitinophagales bacterium; assembly: GCA_038252065.1. GTDB lineage: Bacteria > Bacteroidota > Bacteroidia > Chitinophagales > Saprospiraceae > Opimibacter. The sequence goes on from JBBSAQ010000062.1 coordinate 19,398, forward strand.
AATTATAAAATCATGGTCACGGACAAAAATGACTGTATGATTGAAAAGACCTTTGAAATCAAAGAACCTTCAGGTATTGATATCAGCATCACAAGCAGTACAGGTGATTTCGATTATTGCGGAAACAAAAGCCACCCCAATATCACCCTCTATGCAACTTCTTCCGGAGGCACACCCCCACTGAGCTGTTCTGTCCATAGTTGTTTAAAAAAAGTTTCTGGGCCAGGCGAATATAGTTTTACTGTTACAGATGCGAATGGATGTCAAAATAAAAATAGCGTACGCGTAAACTGGGTTTACATTAAGTGTTCAGATGACCCAAATGATCTACAAGGGCCTGCTGGATTTTCAACTCCAAAATGGGTCGCAGCAAAAGATCCGATGGAATATACCATCCGTTTTGAAAACGATCAGACATTCGCAACAGCCCCTGCACAAAGTGTTTTAGTGGAATATACATTTGATCCTAAAGTAAATCCGTTTTCATTACGTCTTGGAAATTTTGGCTTCGGGAGCTTACTTTTTTCACTTCCCTTTACCAGCACGTATTATCAGCAACGTCTTGACCTGAGAACACAGCTTGGATTGTATGTTGATGTGGTGGCTGGTTATGATGTCAATTCAAATAAAGCATTCTGGAATTTTCAATCGATTGATCCGGTGACAGGTCTTCCTCCTATCAATCCACAGATTGGTTTCCTTCCTGTCAATGATTCACTTGTAGGAAATGGTGAAGGTTTTGTAACCTTTACCGTAAATCCTAAATCGAATGTCGTGACCGGCGATTTGGTATCCGCCATAGCAGATATCAAGTTTGATGTCAATGAAGTAATCCCTACAAATAGTTGGACAAATAAACTTGATGCTTATCCGCCCACGAGCAGCATGAATCCTGTCGACACCCTGGTTGAAAATCCACAAATTCTTCTCCAATGGACTGCACATGATGATACCGGCGGTTGTGGAATCAGGGATTATGCATTGTATTATTCCCTCAATGACGGACCTTTTGTCCTCCAGGGAGAAGGTATCCAAGATACATTCATTTTATTTCGTGGTCTGCCGGGTAACAAATATGGATTTTATATTCGGGCGACAGACAATGTAGGAAATACTGAACTTAAAATGACGGCGGAGCGAACTGTCCGTATTAAAGCAAGCGATGATATTTCGATCATGGCACCTCTTTCGGATCCGATGTGCCTGAACGATACATTGAAAATCAAATGGAAAACCACGAATGTAGATTCTGTAAAAATCTCCATGTCGATAGATAGTGGATTGACTTATTTTACGCTTGCACCGAAAAAATTACCTGGCGATTCATTGATGGTTGTCATCATAGCAGATTCCATGCTTACTAACTACGCACAATTGAAATTTGCGAGTCTTGAGGATACAGTATACGAAGTGAAAAGTGCATTCTTTCCGATCAAACCATTGCCCATCGTGCAGATATCCGGAGATGTAACCTTATGTGGTGATCAACCTGCTTATCTCTATGCTTCAGGTGCTAATTTTTATACATGGACACCAGGCCTGACACTCAATGATTCAACATCAGCGAATCCAACGGCTTATGTGGATAGTTCCGCCCTCTATTATTTACATGGCACGGATGTATACGGTTGCTCGAATATTGATTCTGTCGTCATTCTTAAATATCCTGTCTATCTGGATTCAGTAGACTACCAGATGTGCAATGAGGATAGTGTATTTGTCGGTGGTGCATATCAAACTACCCCCGGATATTACACTGATTTTCTGGCCTCAACTCATGGATGCGATAGTACAATAGTGACACAAGTTGTTTTGACAGGGCCATGTCCATTTCCAAGTCCACAGGTTTATGTCGATAAAGATGCTACAGGCTTAAATAATGGAACATCATGGGCAAATGCATTTACGGATTTGCAAAATGCAATTGCCGCTGTAAATTATTATCTAAATGTGCGCGAAATATGGATTGCTGAAGGCAACTATTATCCTTCACCTTCAGGTAACAGGGATACGAGTTATGTGTTGCGGGATAGTGTGGCTATCTATGGCGGCTTCTTAGGCGTGGAGACAATGAGATCAGAGCGCGTGTCAGATCCTTCTCTTGTAAAACTATCAGGAGACATTGGAATATTGAATGATAGTACGGACAATGCCTATCATGTCATCATAGTGGATTCTACTTGTGCGGATTGTGTACTTGATGGATTGACTATTCAATTTGGCGAATCAAATGGAGTTACAACTCCTTTGCAAATCGGTGGGGGCTTATTGATCAAAGGAACAGTCTTGCTCGATCACGTGACGATCGAACGAAACACAACAGTACTTGATGGCGCCGCGATCTACAATTCAGGAGCGACGGCGATCACTACTATTCGTGATTGTTTGTTCAGGTTGAATACATCCGGCCTATCGCGTGACATTCTCAATTCGAATGGTGCTGAGATAAAGTTTGAGGGAATGAATACGGTGCAGGAGTAGCGAGTAGCGAGTAGCGAGTAACGAGTAACGAGCAACGAGTAAGCGAGTAGCGAGTAACGAGTAACGAGTGACGAGTGACGAGCAACGAGTAACGAGTAACGAGCAACGAGTAACGAGTAACGAGTAACGAGTAACGAGCAACGAGCAACGAGCAACGAGTAGCGAGCAACGAGCAACGAGTAACGAGTAACGAGTAACGAGTAACGAGCAACGAGCAACGAGTAACGAGTAACGAGCAACGAGCAACGAGTAACGAGCAACGAGCAACGAGTAACGAGTAACGAGCAACGAGTGACGAGTGACGAGTAACGAGTAACGAGCAACGAGTGACGAGTAACGAGTGACGAGTGACGAGTGACGAGTAACGAGTAACGAGTAACGAGTAACGAGCAACGAGTAACGAGTAACGAGCAACGAGTAACGAGTAACGAGCAACGAGCAACGAGCAACGAGTATCGAGCAACGAGCAACGAGTAACGAGTTACGAGTAACGAGTTACGAGTAACGAGTAACGAGTAACGAGTGACGAGTGAGTAAAGATTTACTTATTTTGAAATGTTTACGGCCAGCACTTCATCTCCCCTTTTTTTTTTCAGGGGTAGGGGGAAAAACGAAATTAACGATTTACGATTGAGTTTTAGTGCATTACAACAATCTGTTGGCCTGGATATAAAGAACCAGGAAAGGTGATGAAATAAGTGCCCGATTGGAGATCGGAAGTTTTGATGTTAAAGGTGGGCGCTGAGGGTTCATTTCCTCTTTTGATAATTCTGCCGGTGATGTCGAATAAAGTCCAATAGATTACATGAGTTGGTTCAGGAGATAGTATAATACTGATTTCATTACTCGCCGGATTTGGAAAAATGAAAGTGCCTTCTTCATTTATGTTTTTATTCTCGGACGAAATAGAAGTTAACTCTCCTTGTTCATCCGTTTTGATAAGTAATCCCTGCAAATTGTAAAAAGGTGGTCGTGGCTGACTGTTTCCCCACAGAAAAATTTCATCAGGAGAATATTCGAGTATTGATCCGGCAAACTCATAATTTTTAGCTCCATAATTTTTAATCCAACCTATCTCCCCTTCATCATCAATTTTCATTAATAACACATCAAATGCCTGATCACTATTTATCAAAAAGGCATCCCCACTAATGAGAAAACCACCATCAGATAATGCAAGAATGCAATATGGCTCCGGGTCACGTGTTGTATCATAAATTGGATTTTTCTCCCATTGGATTATTCCATCGGATGAAAATTTAATAAACGTGGGTGTAATTACCGGAGTATTCGTATCAACATACCATTGAGAATATCCTGCCACCATAAAATCACCATTAACACTGCGGGCGAAACCACCCAACTCAATTCCTTTTTCACTATTATAACCTTTACTCCAAAGGATGTCGCCATCAATATTTATTTTCTGCAAATACACATCAGTGCCATCCTCCATTCCGGAATTATTACCAAGGAAAACACAGCTCCCATCATTCAAAGGAATACCCGCAATAGGCGTAAAATCAACATCTGGCAGATTGAAATAATCTGACCAAACAATATTTCCATCATCATCAATTTTTACATAGAATTGATCTAAACGATCATTTTTTGCTCTTCCAAAAATAATGAAATGATGATCCGATGATTCTATTATTCCCTCTGCAATAGAATGATTATTCTCAAAAGGGGTATCCAGGTCTTTCACCCATAGTACAGCTCCTGATCTGTCAATGCGGGCGTAATAGGCTGTTGAATTATCAAAATACCAATCAGAACCTTGCGGGTAATGCGTTCCAACAACTATACAACCCCCATCCTGCAGTGAAACAATTCCCCAGATACTATTCGAAGCCGTAGGCCTGGCATCGACTACTCCCTCCCATTCTGCTTCGCCATGCGAGTTTATTTTCAGAATCCAACCGTCTCTATTTGCTCCATAACTATCAGTTGATCCCGCTAAGAAAATTCCTCCATCGGAGGATTTTGCCATGCATTTATCAAATTCATTGGTGCGCCCACCATATAATCTGAATTCGGAAGGATAATGATTGTAAGGATCATCGTACGTGATACCATTAAATGAATAATTTGTGAATCCAGTATTTAACCTAACAGGTCCTTTCCCGTCAAAATATGCATTTCCCCTTACAAAAAAAATACTTTCAGACCCCCTGTCAGGCAGAATATCAGATCTTGAAAAGATTCTAAATCGTACCATAGCATCATCCTTTGGAGCCAGGAATAAATTATGGATAGTCAGGATGACTGTGCCTGTGTCTGAGATGCTCACAGTTGTATAATCCGGAGCAGAAAGTAATTGAAATGTTCTTAAATCCAAATTTTTGTTGATGCGGAGATCAAGAACAATCTCCTGTGCAATATCATTGAATAGGTTTTTTGTTCTTAAAGAAAACTCCATTGACCCAATCTCACTGACAATATTATAATATCCCAATCCTGCTACAGTCTCCGCTATTTTATTGGGAATACCCGTTGTCACTGGTCCATGGACAATGCATCTTTCAGGGCCAGGATCATTCGATTTCAAACCATAGGCATATCCTGTGGAATAGAGACCGTTATTACCTTTTCCACAACCTTCTATTGTAACGGTTGGAAAATCTTTATCAGGCATTTCATCAGATTGTTTCAAAACCACCCGCCATGTTCTTCCATCTGCAGGAAGATCTATCTGTTTACTGTTGCTTCCTTCAGGAAGATCAATACTCTGTTGTGCAACAATGATTATTCCATCAGCTATGATATCATAAGAGGTGAATACATGGCTCCCACCTCCACCTGTATTACTGAATTTTATGATGACAAACTGGCCATCGCAATATCCATCAATTTTAAATTTTGGACCTGTATAAACTGCCTGACACGGAATCGGCACCAGAGTGGCATCTATCGTTTGCGTAGAACCTAACGGCACATCACAATCAAGGACAAAGCACATATCTATATTCATTTTGTCCAATCTTTCTATTGGTGCCAATTCCATGACAATTCGATCACCTACAATGTTGTATGGCAAAGATGCATTGACGAAAGAGAGGTTTTCATTTAAGGCAATATTCAATAGCAATTCATCTGTGGCCACACTTCCCTTATTATTGATGGTCGTGATAATGCATGATGTATCACATCGAATAAAATCCGGTTGAGTAAGACTTATTTCCGGGTAAGAACAAGACTTTAATAACTGAACAAGAAATGCAACGGAATCCATTGGATTCTCATGATTGATATGAACAATAAGTGGGCTCGAGCAAATGTTCCATAACGCAGTATCTTTATTCGCCAGAGAAAATTTGTCAATAGATGCATCCACTTTATATTCAAACGTTCCATCCGCATCCGTGAGAAGTAAAGTATCGTAGGCTGCTGTGCCTATATCACTTGTCATTTCAACAAACCATTGTGACAACAACATTTCACCCTCATCATACTGACAGTTTTTATTTTCATCAAATACTACCTTACCTTTTATAGTATAAATATTTTGATTTCCATCCTTTTGAATTCCTGAAAGCCAACCATCAAAGTCTGAGGCGGCTGCAACATCATGCTGAAATCTGCCACACATTAAAAAACCATTTTTCGTTTCTTCAATGTCATAGGATTTGAGACTTGCATTTTGTTGGGTATAATATCTATACCATACCTGGTTTTCTTTATTATCCATACGTAATGCAAATGACCTGTTATCCGCTGTACTTCCCGTGATCAAAAGACCATTGTCAGAAAGTGGTAAAATGGCATAGGGATATTCAAGGACATCTGCATTTCCAAAGTTTTTATCATCAATGAAACCTCCATCAGGGTCATATTGCATCAGGCTTATATTAGCATTGAATGCAATTGAATTCGTGACCCAAATATTCCCATTAGATTGAAGAGAAACGCCTAGTGGCATGGGATAAGAATTTTCAGCAAGACTTCCCTGGGCTTCCCTGAAATCAGTATGTCGTGACGTTGTCCAGATCTCACCAACCTGTGCATTTACTTTTCTCAATATTATCCCCCCAAATCCTGCAACATTGTCATTCGCTCTTCCGGCAAGAAGAAAATTACCATCAGGAAGAGGAATAATTTTTTTTAAAAAATTTTGATCTTTTATTTTAATCTCTGAGCGCGATATAATATCGCCATTGGCTTTAAGACGCATTACAATTCCAGGCATAGAACTTTGCAAACCCTGGTACCATCCGCAGATCATAATATTGGCTCCTTGTGGCGAGGCATCATAGATAGCACTAATATCAGGAAATAATTTACTCCAGATCAGATTCCCATTTTCATCTGTTTTCAACACGACACCTTCACTTCCGGAAAAAGTTATATTTGTTTTCTGCTCACCGGTTATGATCAGTGAACCATCATTCAAAACATTGACGGAATATCCTTTCTCTGATAAATTAGATTTAAATGGAATCAGAATCTTCTCCCACAATAATTCGCCCTCGTGAGTAACCTTCATTAGCCATATTTTACTATGCACACCACCTCTGGTACCAATCGCATAGAAATTTCCATCAGGGGACGGAGACATTTCATAGATACAATCTTCACCAATGCCACCAAAAAAATAATTCCCTAATTGTGCATTGGCAGCCTGAAATAAGAATATAAGAATGATAAAAAAATAATTTTTCATAACGCTGGACTTTCGATACAAATAATAATTGGTTCTACGCTGTTTTTAGTGGGTATTCTGGGGAATCTATCAGTCTTTTATCAAAATAGAACCTAATAGAATTAATGCCCTTAAATTAATTTCAGAGATGACCATGCTACTTTTCTATGACTTTGTGCCATGCA
>JBBSAQ010000063.1:0-26100 GCA_038252065.1 Chitinophagales bacterium
GTTTAAGGAAAACATTATCGTATTTAAGGAAAACATCATCGTATTTAAGGAAAATATGAATGCTTGAGAATGAGGCTATTAACAGCTGCAAAAATGTTTAAGGAAAACATTATCGTATTTAAGGAAAACATCATCGTATTTAAGGAAAATATGAAATGCTTGAGAATGAGGCCATTAACGGCCACAAAAATGTTTAAGGAAAACATCATCGTATTTAAGGAAAACATGAACACGTTGGTTCCTAATGCTACATCTCACCGAGAAATACTCTTCTATAATAAAAACAATTATATTACTATAATTTCTCAATTAAAATAGAAGCATTCACATTCGATTGCGTCCCGCCCGCCAGAGTTGGTAAAGTTATAGCTGCAGCTGAAGAATGATTTCTGAGCGTCAGTATATCACCTGCAGAAGCAAAGAATATCGCCTGTCCATTATTTTGTTGTGTACCGCCACCAGAACCATATATACTTCCCGGAACTTCTGTTCCATTTAGAAATAATGCAAATTGATTAAGCTCAGTACCTGAAACAGAAAAATTTACTTTATATAGACTTGTATTGATTATTGAAATATCCGTACTGCCCGGTGTGTGTGTAAATCCGGCAGAGAGACTTCCATTGGTATCAAAAGGAACATCCGTTTCTACGGGTATAATGGTAGGCGTCAGATTATAAATGTATGCGAAGTCCGAAATAGGTGCTGCCGGTGATTGCCATGTAGCGAGGCCTGTGCCATCAGATGTGAGTACCTTATTCACGCCAGGTGATCCTCCTGTGATTTTTACCTGTCCATTTACTTCGAGTGTAGTGGATGGAGTCTGGGTTCCTATGCCTACATTCACTGCATCGGCGCCTGTGCCTCCCAGGACTAAACTATTACTTGCTCCGACTTTCGCATTGTATCCAAGCGCGGTAGCATTCATTAAACCATCACCTACTACATCAGCATTGGTACCAAGTGCAGTATTGTTATTGCCGGAAGAATTAGTTAGTAACGCCTGGTACCCCATAGCTGTGTTGTTGCCACCTGTTCCATTGTTAAGCAGCGCGCTTTGTCCAGTTGCTGTATTTGAAGAACCATCAGAATTAAAGTAAAGAGCTTTCCGTCCCATTGCAGTATTGTTGTATCCGGACATATTAAAGAATAAAGCTTCAACACCGAAAGCAGAATTAAATGAACCTGCATTATTTAATAACATGGCGTCATTTCCCATCGCTGTATTTTGACTTCCGCCTGCATTTGAACTAAGTGAACCCATGCCCACCGCAGAATTTTTTTCTCCCGTGACATTTCCATAAAGTGCATTCGTGCCAATCGCAGTATTTTTTGTACCTGTTGTATTTTCATGGAGCGTATAGATTCCATTTGCAGTATTGTCATTTCCGGAAGTATTCCAATAAAGAGATTGCCAACCGCTGGCCGTGTTATTACTGCCGAGAGAATTTGAATAAAGAGCTTCAACGCCAATCGCAGAATTAAATGAACCTGAAGTGTTGGCAAAGAGTGCATCTTTGCCGAATGCAGAATTATTTCCACCTGTTGAATTAAGATAAAGTGCGTTCACCCCATACGCTGAGTTCTGAAGCCCTGTCGTATTAGAATACATCGCCCTGAATCCGCTTGCTGTATTTTGGTATCCGGTTGTGTTTGAATAAAGAGCCTTTGATCCGACGGCGGTATTGGCAGTCGAATGAAAACTTGAGGAAGCACCGGTTTCATTATTGAATAATGCAGAATCGCCAATGGCCACAATATTGTTACGGACGAGATTTTTATATAAAGCACTTTCACCTATTGCAACATTTGAATAACCTGTAGTATTTGAAAATAGAGCGGAGACACCATTTGCAGTATTATGCGAACCAATTGTGTTGGCATTGAGTGCATTCATTCCGATCACTGTATTAGATGAACCACTCGTATTCGCGGGCAATACATCACGTCCAACTGCCGTATTTTTGGTGCCCGTATTATTAGCTGCCGTAGTAGATCCGCGAAGTGAATTCAACCCAACAGAAGTATTCGTATTGTCCCAGTTAATCGCACTGTTATTTACATAATATTGAGACTGAAACCCAATAGCCACACCATCATGACCAGCTTTATTAGAATAAAGAGCACCATTACCAATAGCTGTATTTGAATTACCGGTTGTATTTGAAAAAAGCGCCTGAAATCCGGTAGCTGTATTGTTTATGCCGGAACTATTTGAAATAAGAACATCCCTGCCTATAGCAGTGTTGTTAATTCCGGTATTGTTGGCAGGTGTTGTAGACCCACGAAGAGAAAACAGGCCAACAGAAGTATTTGTATTGTCCCAATTGACTGCTGAATTATTTGCATAATACTGAGAAAAGTATCCAATGGCAACCCCATCATGTCCGGCAACATTTGAATAGAGAGATCCATAGCCAATGGCAGTATTGGAATTGCCATTTACATTAGAATAAAGTGCCTGATGACCTGTAGCCGTATTAAATTGTCCTGTGGTGACAGATTTCCCTGCTTCACTACCCCAAAATGTATTTTCCAATGGCAAATCAATTTTACCCGCTTGTATATTATTTGCTTTAAATAATAGCGATTGATTATTAGTCGTCCCAAGGAAATCGGTTATCCCTACGCTATTTCCTGATAACGACCAACCACTTCCACCGCTGGCGGCCAGATTAACCCAAAGCGTGCTACTGCGATACCAGAATGACTGTGTGTCAGTATCATAAACCAATAATCCTGTAGCAGGACTGACTATTGCTGTTCGTTGAGCTCCGGTCATGCGTGGAATGAGCATACCTCTCGTAGTTGATTTCACATCGAGGATGGAACTGGCATCCGGAGATGAGCCATCAGTGTTTATACTTACGGCTTGTGAAAAGCCTCTTGTAAGCAGGGAGATGGATAGCATCAGAATACTGATGATCGAAATAGTAGTCTTCATGTTGGAAAAATTGATTTATAATGCTCATTAAAACCAGAAGTATGATTTTAAATCAAAAGCAGGTCAGAGGGGCGGGGCCTAACTATCTAAAAGGTGTCCAAGATATTAAGAAATATACAGATTCTGAATGCCTGATCAGGATCAGATGTGTATAGTATTGTAGTTACCAATTAAAATTCCTATTATTCGATCTGCTTATCCTTTAATCCTTCAAAACAGATTAGATGAACCAATCTCTGCATACCCAGGACTACATCGTCTTCATTATTTATTTCATTATCGTAGCAGGTTATGGCTTGTGGGTCTATAACCGGAAGAAATCGGCCCAGGCTTCTTCTACGCAGTTTTTCCTGGCGGAAGGACAGCTTACCTGGTGGGCTATCGGGGCTTCACTGATAGCGTCCAATATTTCGGCTGAGCAGTTTATCGGGATGAGTGGCAATGGATTCAGGCTTGGACTGGCCATTTCGAGCTATGAATGGCTGGCGGCAGTCTCACTGATTATTGTGGCCGTGTTTTTCATGCCTGTTTATTTGAAGAACAGGATATTCACAATGCCACAATTCCTGAAGACGAGGTACAATGAGACGGTGGCGATGATCATGGCGATATTCTGGTTATTCCTGTACATTTTTGTCAATCTGACTTCCATTTTATACCTGGGTACATTAGCGATTAATAACCTGACAGGTGGGGAGAGTTTTCATCTCATCATGATCGGCCTGGCATTATTCGCATTGGTGATCACGTTGGGGGGAATGAAAGTGATTGGATATACCGATGTCATACAGGTTTTAGTGCTCCTGGCCGGTGGATTGATCACATCCTATATAGCGTTGACTGTGGTGAGTGAGAAATTCGGATTAGGTACAGATGCGCTTGCGGGGCTTAAGCAATTATTTACAGCGGCACCTGATCATTTTGATATGATATTTAAAAAGCCGGATGCAAGTTCTACGCCTGATCAGATCAATCATTACTCGAGCCTGCCCGGATTGGCTATGCTTGCAGCAGGGATGTGGGTAGCAAATCTCAATTACTGGGGATGTAATCAATACATCACCCAAAGGGCATTAGGAGCTGACTTGAAGACGGCCAGATCCGGGATTCTTTTTGCAGCTTTTTTGAAAATATTAATGCCCTTACTTGTGGTGCTGCCGGGTATAGCAGCTTATGTATTGCATCAGCATGGAGAACTTCAGACTCAAATGCTGACCAATGGAGAATTCAGAGAGGACAATGCCTATTCAGCAGTACTTGGATTTTTGCCAACGGGATTGCGTGGGTTGTCTATGGCAGCATTGACTGCGGCGATTGTTGCTTCGCTTGCCGGTAAAGCAAATAGTATATCGACCATTTATACACTTGATATTTATAAAAAATATTTCAATAAAGAATCTTCTGAAAAAAGGATGGTGTGGACAGGTCGTATCATGGTGGTTGTATCCCTTCTCATCGCGATAGGTGTCAACTGGAATGATGCATTGGGTATAGGAGGTAAAGGAGGATTTGAATTTATTCAAAAATATACCGGATATATTTCACCAGCGATATTCCCTGTATTCCTGTTTGGGTTTTTCTGGAAAAAAACAACTTCGAAAGCGGCGATCACCGGGATCATCAGTGGTGTCTTACTGGCTGTTTTATTCGATAAATTTTTACCTGGTATAGCAGGTAATGATACAATACTCTATACGGCATACCCTAATGCCAGTGGTGTATTTGAAATTCCTTTCCTTGTACAGATGGGTTGGGTCTTTTTCTTTACGACGGCATTGATCATCATCGTGAGTTTGCTGGATAAGAAAGGAAGAGAGACAGCTCATGGCCTTGAGGTGGACAGATCGATGTATAAAGTTTCGAAAGGACACCTGGCGATGATCACGATTATCCTGATGCTGGTGGTTGCGATATATGTGAAGTTCTGGTAGGGGTGACGTTATCGTTTCGGCTACGCTCTTCAGTCGTTTCGGCTTCGCTCAACGACCCGGATGATTATGCACAAAAGATCCTTTTCAATATTCAATATTGGAAGATATCAACTTGTTTCATCATCTCGACTACGCTCGATGATTTGTTGAATATGGAAGTGATTCATGATTAAAAATCGTTGAGCGTAGCCGAAACGATAATACTAGCATTTATAATTGTGTACCTGAAACAAAAAGAATCAATGTGTTCGAATATCCCGGTCGTTGAGCGTAGCCGAAACGACAATCGAATATCTAAGTGGAACAACCGCGTAGCTGAAACGAGCGACCGTGTAGCCGAAACAAAACGGCAACATGTTCTTACGTGCTCACTCCAGCCTCACACTTTCTATCATCATCTCATACGTCTTCCCCCAATCTTCTTCTTTTATCCCAGGCCCAATTGAAATTTCTAAACTTTCAATTTTATTCAGATCTAATTGAGTAGCCTTTCCTGCAGAGGAATAATAAGGAAGAAAAGTAGGGTAGGGTCTCGGCATGAGTACAGCCTTCAGTTTCAAAAGATCTTTTAATTTCAGCTGATATAATTTGTCATTGGGATTGATGACTATCTGTCCTCCAAATGAAGAACCATCTTTCATGATTAATGAAACCATAATTGGAAAAGATGATTTGCCTGCGCTGTGTCCTTTAAATACCAATTCTGTCTTTTGAGGAATATCTTTTTTTCGTTCCTTTATTTCATCACCAAAAAAATAACGGAGGGTGTAATCACCAATAGGTCTCGCATTTGGATTCTCGTCATCCGATTTTAAAAGACCATCCAGTGTGAGGTAAAATCCGCTCAACGTTCCGACACTATCAAGAGAAGGACCTGATCCTCGTCTCCATGCCCAATTGAGCCTATCGATATCATTTTTTGCATCAAAAAGCATCACCGGATCAGATGACTTTCCGGATGCGGATGGATATGAAGGATGATAAGGTGTGTAAGGATCAAGAGGAACAGGCAGGGGTGCATAATATTGATCAAGCGCTATTTTCTTTTTGGATTCAAGGATGATGGAGTCCGCTTCCTGGTACTTCATGCTCTTCAACAAGTAAATTCCTGGCTTTAAATCGACTATCCCATCTTTCGTTTCCCGATACAATATCGAATCCCGCCAATCCACACTCTCAATAGAAAATCCATCTGCATATTCAGGAAAATTGATGTTCATTTTACGTCGGTTGTATGATACCACAGCCCTTGTTTTGTCAAGACTATTTCTTCCAAATAAATTATCAACCACGATCGCATCAGGCATCAACTCAAGTTTCCAGATCCCATCACCTAGTTTGTCAAAGAAATAGGCACCTGTCCCATTATATTGTACTAATGGAGAATTTCCACATCCGGCTATGAGCTCAAGTTTTTCAGGAGCTGGAGGCTTAGAAGTTGTGTTATTTGTGTAAATAAATTTTTCATCTGTCAGCATCTCCGCCAGATTATTTTCATAACTGATGTGGAATGGTCCGAATGTAGTGTTGTCAGGATAGACACCATAATCTTTGTATAATGGAATCGTCCGGAATACCTCTCCACAAATCATCAGGCTCAACGCTTTTTGCGGTGCATAAAACAGATTCATGAAATGGGTATTGTACTCTGTATTGTAAGGTGCTGTATAAGTTGGATCCCATGCAAAATGCGTAGCCATCTGCATACCAGCCGTCCGCAGACTTCTCGCCATCGCGGGATACATGTATGAAGTAGCCATATCCGCAGCATCAAACTCATATACAAAACGCGCCGCATGATTTTTTTTCAACACATCATCAAACGGAATTGTATACCTGTCTACATTTGGCAACATATTACCACCCAATTCTTTTTGAAACCCCAGGCCAGTAGGATACCATTGGAAAGTTCCTCCGTCAATACCGGCATCAAAATAATCCTGAGCATAATTGATCGCATGACTTACATTATAAAATATCGGTTTTGTGCATCCGCTGGATTGAATCGCATCTTTCATCTTCCGGACAAATGCAGTGACACCATCAGCAGGCCCTCTGTGATGAGGCTCATTACAAATTTCAAAAGCCAGAATCTGCGGATCATTTTTATAAGCAATACCTGTATACGTATTGATGTGATTGACAAACTGGAATAAATATTTCTCCTGAGCCTTTATTGCATCCGGATTTGTCAGACAATTGCCTTTGCCATATTTCGTAGAAAACCCGGGAGTAGGTTCATCTTTTTCCGGCCATCCATTTCCCCAATAAGCAATAGGAGTAATGACCGCATTGATTCCTTTTTCTTTTAATTTCCAAAGTAAATAATCAAACAATTCAAGATGCTCATTTTCCAAAAGATTACCCAGCGTATCACTGATCTCACAATCCCATACATGGACTCGAAACAGATCAAAATCAAGTCTTGCAAATTGATACACATCCTGATCAATAGCCGCCTTGATATCTACACCCATTCTTTTCGCAGCCCGATAGCCGTAAGCAAAAGGAACAGTATAATTTTCACCAAAGCCTGTCACGTCGCTACTATCCCGTGACCAATGCATAATACCGTCATCTGAGATGAAGACCCGGTCAGGATGTTGACAATATCCTGTCCCAACAAAGAGAAAGCAGGACAGAAGGAAAGTGATGCAGTGTTTTATTTTTTTATCCGAACGCATTTATAAAGATAAGAAGTGAAAGGAAGAAATGGATGTCGAATAAAATCGTTTAAAAAAATAAGGAAGTTGTCCGTAGGTCCAGGACCCAATAGAAAGGCAAAGAAGTTGTCCGTAGTTTCAAACTACGGACAACTTCTTTGCCTTTTTATTGCATATTGCATATTGCATATTGCATATTGCATATTGCATATTGCATATTGCATATTGCATATTGCATATTGCATATTGCATATTGTTTTTATTCCTTCACCACCTTCCCCACATAGGATCCCTTCTGTGTCAGCACATTTATCACATACATTCCACCAGGCATACCATTTGGCAACCATAATTGAAAGCCATCATCTGCAAGTGCGTAATGCGTATCAAGCCGCTTACCTGTCATGTCAGAAAGTGTGATGTTTTCAATTTTACTTTCTTCAGGAATATTTCCATATATGTATTCATCCAGATCAGAAAGAAGATTTGGATATACTTCAATATTTTGCACATCAAGATTCCGAATACCCGTGATAAATCCATTGGGTGGCGTGATGCGAACGGATGTATATATTCTGTATTCACCTGGACCGAACGTTAATTTATTCTGCGTATCTGTCACATCAAGACTATCACCTGAAAAATAATCATACCAGATACCTGTGCGTTGAAATTTTGGATTGATATCCGAATTGATCACTCTGAAATTGGCCAGCGTGACTGCATCCATCGATGGATCATTGAGATGAACAGTTTTCAGATAAAAGTTAGCGTCATTGAATTCGAAATCTGTGGACGAGAATGTCGGATAGTTGGCTTTCAGATACGACATTGACGCGATGACATCATGCAATCGTTTTCGGTTCGGATCCTGCAGGAAATCCCATCGAATGGGTTTAGGGTCAAGTCGACAATTTGTGGAGATCGTGCCATTGCTACATCTATTGATGGAGAAGTCATATCCAAGTTCTCCAAACTCCCAGATCATTTTTGGCCCGGGTACAGAATAGAAAATCGCATTGGCAGCTTCCAATCGTTTTAGTGCAGTAGTCAATGTGCGTGTATTGTAGTCTCCATTACTGTCGCCTTCATTCAATACACGATACATGACCCTTTCTTCATCATGACTTTCCATATAGCCGACAGCATGTGGATCATTCCAACCTTTGAATGTATAATCAATCCCTTCCAGATCAGATGAAAACCCCTTGGCGGCCTGACTGAATTGATAGTTAATATTATCCCATAGCATCATGCCATAATTTGATAATTCGGTCTCTTCATTATTCTCTGCAAAATGTTCAAGGATGACATAGTTTGAAGTATCATGACTCCAGATTGAATTAGCATAGTCCTTCAGAATAGCGATCCGACTGGCATCATATTTAGCCATAAGTCCTGCATCTGTTCCTGAATTGAATTGTGTAAATCCTTTTGAAAGATCAAAACGAAAACCATCAACCTTAAAATCACTTATCCAGTAAGCAAGAATTCGTTTGACCCATGATTTCGTCGCTCCACTTTCATGGTTCATATCATAGCCTACATTGAAAGGATGTTTAGCTACAGGATTGAGATATGGACTTTCGGCTGATGGTCTTGAATTGACCGGATCCCAGTACATCTGCGCTAATGGGCTCTGGCCAAACACATGATTGAATACAACATCAAGGATCACTGCGATGCCTCGTTGATGTGCTGCATCTATAAGTTGTTTCAGTTGCTCGCGTGTGCCATAATATTTATCAACAGCCATGGGGAAAGAAACATTATATCCCCAACTGTTATTTCCCTCGAACTCACCTACAGGCATGAGTTCAATGGCGTTGACACCAAGTTTGCTGAAGTAATCAAGTGTATCAAGCAATGTCGTAAAACTATGTGTCGCCAGGAAATCACGCACAAGTAATTCATAGATGACCAATTTTGTCTTTTCCGGCTTTGCAAAATTATCTACTACAAAATCGTAGGATGGTTGCATCTCATCAAACGCAGTGACGATCCCATTTGTCATCCCTACAGGATAAGGTGGAAGTGTGGCCAGAACTGATGGCTTGACACCGGTATCATTGTTCCTGTCCAGGACGACTTCGGAGAGAGGATCTGCAACTCTGATGCCTCCACTGATCAGGTATTGATATGTGTTCTTTCCATCTGCGAACCATGATCGGGGTTGTTCAATCCAGTATGTTGCAAGATCTTCACCTTCATGCATTAGAAAATTTGAATCAGGCTTGAAATTATTTTGTGGACAAAGAAGAAAAACATATTCTTTGAGTGGCGCATAGAACTGAAATAAATATGTGGTATCACTGAAATAATTTAAGCCATTGACAGTTCCATTCGGTGGATTTATTTTGACTGGATTATTTTTTAATACATAATATTCCTTCTCAAGTATGACTGTAGAATCTTTGGTAGCTTCAAATCTCAATACATGTTGGCCTGTGTTAATCGGATGATAAAAGAATATCGCATGATCAGTGATATCAGAAAAAATCAAGGACTGGTCATCAAAGATCATCAACGAAGCCGTGTCGTTTATCGCAATGTCGATATTCAGACTATCCCCTTCATTGAGTATCACATCTCCGTCAGAGGGTTCACGCAACGTAAGCAACAGTCCGGCACCCACTGCAGCTACGTCAGTGTATAAGTCAGATCCATCTGTATCACGTCCTACAATGTTGCCGCTTACATTTCTGAAGACAAAAGCCATTTGCAATACGTCTTCATTGGCTGGTATCCCATAGAATGTAGAAATGTTATACGAGATAGAATAAATATTCGGACTCTCTCTTTTCATCAGGACGCGTGCATCTGCCGTACCCCAGTTGCCGATGACATGCTTCCAGTCTGAGCTACTCGTGCTCAGATTTGTGATCACGCCTGTATGGGCATACACGTCACCAGTGAATCCTGATAAAGCTGCATTTCCCTGTGAGGCATCAAAATAGACAGTAACATCATCAAGCTTAGTAGGAAAAGCAGGGACAGTCCAGATGACAGGACTGCTTCTATGATTTCCCTGGATTCCCTGCGCTACCGACGGATAAGATATCAGACAGAAAAGTGCAGCAATCAGGGAGTAGGTTTTGAAAAACTTCATTATTAAATAGGGTTGTCAGAATGAATATTAAAGATAGGGCTTCCACCGGAAGCTAAGTTGTGTATGCACGTTAAATGCCTTCCCGAAGACAGTGAGGCACACTCTCCAAAGGGGCTGAGTTATCCGAAAGGCAAAAAAAAGGTGGTCTCCTTATACAGAAGACCACCTTCACAATATTTAATTGTTTCTTATTACCGCATGATTGAAAATTTCTTTCCAATGATGTATCGGCCATTGCTGATATTGATTGTATAAAATCCACTTGGTAAAGCAGCAACTTCTATTTTCATTTGAGGAGCACCTTGCTGAACTTCTGAAAGAAGAAGTTTACCATTGATATCATATACGTTCATTGTCACTTCACCTTTCATGTCAATGGCACTCAGATCAACATTTACCACATCGTTTGCAGGATTTGGAAATGCTTTGATGCTTGACGGATTCAATATATCATGTGTAGCTGTGATCGGATCACCAAAAGCATATTCACCTGTATTTGAATTTAAGGTCACGCCATATGTGCCTGCGGTTACAGGAATGTTAGGTCCGTCTTGTGTGCCTGTACCAGTTGGGAAAGTAGCAGCTCCCCAATTGAATGTCCATGCACCTTCTGCTCTGAATTTAACATCGCCTGTTGTAAAATCGCCAGAAGGAAGTATCCAGTTATTTTCGTCATTTGGATCTTTATTCATTTGGGTATCTATATCCCAACTGCCTGTAGGTGATCCCGCACCGACAACGCCCACAGCACTGAACACTTGTAACAATACAAAGGCATACTGTCCGGTGAATGAACTAAAATAAACATTGTACTCACCTGCAGTCACAGGAACATTCGGTCCATCTCTCAATGCAAAACCTGTTGGAAAATCACCGGCACCCCAGTTGACTGCCCAGTCATGATCCGCTCTGAATTTTAATTCACCATCTGTGAGGACGATTCTTAATTTCCAGTCTGAAGAATCACCCAGCGGATTGAGTTCCATATCTGTGTCTGCGTCCCATCCAAGTGGCGTAGCATCACCTATAATACCTACTGCTGAATAATAGGTAATAGGAATAAATTCGTAAGCAAGTGTTTTCGAATTAAAATTGACAATGTACCGGCCTGCAGTAACGGGTATTTCGCCTCCACCTAAGGTCGCAGTGCCCGAGGGGAAATCTGTTCCGCCCCATGTCGAAACTTCATCACCTATGAATTGGAGTCCACCGTCCAAAAGAACTACATTGGTTGTCCAGTCGCCTATACCACTACCTGATACCATAAGCGTAGGTGCACTTCCACCCGGAGTAGCATCACCGATTATACCTACTGATGCAAAGCTGGTCAGGGTAAAATTATATGCTCCTGTACTTTTGTCAAAAGTGACATTGTAATCTCCACCTGTAGCAATTGGAATATTTGGTCCATCCTGCGTACCAACACCTGCCGGGAAATCTGCTGCACCCCAGTTCATCGCCCAATCATCATCCTGCCGGAACTTGGCTTCACCAGCAACTAAAGGCAAAGAAAGTGTATACAAATTAGCATCACCTGTATCCTGGTACATATTTACATCTGAATCCCATCCGAAAAGGGAAGCCGATCCGATAATACCAATGTCAGAATAAACTGAAAAGTAGTATTCTCCAGTAGCGGAATTGAATGTCACATGCGTAAAGCCGGCTCTCACAGGAATATTCGGTCCGTCCTGCGTACCGGTACCTTTGGGAAAATCTGTATTTCCCCAGTTGAGGGTCCAGGCATCATCAGCTCTGAATTTTGCTTCTCCATCAGTCAGATCTACATCTATAGACCATAGATCCGGATCAACCGCATCCTGGATCATGCTGGTATCTGCATCCCAACCATAGGGCGTGCCAGAACCAATCAGACCCACGGTCGTGATTTGGGCTTTGATGTTGACCACTGTAAGCGTAACAAAAAGAGAAAAAAGTAGACGTAATTTCATCATTTGTAATTTTTAAGTGAATGTATCTTTGAATTACTGTAAACTTACGCATTAAAGAGAATTCTCAATGAGAATTCAAATAAAAAATTTGAATGTGCTAATTTCACAGCAAAATATCTTACTCATGGATAGACCTTTCCTTTTTATTAAAAAACTGGCTTTTTCTCTCGTGCTGCTGCTTGCCTGTTCATTAACGCTTATTGGTCAACGGACTATACATGGTAAGGTTTCAGATCCCAGTGATGGCCAGGGTCTGATCGGCGCAAATGTTGTTGTCAAAGGCGGCACAGTGGGCACAGTCACTGATTTTGATGGGACATATTCCCTTGTTGTTCCGGCAGGATTCAATGTGCTGTCGTTCAGTTATACCGGCTATACAACTGTCGATGTTCAGCTGTCCAATTCTGATGAGGTGAATGTTGCTCTCGGTCAGGGGAAACTTCTTGAAGAAGTCGTCCTGATAGGCTATGGAACGGTCAGGCGTCAGGATGCCACAGGCTCAATACAGTCAGTATCTTCAAAGGACTTTAACAGAGGAGCCATCACCGGGGCGCAGGAGCTGCTGTCCGGAAAAATTCCAGGCGTCGTGATCACCAATGATGGTGGACCGGGAGGAGGCGCCACGATCCGCGTCAGAGGAGAATCCTCTCTTAGTGCTTCCAATGATCCGCTCATCGTTATCGACGGCGTTCCGATTGACAATGGGGGTGTAAATGGTGGAAGAAATCCATTGAATGTGATCAACCCAAATGATATTGAAACCTTCACTGTATTAAAAGATGCATCTGCGACTGCTATTTATGGCAACCGCGCTTCAGCCGGTGTCATCCTGATCACAACAAAAAAAGGAAAGGTCGATTCTAAAATGAAAGTCGGCTATAGCGGAAGTGTATCTGTAGGCAACTATGACAAACTGGTGGATGTCCTGACCGGCGATGAATACCGCGCTTTGGCAAAAGTTGTTGCCGACTCAGCCAAAATCAGACCGTTACTTGATACATTTAATACGAACTGGCAGAAAGAAATCTATCAGACAGCTTTAGGCCATGATCACAATCTGTATTTATCAGGAGGACTTGCTCAGGTACCTTATCGAATTTCACTTGGATATACAGACAAGCAGGGTATTCTCAAGACAGATGAATTCAACAGAATCACAGCAGGCCTGAATCTCAACCCTGGTTTTTTAGACAACACCCTTCAATTTGACTTTCATTTCAAAAGCATGTTCACGAAAAATCAATTCGCAGACCGCGGCGCGATTGGAAATGCTTTGAATTTTGATCCTACACATGCTGTACGCGACCCGGAGAGTCCTTATGGACAATTCACCACATGGCGTCTGAATAATAGTGTTGCGCCTAATAGTATTTCTCCCACAAATCCTGTAGCATTACTTGAGTTGAAAGATGATCATTCAAATGAAAACCGGATCATCACTAACCTTGCTACAGATTACAGGATTCCGTTCCTGCCAGCTTTACGTGCTAATCTTAATCTCGCTTACGACTACAGTCATGGAGAAGGCGTGGTAAATATTGATACGTCGGCAGCTTACGCATATGATGCGACATACGGCGGCGGCCAGCACAACACCTATAGTCAAACAAAGAAAAATACATTGCTGGAATTTTACCTCAGCTATAAAACCAATTTCAACAAACATAGTATTGATCTTCTCGGAGGATACTCATGGCAGCATTTCGCAGTGGATAGTAAATTCAAGAATTCAGATGTAGCCGGCACGCCCATCAAGACTACACAGGATTCACTCAATCCTGCTGAATACTTCCTGTTGTCGTTTTATGGCAGAGCCAATTATAGTTTCAACGACAAGTTCCTGTTTACATTCACGGTGCGTCAGGATGGGACATCTCGTTTTGCCAAGGACAATCGATGGGGCCTTTTCCCTGCAGCCGCAGTGGCCGTGAAATTGATTGACAATGAAAACAATAGGTTTAACAATCTGAAAGTCAGGTTAGGTTGGGGTATTACCGGCCAACAGGATATTGGTGATTACTACGCGTACCTGGCAAGATATCAATTTGGTAATGAGAGTGCAGAATATCAGTTCGGGGATCAATTTTACCAAACCTATCGTCCGAATGGATATGATTCGCATATCAAATGGGAAGAAACTAAAACCTATAATGCTGGCCTTGATTTCTCGGTTATCCGGGACAGGCTCTCAGGATCGCTTGATGTTTACAAACGGTATACAAGTGATTTGCTCAATACCATTCCTGTACCTGCAGGCACTAATCTCACCAACTTTGTAACCACGAACGTCGGGAATATGGAAAACCAGGGTGTAGAACTTGGCTTGCTCGCTACACCGGTGCGAAGCGGTAAGTTTCTGTGGGAAATATCAGCGAATGTCGCTTACAACAAAAACAAAATCACAAAGCTGCGTGCTACAGATGATCCGACCTATCAGGGTGTATTGACTGGCGGTATTGCAGGGGGTGTGGGCAGTAACATTCAGATTTATACCGTTGGCTATGCACCGAAATCATTTTACGTATTTGAACAGGTGTATGATGAACAGGGTAATATTATGGAGGGCGTATTTGTCGACCGAAACAATGATGGTATTATCAATGAAAACGATAAATACAGATTGCATAAACCTGCTGCAGATTATACGTTTGGTTTTTCTAATCGTTTTGAGATCGGCAAGTTTGATCTCAGCTTTGCAGGGCGTGCGAGCATTGGCAATTATGTGTATAACAATGTGCAGACGGATCGTGGTTATCTCGGCAGACTTTGGCTGTCAACAGGAGGACAATCACTTTGGAACGTGACACAATCTGCTGTAGACCTGAATGTGGTCAGTCAGTCAAGCCTGACATTCAGCGATTTCTTCGTCAAGAAAGCGGATTTCCTGAAAATAGATCACATCACTGTCGGCTATAATTTTGATCATTTGATCGGTGATTATCTCAGGTTGTCCCTGACTATGCAGAATGTACTTACCGTAACAGCATATGACGGTCTCGATCCAGAAATCTACAGCGGTATTGACAATACGATTTATCCAAGGCCACGCACTTTTGTGTTTGGTGTAAATGTGGAATTTTAAAAAACAGAAGAGACATGAAACAGATAAACTATATAAAAATTACATTTTTCATCCTGTTGACAGGGTTTATAACCAATGGTTGTATTAAAGATCTCGATACCGTTCCATTGGATCCGGAGACAGTCACGGCCAGTTCCGTATTCAATGATCCTGCTGCATACAAGGCAGTGTTAGCCAAAGTATATGCCGGGCTGGCCCTTTCCGGACAACAAGGTCCTGCGGGACAGGCGGATATACAGGGTATTGATGAAGGTTTTGGTCAATATCTCCGCGGCTATTATTATCATCAGGAATTGCCTACTGATGAAGCTGTTATAGGGTGGAATGATCAGACAATAAGAGATTTTCATGCACAGTCCTGGACTTCCGGTGATGGTTTCATTTTTGCTTTTTATAGCAGGTTGTATTATCAGATCGTGATCTGCAATGAATTTCTTCGCGAGACCACAGAAGCCAAACTTTCTTCCAGAGGAGTTGATGCCAATCTGGCTGCACAAATCCATGGCTATAGAGCTGAAGTACGTTTTCTCAGGGCTTTGAGTTACTGGCATGCGCTTGATTTGTTCAGGAACGTTCCTTTCGTCACTGAAGATGATGCCGTGGGTTCATTTTTCCCGAATCAGATCAAAGCGGCTGATCTGTTTACATATATCGAATCTGAACTGAAGGCGATTGAAAATGAAATTGCACCGGCACGTACGAATGAATATGGACGGGCAGATCAGGGTGCCGTATGGACGTTGCTGTCCAAACTCTATCTCAATGCTGAAGTATATATCGGCACACAGCGATATGCAGATTGCGTCACATATTGCAACAAAGTGATCAATGCAGGATATACGCTTGAGCCACAGTACCAGAATTTATTTCTTGCTGACAATAACCTCTCGAATGAAATTATCTTTCCGATCACATTCGACGGCAGATATACGCGGACATATGGCGGCACCACATTTCTTGTCTTTGGAGGAATTGGGGGTAGTATGAGTCCGGGCGACTCCGGCGTATCAGGAGCATGGGGTGGTATGCGCACGACGCGCGAGTTTGTAGAGAAATTTCCAGCAGATTTCGGCGGTATTATCGTAGAGCCCAATGAAGGGAATTCAGTAAGCTATACCAAACTCTATGTGCCTGGGGCATACCAGGGATGGGATGGCACCAATACAAAAACTTCGCTTTCGTCTCCTGCAAATAATAAGATCTTCGAAGGGCATGTATATTTTCCAACAGATAACAGTCCGTTTTTCTTTACGAAAGTTCCTTCATCAACTTTTGCATTGCGATTGGGTGATAATGGTGCAGATGGTACTCTGGAATCAAATGGAGATACTATCAGAGTTCCTGCCGCAGGCATGTATGAGATTAAAGTGAATCTCAATAACAATACCTACACGATGCAGAAGCAGGTGTGGAGTATTGTAGGAGACGCTATAACTGCAGGCCCGACCACGGATCTTGATCTTACATATAATGCATCAAAGAATGCGCTTGAAATCGCACTTGATCTCAAAGCAGGACATTTTAAATTCAGGGCAAATCATGACTCAGCCATCAACCTTGGCGACAATGCAGCGAATGGATTGTTGGCACAAGATGGGACAGAGATACAGATCGGTAATGGTTCTTATCTCATCCGGTTATATATTGGTAAACCGGATTACACGTATGAAATTCTTTCCACGAGCTTTGATACGCGTGGTTTGTTTTATACCAATGGACAAAATCTGGATATCAATGACATCACCTTATTTACGGATGGCTATGCGATCCGAAAATTCAAAAATATTACGTCTGCCGGTGTAGTTGGATCTAATAGAGATTACCCGGATACAGATTTCCCGATGTTCAGGTTAGCCGATGTATTATTGATGGCGAGTGAAGCTATCATTCGCAGTGGGGGCGATCGCGGTCTGGCATTGGATTATTTCAACAGAGTACGTCACAGGGCTTATGGCGGTTCTGGGGGCGGCATTTCAGATGCTGATCTTACACTTCAAATGCTGATCGACGAGCGTGGGCGTGAATTGTATTGGGAATGTCATCGCCGTACGGACCTTATCCGTTTTGGTAAATTCAGTAACACAGATTATTTGTGGGCCTGGAAGGGTGGTGTGAAAGAAGGAAGAGCGGTAGAATCATTCCGTGATGTTTTTCCGATCCCTTCGTCTGACCTCGGTGCAAATCCACACCTATTACAGAATCCGGGTTACTAAAAAATAAATATCCTCCTCTGTGGACGGAAGGCAGTAATGTAAGTTGCTGCCTTTTTTTATTTGAGGGAAACGGGAAATGTTACAAGGATTTTGGAAAAAACGTTGGTGAAAATAATGTAAAGATTTTTTTTGGTAACTTAAGTAAAACAATGACAGTCAATTATGAAAAGGATTTCGACGAAATCGGCTACGTGAAAAGTGCTTTAATGTCCGAATTCGACAGATGTTTATTTAACCCAATTCGGAGTTGGAGATTTTACATTTTTTATTTTTTTCTCAGAGTGCAACCTGGCGTTAGTAATGTGTGATTCATTCAGGATAGATAATAAAATTGAATATGAATTATCCGTCAAGAATTGCATATGAATAGCGAGTCAAGAATTGGATATGAATAGCGAGTCAAGAATTGGATATGAATTGCCTATCAAGAATTGCATATCAATTGCCCATCAAGAATTGCATATGAATAGCGAGTCAAGAATTGGATATGAATTGCCCATCAAGAATTGCATATGAATTGCCTATCAAGAATTGCATATGAATAGCGAGCCAAGAATTGGATATGAATAGCGAGTCAAGAATTGGATATGAATAGCGAGTCAAGAATTGGATATGAATTGCCCATCAAGAATTGCATATCAATTGCCCGTCAAGCATTGCATATCAATTGCCACGGGCTTTAGCCCGTGGATAATGAATGGAGAAATTTTAGAACCCTGAAAGGGTTCAACAAAGAACTCCCTCTTAAAAGAGAGTCTATGTTCTCAGGAAAGACAAAAAATCATCTGTCAGACGAGGATCAATAATAATTATCTGATGAAAATTGTCGTTGAAAAAAAATATTGCTTCGCCGTAAAACCAGAAATAAAATAACACCCTGATATCAATTCTGGAATCTCAACACCGATCATATCATTTCTCCAATCCGGATGAATATCAAATGAATTCACTTTTTTACCATCAATAGAAAAAAGATTTATTGTGAATGGATCATTCATAATGTCCGAATCATCTCTTTTAATCATGATGTCATCTCCCACCTGAAAAACTTCAAGATGAACTGAAGTGGCATTGTAATCCTGCACTGCAGAGGTAAACACATATGGATAAGACATCCACCCGATGCCTCCGGTCTCCTGCAGATTTGAATTAAAATCAAAAAATGTAGCATTGTCCCAATTGGAACCTTTGCCAAACCGCGTAAAACAATTTGTGCTCACCCAGGCCGGTTCCCAATAGATCACACCTTTGCCGCCATGATCAATCACTGTTTGGGCAAGATCGATCAGCCATTGTTTCTGACGTGCGGGTGTCGGTGGTGTGTAGCCGGGATAAACCGAAGAAAGAATATTATTTGCTGAATCATGATTCGCGGATGTCCATTGATATCCCGTCTCTAAAATCATGACATCTTTTCCGGGATAGGTTTGCTTTAGTGACGTAATGACACTACCCACTACATCAAACTGCACAGTATGAAATTGCCAGTAATACGAAAGGCCTATGATATCAAAATCACGCACACCATGATCCCAAAACCCTTTCATGAGCCAATCTGATTCTGTAGGATTCGCTATGTGAAGCGCGATTTTAATCGGTGTGCTGAACGCAGATTGAACATCCCGCACCGCCGAAATTGCGGTATTGAACAATGCGCTATTGCGTGTCCAATCCAGAGACCAACCGGCATCATTCGTTTGTTGAGAAACAAGGATTCCTCTGTTGGTTTCATTCCCGATCTGTACAACTTCCGGCAATAAATTGTCTGCAGCGAGATTCGCAAGGGTAACATAGATATAGTTGTAAAGCGAATCCTGAAGGACGGGCAGATTATTGAGAACAGCATTCCAGGCAGCCGGTGCCACCTGATGACCCGGATCAGCCCATGTATCAGACAAATGAAAATCAAGTAATACCTGCATGCCAGCTGCCTTAGCTCGCATGATCGAATGACGTACGTCCTGAAAATCACTATACCGATGACCCTGATTCAATACATCATACCATGATGGAGTATGCCATAGTCGTAACCGAATAAGATTAGCCCCATGATCACTAAAGATTGTATACGGGTCCTTTGCAACCCCACTCTCTGTATATGCAGCACCACAATCCTGCAATTCATTGACATACGAAAGATCTGCGCCGAAATAAAAGGATTGTGCACGAGTTTCATTTGTGACTATGAAATAGACGAAAACTGCTGATATGAATAAAATTATTCGCATAAGAAGATTCAATATAACAATATGTTCAAACTTCAATGCCCATAATCACGTGATGATGTATGGAAATACGAACGCCAATAGTTAAGCTTAGGCTGTGCCTAAGCTTTCGTGTCTGCAAATTTCAGATTTGCGACATGAAAGCATCATTCAAAACCGAGTTTTCACTGCTATGGACATTCTCGCCATTTGGTCGTAGAGACGTCGATTTATCGTGTCTCTCTCATCGTGGACATAGATTAATGTTCTCATCGTGGATATCGATTAATGTTCTCATCGTGGATATCGATTAATGCGAAGTGATTGCATGCTCAAGGCTGTGTCTTGAGGTTAAATATTTAAACAGATTAAAACTTATACGATAACCCCACTATCCAATACGATTGCAAAGGATTATCTGTTTTGCCGGCTGCAAGTGCTTCCTGTTTATTACCACGCAATCCGATGTCAAGTCCTACACCAATATTTTTGATTGCGGTACTGAAACTATTGACCCATGTCCAGTTGGACAGATCACTCCCTTCATAACTAAAGAAACCTGATGCATTCGATTTCCATGCGATTCCTTTTGTGATTTGTTTAGTGTAGTCAGCGACAATTTTTGCTCCAAACGAACTTTTGTAATCGAAAGCACCTGTGGAGAAGACGAAGTTGTAATCTAATGGATGGATCACCACGACCAGATCTTTTATCGGTGTCCATGTCGCGCCTGCACCCAGATCAAGAAATCCGGGATTGTTGAATTTGTTATCCAATACTGAAGTACGATATTCGCCAAGTGCAGATACAGCCCATTTCTCACTCAACTTGTATCCGAATAGTGAACTGGCACTCAAAGCATCCGCAGCAACTTTAAAATCTTTACTGTCAGTAGGGTCATCACGGTCATCAAATTTTTGCCAGCCCAATGTTAGGTTAGCACTATTGCGCCAGAAATATTTTTTCTGATCCAGATTTGCAAATCCTGTCCCTGTAAATCCAATCGTAATCGCAGTAGTATTCGGAGAAGATTTTGAAAGCCAGTCACTGAAGCTTGAAAAACTAAATCCAAGATTTCCAAGTGATCCGATATTCCAGCGGGGATAAGGTGTAGTCTGTTCTTTCAAAACAGCAATGTCTGCATTCAGCGCATCAACTTTTCCGGAAAGATCTTTGAGTTGAGGTTGCAATGTTGCAAGTTCTGCTTCTTTCGCAGCTTTCGTGGACAGAAGTTCTTCCTGGGTCTGTGCTTTCATTGAAGCCACACACAAAAATGTAAATACGAGGGAAATAAATGTTTTCATTGATATAGCGTTTGAAATTCAAAGGTAAGAATTCACCTGACTAACTAGAGTTACACGATTTCAAAAATCAATAATGAGATTACGATTATTTTGACTGAAAAAGTGCGTCGTTCGTTTCGGCTACGCTCAACGACCGGGAATTTCGTAAACCGGAGAATTTTTTTAATTCTTCTGAAACTGTGATTTGTGTTTGGCTAATCACCTCGGCTACGCTCGGTGATTTATTGATTTCATATCATTATGAGTAGAATCATTCTTTTCATGTCTTAATGGAGAGAATTATTGATTTCATATCGTAATGGAGAGAATTATTGATTTCATATCTTAATGAGTAGAATTATTGATTTCATGTCTGACTGGAGAGAATTATTGTTTCACCGAGCGGAGTCGAGGTGAATTTCCAGAGTGTAAACATTCAGATAGAAGGTCAAAAGAAATCAATCGAGCACGACAATCCCGGTCGCTGAGCGTAGCCGAAGCGACAGGAGTCAATCCCAGTCGCTGTACTTCGACCAGCTAAACCGCTGAGCCGAAGCGAACTTCTGTCTCAATTCAAAAACCTATACGAAAATTTTAACAGAAAAATATTGTGTGGCTGTGAATCAAATACATTTTCAAACAAGCTGTGTAATATCGGTGTGTTGAGATCACCAAACGCATTGGGTTCGATACCCTGCGACCATACAAGAAATAATTCTGATCCGGCTACATATTCCCAGCGGACCACGAGATTAGATCTGAATTGAATGTAATTGAAATCAGGTGTAGAGAAGGAGTAATCAACCTGCCCATCATTATTCTCATCGACTTGTGCAGTACCATCAGTCATTGTTATTTCCCCTGGCGTAAACACATGAAAGCGATCATTATATTTTATTTCCAGAGGTTTTGTCACGTACCCGAAGTTTTTATACAAAGCTCTGAAGATAAATGGCTGTCCATAATATTGCAATGATAAGTTGGGTGTGAGGTAACAATTGATGCGGGTGGAAATTGAAAAATCCTGCTGGTTAATATTACTTACGATTGACCTGACCTGGTTTCCCATTTTGACATTCGCGACAAATTGGTCCTGCATGCGCATAAAGTGTCCGTAGCCCGGAGCAATTGAAAAACTTAATGCATCGATCGGTTGATATTCAACGCCTCCGCTGACATTGAAAAATTGAACTTCTTTATGATAGCCTCCACCATTTGAGATATTAAAATTCATCGTCACTTTTTTCCGGCTGTCAGATTGAATATAGGCATTGTAGCCATATCCCGGAGGTTTGCGCAATGCCGTAGTTCCTCTTAATGCATTGTTCGATATCTCCAATGGATTGATACCAATTCCACCACCGATCATCCAATTATTCTTAAACCAAAAATGGGCATTTGTATTAAACTCTAAATAAATAAACTTGCCTCCAAAATCCCATCGTCCCCAATGATTGTAATTAAACCTGGCGTTTCTGAATATCGAAAAGGGCTGTTCCAGATTGTAGGAGGCCCAGGCAAAATGGTTGATCTGATCTGCTGCACCCAGGTATCCGGCATCATTCAATTCCAGATGTGGAGATCTCCATGTGACACCGGTTTCGAAGTGGACTACACCGCCATCTTTATTTCCTGCACCTCCATATTTCCCAATCTTCAATGTTCCACCCGTACCTGTAAGGGATGTCAATCCAGGATCTACACCGAGATGACTTGCATCACTGCGTTGAAGTAGATGAACGAAACCTGTTTGTGTAGCCAGTACGGATTCTTTGCTGCCTTCAACGCGACTTATGATGGCATCAAATTTAAACTGATACCATTTGTTTTTCCACGAATGTTGAATGTCTATGCCTCCACTATATGCGTTACGATTTAATTCCATTACGCCGGGCTTCCGATTGACAGAAGTTAAGATTGCACCAAGAATTGTATTGCCATGATCAAAATCTTTTGCGACGCGACCCACAAAATAATTCGAGAGAGGTTCCACTATTTCTTTTCGCCTGCTTTCACCATTGGCGATTGTCGCCTTTATCGGATCTGTTATACTTTCGAGTATGCCGATCGATAATCCATTTTTTGTTTTACCACTGAATTTGGTTGCTCCCAATATTGAAGTATGGCCGGGCACATCGGCAAATTCACCGGTATTCAATAGTGGATATCCATGTGGTTCGCCACCTATACGTCGTGAATAAAAAAGTAAATCCTGATCGTACTCACCACCTGCTTGTGATCCGGAGACCTGGTAATTAAAGAGATTATTATTCTCTACAAAAAATGGTCGCTGTTCGTTGAAGAAAACTTCATAACCATCGAGTCGAATAGAACCCGGATCAGCTTCCACCTGTCCGAAATCAGGATTGATGGTGAAATCAAGAATCATATCTCTGGTGATACCAAGTTTTCCATCGAGCCCTACAGCCAGTTTATTTTTCGAACCATCAAGGAATGGATTGCCCGGTTCCTTTTCAAAATGTTCTGTTTGTGCAAGGACATATGGTGCCAGCTCTATTTGTTTGTTTTTTGGAAGATTCGTAAG
Source organism: Chitinophagales bacterium (assembly GCA_038252065.1). GTDB lineage: Bacteria > Bacteroidota > Bacteroidia > Chitinophagales > Saprospiraceae > Opimibacter. Next base: position 23,927 of record JBBSAQ010000063.1, read on the forward strand.
ACCGTGCAATTCGCCAAATTGGCTGACCCATCCTGTTGCTGTGCGTGGTACATACTGCCATGTCGACCGCTCTTCTTTCCTGAACACTCTGCGCGTCACCTGAAACCCCCAAACAGGATCCGTCTGATTACCATAACGAAACTGACTGAATGGTATGCGCAGTTCTGCAGTCCATCCGAGGCTATCAATATGAGAGATCCCTTCCCAGATAGGATTCCAATTTGAATCCCAGTTGTTGCCATCATCCGTGACAAACTCATCTCCTTTGACACCGCTGACTGAAAATGTAAATGAAAAAGCGGTTCTCAGATCGTGATAGCTGTCGATGTTTATTTCTACCCAATCGCCCGGAAATTCATCTCTTCTGCTTAATCGACCCTCGAGACTATCAGGAGAAGTATCAAATGCACGATAGGCGAGGTAGAGGTATTTATTGTTTTGTAAAATTTTGAAGCTCGTTTGTTGAGCAGGGATTCCGCCATTGTCCGGTTGGTGCTGGATAAAGGATGAAGACCATTCTACTTTTGACCAGGCCTCATCATCGGGGATACCGTCAAGCCTGATGTCTTCATCTCCGATCGAAACGGTTTGATATTGACGCCGTTCAACACCAGCAGAGGTAATGTTATCATTGACAAATACATCCTGAGAAAACAATGTCAGTGATGTTGACATCATCAGAAGAAAAAGGATGAAAAAAGTAATCTTATATTTCATGTTGCGAGGAAGCTATTTCATCAAAGACAAACTGAATTCGTCTTAGTTGCAATATTCTAAAAAGTATACCAGTCATTCAGTTATTTAGGCTGAATCACGTTTTTTATAGATCAAAGGGTGTATTCATCATATCACATCTCTATCTTCAAAGTCAAAGCGAATGTAATAGACTATTTCTGGCGAACTTGTTAATAACTGTTAAAAAAAGAAAATGTACCAGGGATGACCCTTGTTAGATTTTACTCAGGATTCTTATTATTTTTTGTTTTTTATTTTTTGTTTTGTGTTTTTTGCTAATTGCTAATTGCTAATTGCCATCAATCCCACTTCGCCCCATTCTGTGCGCCTACCATTCTGTGGTTTTCCAGACGCCATGCATCAATAGTCTCTGCATCTTCCTTCAGGAGTTCGAAATCAAAGACGTTGAGATTTTCCTGTAGTCTGCGCAGATTTGAAGACCGGGGGATGGCCAGGATAGATTCTTTCTGCAACATCCAGCGAAGGACGATCTGTGCAGGTGTTCTTTTATATTTTGCAGCCAGTGCTTCAAGTGGTTTGGAACCCATCATCTTCCCTTGTGCCAAGGGGCTATATGCCGTGAGTGCTATTTTGTGTTCCTTCATCCAGTCATAAAGTTTTGTCTGATTGATCCATGGATGAAATTCAACCTGATTGACGACGATATCAGGTGCCAGTTTCAACGTTGTTTTTAATTGCGGAATATTAAAATTACTCACACCGATTTCTGAGGTCAAACCCGAATCACGCGCTTCGATCAGAAATGGAATATAATCTTCAACCTTCATGCTTTGATGGGGCCAATGAATGAGGAGCAGGTCGACATGATCAGATTTCAGTTTCTGTAAACTTTCCTTTACAGACTTTATAAACCGATCCTTGTGAAGATTTGATGGCCATACTTTTGTGACTAGAAAAATTTCTTCTCTCGGGACTCCTGAATTCAGAATGGCCTGGCCCACTTCATTTTCATTGTCATACAGCTGGGCGGTATCGATGTGTCTATATCCGATGTCAATGGCTTTGTGTATGATTTCAACAGCACCGGGTCCGGTGAGTTTGTAAGTGCCTAAGCCTATTGCGGGGACGGAGTGTTTGCCGAGGGGGATGAATTTCATAAAGGGTTCATTTGTGATCGTCATGAAAAGAACGGTAGATGGAAGCTGAATGTTCAATTGGTGTTAAAAGCACATTTTGGTAAAGGTTTGAATCAAATTCTTAATATCTGCCTGACTGACGACGATCTTTTCAGAAGATGATCTTAAATCAACAGAATAATTACCCGAAATTAGGACAATTATTAGGTTCTACGCTGTTTTTAGTGGGTGCAAAAATGCCAAAAATTGGAGCTTGAAGAGATATTTGGATAAGCCAATTAAAGGAAATCGGGTAAAATTAGTATGCGTTATGAGGACCGGTTCGAGCATTTATACTTTCAA
>JBBSAQ010000064.1:0-24812 GCA_038252065.1 Chitinophagales bacterium
AAAATCACATTCTGTTCATTTTGCTCAAATTGGATCTGCTCTATAAACCACGGGGCCTGCAATCCTAATGCAGCTGCGAAAAGTTCTTCCGGACTCATTTTTTGCTAGTTTTGGTCCACTAAATATAGCGTAGAACCAAAAAATTAGACTATTTCAATATAGATCCCATTCGACCTGAAAGAGTGAAAACGTTTGAAATAGGTGTACGTACTAAATTTTTAAAAAACCTTTATGTAGATGCCACCTATTACACAAATGTTTATCGTGACTTTCTGGGTTATGTAGTAAGTGGGAAAGCATATATTGAATGCGGAACGCCAATTCCTGTTTTCAAAAATTTTCAGGTATTTCGATACTCTGCAAATACGGCAAATAAAGTGACTACACATGGTTTCAGCCTGGGTCTGAAATATTATTTGTTCCGGAATATTTCCCTCGCAGGCAATTATAGTTACAATGCTCTTCGCAAGACCGTAGTAGAGGACCCAATCATTCCGGCTTACAATACACCGGAAAATAAATTCAACATCGGTATTTCGGGATGGGATTTGAAGATCACAAAATCACCTTTCCTTAAAAGATCCGGTTTCAGCATCAATTATAAATGGGTGGAAGGCTTTCGTTTCGAAGGATCACCACAATTTACAGGATTTGTACCCGCATATGGGGTGATCGATGCACAGATAAATGTGGTTGTGGAAAAAATAAAAACCACGATTAAAATTGGATCATCCAATCTCTTCAACAATAAACATTTCGAAGTCTATGGTGGCCCGCAAGTTGGCCGGCATACTTATATCAGTCTTTCCTATAATTTCTAAATCTATTTCATTCACATTTAAATATGATAAACATGAGACAAATATTTTACTCCACATTTCTAATGCTGATCGCTTTCAATCTTTACAGCCAACCTGTCAGGTATCTTGATAAATACTATACGTCGATTGAAGTCAGCTATGATCACGTATACGCTGAAAATGCCACCATTCTGTACCTGGATCCAGTGGGAGAAGCCATCAGGGAACCACTCTTCTTTGATTTATATAAACCACCAAAGGACGATTCCACTTGTAACGGAGGCCTAAGGCCATTGATTATCTTTTTCCATTCCGGCAACTTTATCCCTTTTCCTTATAATCAAAGTCCGGTGGGGACAAAACGAGACAGCTCAGTGGTGGAGATGTGCAGACGTATAGCCAGTACAGGATATGTCGTCGCCTCTGCAGATTACAGACTAGGGTGGAATCCATTTGCACTGCCTGAGGAAATTGCAAGATTAGGAATTATCAATGCGGCCTACAGAGGAGTGCAGGATGCAAATACATGTGTTCGTTATTTTAAAAAAACCGTTGTGGAAGATGGTAATCCATTCGGGATTGATACAAGCCAGATCGTTTTATTCGGAGATGATACAGGAGGGTATCTGGCTATAAATGCAGGATGTCTCGATTCCTATAATAAGATACCAACTGCTTCAAAGGGTAAATTCTTAATACATACTCCGGACCCAACGCATCCTATTATTCCAATGATTATTCAGGAAATAAACGGTGATCCTGAAGGAAAACAAATCGGAATTATGAATGCTGAATATGCGGCTATTTTTCCATATCCAGTAGGTGATACTTTGTGTTATTCAAATTATCCTGAGTACAGTTCTTCATTCAAAGCGGCTGTCAGTATGGGAGGTGCAGTGGCAGATTCAGCCTGGATGGATCCCGGACAACCACCTATTATCTGTATTCACGCACCATATGATCAAACGACACCTTGTGCAGAAGATTACGTTCATGTTGGCGACCAAAGGATTGTTGAAGTTCAGGGCTCACGCATCGTGTCGGATTTGGCAAATCAGTATGGGAATAATGCATGCCTGGAACCTCCACATTATTCAAATGATTTCGAAAGGAGCGTGACGGATGTTGCTGATAGCAGAAGTGGAGGAGTTGATAATCTATATCTGGTTCTGGGAGATACGATTACAGATGGCACACCATGGAACTTCTGGGATTGCAACACAAATCCGAACTGTGAAGTGGGATTAAAGGATAATCCACATATGAGTCGTGAAAAGGCTGAGCGATATATTGACACCATACTTGCTTTTGTATTGCCACGATTATATCAATGCATGGATTTGTGTATAGTAGCAACAAATGATCCTATGGACCCAAACAATGTAAATATTATCACATATCCCAATCCTTCTTTCAACGAAGTTTTTATTGGCACAGCCATAGACCATCCCATCAGAAACATAAAAGTTTACGACATGAAGGGTTCTTTGGTAAATCAATTTTCCAATATCAATTCAAATTATTTCCATTTGCCCGTTGACAAACTTATATCCGGCCAGTATGTACTGAAATTCCAGTTCGACCAGGGCATCGCCGCAAGACAAATTGTAGTGAAGTAACGCTCATCATTTTTATTTTATTCAATGCCGACGAAAGCCTGTACATGTGTACAGGCTTTTTTGCCTATAGAATCATTATATATCAGTATAAATAGATCTTCCCTTAAGAACGTACTTTGGCTTTAAGCAGGAACAAAGTTTAACTGCTGACGTGAGATTATAAATAATATTCAAATTCTAAATCAGCTGATATGAATAAACTAAAATCATCATCCAACTATTTCAATGGCTTTAAAATATTTTCTTTAAAGAATTATGGTCCCGAAATTTCAATATTCCTATTATTTGCATTTATTAATCTTGTCATTGGCTGTTCTTCTTATTATAAAGTCAATACCTCCACCACGCCTGCCCCTTTGACCGCACAGATTAGTAATAAATCAAAATATTTCATAGTCCATGAAGGAACAAATGCATGGCATTTAAAATCAGTCTCTTTAAACGATGAGAAAAAAGAGATCAATGGTGCCATTGAATATTTGCCTGTAAATCACCAGAGTTATGAAACGTTAAATCATAAATTGGTATACCATAAATATAAACCACGTTTTATTTCTAGTGACCCCACCATAGAAGTTCATCTCTATATTACAGAGCACGCTTTGGAGCACGATTCACTTATCTCGATCCCGCTGGCTGCAGTAAATAAAATAGAAATATATGATAAAGCAGTAGGTCAAACTATTGCTTCGCATGTCATCGGCACGATTGGAGCCATTGCCGCAGTCATTGTCATCATTGGGGTTATAGCCATCCTGACCAAAAGCTCATGTCCCTTCGCTTATGTCAACGATGGTCATGCCTTTAAATTTGCAGGCGAGTTGTATGGAGGCGCTATTTATTCCTCCCTCGAACGCGATGACTATATGCCCCTTCAAGGTGGTAATCTGACAAAGGGAGACTATCAGGTAAAAATTTCAAATGAATTATTAGAACGTCAATACACAAATCTGGCTGAATTGATCGTAGTCGAGCACCCGGATTATTCTAAAGTACTCATAGATAAAATGGGTAGGATTCAAACTGTGTCAAATGCAGTGTCTTCTTCAAAAGCTTTATCGGACAATAATATTGACTACGTTCCATCCCTTTTATCAAAGGACAGCAGAAATTACATGTTTAATGACGAAAATGCTTCAAACAAAGATTTGAGTTCCTTAACCTTATTGTTTAAAAAGCCTGCGAGTGCGACGTCTGGAAAATTAATCATAAACGCTAAGAATTCTTTCTGGCTTGATTATATCTATGGAAAATTCAATGAACAGTTTGGTACTTACTTTAATGAATTTTCCGAAAACCAGAAGAAAGTACCAATGCAAAAAATTAGCCAATGGACACGTGACCAGGGAATTCCACTTGCTGTGTATGTCCAGACAGCAGATGGTTGGAAGTTCGCAGATTACTTTAATGTCATCGGGCCATTAGCATCCAGAGATATGGTGATGTCTTTAGACTTATCGGATACAAAAGAAGATGAAGTGAAAATAAAATTAGAATGCGGGTTTATGTTTTGGGAAATGGATTATGCCGCGATGGATTTTTCAGAAAATATTCCTGTGCATATTTCACATTTGACAGCTTCATCGGCATTAGATGAAAAAGGAAATGAAGTATCCTCTTTAATCGCCATTTCAGATGACAAGTATTTAGTCCAGCCGCAAGTTGGTAATGAAGTCATCATTAACTATTCAATGCCTGCTGCTGAAAATAGTAATATTCAATCCATTTTTCTTCATAGCAAAGGGTATTACGAATATATAAGGGATTACAGGACAGAACCTAATTTAATCTATCTCAGCTCTTTCAAAAAGAAAGGATCATTTACAAGATTTTCAAAAGAACACTATACTCAATTTGTAGGTGATACCTATTTATTTGATAATTCTTTAAGCCTGGGCGATGGAAAATGAAATATTGGAAATTGCAGCCGCTTCTTCAGGGATTTTCAGAGCGGAAAGGGATGATATGCATTCTGTGACGACAAGTCGATCACAGCATATAAATTCGGGTTTCGGAAAGGAAGTCATCGAGTTCCTGATCAGAATGGAAATTGCCGGTTTGATTTTATACCATTTTAGAAATCCATTCAGTTGGTATAAGATCTTCAAAGCAATCGATCCTCACCGGAAAAATATTCTCGGTGACAGGAGAATAGAAAAAATTGTAAAGGTCAATGGTAAATATTATTGGGGTTTATTTATCCCGGGTTGGCCTTCAATGGCATTTCATAATTTTCTGAAGGCAGAATTAAACCGACATTTTCCTATCCATGTGCATACTAACCGTTTTACAAATATTTTTGTTGCAGTCACCAATAAATGTCCTCTGGCCTGTGAACATTGTTATGAATGGGATGCGTTGAATAAGAGAGATAAAATGACATTGCCGGAATTGAAAACAATCATTCAGAAATTTCAGAAAAAAGGAGTTTCTCAAATCCATATTTCAGGAGGCGAACCTCTTGTGAGAATGCATGATGTACTGGAAATACTAAAATCATCCGAAAGGGACACGGACTTTTGGATCCTAACCTCAGGGTTCAATCTGACACTTGAGAATGCACAGAAATTAAAAGAGACAGGTCTTACGGGAGTGATGATCAGCCTGGATCATTTTGAACCTGAAGTACACAATCTATTCAGAGGCTATAAGGATTCTTTTCTATGGGTAGAAAAGGCAATCAAAAATTCAATAGCTGCTAATCTCGTGACGACCCTTTCAATCTGTGTGACGAAATCATTTGTTTCAGAAACCAATTTGATCAAATACATAGAGCTCGCAAAAAAGATGGGCGTATCCTTTGTTCAGATTCTGGAGCCGAGAGCAGTAGGCCATTACAAAGGGCAAAATGTGGATTTAAATCACGACCAGGAAAAGATCGTCGAAGATTTTTATCTGAAAATGAATTACGATACACAGTACAGGACATATCCCGTCGTCTGCTATCATGGATACCATCAGCGACGCCTGGGATGCTTAGCTGCCGGTGATCGGAGTTTGTATATCGATACCGTAGGCGATATTCATGCATGCCCATTCTGTCAGTCAAAAACAGGTAATGCACTTGATGATGATTTGGACCATGCTATTGAAGTGCTGCAATCTATGGGGTGTCATAAATTCTGAGAATTTCTTCCAGGCTAGTGAATTTATTTTGCCATCTTGATATTTTTAAAATAATTGTCCGTAAGTCTTTCGTCCTGTATCCGGTATCCTTTAATTCGGCATCTAAGAGATCAATACCTCAACGAAATCCATATATTTATCCCTGATAAAAGTCAGATCATGGATTCTCCGAAAAACCACGCCCATTTAAAGAATATGATCGCCTTCTGCCTGTTGCTGAGTGTAGTCACCGGCATGGCCAGTGAAGCGATTGAAGACGAAGGCTACAAGCATCTCGCCTGGGCAATGAGTGCTTTCTTTATGATCATCGGCGCTTCCATGCTGAGCTCCAAACTGACGAGGGCCGGACACGATATTCCGGCGGCAGGTTTCATCGTACTTTCTATAGGACATGCAACTTCCTACGCATTCATCGCGACACATGATGCAGGCGCAGAACAGTTTGGCGCCGTCATCGCTATTTTTATTCCCGGGCTTATTCTCGTCAGTTTTTATCCGATTATTCCCTTGTTGTTACGACTATCCGGTTTTCTCTCTGCAGCTTGCTTTGCCGTTTTAGCTATTTTAATTTATCGGCATTTGGATACGGATGTGCTGCGGGGTGTTTTTACAACCGGCGGTTATGTATTTATGAATATTGTGATAGTGGGATGGGCATGGCTAATTTATAAAAATAGAATTTAGACCATGGCGAAAAATAAAACCACCGAAACTGAAGCGAGTGTCGCCGATTATGTTGAGTCCATAAGGGATGAAAAAAGACGAAAGGATTTTTCAGCCATCATTGATCTGATCTCTAAAAACACCGGCTATGAACCTAAAATGTGGGGACCGAGCATCGTTGGTTTTGGAAGTTATCATTACAAATATGAAAGCGGTCGCGAAGGTGACGCTCCACTGACAGGTCTTGCCTGTAGATCAAATGCTATCGTGCTTTATCTTGTATCTGTTTTTGATAAAAGGGAAGAATTACTTGCCAAATTCGGGAAGCATAAGACGGAAAAGGGGTGTGTGTATATTCAAAAACCTGAGGACATCGACACCGGTATATTAATCAAAATGGTAAAAAATACTATTGCCTGCCGGAAGCAGGAATATCCGGGTTGACAATTACCATGATTTCATTTTAAACCAATTTATGTTTGTGTTGTCTATTCTAAAAAACACGATGAGGAAGAACCTCTACACTATCCTTTTTATTCTCCCTACATTATTTCTGCATGCGCAATCGCTGTATTTCCCACCGATAGCCGGCAATACATGGGATACCCTGTCCCCATCATCGCTGGGCTGGTGCACAGATCAGATCAATCCATTGTTTGATTACCTCGAAAGCACAAATACCAAAGCGTTTATCATTCTGAAGGATGGAAAAATAGTCATCGAACATTATTTCGGATCATTCACACGTGACAGTGTCTGGTATTGGGCGTCTGCCGGCAAGACGTTGACATCTTTCATGGTTGGCATAGCGCAACAGGAAAATAATTTATCCATTTCGGACACTACATCGCAATACCTGGGTCAGGGATGGACGGATTGTACTCCGGCGCAGGAAGATAAGATCACCATACGACATCAACTGACGATGACCACCGGTCTGGATGATGGCGTGCCGGAAAACTACTGCACGCTGGATACCTGCCTGATCTACAAAGCCGATGCGGGGACGCGATGGGCCTATCACAATGCACCGTATACATTGCTCGATGAAGTGATTCAAAGTGCTACAGGCGTATCATTGAATACCTACATCAATCAGAAACTGAAGATATCCACAGGGATCACAGGTGCCTTTATTCCTTCCGGATACAACAATGTATTTTTTAGTAAAGCACGCAGCATGGCCAGGTTTGGATTGTTGATCCTCAATCATGGCAATTGGAATGGAAATCAGATCATGACGGATACAGCTTATTTCAACCAGATGGTCAATACTTCCCAATCGCTCAATTTGTCGTATGGATATCTGTGGTGGTTGAATGGCAAGGCTTCTTTCCGTCTGCCCACATTGCAATTTGTATTTCCGGGTCCGTTATGTCCGCATGCACCTGCTGATATGATCGCTGCGCTGGGGAAAAACGGACAACTCATCAATGTCGTGCCGGATCAAAATCTTGTCCTCATCCGTATGGGCGATGCTCCCGGTACCGGTGAAGTCAGCAATACATACAATGACACGATCTGGCAGAAATTAAATACTGTGTTCTGTGATATCAGTGAAGTTTCAAATGCAGTTGAAGAAAATGATCTGAATATATTTCCAAATCCGACGCAGCAATCTTTTGTGATAGATATGAAAGATGAATTTTTTGATTTTATTTTGACTGATGTGCGTGGAAAAATAATGATTAAACAAAGACATGCTATGGGTATGTTCAGGATCGAATGTGGAGATTTTCCAAAAGGAATTTATTTTCTCGTTGTTAAAAAGGAAGGCAAGTCCTTCAATCGGAAAATTATTATTCAATAAACATATCCAAAATTTTAAGGGGTAAACTGATTTTAGGGCAGGCACTAAGCTGTGCTATGAATCTTAGATTAATTTTATTTCTATTCCTTTATCGCAATTTTATTCGAACATTTGAACAATCTTTTGGTTTCGGTACTGGTCCCTGAACATTCAATTTGACTTTCTTTTGACAAATGTTGATCTGGTGATGAATATGTGCACTTAAGGTCATAGAGTTTTTTGCAAATTCCCTTGGAGAGGAGACGTGCTTTTAAATCGCAAATCAGAAATTTGCAGACGCACAAGCTTAGGCTCAGCCTAAGCTTAACGAGGGACACACTACTTCGACACCTTTCAAGCAACCTTACTTCGACCAGCTATACTCATCCATGTGTTGCAGCTCAGTATCCGTGTGCAGCTCAGTAACCAATTAGGCTCAGCCTAAGCTTAACGAGGGACGCACTACTTCGACACCTTTCAAGCAACCTTACTTCGACCAGCTATACTCATCTATGTGTTGCAGCTCAGTATCCGTGTGCAGCTCAGAAACCAATTAGTCTCAGCCTATGCTTAACGAAGCACTTGTTATGGAGATGTTATAAATGGCCATATTATGCAGAATAACACTATTTTTATTTTAGGTAAGTATTATTGATGATTTAACACTAATTTCGGTTCGATGAAAAATATCCATTATAAACTATTTGTCCTTCTTTTCACGGCTCTTGCTTTTCCACTTAGGGGTTTTTCACAAGCAAGCTCAGTTAGTGAATTAAGATTTGAAGTGAAACGAGTCTATCCATACATTTCATTGACAAAGGAAAAAATAAATGAAGCGCTTACGTTAGTTGATCTTAATAAGCAATTTAAAGCATCCTGGATAAGAGACTATATTACAGTTGAGATTGTGACTAACGATAATGGGAGAATAAGAACTGCTGTGAGTAAAAATAATACCCTCAGTCAGGAACAAAAGGAGAATATGCAAATGGCAGACGTAGGCACGGACATCTCAGTAAAGGTTCGATACATACCCGAGAACACATTGAAGAATAATGATATTAAAGAAATTAATTTCGCCTTTACACCTGATCCTGAAAGCGAGGCAAAATATCCTGGTGGAGCACAACAATTGAATCAATACATAAAGCATACGATGATTGATAAAATCCCTACCGACAGTTTTAAGGATTATGATTTAGCGGCCATTTATTTTACCATTGATGAGGAGGGACATATTTCAGATGCTCATATTTTCGAATCGGCTTACCAGTCGTTTAAAAATGAAAAAATAGAAAAGTTGTTATTAGAGACAATTCGCAATATGCCACACTGGGAACCTGCAAGATATTCGAATGGAACTAAAGTGAAACAGGAATTCGTATTAACTGTTGGAAACATTGAAAGTTGTGTAAGCAACCTAATAAATAGCAATCAGGAATGAGATATTGGCGAATTACTAAACTATAATTCTCTATACGGCTCTTCTTTTTTTAGAACGAAGTATAACACACAATATGAACGATCCAAAGTCTCCTGACGAATCCGGAAAAGCAGAGAATCAACAGCAATCCAACAGACGTGACTTTGTAAAATCCGCTGGCTTAGCAACACTTGGCGTGTCAGCTACCCCATTTCTCTTTTCGGCAGGCAATACTAAAACAGATGCTGATAAAAAAGAACAACCGTCTTTAATACAAAAAACTAACCTGGTATTTCCTTCTGGTTTTTTTTGGGGAACAGCTACAGCATCTTACCAGGTAGAAGGCGCTGCGAATGAAGATGGACGCGGTATGACCATCTGGGATACGTTTTCACATACTCCAGGGAATATATTGAATAATGATACCGGTGACGTAGCCTGAGATTTTTATCACAAATACAAAGAAGATATTCAATTAATAAAATCACTTAACGCAAAGTCGTATCGTTTCTCCATTGCGTGCGGATACGGTACCCGTTTCGGATTGTATTATATGGATTATAAAAGTCTGGAGCGATTTCCAAAATTAAGTGCGGACTATTTTAGGGCCATGGCGCAGAGTAATTCTGTGTTGTAATCTAAGGTAAATATGAATCCTGTCTGCGGGTAGAGTTGATTGTACATTTTGGCTCGTAGTGTACCTGGAGGATTGGTGCCTTATAAAATCCATTAAAACCACCATAACTTGTCAGATAACAACTGTAAGTAGTGTAAAGACAACCATATGTAGGTGATTATATTTGCATGATGGTGACCGGGCAAAATAACCTATGCATTTTTGAAAAGCAATCAGGCTGACCTGACGGATGTCACCTTACTATCGTAACCTTATTTAAATACAAAGCATGAATGACAACCCTAAACACGATGAGCGTTTCGCCAGGATGATCTTTGCATCTGTTTATCCACTTTATCTGACTAAAGTGGTGAAAAAGGGCCGAACAAAAGTAGAATTGGATCAGGTCATTGAATGGCTTACCGGCTTCGACAGCAAAAAATTGCAGAAGCAGATTGATGAAAAATCGTCGTTTGAAACATTTTTTCAAAAGGCAACTTTAAATCCAAACGCACATCTTATCACAGGCGTCATATGTGGGTATCGCGTGGAAGAAATCGAAAATCCGTTGACACAAAAAGTCCGGTATATGGACAAGTTGGTAGATGAGTTGGCTAAAGGCAGGAAAATGGAGAAAATATTGCGTAGTTCTCCAATACCCCTGGGTTTTCGAAACAATGCAAAGCGAGATTGAGAAACACAGGGGAGGGGACATTTCGAGTCGCTGGAAATTTCGAAGGGGCAAAAAATTGGAGGACACTGCACACAAAGCAAAGCCTTGCATCCGCACAGATGTCGGTCAGCCGACGCCAAACGATTTAATTGATATATGATGTATTTCAACTCGCACCGAATATTATTTTGGTAAAAAGTGTCTACCAGACAATTATAGTTGTTATCCGGTTGATCATAAATTTATTAGAGAGATGAAATACGTATCAACAATATATTTCAATTTTTATTTCTATTCCATTTTTCCATATTCATGATATTTGTCAGCCTGTATTGTGACAAGCATCATCAGTCAATGTAACGTTCATCACATTTCTACATGCAATTCTTTCGGACCTTTGTTGTATCAAAAAACAACAATGATGAAGCGGATTTTAATTCTCGGTGCAGGTACTTCAGGTACAATGATGGCCAACCATCTACATCACGATTTAAAAAACCTGAAGGAAGAATGGGAGATCGTGATCATTGATGAAAACGAAATACATTACTATCAACCTGGATTTCTTTTCCTACCCTTTGACATATACACACCTGAAGACATTCAGAAACCAATTCGTCAATTTCTTCCGGATGATGTCAGGTTCATATGTGAGAAAGTTGGAAAGATTCTTCCTGCAGAAAAAAAGGTGATTACCGAAAATGGCGATACATTCCAATATGATATTCTCATCATCGCCACCGGAACTTCCATTTCTCCTGAAGAAACGGAAGGCATGCTGGGCGAAGAATGGCGAAAAAATATTTTTGATTTCTATTCTTTCGATGGTGCGCTTGCCCTTCGTGACAAGCTGCGTGACTGGGAAGGCGGAAATCTCGTCGTACATATCACGGAGATGCCGATCAAATGTCCGGTCGCTCCTTTGGAATTTGCTTTTCTTGCAGATTCCTACTTCAAACACAAAAATATCCGTGACCGTGTGAACATCACGTTCGTCACACCCATGGATGGTGTTTTCACTAAGCCAAAAGCTACACATGCCCTTGAACATTTACTGATTGAAAAGAACATCCACGTCGTTCCGGATTTTGCCATAGAGCGCATCGACAATGAAAACAAAAAAATCATTGACTATGTCGGAAAGGAAGTTCCATTCGACCTGCTTGTGACTGTTCCTACAAATAAAGGTCATGAAATGATCGGACGATCAGGTCTGGGTGATGATCTTAACTATGTGGCTACACACAAAGCAACATTGCAGTCAAAATCAGACCCAAGCATTTTTGTCATTGGTGATGCCACTAATATCCCGGCATCCAAAGCAGGATCTGTAGCCCACTTTGAAGCTGAAATACTCACAGAAAATATTTTGCACTACATCAACGGAGAGCCACTGCTCGAAGAATTTGATGGTCATGCCAATTGCTTTGTTGAGACCGGCAACGGGAAAGCAATTCTGCTTGATTTCAACTACACACATGAACCGGTGGAAGGAACATTCCCTTTTCCGGGCGTAGGGCCTTTGCGCTTACTGAAAGAAAGCAGAATGAATCACATGGGTAAACTAGCATTCCGCTGGATCTATTGGAATATGCTGTTGAAAGGAAATCACATCCCGTTCATCTCCACCAATATGTCCGAAGCCGGAAAACATTTTGATAACGTTTAAATCATATAATCATGTTAACGACTATAGCAAATAAAACAGTTAACCTCAATGAAGAAGGTTACCTGACTGATTTTTCACAATGGGATAAAGACATTGCGCATGAAATCGCCCAACAGGCAGGATTGGATCTGACTCCACGTCACTGGGATGTGATCAGTTATTTACAGGATCAGCACAAAAAGGAGATTGCATTGACGATTCGCAATGTTGGTAAAAGTGGCGTGGTTGATATCAAAGAATTTTACCAACTCTTTCCTGCAGGACCACTAAAGACTTCTACCAAAATAGCCGGCATTCCGAAACCGGTAAGTTGTATTTAAATAATCAACTCTAAATAATATATCATGGAAACCGCAACTCAAATCATAAGCAAGCCGAATGGCATTGCAAAAAAGGAGAACGAAGTAATCAAAAAGATGATGATCATCCTTTCGAAGGCTTCACTTGAAAATGTGTACGCTGCATTTATCCTTGCCAATGGGGCACGTTCTGAAGGAATAGAAGCAGAAATGTTCTTCACCTTCTTCGGTCTTGAAGCTATACAGAAAAAGAAACTCGAACATCTTCATGTCGCTACAGTCGGAAATCCGGCTATGCATATTCCGACGTTGCTTGGGGGCTTACCGGGTATGGAGGCATTCGCTACGAGCATGATGCAAAAGGAAATGGACAAGCTTGATATACCTCCTGTACATGAATTCCTGGATATACTGAGTGCTTCAGGTGTGAAATTGTGGGCTTGTAAACTGGCCATGGATATGTTTCATCTCAAGAAAGAAGATCTGATCGATGATCTCGATGGCGTGTTGACTGTCGGCGATTTCTATCAAAGAGGCAGCGGAGCCGGTATGCATATGTTGTTTGTCTAGAACGAATAGAAAGCGCAGTGAGAAAGTTGAAAGGGAAGAAAAGTTATCCTGAGGCTCAGACTCTTGATGGCTTTTCTTTCCTTTTTATTTTTGTAACCCGAAACCTGTGAATTATATAATTATTTTCTAAAATAATATAATCAGTATTCGTCAAAACAGATTCAACTTTATTGATATTCTGGATAAAGAATTTTCTTGTCCTGCTCATTTCCCTCCTGTTTCTTTTTTACCATCTTATTCTAGGGGTTGGCGCAATGGAAATGGTTTGAATTATTCCGTTAAAAGTAAAACCAACTATCATGGAATACAATCTGGTTAAAATAAAATCAATCGATAAGGTCACACATGATGTATTGCGAATCGTCACCGGGAAACCGGCACATTACAGATTCACTCCGGGTCAGGCTACGGATATAACAATTAACAAAGATGGATGGGAAGAGGAAAGAAGGCCTTTTACATTCACGAGCTTACCGTCCAATAGCTATCTGGAATTTACAATCAAAATATATCCTGAGCGGAATGGTGTGACTAAAGAACTGCTGAAGCTGAAAAAGAATGATGTGTTGGTGCTGCATGGCGTATTTGGTGCCATAGCGTACAAAGAGGAAGGCGTTTTTATAGCCGGAGGTGCAGGTATCACACCTTTCATTTCTATTTTCAGACATCTGCATGCAGTTGGGAAAATCGGAAACAATAAATTGATTTTTGCCAATAAAACCAAAAGGGATATTATACTGGAGCAGGAGTTTACCTATCTGCTTGGTGACGCCTTTATCAATATTCTCTCTGATGATCATGCCAAAGGATATCATCACGGTATGATTGATAAACATTTTCTTAAAGCCAATATTCCCAATCTTCGTCAACACTTTTATCTGTGCGGACCTCCACCCATGATGGATGCCGTACATCAACAATTGTCTTCCCTGGGCGTCAAAGAGAGTGCAATCACCGCCGAAGAACTAGAACTCGTGAAGTGATCCTCGGCATTAAATAAATTATATCCTAAATAAAAAAAGTTGAAAGTTGTCCGTCGTCTAAGACTACGGATAGCTTTCATTTTTTTTTAATTCCGAAATCGTTACAATGGAGATGACGTTTTATCGCATCTCATACAGCGCCACATATCGCGAACACGTATATTGCATTAGCAAACGAATATCAATTTGGTAAGTGTAGAGTCATTCAGAAAACTAGCCCTTTCGTTTCCGGGAGCGGTAGAGTGTCCGCACTTTGAAAAGGCATCATTCAGGGTAAACAAAAAGATATTTGCTACCCTTGATGAAGAGCATAACAGAGCCTGCATTATGCTTTCTGAGATAGATCAGTCCGTTTTTATAACCTATAATCTTTCTGTCATTTACCCGGTTCCCAACAAATGGGGACTGAAAGGCGCAACGTATTTGGACTTAAAATCGATTCCGAGAGGGATATTGAAGGATGCCCTGACCCATGCTTACAATAAGGTGATCGTGAACAAAAGTTGATCAAAACGATGTGTCGGGTCTTTACATTAGCATTTATGAAGCAAGGATTAAAGGTATCATTCACAGCTGGAAAAGCTTTTTATGGCCTAAATGGAGATATTTCCTTATCTTTAGTAGCAAAGTAAATTACCAACTTAACTCCCTGCTAAATGTTGTTGCCTGGATTCCAACATTTTATTGTTATGTATTCTGCTCCCGGCGAAGATGGTCAGCTTGTGTAAATAATTTTTGAGATCCGAAAAATAAATTTAGACGATTAAAAAGACTTTTCTAAAATGAAAAAAAACGTTGTAGACTTCCGATCCGTTTCATTTCAAACCAAGACAATAGGATATTGAAACTATTTGTCAAATATATGGTCTCGATCCGGTGTAAGATGATCGTAAGATCTGAACTCACCAATCTCGGATTGCATCCGATTATCGTTGAGTTGGGTGAGGTCGAAGTCAAAGAAAATATTAATGCTGACCAGCTTAAAAAATTAAAGGATGCTTTGTTTAAATCAGGGCTCGAGTTAATGGATGATAAAAAAGCCATACTGATAGAGAAGATAAAAAACATCATTATTGAGATGGTTCATTATTCGGATGATATGCCCAAAATTAATTTTTCAAATTTTCTGAGTGAAAAACTTGACTATGACTACACGTATCTCGCCAATCTTTTTTCTGAAGTCACCGGCATCACAGTTGAGCATTATATCATAGCTCACAAGATAGAGCGCGTCAAAGAATTGCTTTTGTATGATGAACTTAATCTGACGCAAATATCCTACCTTTTGAATTATAGCAGCGTAGCTCATCTATCCAGCCAGTTCAAAAAAGTGACAGGGTTGACCCCGACTTATTTTAAGCATCTCAAGTCCAAAAGGCGCACAAGCCTGGATGATGTTTAAAGCGATATGCTTCTGTCCAAATGTTAAGATTGTTTCTTCCAATAAAATAACGGTTGGACACAGCCCTCAATTCACTGCAACTTCCCTGGTCTTTTTGCCTTTCCATTAGTCTGAATATTGATCCTGTAAATGTGGGAATGATATAACAATATTCAATAATTGTGTAATTATTTTGAACCGCGGACACTGAATCTTTGTAAGGTTAAAAATTCTCACTTTTAAAAATTCAAATGCATGAAAAAAGTAACCTTAAGCCTGATGACGGCACTCTTGTTGGTATCCATTTTGCCAATGCAGGCCAATGCGGCAACAAACCCAGAGAATACTGCACTTGCGGTTCCGCTGAAAACTGAATCCACTGAAGCCACCGCATTAATCAACCGGCTTTATGAAATCAAAGCAATGGATGTCAGTAGCATGAAAGGAGCTGAAAAGAAACAACTGCGTAAAGAAGTGAAGTCCATCAAGAGCCAACTTAAAACACTCAATGGTGGAGTTTATCTCTCAGCAGGCGCGATCATAATCATCCTTCTGATCGTTATTCTTTTACTGTAAAAGAAGAATTGGATTTTCTTAAAATATATTTTTGAGAAAATTCCTTTTCTGTTTAAACCTATACTATAACTTAAAACCAATAATCATGGGAAATTTACTTTATATCATCGTTGTGATCCTGATCCTGGGATGGGCATTCGGCTATTTTGGGGGTTATGCCTCCGGAGGACTTATTCATTTATTACTGGTCATCGCTGTCATTGTACTTGTCGTCAGACTCTTGCAGGGAAGAAGCGTAGTCTAATCCTTAACCCAAAAACACTTTTGATTGTGCCTGCAAATAATCCTTGTCAACTGAATCCCCTCCGCTCTGTCACTGCCGGCAAATATGTGCGGTACCTGACTCATGAGGATATTTCAGGAGGGCCGTATTCTTTTCCGCTTTCATCCATCAGGCGAAATCCATTTCATTCCAATGAACAGTCCGGAGAGGCAAAAGTGGATATTGATAAATCCAGGCTGACAGGAGAAAATATATCCAACATTGAATTTTTCGGATAATACCCGGAATGTAATGGTCAATACGCTCAAATTGAATCCGAGAAGAATATGCTGACATAAGGCAAATTTTGAAAGAATCAGAAGTTACTAGAAGAATAGGTTTTGAGAACATATAGTAAGAAGGGCGGGATTTATTCCGTCCTTCTTATTTTATTTAATAGCGGGAACAAGAACTTACGGATACGTATCTATTTTAAATCCAGGAGGATAGCACTGAATATGGATGTGTGAAAGATATAAATCATAAACATAATTTTATAATCATTCATCCTGATATCACAATACCTTCGTCTGATAAAATATATGACCGATGATGATTGGTGAAATGGATACAAAGGAGATTGAAAAATCGAAATCGCATATAATCGTTTAGATTATTGAATATGTTCATAACGCCGTGGTCAGTAAAGCGATAATTAAGAAATTAACAGGGAATATAACAGTTTCATCATTTGATGCGGGCGAAGTGCTCAAGGAGAAAACCTTCCCCTTTGACAATTATATTCAGATCATAGATGGGGCAGCCCTGATAACCATTAATAAAAAAGAATATAGTCTGAAGCTTGGCGATGGTATTGTCATTCCGGCACATGCATCTCATTCTTTTAGTGCCAATGAGCAATTTAAAATGATCTCCACGATCATCAAAAGTGGCTATGAAGACTAGCCATCCAGGCTAATCTGGCCAATGCGGCAAGAACATCATCATCAAGAGCGGTGGGGCAACGGATAACTGTGAATTTTACAATAAGGTTAAGGAATTATGTAACATTTTGCTGTTGATTGTGGCTTAGTTTTATCATCACAAATATAGTCCACCGGTAAATTAATTTATGAGGAAAAAGTTTACAGGTAATGAGCAAATACTGTTTTTGTTGAATTTATTTAATAATCTCGTCACCGGAAGCGTCATGAGAAATCCGAAAGGAATTCAAATTTTTAATTCAACAATTGCCGGCGAAATAATTTTATTAACTATTTCGCTCGCAGATTCTCTTTATCAAATAGGGGAGGATCGTGAGAATATAAATTTAAAAGAGAGCATACAAAAAATAAAAGTAAAGGATGAATCGTATGATATCCCCAATGACATCTTGACATCACAGTCGCCTCTGGATAATTCACGCGGACCGGTTTGAAGAAGCAATATTCTTTTTTCGTTCACCCCTCCAAGTGAGTTAGCCGTTAATTCTGGTCTTGTATTGATGAATGCATATTATTTCATTTGTCAAGTACCCTTACCCTGGTCGGATCAGAAGGCAGACAATTCAGCATTGAGAATCATTCATATTCATGTAGCCGCATACTCATGATCATGGCACTCCTGCACTAATGATAATTAGCCCCAAAAGCCTAAAGTAATAATTTATTTCATCTGATAAATCGAATGCAATGAAAACACCATTTTCATTTTTGACACTGATCCTTTTTTTAATACCGAATCTGAATTTCGGTCAGGCACCTTCTCTCGGAGGTGCTAATAGTTTTGCTGTATTTACTGCCGTAGGAGCATTTAGCAACTTAGGCGCAACAGTTGTAACAGGCGACATCGGTACGGATGTCGGTCTCTTTTCAGGTTTTCCTCCTGGAGTTGTCATGGGTTCAATCCATGTAGCAGATCCTGTAGCGGACCAGGCTGCTATCGATGTCGCCGCTGCCTATGTGTTATTGGATGGAATGACATGCAATACAGTACTCGGTGTAACATTGGGCGGAGGGCAAATGCTCACTCCTGATATTTACTGCATAGGTGCTGCTGCAACATTAAATGGCACACTGGTACTAGACGGACAAGGAGATCCGAATTCATTATTTATTTTCCAGATCGATGGCGCATTAGCTACCGGTACTCTTGCCAGTGTGGTCCTGATAAACGGAGCTTCATTGTGTAACGTGTATTGGCAAGTCAATGGCGCTTTCACCTTAGGAGATGGTTCTGTTTTCCGGGGTAATGTTCTCGCTAATGGAGCTATACATTTATTGGAAGCTTCATCATTATTTGGAAGAGCCCTTTCACAGGGCGGCGCTGTGGATCTGCATAATAATATAATAGGCATTGGTCTTCCACCCATAGCTGCAATAATAACTGCAAACGGACCGACTACTTTTTGTGTAGGCGATAGCGTTACACTTTCAGGCAATATTGATGGAGTGTGGAGCAACGGATCGCTCAACGCAGACCTCGTAGTGACCACAGCAGGTGATTATTTCGTAGTCAATACAACTCTATGCAGCAGTGATACATCAAATCATATACTTGTAAGTTTAAATCCTGACAATCCGCCGACGATCACCTGTCCGATCGATATCACCGTCTCCTGTACAAGTCTTGTCCCTGCACCTAACGCAGGCAGCGTAACCTCGTCTGATGATTGCGGAGGAATAGCCACCGTGACTTTTGGTGGGGATGTCATCAGCGCTCAAACATGTGCTAACCGTTTCACTGTGACGCGAACTTACATCGCAACAGATGCAACAGGGAATGCAACTGTCTGCACTCAGACTATAACTGTGATTGATAATACTGCTCCTGCTATCACGTGTCCTGTAAATATCACTGTACAATGCTTAAGCCTTGTGCCTGTACCGGATCCATCTACTTTAGTGTCCCTTGACAATTGTGGTGGATTATCTACTGTCGTATTCGTAAATGATGTCATCAGTGGTCAAACCTGTGCAAATCGATTCAATATCAACCGCAGTTATCTGGCCGTCGATGATTGCGGCAACACTACATTATGTACTCAGGTCATCACCGTATTTGATGATACGCCACCTTCTATCACCTGCCCGGGAAATGTCACTGTGCTCTGTGCAAATCAAGTACCCGTAGCTGATGCTGCAGGTATCGTGACAGCAGATAATTGTGGAGGTGCGGCAACTGTAACTTTCACCGGAGATGTCATCAGCAATTTTGTTTGCACAAATCAATTTGTCGTCAATCGAACATATCAGGCCGTCGATGATTGTGGCAATACTGCGGTGTGCACACAACAAATAATCGTATTTGATAATTCAGCCCTCTCTATTCTTTGCCCTGGAAATGTAACCGTGTCCTGCGCGTCAGAAGTGCCGCCTGTCGATCTCAATCTGGGGGTCATCGCAAATGGATGTGGCGGAACGAGTACAGTAAGTCTTCAGAGTGCTGTGATCAGTAATCAAACGTGTGCAAATCGATTTACACTGACACGAACATATCTGGCAACAGATGTGTGTGCTCAATCGGCTTCGTGTGTGCAGACAATAACAGTTCTTGACAACACGCCTCCGGTCATCATCTTACCAAATGGATTGGCTAATGGAAGCACACTTGATGTACAATGTTATGGACAGGATCCAAATTGGGATCTGCCTGTGTATGGTGTCAGCGATGTCACCACGACAGACAATTGTATAGGAGCTGTAACCGTAACGTTTGCGCAGGTCATAGAAAATCAAGGCACTTGTGCCACAGATGGATATATCGACTTGTTCAGATTGTCCTGGACCGCTACCGATGCATGCGGAAATAGCAGTACAGCGTTCCTCTTCATGGCATTGATTGATACCATTCCACCTGTGATACATGGAATACCGGCTGATATTACAGTCAACTGTGATGCGATACCATTACCTCCTACGATTGTATTTGCGACAGATGAATGTCTGTGTGCATGTGTACTATTCGTCAGCGAGACACAACCTGTAGCAGGTTGTGCAGATGGACAAGTCATCCTCAGAACATGGACTGCAAAAGATCGCTGTGGTAATCAAACTACAGAAATACAACGTATAACATTAGTGAACAATAAGCCACCAACGCTGCAATTATTGCAACCTGAGATGACAGGTTTGATTGATGGATCAATGCTTGAGTATACTTGCAGCGAAGGTGGTATTCCTTCTTACATCAATGGGCTGAGTGCGGTTTCGATCGTGAGTACATCCACTTGTGGTGATGCAGTCAATGTAACATTTGATCGAAAAGTCATCAATGCTAACAACTGTGATTTTTCAGGCTATATTCAACAGCAAATACTGCATTGGGAAGCTGTGGATCTTTGTGGCAATGTAGCCAGCATGACGATCACGGTCAGTCTGATTGACAATGAAGCTCCTGTTCTGATCGGAGTTCCATCATTGACTTGTCTGGACGATCCTTCATTACTCAACATCGAAGCGACTGACAACTGTAGTGAAGCTCATGTCAGGTTCTGGGATAACACCATTCCAAATCCATGTGGAGCCGGGACGGCTATAAGAAGAACATATGAAGCCTATGATGATTGCGGCAACATAGCAAGAGACACAGCTGTATTGATTCCGAATGATCTGGCAAGTCCAAATCTTGAATTTGTGAATCCGATGCTTGATTCACTGGGTGTGGGAGACATCATCGTATTGAACTGCGCCGCTCATGATCAACAGATGACATTGTTCGGCACACAGGATGTTGTTTCAAATGATCCTTGTACCGGACCTGTTAAACTAACTTTCGAAGAGACACTACTGACATCAGGTGATTGTTCTCCTGGTAGCAACGTAGCGTTAATGCAATTACTCTGGACAGCTACGGATGTTTGTGGCAATCTGAGTACACTGACAGCAATAGCAAGTATTGAAGATAAAACAAGCCCTGTGTTTGTAAACTTCAGAGCTGTAGTAGGAATTGGTTGCAATGATGTTTTACCCGTATATGTTGCATCTGATAATTGTGGTTCGGTGACCATCACGACGAGCGATCGTTATTTTTATAGCGATTGTCCTACGAAGTACTATATAGAGCGCGAAATCACAGCGACAGATCCATGTGGTAATGCAACAGTAGCCTTCCAAACCATCAATGTAGGTGGTTCAGGACCTGTCATCACAGGTTTGACGGAAGAGATATGTGATGATCTCAGTTTACCTGATGTGACAGCTTTTGATGAATGCGCCGGTGTACCTGTGGATGTAACCATGGTGCAGGATACGCTTGAAGAAGCGTGCAGAGGGTTGGTGATACAACGTACATGGACAGCAGTGGATGCATGTGGAGATACAACGACCGTCATACAACATATATATGTCGGAGATACAATCGCACCTGTCATACTTATTCCATCCTATTCTTTACTTCGGCAATTTGTGGGTATAGATTATAATGTTGTCTATCTGTCTGAGGTAGAATGGATGAAAAAAATAGCCGCATTTGATGAGAACACCATTTCTGTATCAGATGATTGTGGCCTGGTGATCATTCCGGTATTTACGTATGTCGTCACGCATGATGATTGTCTTTTGACCGGATTCAGTGAACATCGGGTATATACCTGGGTGGCTACAGATGCATGTGGCAATTCAGCTTCACTGACCATCACTATTAACATCATAGATGATATGCCACCTGTGATCACAGGCGTACCAAATGATACCACGATAGTGTGTGCACCTCTGCCGGTCGCGCCTGTTGTTCAGGCTGATGATACTGCACTTCCGACAACCATCGTATATACAGAGACCATCTCACCAGATGACGGAACAGGCGTATTTATCGTCACGAGGACATGGACAGCAACAGATGCCTGCGGCAACATTTCAGTAGTCGTGCAACACATAAAATGGATTCCTAATTCATTGCTGACATGCAATATTAATGTTCCGGAGCAGGTCGTATGTAATTCGCATGATGTGATCATTACATCAGATGTCACAGGAGGTACCGGACCATTCACGTATGTATGGCAAATCGTGGGTAATAAATGTTTCATACAGGGTGGACAGGGCACGCCGGTCATTACAATATACATGGGATGGGAAGATGTGAAAATCATTCTCACAGTGACAGACGCCAATGGATGTGTGTCTATGTGTATGTATATTCTGCATTGTCTTGAACCGGGTGAACTTCCGTTCGCATCAAATCCTGGTTTTATCGATCCTGACGCGAACTCAAATACAATTTCTGGATCTCCGTTTTCTGCATTAAATCAGGAGCAGGGTATATATCTGAAAGATCTCAGGCTATGGCCCAATCCGGCTAAGGGAACGATCAATCTAAGCTTTGCATCTTCTGTAAGGCAGGAAGTTGTATTCAGCTTTGTCAATTTCCTTGGTCAGGTTATGATGAGTGAAACAATGGATGTAAACAAAGGAATGAATTCACGATCGATTGATATTGACCAGATAGCGGGAGGTAGTTACCTGATGGAGGTCAAATCAGCGAAGGACATGCTGACGAAGGTCGTTGTCATCATGCCGTAAGATTAAAATTCTAACATGTTTGGAGCAAACTCCCTCCGGGCATGACAAAAATTGCTGCGGCAGGAGTTCGCTCCTGTCGCTATGCGAACAAGAAAGGGCATCCGAAGTGATGTCCTTTTCTTTTTGTGCGCCCGGCAGGAATTTGCTCTTGCCTCTATGAAGGCGCATAAAGACTTAGAGCAAACTCACCCATGGCATTTGCCGACTGGAAGAATTACCTTTGGCCTTTTATGCCCTGGCATCCTTCAAAGCAATATGACGACTATGAATAAGCAAGCCAGAGGCCATGATGTTAATCCACCTCTTATGAAGACAATCCTCATTTTATTTATCGCATCCATGATGGCCTGCTCTGGCGGTCCGGCTAAATCTGTGATCAAAGGTACACTCCTGCATCAATCAGGTAAAGGGTACACTCTTTTCGTGAACCTTTTGGATACAACATTCTATATGATCCAGTTCAGAGATTCTATACCAATTCCGGTGCCGGAGGCATGCAGTTTTGAATCAAAAATCAATGATACCCTTACCATAAAAAATTTGGCGAATGATTCTCTCATCCGGTATTCACTTGATCAGAACGTCTACGGATTAGGGATATACACAGGCAATGAATATTTTGAACTATTGACCGATGGGGCCTTAAAAAATTTCAGCTTGAGGAATAATATTGGCGATCTGATCAGCTTGATGTCCTGTCGGTGTCATCCTGTGGGAGAGATCCACAATTGTCCGAATAATGGTGATGATGATTATTCTTGTATTTCACGAAATGCCCATAGAGTTGGGAAGGACATATGGGTCAATAAATGTGAAATCCAATGCAGCCAGGGATATAAAGCCTGTTGTAATTAAGCATGCCCGTTTTTATTTATTATGAATTCATCTACATCAGGATAAACGTACAATATGTAATCTTCTGATCCTCGTATCAATGTTGATTACCGTATTTCAATTTTTCCTGAACCCGGCATCGACAATCGCCAGTGCTGTGATAAATTATTTTCTTTTTATACCTGTGTTAAGAGATAGCGTTTCATAAGTGTGAATTATACAACCTTTAAACACAATTGTATAATTCGTTAAGTGCAAATTTTCGTAAACTTTGTGGCGCTGAAAACTCATTTATTAAAACAGGGTGATATGAGAATAATTATACTCAATGTGTATGCATTTTTTCTTCTGTTATTGATACCTGTTTCTTTGTTCTCTCAGGCATCCAGCCTGGGTGGGATAGAAAATAATAACCCTCTTGTGCTAACGTGTGGTCTTGTGGTGAGTTCCATTCCATGCGGCATGACACCTGATTTTGGAATACCTATAGTCGTAGATGAATTTGATCCTTTCGTGCGTATAGCGTATACGGATATTATTTATCCGGGTTTTTCGCCACAGGAATACAGCGTGACAAGAGTATGGACAGCTACCGATAATTGCGGTAATACAGATGTATGCAGCAGAACAATATTTGTAGAAGTCATTGTGACCCCGGTGATGAAAAGTCCGTTTGTATTGAGGCCTGACGAAGAGGGTACGGCATTAAATAGCGAAAACGCCGAGGTGTTTTACAAATGCGATGCTCTTGTGTTGATCGCCTTCAATGCTGCAGAAGAATAAAAATAGTAGAAGAATATGAATACGTATGCGTTAATATGTGTATTTGTAAATAGAAAGGAAATAAATATTTTCAAAACACAGAAATAATTAATCGCAAGAACTTGAATGCCAAACTGAAATAATAAATGTGTGAATTACATAATATATTTGGTTCTACGCTGTTTTTAGTGGGTATTCTGGGGAATCTATCAGTCTTTTATCAAAATAGAACCTAATAGAATTAATGCCCTTAAATTAATTTCAGAGATGACCATGCTACTTTTCTATGACTTTGTGCCATGCAAT
>JBBSAQ010000065.1:0-24495 GCA_038252065.1 Chitinophagales bacterium
GATAAAATCACATTCTGTTCATTCTGCTCAAACTGGATCTGCTCTATAAACCATGGAGCTTGCAATCCTAATGCAGCTGCGAAAAGTTCTTCCGGACTCATTTTTTGCTATTTTTGGTCCACTAAATATAGCGTAGAACCAGAATTTTCAGACATTTTTACCCGTTTTTATCCCCATATAATCATCCACATCCGTCACCCTGAGACACATGATACCTGCCAGAATCATCGAACCTCCGCCAAGCATCACAGCATAGATAGATTCCCCTCCGAAAAAAGATTTGACAAAAAATCCCAATAAAGCTGCCGCAACGATCTGCGGTATGACGATGAAAAAATTAAAAACCCCCATATAATATCCCATCTTATGCGGAGGTAACGATCCTGCCAGCATAGCATATGGAACAGACAAAATGGATGCCCAGGCAACTCCGACACCAATCATGGAGATGATCAGTAAACGCGGATCAGTAATGAAATAAACAGATACCAGTCCAAGCCCTCCAAGCACAAGACAAATCATATGAGCAACTTTTCTACTGGTACGGCTGGCTAATACCGGAAGACCAAAAGCTACTAACGCAGCAACTCCATTATACACTCCCATACAAAGAGACACCCAATCCGCTCCATCATTGTAAATCTTGGAAGTGGTATCTGTGGAATGATAAATGTGACTTGTCACAGCAGAAGTTGTATAAATCCACATGGCAAATAATCCAAACCATGAAAAAAATTGGACCACCGCAAGCTGCTTCATAGACACAGGCATTTGCAACAGATCATCCATGATAGTGACAAAACCAGTTCTCGACAAATTACTTTTTTTCATCAGCCCCACGACAATAAACAAAATGCCCACAAGCATGGTGCCGTATGAAAACAGATAGAGCTCTTTTGGAAATTCCTCAAGCATAAACCATATGTTGAGCAATATCCCAACTACGACTAAAATTCCCCCGGTCCGAAATGATGTCACATGACTAATTTTCACGGCAAGATCATCTTCAGAAGAATGTGATGATTCCTGCGATTCTGAAAATGAAGCCAACTCTTCAGGTGAATATTCTCTTGATTTAGTTACTGTCCAGATCACAGCCAGGAGATAAATAATGCCCCCGATATAAAAAGACCATTTCACTGAATCCGGAATAATTCCTTCCGGCGCCTGATTTGAAACCCCGAACCAATTCGCAAAAATATAAGGTAAGGAAGATGCAACCACGGCACCGGTACCTATAAAAAAACTTTGCATCGCAAAACCGGAAGTGCGTTGATGAGAAGGAAGATTGTCACCCACAAAAGCCCTGAAAGGCTCCATGGAAATATTTATAGAGGCATCCATCAGCCATAGCATGCCTGCAGCTATCCACAACGATGGAGAATTCGGCATGATGATCAGGCACAAAGATGCCAGGATAGCACCACTTAGAAAATACGGTCTTCTTCTGCCCAGTGAATTCCAGGTGCGATCACTCATATACCCGATGATCGGTTGAACGATCAAGCCCGTCAGTGGTGCTGCTACCCAAAGTATAGGTATGTCATCTACTTTGGCACCGAGTGTTTCGAAGATTCGGCTAACATTAGAATTTTGCAATGCAAATCCAAACTGTATACCCAGAAAGCCGAAGCTCATGTTCCAGATCTGCCAGAAGGAAAGGGTTGGTTTTTGTTTCATATTGAGATATCTGTGTCTAATGTAATGAAAGTAGAGAAAAAGAATGTGGCAATGTGGCAATGTGAAAATGTGAGAATGTGGAAATTTGGCAATGTGACATGGTGGGAATGTGAGTATGTGGCTAAGTGATGATTAATCAGCTAAAATCTATGTCCTTCTTGCTGTTCTAAGAATACTGGACAATATTTTTTTTATCACATTTAGCTTGTCCATGAGAACTTGGCAGTCAGGATAGTGTCGTGATCGTTGACACAGAACTAACCAATATTGCGTTTCTCTGACTTCTTTGTCGGCAATTTTCATTTTATGAATAAAATCTGCTTTACTTTCGGGACTTTGGGCTTCATGAACATTGGCACCAATCGAAGTGCCTGCTTTTAACAACTGGCGGCTAATGACATATTTCCTTTTGCTTTCGAGAATTTCCGCAAAATCAATAATGTCAAGTGAAAAATCCAGAGTAAACTCCAGGATTGGATTAGAATTTGTTTCCATTGGTGAATTTATTAAGTGAAATACTAAATTAAGATTAGACATTAATTTTTACAAATAAATTATTCTCACATTCCTTCATTTTTTCATAACCACATTGCCATATTGCCACATTATCACATTTTCTCAGTCACAGTATTGGTATCGCCTGTCTAAAAATCAACAGTTTCCCTAAGGACTTATCCATGGATTCGTTACATTCGCAATAGTTAAAATCAAAAAACATGTACAAGTTTTTAGCAACGATAAGCTTCATAATGGCTTTATTCAGCCTGCAGGCTCAATCCACGATGACTCCGGAACTATTATGGCAATTGGGGAGAGTCACGGGATTGGGAATTACAGCTGATGGAAAAAAATTGATCTATTCAGTCAATACACCCAATGTAGAAGCGAATAAAGGGAGCAGTAAAATGTATCAGATTTCGATCGAAGGAGGAAAGGCCACAGAGATCACAAAAAACCCAATCAGGGATAAAAACATTTCTCCGGATGGAAAATATATACTCTCTAATAAAGAAGTAAATATTGTAAAAACAAAAGGCACAGATTTCTATCCTGAGCTTACAAAATCAAATGCATATATTTTTAATGACATTCCGATTCGACACTGGGATACATGGGAAGAAGGCGCATATGACCACGTCTTTCTTTCCAGATTGGTGAATGGAGTACCAAAAGATGAAATAGATCTGATGCCCGGCGAACCCTATGATTGTCCTCAAAAACCATTCGGTGGTGATGAAGATTTCATCTGGACTCCGGATAGCAAAGGTGTGATATACGTCACCAAGAAGAAGTATGGTAAAGATTATGCGGTGAGCACGAATACTGACCTCTATTATTACAATATCGCTACAAAGAAAACAAAGAATTTGACCGAGGGACATTTGGGATATGATGTGAATCCTGAATATAGCGCCGGTCATCCACTCACCTGGCTGGGGATGAAACGAGATGGATATGAGTCGGATAAGCAGGATATATACATTCAGCTACATGATCAGATATTTAACTGGACAGGTTTCCGGGATGATATTCATGTCGAAGGCTTCAAGTATGGAACTGAGGATAATATTTATTTCTACGCACCTATTGATGGTACGCTTCAACTCTTCACTTTTGATACAGTATTAAATACCACAACAAACCTTACGGATATCCGACAAATAACGAAAGGAGATTTTGATGTCAATGGCATCATAGGACAGTCAGGTAATAAAATAATCGTCAGCCGATGCGATATGAATCATGCTAATGAGCTTTATGCTGTGAATATCAAAGATGGATCTATGAAGCAGCTCACTCATGTCAATGATGAGAAATACAGCAAGATCTCCATGGTGAAAACAGAACGGAAATGGGTAGAAACAACAGACCATAAAAAAATGCTGGTCTGGGTGATATACCCACCCAATTTTGATCCGTCAAAAAAATATCCGACACTGCTGTATTGCCAGGGAGGACCTCAGTCTGCACTGACACAGTTTTATTCCTTTCGCTGGAATTTCCAACTGATGGCCTCCAATGGCTATATCATTGTGGCGCCTAACCGGAGAGGTATGCCGGGTCATGGTACTAAGTGGAATGAAGAGATCAGCAAAGATCACGGTGGACAGGCGATGAAAGATTATCTCTCCGCAATCGATACCGAAAGCAAACAACCATATGTAGATAAAGATCGCCTCGGATGTATTGGTGCGAGCTATGGAGGTTATTCCGCATATATGTTAGCGGGTATTCACAAGGACCGCTTTAAAACTTTTATCGCACATGATGGCATTTTCGATATGCGCAGTATGTACGGCACTACAGAAGAATTGTGGTTTGTGGATTGGGACTGGGGCGGACCTTACTGGGATAAGAAAAACAAAGCCGCACAAAAGACATACAAGAAATTCAATCCCATCAATTACGTCGACAAATGGGATACACCGATCATGATTGTCCAGGGTGGTAAAGATTATCGCGTCCCTGTCGAACAAGGTATACAGGCTTTCCAGGCTGCACAATTAAAAGGCATCAAGAGCAAGCTGCTCTACCTTCCGGATGAAAATCACTGGGTACTAAACTCCCAAAATGCGATGGTATGGCAGCATGAATTTTTTAACTGGCTGAAGGAAACGCTGCCAAGTAAAGAAACTAAAACACCAACGATCAACAAAAGCTAAGCACGCAATCAACCTTTAAATTTCTTGTTCTTCAATCTGTGAAATTCAAGTTTCGTATTCCCAAAATTGATTAATAATCCAATCTCCAGGTTATAGGCTTCAAGATAGTTTATAGCCTGAGCAAGATGTGCGTCATCAGTAATGATCACAGCTTTTAATTCAGTACTAATAATATCCTCCACAAGGAAATCGACTCTTCGGGTACCCACCAAACGTCCTTTATAAAATACATCCATTTCTAATTCGCGGACATATTTAATTCCCTGCAATTCGAATTCATAAGCCAGTGCCCTTTGATAAATTACTTCCTGAAATCCATTGCCCAAATATTTATGGACTTCCATCGCGCAACCGATAATTTTACCAGTCAGTTCTGAGTATTTGTACTCCTCTTTTACAATTTTATTTTTGTTGGAAGTATTCATTTTGGATTGATTTTATTTATGAGATAAATACCCTGAGAGTTGCTCATGGCCATCAAATACATCACAAAAATCAAGGTTTAGACTTTTTTTTATTTCTCGTTCCAATACTGCAGACAAGGACAATACTCCTTAAGCTCACAGTCTGGCGCATAGCCGGTGCAAAAATCAAAATGAAGCATGCCTCCCGGAAAAAACCAGGCTTCTTCTTTTAGTATTCCCACAAGAAGAGGATATGCCCTTGATGCAGGCAATCCGGATGGAAAATCAGCTGCAATATGTCTTGTGGATAACATGTCCTGAAATGCATCGATGATGATTTGCATTTCTCGTTCAGTGAGCATGTCTTCAGGTGGAAATTGATCTTCTGTCAGGCCACATTGATGGCCTAGTGATGGAGGAAGATTGATGCCTGTTGCATAATTTTCGACGATCTCCATTTCTTCTTCGAATGTTTTTGGTTCTTCGAAGGGGTTAACTTGACGGTCAGGTCGATGAGCATTTTTGATGTCGACCAGGAGGTGAGGTATGTACGGATTCATAAAGGATGAATTTTTAAAGTTTATTCATCCCTATATGTCTCGAGGAGGTCAATATATGACCGCTTTTCAGATCTTTTTTTTCAGAATTCGATAATTATTTTAAAAATATATGTTTATTAAGTCTAAAAATGTACTCTGAGCTGTGATATCAGATCATGTCAATCATAAAAATCACATAAATCAAGGGTAAGACTTTTTTTTCAACGTCTCACAATAGACCTCGTCGCCACAACACTCCCATCAATTCTCACCTGCACTTCATATTGTCCGGAGGCAAGTTCATGTGTTGAGAAATTCAGTTTTGCTTTCCCAGGATAATTTGCCGGTCCGTTGTAAAGTGTTTTTATCGGCTGGCCTAAAAGGTTAAATAAGGTAGCTGATATGGTACCGCCTTTCGGATTGTCTATTTCAATCTGTACATAATCGTCCGAGGGATTTGGATAAGTGATCATGTGGATATTATTTTTTGCAATATCATGTGTTCCTACCATCTCTTCATGCCTGGCCAGCTTTGCAATCCAGGCTTCATTGACATTTCCCTGGCGGCCATAGGAACATGAAATCCAGACACTTCCCGGCTGATGATAAAGTCGTTGTATGCCTGCATAATCCCCCCATCGTTCGACAGGTCCGGTCAGCATATCAATTGATCTGGTGCCTTCAATGATAGTCACAAAATCACTGTATCCACCGAGACCATCAGAATAAAATGCTGAGCCTCCCGGAAATCGGGTCTTAGAGGAATGACTCGCCACTATAATTGCATCCTGTTCGCCCGGTTTACTTCCTGTCCATGCAATACCCGGATAACCGATATAATCTGTAGGGTGGCCGATGATGTGTCCGGTAGCTGACAGCGTTGGATCATCAATCATCAACATACCATGATAAACGCCTGAACGTCCTGTATTAAAATCCATCGTATTTGACACCCATTGTATGTGCCCGTCATAAGCAAACGCATCCAGGATACGGGCATCATTAGTGTCCAGACTATCTTTTGGTTGGACACCATAAGGCGCTACACCATAAGGTTGATTCAACTTGCGATACTCCATATCGATTCTTGCATTGGGATCATCCTGGTAGCCGGTCAGATGAAGAAGAAATACACTATCATTGGATAGAGCAAAATTACGATCGGATAAAAAATACATATCCTGAGGCAAAGTTTCATCAGCATTGCGTACCGGACAAATGTTGCGCAATAATTTACCATTGAATTTGATATCAGTCCACACTTTACGGCTTAGCGTTTCTCCATTGTACCCGCTCATTTTATTGATCTGGTGTATTTGCGTACCGGCGAAACCTGTCTGCCAGGAGCTATCTGCATTCACTGCATTGTAGGTAAGAAATAACTCTTTATCTGTAATAGAGATCATCGGAAAATCGGCGAAGGTGCCATCATCATTCAGACAACCATCAAGGGCATAAAAATTCCACGCTCCTTTTGGATTATTTGTTTTGCTAAACGCTATCAATATCCTGCTTTCACTACATGCACTTCCCTGGAACTCTACAAGAATAAATCTGTCCTGTTCCGGATCATATATAACGCGCGGATCAAAATACCGGTTGACTCCGCCAAGGGATTGAAAAAAGACATCCAGTTTATAGGAGCCCTGAAAAAAGCCAACATTGTTCGTGACCAGCATGTGTGTATTGATAGTAGATACAATCTGTTCCGTACTATTCACTGCCAGATGATTATCAAGTGGAGTACCTGTGATGATGTTGTTACCTGAGAAACTGGCAAGTATCTCGGGAACAGGTACACTACCCCGATGCTGCTCCGGTGAGACATTAGGATTCAGGGGCGTTTTTACCTGTGCTTCCAATTTTAATTGTCGTAAAAATGCTCTTGAGGCATCGTCGCCATCCGGGTATGGTGCTTCCTCGTATTGGATATTGAAAGCATAGGGATCATTAAAGTCGTCCATCGTGGCTACTCCTTTCAAAGGATCCTGATATGTAGTAATGGTGTATTGGCCTATTAATGGCTTAGAAAGGAACCATATAGAGATGGTCAGAAAGAAAATTTTTGAAGAAGCTCGCATAACCGGAAATCTTAAGTGATGCCATAACAGGCGAGGCTAAAATACGGATTTTAAGACAAGCCGGAATGGCATGTAGAGGGCGTATAGGTCGTCCAATAGCTCAAATCTGTTATTCACTAAATCTCCATTTGAATATTTCCTGGATTAATCAATTTTTGATTGCGTAAGAAAGGTCTTTTGGAAGGGCTTGATATCTCTCGTCTGTTTTGCTGCCGGCAGAGATCAAAAAAAAATTATGATTCATCAGTTTTAATCGGAAGTACATGAATAAAAATACACGGCTTCTACTCATTTGGACATTTTCTCTTTTCCATATTTTTTCCTTTGCCCAAAATGTCGGTATCGGCACTGTAACACCATCTGGTAAATTGCATGTCAAAGGTTCTTCCGATGTGTCTCAACTCATCATTGATGCCTTTGGCACACAGAATAACACTAACCCACTTATAAAACTTCGCAAAAGCGACAGCACTGACCTGTTGTGGATTCATTCAGACAGCCCGTTTAATTCATTTATCGGACTGAACGCAGGGCGAGTGAATAATGTAAGTGGAGGTGGAATCAATAATACATTCATAGGAAGCAATGCCGGGTTTGCAAATACCTCTGGTGGCCACGATACCGCCTTAGGCTTTAGCGCATTGCGATTGAATACAGATCGGAGTAATATTGTTGCCATTGGTGACTCAGCCTTATACAATAACGGAGTCAATGTCATAAATCCATGGGAAGCTCAAAACAATACCGCTGTTGGTTCAAAGTCATTGTATAGCAATACAATCGGTTATAACAATACTGCAACCGGTCTGGAAGCTCTATACAATAGCATAGAAGGTTACGAAAATACCGCCAATGGTGTGTTTGCCCTTTTTTCCAATACCTATGGTGGTTTAAATTCTGCCTTTGGAGCTTTCTCACTTTATGCCAATACAATAGGAGGCTTAAACAGCGCATTTGGCAGATATTCACTTTCCAGCAACACAATAGGGAATTCTAACAATAGCTTTGGTTTTGAGGCACTTTCATCAAATACCACTGCAAACAATAATATAGGGATTGGTTCATTCGCTCTTGTTGGACAATCATTCAGCAATGGCGGTATAGACTGGGATAGCGACAACGTAGCTGTTGGCAATGAAGCTCTTTATGCGAACAATCCTACCGCCATAAGCAATGGTATTCAAAATACGGCCATCGGAAACAATGCAATTGGAAACAACACTATTGGATATCGAAATACGGCTACAGGTTTTAACGCGCTTTATTCTAATATTTCTGCCGGTGATAATACAGCTATAGGAGTCAATGTATTGATGACTCAATCCTATAACCCTGGCACTGCTTGGAGCAGTGACAACGTGGGAGTTGGTTTCGAAGCCCTTAAAGCCAATCAGCCGATTTCAACAACGACAGGGGTTAATAATACCGCTATCGGAGCATTTGCATTAACGGCTAACACTTCAGGATTTGACAATACAGGTAGTGGTACTGCGGCACTTTATTCGAACACCACCGGAGCAGAAAATACGGCGACAGGAAGACAATCCCTTTTTTATAACACTTCCGGCAGCTACAATACAGCCACAGGTTTTAAAGCCCTTAGAAGCAATTCAATAGGAGAATACAATACCGCCACTGGAGGTTTTGCTCTCCATGACAATGGCGGAACCGGTAATACAGGCATAGGATATTATGCGCTATATTCAAACACATCAGGCACTTATAATGCTGGTCTGGGATATAATGCCAATCCATCTATTGGCACCCTTACTAATGCAACTGCCATTGGCGCTTTTTCAACAGTCAATGCCAGCAACAAAATACGCCTCGGTACTTCATCGGTAACCGTGATAGAAGGACAAGTAGCCTATTCATGGCCTTCTGACGGAAGATTTAAAGATGATGTAGCAGATGATGTCCGTGGATTGGATTTTATCATGAAGCTTAAACCGGTTTCTTACCATTTCAACCGGCTCAAATATGCGCAGCATATCAGGGAGCAACTTACACCCGACAGAGAGAAAATTTTAGCAGTGGAATCACAAAATCGCTCTGTAGGATTTATCGCTCAGGATGTAGAAAAAATAATTCAACAAACCGGCTTCTCGTCTTTTGATGCGGTACATGCCCCAACTAATGAAACAGATAATTACAGCATGAGCTATTCTGAGTTTGTCGTGCCCTTAGTAAAGGCTATGCAAGAGCAACAAAAAATGATCAATGAGCTTACAAAATCCAATCAGGATTTGCGCCTGCGAATTGAGGTATTGGAAAAAAGAAGCCAATGATTTTCATTGGTATGAAATTAATGAGACAGCATTGTCTTACCGGAATTAAAAAATCAGTGTATGAAAAAAATTGTTATCCTTTTCCTTTTGTCAGTTTCTTGCCAATTCTGTCTTGTTAATCTGTTTTCACAAAGCGTAGGAATCAACACTGATGGTTCTATGCCAAATGCAAGCTCCATACTGGACGTCAAAAGCGATACAAAAGGATTTTTGGCACCGCGTATGACGACTGCACAACGAATGGCCATCGTTTCTCCTGCCACAGGTCTGTTCGTGTATGACATTACCACCAATGGTTTTTGGTACTATACAGGCTCTGCATGGAATAATATGACATCATCAAGTGTAAGCAATTGGACACTTACGGGGAACAGTGGGACCAATCCCGTCAATAATTTTATTGGCACATCAGATAATCAGCCCATACGATTCAGACTTAATAATATTTGGGCTGGCGAGTACAACGCACCATTGAAAAATTATTTTATTGGCGATAGTACAGGAATCGCTAATTCCGGTGGAATTAAAAATGTAGGAATAGGTTCCCGTACGTTGAGAAAGAATACTGCGGGAAGTTGGAATACAGCCGTTGGTGCTGAATCACTATATGCCAACATATCCGGAAATTATAATGCAGCTTTTGGGTTTTCCGCGCTCGACTCTACCACTACCGGATCAGAAAATTCTGCTTTTGGGACACAAGCCCTGAAATCAAACAAAACGGGATCTTTAAATACAGCTACTGGTGTGAACGCTCTTTATTCTTCGAAGAATGCAAGTTATAATACTGCAGACGGTGGATATGCATTATTTAATAATACTACTGGTTTTCAGAATACAGGTATCGGATATAATACGCTCTATTTCAATACAACCGGCAATTATAATACTGCAATCGGTGTCGCTGCACTTCAAGATAATACATCTGCCAATAGCAATACAGCGATCGGTGTAGGCACATTATTCTCCAATGCCACGGGAGCCTCAAATACGGCCACCGGAATGAATGCGATGTTTTTTAATTTGACCGGCGAAAATAATACGGCCTGTGGAATGAGTGCGATGTATAATAATATGACCGGAGGAAATAATGCAGCGTATGGAATGCGAGCACTTTATTTTAATACAGGTGCGAATTATAATACCGCACTTGGATCATTTACTCTATATAATCATAAAACAAATGACTACAATACTGCTGTTGGTGGATATGCACTTTATAGCGACACCAGTGGTCTTGCAAATACTGCTGTGGGGTACGCTACCTTATTTCAGAATAAAAACGGAAGTTTTAATACAGCTATTGGACATGCAGCATTGTATTCAAATTCCACCGGAAGTAGAAATACGTCCATAGGGTATTCATCACTACTATCCAGCACTAAAGGATCAGACAATGTTGCCATCGGGGATTCTGTCATGCATTTCAATACTACTGCCAGTCTGAATACAGCCATAGGAATTAAAGCATTATACACGCAATCATATAGCAACGGAGGGAACCCATGGTCAAGTGTTAATGTAGCGATTGGCGCTTATGCCCTTTATGCCAATCAGCCATCATCAACCGGAAATGGAATTGCAAATACTGCCGTGGGTTATGTGGCATTGACGGCAAATACCACAGGTTATGATAATACCGGAGTCGGAGCAGCCGCACTTTATACCAACAATACCGGATATCAAAATACCGCAACCGGAAGGCAGTCGCTTTTTTATAACACTACCGGATTCAACAATACAGCCAGCGGTTTCAAAGCCCTTAGAACTAACGG
This sequence comes from Chitinophagales bacterium, assembly GCA_038252065.1. Taxonomy (GTDB): domain Bacteria; phylum Bacteroidota; class Bacteroidia; order Chitinophagales; family Saprospiraceae; genus Opimibacter. The sequence continues at coordinate 11,431 of JBBSAQ010000065.1, forward strand.
TGTAGGCATTGAGAATTCCGCGTTCGGTATGCAGGCACTTTTTGGTAATACCGGAGGCTCATCCAATTGCGCATTTGGAGTCAATGCGTTGTATATGAATACAAGCGGAAATGAAAATACTGCAATTGGAAAAGAAGCGATGTTTTCTAATACTACAGGTGTGGACAATACAGCCATAGGTTTAACGGCTCTTGAATTAAATACAGGAGGAAATTTTAATGTGGCTGTAGGCGCTGCTGCAATTGCCAACAATACAACAGGATCCTACAATGTAGCAGTTGGTTTAAATGCTTTCTTTGAAAACCTAACAGGCTTCGCCAGCACAGGAATAGGCGCTAATACAAGTCTCAATGGCTGGACCAATCTCCAGAACGCCACGGCTCTTGGCTATGGAGCCATCGTTGATGATCATAATAAAGTTCGTGTGGGGAATAACACAGTTTTATCTATTGGAGGGCATGTAGGCTGGACTACATTTTCTGACGGACGCTTCAAGGAGCAGGTACAGGAAGATGTGAAAGGGCTTGATTTTATCAATCGACTCCGCCCGGTTACCTACATTATAGATCTTCCCGGATTAAATCGCTTTTACCACATTGAAAATAGCGACAATGCAAATCCTGCCATCAATGAATGGAATCAAAAAAATCTTCAACATGCAGCTGACCACAGAGAAAGCGGTTTCATAGCCCAAGAGGTAGAGGCCGCCGCTGCGCAATCAGATTTTAGTTTCAGTGGTGTCGACAAGCCAGGGAATGATAAAGCGGTATATGGCCTGCGCTATGGTGATTTTGTGGTGCCATTAGTAAAAGCCGTTCAGGAATTGAATGTAAAGCTGGAGGAAGAAGTTGGAAAGTTGAAAGTGCAAGTTGCGGATATGAAAACTGAAAATGAAATGCTTAAGGAACGAATTGAAAAAATAGAATCAACACTTAAGGGAAAAAACTAATCCACGGTTTATTCAATCTCTGGTTAACAACTGAATTTGCTCAAATAGAAATAGTCTTATTATTTGAGATCCAGTAAAGCAGTAGGGAATTGAATTGCAGCATAGTTGCCAAAATCAAATCATTGTTCATTATTCAGTTGGTCAAAACACGTTTTTAATCCTTTTTTCGATTCCCAGTTCCAATAGAAGTTCATACGTTTCTACAGCTTACGTTTAATGCACAATCAACATCTGGATCTATAAAAACTATTGCCTTCCCTTATCATTTACTTCGTAATGGCGGGATCTTCGCTGCGCTCGAATTGCCTATTGCTCTTAGCTCTATGCTTTTTTCTTTCCTATTTTGGAGACCCATTTTCTACCCAGCAAGTCAGTAGTTTAATCTTATCGTCAGGAAGTTTGGGCGAGCCATTTGGCATAGCCAGGAAGCCCCTTTTACGCTGAATGGCCCCCAGAAATCTACCTGACTGGCTGCCGGATGATGCGGAATTATAAGAGCTGAAATCATACCCCGCATTCGGACTATAGGCATCATGACAGCCTGACAGGGCACAGGATTCATTCAGAATAGGTTTAATATCAATCGAATAAGATGGGCTTATCCCGGTACAATCGAACATAGTAACCTGATCATTTCCGCAGGAAGACAATCCCGTAGCTACAGCTAAGAAAAGCATCATGAAGACAGATTTAGCTTGGAAATCACCTTGATTTGGCATAAAAAACTTATATAATAGGGAAAAGGACTGACTGGACGTTCGTTACTGTTAACGCAGAATCCATAAACGGAAATAAACAATTTATGTTATCGTGTCGTTAAATACCCTTCAGTGGTACAAGATTTGCCCGATGGAATTGTTATAAGGACGTACTTTGTATTTCTAAACAATGGATCAGGCCCCGACCTGAAATAAATGAAAAAATTGACCATGAGGATTTGGATAATAGCTGCCCTTACGGGTATTCTGGCCTATGTAGGCCTGGCATTCTACAGACAACCTGATAATGAGGACAAAGAAAAGTTGATTCTACAGGCTGTCGTCCAGTTGCTGAGTAATTTGCATTTCAGGAATGTGCCTTTAGATGACGCTTTCTCCCATAAGCTCTATAATACCTATCTGGATCGCCTTGATGGTATGAAACGATTCCTTACCATTCAGGATCTGGACTTAATGGACGATTACAAGGATAGCCTTGATAATTCTCTGCAGCCGGAAGATTTGAATCTCCACTTCTTTGATATTACCTATGACCGGATCAATAAAGCCGTTGACAAAACGCGTCTGTGGTATCCTGAGATATTGAGCCATCCATTTGATTTTACAGTCAAAGATTCTATCGAAACAGATGGTGAGAAAAGGTCCTTTGCAAAGAATGACGAGGAGCTTAAAGAATTCTGGCGAACATATTTGAAATTTGAGACTCTTACGAGACTCAATGATAAAATTAAAGATCAGGAAGAATTAACTGAAGAACCTGAAGGTGGACGTAAGTCAGTAGCTGAATTGGAATCGGCTGCCCGTGCAGATGTCAAAAAAGATTTTGATGCCTGGTATGTGCGCCTCGATAAAGTACGGCGGTCAGATCGTTTTGAAATGTATCTCAATAGCATCACCAATGTGTTTGATCCGCACTCAGATTATTTCAATCCAAAAGAAAAAGAAGATTTCGATATCAATATGTCAGGACGGCTTGAAGGTATCGGTGCCCGACTGCAAATGGATGGGGATTATACTAAAGTCGTACTTGTCATTCCGGGTGGACCTGCATGGAAAGAAAAGGAACTTGAAGTAGATGACAAAATATTCAAAGTTCAACAGGAGAATCAAAAGGAGTCTGTTGATGTGACAGGTTGGGTAGTAGATGAGGTCGTTGGATTGATCAGGGGTCCTAAAGGCACTAAGGTTACACTTACAGTTCGCAAGCCTGATGGTACAGTCCGTGAGATTACAATAGTGCGTGACGAAGTATTGCTTGATGAAGGTTTCGCAAAATCGGCCATCATGGATCTTGAAGGGCAGGTGGGAAATGTAGGCTATATATATCTTCCGAAATTCTATGCTGATTTTGAAAATCCAAATGGACGCAGCTGCTCGCAGGACGTAGCGATTGAAGTAGAAAAACTGATGAAGGCCAATGTCAAAGGCATTATTCTTGACCTGCGAAATAATAGTGGAGGTTCACTTAATGATGTCGTGCAGATGTCTGGATTATTTATCAAGGACGGACCTATTGTACAGGTAGTAGGTAGAAATAATGTACCTAATATTCTGAAAGACAGAGATGATCAGGTACTCTATACAGGTCCACTGGTCGTGATGGTCAATACGCAAAGTGCCAGCGCATCTGAAATTCTTGCCGCTGCATTGCAGGATTATGGCCGTGCAGTTATTGTAGGTGGTAAGTCAACATTTGGGAAAGGCTCTGTTCAACGATTTTTTGATCTTGATAAAGTGGTTCAGGGCAATGATGATATGAAGCCACTTGGAGAAGTAAAACTGACATTGCAGAAATTCTATAGGATCAATGGTGGCTCTACACAGTTGAGAGGTGTCACACCCGATATCAATCTTCCGGACAACCAGGAGTATATTGATTCCGGTGAAAAACAACTTGATTATCCGATGGAGTGGACTGAAATACAACCGGTTCCATACAGCCAGGATGTCTATAATATCACAGGACTTAATGATCTGAGGAAAAAGAGCGAACAGAGAATTGCAAGCTCACCTGTGTTCGACAAGATTGAGATGAATGCAAAACGGATTAAACAGATCACTGATGAAACGAAGGTGCCATTGCAATTGGATGAATACCGTTCACTTGATATGTCACGTGATGAAGAATCTAAAGCATTCAAAAAGATATTTGGAACAATCGATGGTATGAAACCGCATAATCTGGCACTTGATCTTCCGTCAATTGAGGCTGATTCATCAAAAATAGGACGCAACCAGGCTTTCCTTGAAGGTCTTGGTAAAGATGTATATCTCGAAGAGACCATGCATATCATGAAAGATATGATGGCCGTGAATCATAAAAGTTAAGGCTCAGGTAAACGCGAAGGCGAAGAAAAAAAAATAGGGTAGCGCGAAGCAAAACCACTTCATGTAGGTGACATAAAAATGATCCGATAAAAAAAGGGAAAGAAGTTATGCGTAGTCTCAAACTACGCTTAACTTCTTTCCTTTTTTTTTTACAGGCCGACCGTCTGTGTTCAAAATTTATTTATTTCGGAAAACCGATTCTGATCTGTCACCCTTCTTCAGCCTTTTCTGCCCTTTCAGCCTTTTCCGTCTTTTCAGCCTTTTCAGCCTTTTCTGCCTTTTCAGCCTTTTCAGCCCTTTCAGCCTTTTCAGCCCTTTCTGCCTTTTCTGCCCTTTCTGCCTTTTCCGCCCTTTCAGCCTTTTCTGCCTTTTCCGTCTGGTTGCTGAGCTAAAGCACGAGGTTGTGTCTAGCGGGTCGAAGCATTCGCCTTCTCCTCCTATCTTTGCAGTTACATGAATTACATCACTCTTGAATCTGTCTCCAAATCTTATGGAGAAAAGGTATTACTTGACCATATCGATCTCCGGATCAACCGGGGAGATAAGATAGCCCTAATCGCCCAAAACGGCTCCGGAAAGACAACATTGATGCGTATCCTGAGCGGTATCATCTCCCCGGAGGGTGAACATGCGAAAGTGCTTGTATCTCCCAATATCAGGGTAGGATACCTCGATCAGGAGCCTGAATTCGAAGCAGGACAGACGATACGTGATGCCATCCTGACCATTGACCTGCCTGAAATAAAAGCATGGGCTAATCATCACAATGCGTCCTTATCAGCCGATGAAGAAGCCCTCCAGCATTCTGCAGTCCACATGGATGATCACAATGCTTGGGATGTTGAGTCCACTATCCTGCAACTTCTGCATCAACTGCATTTTGAAGATCCCGACAAACCCATCAGTCAGCTTTCAGGGGGTCAAAAAAAACGTCTGGCACTTGCTATGGTTATTCTGGCGAAACATGATGTAGTCGTGCTCGATGAGCCTACCAATCACCTTGATATGATGATGGTGGAATGGCTTGAAAATTATCTTTCACAATCTGACAAAACATTCCTTGTCGTCACCCACGACCGTTATTTTCTGGATAGAGTATGTAATCAGATCCTTGAACTTGATCGAGGCCAGTTGAGAAGTTTTCAGGGTAATTATTCCGATTACCTGGAGAAGAAGGCAGCGCTGGTAGAATCCATGCAATCGTCACAGGAAAAGGCGAAGCAATTGATGAAAAAAGAACTGGAGTGGATTCGTCGCATGCCTAAAGCAAGAACCACTAAGAATAAAGCGCGGATTGATAATTTTGAAAATGTAAAAGCTTCTGCTGCGAGAGTGATCTACCAGGATTCTGTGCATATGGAAATCGATATGCAACGATTAGGATCAAAAATTCTTGAATGCCATAGTCTTGGATTTTATTATACACCTGAACATTGGCTGATTAAAAAATTTGATTACAAATTTCCGAATCGTGATCGCGTAGGCATTATCGGACCTAATGGGGCGGGCAAGAGTACTTTCATATCACTGCTTACAGGTGAATTAAAACCTACTGCAGGGAAAGTAGTACATGGTGATACATTGAAGATCGGTCGCATGAATCAGGATGGATTGAGAGTGGAAGTAGATAAGCGACTCATTGATATCGTGCGTGACATCGCCGATTATATTCCCTTGAAAGGCGGCGGAAAAATAACAGCAGAGCAATTGCTTGAACGATTTTTATTTCCAAGACCACAGCAGCAGGTTTATTATTCGCAGATAAGTGGAGGAGAAAGAAGAAGGCTTTATTTGCTGACGATTCTGATGTCTAATCCGAATATGCTGATCCTTGATGAGCCAACTAATGATCTGGATATTCTGACGTTGAATGTACTTGAAGATTTTCTGATGGAATATCCTGGGGTAGTTATTCTTGCTTCACATGATAGGTATATGCTGGATAAATTGGCTGACCATCTTTTTGTATTGGAAGGTGATGGGTTCATCAAAGATTTTCCCGGCGGATATACAGCCTATTCTGTTTTTAAACAAAATCAAGTGAATGCTTCAGATGTAGTACCGGATGAAAAGGATAATTTACATGAAACCCAAACGGCAGCGGACAGACAAGAAATAAGAAAAGCTTTGCGACGCACAGAGAAAAGTATAGAGCAACTTGAAAAAACAAAAAAGAAACTCGAAGAAAATTTTCTGGGCCCCGATCCTTCTCTTCCTGATCTTCAACGATGGGATCGCGAGTTAAAAGAAACGGTAAGTCAGTTAGGTGAATTAGAAATAAAATGGATGGAATTGGCGGAGCAGATTGAAACGATCTGATTGGAGAGGACGCGACTGATAAAGTGCAATGAAACGCAATGGTTCGATCTGCTTAACTCAACCTGGTGCTACAACTCACCAACCGTAAATCGACGTCTCTACAACAGGTCTCCTTATTCGTTATTAAATTTCACAGACTCCACCACTACAAGCTATTGCACTGGTTTTTGAGACATCCATATATTCTGGCTTACGAAGGAGCGTGACAAAATCAACCAATTTAAAATGGCGTTTGATTTTGACCCATTTATGCCATAGATGTACATCCTTCATACAATAAATGGTAGTGGTGACATCATCATGGAAATAATTGTGGCTGAATTGTTTTACCCTTCGTAACCAGTCTTTTTTCAGTAAGACATCAGATCGTGTTCCGGAGATGGGGAGCTTAGGATCCAATACAAGTTTTACCGCTGTCCACAAGTCATTTGCAAAATAATGTAAACCATCCACGATCAATCCGGACATAAAGATCGCAGCATCGCCATATTTATGTACGAGTTCTTCCGTATTGAGTACAGAGGTAAAAGGTGCCTGTGCATAATCCTTGTCGCCAAATCTGGAAATAAAAGAGACAGCTGAAAAATTATCCTGGTGTTGAAAAATATAATCGACTACTTCTTTCTTGTCATCAATGATGACCGTATTACTGACATTATGATTAGTCAGTTTGGAATAGCAGTATTCTTCGTTCTTGCCATATTTTATCCAGGAATTTTGTACCAGTTCGATCAGCTTCAAATGTTTCACACCCTGCATGTCGTCTTTGATGATGACATTATCATGGTTCTCACATGGGACGTAAACGACCCAGTCTGATTGTGTGTTTGACCAAAGTGATTCTTCCAGCATTTCAGGGTAGTGAGCCTGCATATATTTAGCAGTCTCACTTTCTTTATTCAACTGCATGATCCTGAAATACCGTTTGCTGTGTTCAGGATGAATACCTGAAGCCGTCTTTAAGATCACAGAGGCATTCCCGGAAGGTTTTACTGTAGTCGTTCTCGCTGCAGGTCGAATCCCAATGATTTGCGCAACTTCTTTGTTAGTTTGCTTTACAATTTCCGCACCTTTCTTCAGGATTTCTTCATCAAATAATTCGGGACGTGTCATCCAACCTGTAATCGAAATGCCTAGCAAAGCTTCACCGGCGACGATAGTTTCGGTTTGTTTGCCGAGGTAAGGGAAGGAAGTATATCCGGCCTGTAGTGTACCCAGGATAGCTGATTTTCTGCATAATTCATAAAACTTGTCTTCACTGAATTTGCCTTGCTTGTTGATACAGGCCGATGCATTTAATTCATTGAGGTTGCAGAATTGGAATGCGGCTTCCTGTTTATTTTTTATTTGATCATAAAAATTGAATCCGATCTCAAAACACGGATTGAACATTTCGTCTTCATGCGACATGAATACAAATCCAAGATCATTGTCTCCTTCGTTGATGGATACAAGGTCATTGAATTCATCATAACTGAATGTATGGCGGAGTAATCCAACGGAGTTATTGCTTCTTGCTCGCCATGGATGTGTTTGTCTCCAGTGGCCTGTTTTGGCATGGATCAGCTCGTCATCATCCGGATCCATGATGATGTTCATGGCACTCCTCCTGACCCCACCTGACAAAACTGCGTCAGATATCTGCATAAACACATCGTAAGCAATAATGGATTTAAAAGGAGCGCTTTCGGACTCTCCGATATATTGATCAAGCAACATTTCGATCCGTTCAATGGATTGCTTTAACCCATTAGGTCCAGGAGCCTTAAATCCTCCAGAGATCGCTGCACCCATCGGTCTGATCTCTGAATAATCAAATTTTATCTGGTTTCTGAAATATTCATTGTACAGAGAGGAGTGATGACAATATGAACTGATCAAAACCTTGATCGCTTCTGACCATCCTTCAATAGAATCGGGGATCGTAAATGACCGGACTTTTTGGCTTCTTTTATAAAGGTGTGGAAGTTGACTGACAAATTTCTTTTTGAGTGAAACTCCTAAACCTGTTCCGGACAAAAGCACGAAAAAACCTTTATTGAATACATCCGGTGCATACGCATAGGTCGTGCAGCAATTGTAAATCTTTGCGTTGTTTTTCAATATCTGTTCCTCTCTGAACTGTAGATTGCGCTGAGAGGACAAAAACTCTTTTTGATAATAGGACTCCGCAACTTCATCGAGTAGGGGATCAACAACAGAACCATATCTCATACGATGGGTATTCAGCACTTTATCACATGCTTCTTCCCAGGTTTCATAGCGATTGAGCAGAGCGTCCCATTTCAGATAATCACTATAAAGTTTTAATTGGGAGAGAAATTCTTTTCCCTTGTCCGGCGAATGCGTGGAGATAGACATGAAATATTAATATTGTAAATTAAAATAATGGGTTTTGGTAAATATACATATTAAAGATATTTATCATCAAATTGACAAGTTAAAATTTAATAAAAGTGGTATTTATTTTGGTTGAGTCAAACTGATGTAAGACGGTAATAAAGTAAGACAGTAAGACAAAATACAAAGAGTAAAACTATAAGAAATCGGTACTCCCTATTTAGTGATAGTGGCATGCCCCGGGGGTTGTCAAAATCTTATGCTTTCTGCCTTTTCCGCCCTTTCTGCCCTTTCTGCCTTTTCCGCCCTTTCTGCCTTTTCCGCCTTTTCCGCCCTTTCTTATTTCCAGATATTAAACTTGATTTTTAGCTTCTTATCCATAAATATGGACTTCCAGTCTACAAAAAGCAGAGCGAAAATCATGACGAGCCCAAGAATAAGGCCCGAAATAGATTTCCATGAAACTATCCCACTTAAAAAAACTTCAGCATTTTCAGCAACATACTTGCCGAGAAAGACAGCAGCTGTATCGCTTATAAATTTTCCGATGATAAAAGGAGGGATCAGAAAAAGAGGTCCCAATTTCGCCATTCCTCCTGCAATAAAGAGGGGTGTTGTGGGCAATGGCATCAGAGAGTAAAGTAGAATGAAAGCCTGGCCTTTCCAGCCTTTTTGTTTCATCTTTTTTCCCAGAAATTCTACGTCTTCATTTTTTGCTTTTGTAAAAATCTTTCCGGAAAGTTTGGGTATATAAAGTGTCAGAACATATCGTCCGATGATCGAACCTCCCACACCGATGACGATCGCTGCCCAAATATTGAGATCATACGTGATTTGTAAAAAAATGATCGCCGTGAAAGCAGGTGGCAGGGGAAGCGGAACAATATCAAACAGAATTGTACATAAGAATACTAACAGATATTGCCACCACATACCATAAAGATAACAGAATGAAGAAAGAAGTTGTTCGTAGTTTCAAACTACGAATATCTTCCTTCCTAATCTAACAACAAATCAGATCGTAGAGTTTTACAAGAAAAAAAGTTGTTCGTAGTTTCAAACTACGAACAACTTTTTTTCTTTGGATGCTCTTTAGTTTAACTCACCGTTTGCGTCTCTGTCTCACAACTCAAGTCTCACGAGGTATGCCTTGAGTCGCGATACATCGTCGTCTCTATGACCAAACTCACTACTCACATCTCACTTCACCACCTTCAGTGCTATGTAATCATTAGTTGCACTCCCTTCCGCGGTGGTATTAGAGTTCAACGAATCCTTTGTAGTGTATCCTTTGGATGACAATCGTGATGCATCAATACCCATGGCCACAAATTGCATTTTCAAAGCTTTTGCGCGTTGATCAGAAAGTTTCGCATTTACACTTTCATTGCCATCACTTTCTGTATAGCAGCATACCTGAAAGTTGAGTTGTGGATTTTCATTCATGGCTTGAATAATAGCATTCAGCACGCCCATGCTTTGTGATTTAATGATTGAAGCGTTGGCATTAAATGTAATTCCATGGGTCATCCATTTTCCATCGGCCAGGATTTTATCAGCCATGTTGATCCCACCACCTGTAGCGATTTTTACATTCGTAAAAGCGAGAGGTGTTTCAGGCGTAGCTAATCCACCGAATAGAATTTTCTTTGGTTCGAATCCACATTTGGGTATGGTCAGGACTAGATATTGGTCGATATAACATTTGATTTGTCCGTTCAGATACGCCAGAGCAGCATGATGCCATTTGTTATTGAATTTATCTGCAGCTTCAGGATACTTTCCGGAGAGTTGATTTGTAAAATAGCCGGTCTGGATATCCGGACCCCAAAGAATTATTCTTTCAGAACCATCTTTATTTGGAAGAAAAACTGCAGGTGTATATGCACCATCCCTGATATCAAAATCAAATTCGATCGTAAATGAATCGGTGAGAATGAATTCGTTTTTTATCAACGGAATTACTTTTGCATAATTTCCATCAGTGAGTTGAAACGCAGCTACATTGTCAATCAATTGCACAACACCTTTTCCGGATTTCAAACTCCACGCTGAAGGGAATTCACCTTGCTTTGAATCTCGAAAATCATCCTCAAAAATGATCTTTTCGCCCGGGATAAAACCATAATTGCTATACTCTTTCAAATTTATCTGTTGTGCGAAGCCGGACAGAATCATTTGAGACATGATGATGAAAAAAAGGAGATACTTAAGTTTCATATTTGGTTATTTCCCGGGGATAGTTCAAAGATAGGGATGCCTGGCAAAGCTTTATGCCTATTATGATTTGAATAACAACCGGAAAATAGTTCAAATACAACACGTCAAAAAATCTTTTGTACAACACAAACATCATGCTTGGTTTTGCGTTTATGTAGTGTTCATTTTGATCAATTTTCTATTCCGGGAATTGAGGAGAAATGCAGGAACATATTAAGAAACCCTTATATTTGTTGGGACAACACTTGAATTCAAAATCAAATAAAAAATAGAAATGGCAAAATCTCCGGACAAAGAAGTAAAGAAGGCTGTAAAGAAGGTCGTAAAATCCACGAAAGAAGCTGCAGGTAAAGTGGCAGATAATCTAAAATCTGCTGCAAAAGACACAGGCAATGCAGCAAAGAAAGCAGCAACTGAAGTTGTTGACGATGCTATCGCCAAAGTAGAGGTACCAGCAAACAGAGCCGCAAGAAGGGGCGCAAAATTTGCGGATAAGGTGGTCAATAAAGGCGCAAAGAGTGTAAATAGAGGTATCAATAAAAGCGCAAAGGCCGTCAACAAGGGTATCAGCAGGGCTTCAAAAGCGGTGAGAAGAGGGGCGATTTAGAAGGGATGTCATAGCTGTCTTCGACGATAAACTTACTGGTCAGAAGAATTGATTTTCGATCGCAGCCACAGGCTGCTTGAGTTTGATTTCCTGGTAGACCTTAATTCAGTATACGGATTCGAAGTTCAAACTTCGAATAGCGGGATGAGTATGATTTTCAAATAGACTTTAATTTGGTATACGGATTCGAAGTTCAAACTTCGAATAGCGAGTGGAGATTGTTTTCAGGTAATCAAAGTTTCCATCAAAAACAAACATTGTTAAGCGTCAGTTGACCGACGTTTGAGCGTCTGCAAGGCTGTGCCTTGCGTAACATAAGCTACTATTCTATACAATCTAAAAGGATTGCACAGCACGTACAGCGTTCTTAGATGATTTATTGCTCTTGGTTTGATAACCATTGGTGAAATTTTGAGTCCAGGCATTGTTCCTGTTTTCTTCCGTAGAGCTCCAGTATGTTCCTTTGATATAGGAGCCGAGGTATTGACGACTCAGATACATCATGCTCAATTCTACCTTATTAGGTAATCGCCAATCATTGAAGGCGCCTGTCGTATAGGCTGCACAAACTTTGTTAGCTGTTTCCCAATTGAGCGCTCCTTCTTCAAGGACTGAGGCTATCAGGCCGTGGGTTCCCGCAGAATTAATCGTAATAATAATCCCTCCGTGAAATTTTTGTCCAAGTGCTAATTTTGGCTTTTGCTTTGGAGCAGGTTCAGGTTTAGTCTTCGCTTTAACAGGTGCCGTGATTTTGGCTGTATCGCTTTTCTCTGTCGGAGGAGTTTGTCCTTTAGGATCCGAAGCTACTACAAGTGTTGCATTCAGGCTATCTCTTCTTTCCTGGCGGGCCCTTGTGATCACTTCAAGCTTAGACTTAGCTAATGCATAATATTTGCCTTCAGGATATTTTGCCTGATAACCAGAAAATGAAGTGCTGTCACTTTTTGCTAAAGCTTCGTTCCAGGCTGTTTCATCACCATTGCCAGAGCTCATTTTGTAAATTCCGAATACAACAAGTAATAGCACAACGGCCCCCACACCAATAAATATTTTTTTATTTCCACCACTTCCCGGAGGGGGCATTCCCGGATTTTCTTTCATGGCTTTTTCTCTTGCCTGCTGCTTCAGCAGTAAAGCCTGTTCTTTTTCCTTTTGCCGGGCAAGTTCTTTTTCCTGCTTCGCTTTAGCCGCTAGTTCTTTTTCCTTTTGCCTCGCCAGTTCCTTCTCTTCCTTTTCTTTAGCCGCTTTTTCTTTTTCTTCTTTTATCTTTTGTTCCCGCTCTAGTTTTTCTTTCGCTTCTTTCTCTTTTTCTTCTCTAAGTTTCGCTTCTTTTTCCTGTTTTTCTCTGGCTAATTTTTCTCGTTCTTGTTTTTGTTCAAGTTCTTTGGCTTTTGCATGTTCTTCTCTTTCAGCTCTTTCAAGATCAGCGATAGCGGCAATCGCGAGGGTTTGAAAACTACCCTGGGGATATTCTTCGAGATACTGCTGGTAAATCTTTTTTGAATTTTCTGCTTTTGCCTTTTGCCATAACAGTCCTTGAATCTCGTCTTCTTTCTGCTGCAATTCCAATTGTTTCAGGAATA
>JBBSAQ010000066.1:0-23915 GCA_038252065.1 Chitinophagales bacterium
ATCGAACCCAAATTCAAGCAGGCACAAAATCCAAATGGAAGTTGGAGCGGACAACATTGCATCACCAGTCCGGTGTTTTGTACAGCAGCGGTTGTGCAGGCTTGGAACGCGGGGAATCAATAGGCAATGAGCAATTGGCAATTGGCAAAATGCAAAATGCAAAGCATGAGAGACGTCTGATGTAAATTGTTGACAAAAAAGAAAACAAGTTATCAGTAGTTTGAAACTACGGATAACTTGTTTTCTTTTTTGTCCATACTTTTAAATTAAATACTTCAAAGACGCCGGAACGTTGTCATTATAAAAAAATAGTTAATCAAAAACCAACTCTACAGATGATAAAAATTTATTTATATCTTTTTTTACTTTTCTTTTCAATTGGTTGTCAGAAAAAAGAATTGACACTTGAAGAATCGATGCAGAAATCCATCACATGGATCTGGGCTCAACAATCTGCGGATGGTGGATGGCACAGTCAGACACACACCGTATTGCACGATGGAAAAGTATTGACTCCCTATATACTGTTTCAATTATCTCAGGAAAAAGAATCTTTTCAAAAACATGCAATACAGATAGATAGAGCTTTGGACTTTATCATCGACTCGATGAAAACTTCCATGAATGCAGACAGCACGGCTTTGATCGAATATCCAAATTACAGTGCAGCCTATGCTTTACGTGTTCTGCACAAACTGAACAGAGATACTTCACTTCAACATATGATCGTGAGGTATCTCCTTGATCAGCAATTTACGGAGCATCGTGGATTTACGCCTGACAGTCTTGCTTACGGTGGCTGGGGTTATGGTGAGCCTGATCTGAAGGCAGGAGAACATGGTCATGAGGATATGTCTCACACAAGACGGGTGATACAATCACTTGTCGAATCCAATCAGTTGCCTGACAGCTTAAAGCCAGGTATCAATTTGTTTTTAAAAGGAACGCAACGAGTGCAGGATGATCCACGATTATACGAAGGATGTATTTCAAGATCTGGATTACCGTATGAAGGAGGATTTGTTTCTTCCGTAGTGACACTGCCAACGAATAAATCACAGGCTGTTTTTATTGAAGGGGCGGGATATCACTATCCGAGTTATGCGACAGCTACTTGTGATGGATTGATCGCGATGCATGCATTGGGAATGGATACTACGATTGCATTTCATGATGCTGAGGAATGGCTAAAGAAAAATAAAAATTATTCCATCATCGATGGTCTTTTGGCAACCGATCCAGAGCAATGGATCTATGTGATGCATTATTATCATCTATCCGTCCGTGCAGAAGCGATGTCGCTGATCGAACCTCTTGGAGCATGGAGAGACAGCATTTCAAAAATGTTGATAACAGAACAATTGCCCGATGGTGATTATTTAAATCCTCTCGGCGGAGTGAATAAAGAAGATGATCCGTTGGTGTCGACTACATTCTGTATGCAGGCGGCGAATGATGTCCTTAATTCAGGAGAACATTAATCCACGGGTTAAAACCCGTGGCAATTCAAGAAACCTCAAAATGATCCACGGGTTAAAACCCGTGGCAATTCAAGTAATCTCAAAATGATCCACGGGTTAAAACCCGTGGCAACTCAAGAAATTATAAATCGCTATTCGAAGTTTTCAACTTCGAATCCATATCATGAATCAATGTCTTCATCGAAAATCATCTTCAGGCAGCTTGTAGCTGCAAGTGAAAAATTAAAACCCGTGGCAATTCAAGTAATCTCAAATCGCTATTCGAAGTTTTCAACTTCGAATCTATATCATGAATCAACGTCTTCTTCGAAAATCAACTTCAAGCAGCTTGTAGCTGCGAGTGAAAAATTAAAACCCGTGGCAATTCAAGTAATCTCAAATCGCTATTCGAAGTTTTCAACTTCGAATCTATATCATGAATCAATGTCTTCTTCGAAAATCATCTTCAGGCAGCTTGTAGCTGCAAATGGAAAATTAAAACCCGTGGCAATTCACGTAATCTCACAGGGTTATATAACATGAAATCACTTTGACTTTAGCGTCTCCTTAATCATGGCCTCTAATACTTTCATATCGACGTCAGCAAGCTTATTGACATACAGACAACCCATCCCGGTTTTGTGCTTGCCTAATTTACTTAGCGCATCAGCATGTACCTCAAGATTCATCAGGTATATAGAAAAATTAGCCTTACGAGGCGAAAATCCAATGTCAAACCATTCCACTTCTCTCCCTGACGCACTTATGATCCGCTTCTTCCCGAAACCGATCAGTGAATTGCCCCACATCTTTGGCTTTTTCTTGCTGGCCTTTTCCATTAATGATAGCAACACGAAACTGTCCTTGCGTTTTTGTTCATCAGCCACTCCATTGATGAACTCCTCAACACTTAATTCATTTTCTGTGGTCTTTACTTTTGCCAGTTTAGCCATTTTATATGCTTTTATACAATTTTACAATTTTCCTGTCAACGGCGCATTTTCTTTAATTCCACACGCGTGAAAATGATCATAAAGGTTATAAAGGATATCAAAGGTTATAAACGGTTGTAAAATACGTTCTGTCTGTTATTAATAAATGCAAACGTAGTTTGCATTTATTAATAATATAAATGTTCAGCGTAGGCTGAGCCTACGCTGGCGTGTCTGCAAATTTCTGATTTGCGAAATAAATACCTTCCTTTTTTCCCCCTTGGATTCTGCGAATCCTGTTCCCCCCAGGGGGGAGCCTTTCATAACCTTATTTGGATTTTGTCTAAATTCGCACTGAATCTAAAAACAACCGGGATGTTACCATTGAAAGAGGCAACTGCCATCAGGCACAAAGAGGCTGAAAGAATGCCGTTTAACGTAAGAATGTTCAGTGGATTACTTCCCAAAAATGAGTACCTCCTCTATCTCAATCAGCAACTCCACATATTTCAAACCCTTGAACGTAAAGGTTTACCTCATCCTGGTTTAAAAAGAACGGAGTCAGTTAAAGCCGACATTGCAGAATTGAATGCTGAAGGATATCATTCCGATTTGATTTTGGAGAGCACCAGGGCGTATGCGGATTATCTGGATTCCTTGTCCTATGAGGAAGTCCTTCCACACATATACCTTAACTATATGGCCATCATGTTTGGCGGACAGATGATGAAAAAAGTAGTGCCTTCCACAGGTCGGATGTATGAATTTGACAATATGCAGGAAGCCATACAATCGATCAGGCAGGTTCAAAAAGACGAATGGGCTGATGAAGTCAACAAAGGCTTCGATTTCAATATTTCGATATTTGAAGAATTGGAAACTGAAAATACTTCCACGGGTTAAAACCCGTGGCAATTCAAGCTATTTGTCAAACAGAACCTTTCCTAACCTCCTTATCCCCTTCCATGAACGATTATCCCCCTTTCATTCGTTAAGGTCTCTACATATCCCCGTATTTTTGGGTTTTACTAAACAACTATGAAAAAGAAGATTTTCTATGCCCTCGCTGTTCTTGTTGCTTTCGGTCTTGGGGTCGCCGCCACCACCGTTCAGCAAAATGGCCGCTATTTTGACATCACCAAAAACCTCGAGATCTTCAGCAATCTCTATAAAGAGCTCAATACCAACTATGTAGACGAGATCGATCCGAACGCCATCATGAAAGTAGGTATCGATGCCATGCTGGCCACCCTGGATCCGTTTACCAATTATTTCTCCGAATCCCAGATCGAAGGCTACCGGTTCAAGAACGAAGAAGGTGAAGCCTCCTCAGGTCTGAGAGTCAAAAAGATCGATACCGATCTCGTGATCACCGCCATCATCGAACAGTCCCCCGCGCATACGGCCGGTCTGAAGGTGGGCGATAAGATCAAAACCATCAACGGCGAATCCACCGAAAAAAGAACAGCTGAAGACGTCATGGATATCATCAGCGGCATCCCGGGCAGTGAGATGACCCTGGATATCGCAAGACCCGGCAAACCAGAAGAAATCAATGTGAAAATCACCCGCGGCGGCCAGGACGGAAAGAATGTCCCTTATTCCGGCATGGTGGATGATAAAATCGGATACATTTCCCTGACGACCTTTTCAAGAGATGCCGGCCGGAATGTCGCTAATGCTCTTCGCGATTTGAAGACGACTTCTCCTGATCTTAAAGGCGTCATCCTTGATCTGCGCGGCAATGGCGGTGGATTACTACGCGAAGCCATCAATGTGTGCAATGTATTTATCCCTGCCAATGAAACTGTCGTCACCACCCGCAGCAAAGTCGTGGAGGCCGACCAGGAATTCAAGACTCGCAATGAAGTCGTAGATCAAACCATTCCCCTGGTCATTCTCATCGATCAGTTTTCAGCATCTGCTTCGGAGATCGTGTCCGGTGTCATGCAGGATCTTGATCGCGGTGTATTGATCGGCCAGCTCTCCTATGGAAAAGGCCTGGTGCAGAATACATATGATATCGGCTATAACGCCAAAATAAAGCTGACCACTTCGAAATATTACATTCCAAGCGGAAGATGTATCCAATCGGTGGTGTATAAAAATGGTGAACGTGTACACATCCCCGATGATCAACGTGCAAAATTCAAAACAAGAGCCGGTCGGACTGTTCTCGATGGCGGTGGTGTGCAACCTGATGTACCGATGACGGCTGAACAAAAACCTCTCATCGTTCAAAAACTTCAGGACCAGGATGTCATCTTCAACTATGTGACACAATACTGCATTGGCAGGGATAGCATAGCTCCATTGGAAACATTCAGGTATACAGATTTCAATGGCTTCACGCAATACATTTCTAAAAACGATTTCACATTCGAAACAAAGACAGATGATCTGATCAAAAACCTGAAAGATGTTTCGAAAGAAGAATCCTATTCATCTGATGTGACTAACCAGGTCGATAAGCTCAAATCTGTAGTGGAACAGGAAAAAACGAGCCAGATTAAATCCCATGACAAGGCCATCCTTCAGGCCATCGAGCGTGAAATACTAAGCCGGTATTATTTTGAAACCGGCGTAGTACGTCATCAACTGAAGAATGACCCTGAACTGACAGAAGCGATAGCCGTACTGAAATCTTCAGAGAGATACAGTTCTATACTTAAAGGAAACTAAGGCGAGTAAAAAGTAACGAGTAACGAGTGACGAATAACGAGTGCAGAGTAACGAGTAACGAGTGACGTGAAACGTGAGGCGTGAGGCGTGAGTAATATTTGATTGGTTGTAGAGACGGCGATTTATCGCGTCTCCTTTTTTGCGGCGAAAATCGTGAGGCGTGAGGCGTGAGTAATATTTGATTGGTTGTAGAGACGGCGATTTATCGCGTCTCCTTTATGGACAAAAGCGATATGTAAGTTCAATTTGCGTTAATCTGCGAAATTTGCGGCGGAAATCGAAAATGCGTCTATAGTCCAGCATCCTTTAATCCAGCATCGAAAAACATACCGTTATTAGTTATTCCAAACTCGTTACTCGTTACTCGTTATTCGTTATTTTTATTTATGTATATACTTCATATAGAGACCTCCACGAAAATCTGTTCGGTGGCCCTTAGTCGGGATGAAGAGCTGATAGAATGTCTTGAGCGAACTGAGGGGATGAATCACACAGCCCTATTGGCACCCATGATTCAGGACCTGTTAAGTGCAGTATCGATCAAGGCCAGAGACCTCGGAGCGATATCAGTCAGTTCAGGACCAGGCTCGTACACGGGGCTCAGAGTAGGAAGTTCTACAGCCAAGGCCATGGCCTATTCGCTTCATATTCCACTTTTGAGCATTCCTACACTTGTTTCTTTAGCCTGGGCAGGTTTTCGTGAGTACCCCGATGCTGATTATGTGATGCCGATGTTGGATGCCAGACGGAATGAAGTTTATATTTCCTTATTTGATCCGGAAGGGAATGAAATCTTCCCCACCAGTTCCCTGATCCTTGAGGAAGGCAGTTTGAACTTCATACCCGAAAAGAAAACCGTCGTGTGTTGCGGGGATGGGGCCTTTAAATTAGATGCCCTGGACCTGAGCACGGTCGAGATGATCATCAATGTGGATCTCCTGGCCAGTGCCCGGAATCTGATCAGCCCGGCTTTCAGGTTATTATCCGCCAAAGTATTCAGTGACCCCATGCATTTTGTCCCTCACTACCTGAAACCGCCCAACATTACACAGCAGCGGAAGGGACAATAAACCCGAAAAAACAGAACAGGCGTATATAAATCGGGTATTTAAATATGCATAAGCTTTTGAATATAATTCATTTATTTGGCATATTTCATTAATAATCAATTCATTATATAATGTTATAAAAAACATGGAATGATTTGTGCATAATGCAATACGAATCCGAATAATCTCGCTCATGATGAAAAAGAAGACTGAAATTGTAAGTTTGAGAAAAGGGACCAGCGAAATAGAATTGAATTACGCTGATCTCCGAAAAGCTGTATTAGTCCTTCGGGCGGTGAATCACAAGCTACGTCAGCGTGTGATTGATCTCCTTGAGGAACATGCGACTATGACTGTAACAGATATCTATATCAAGTTACGCCTGGAACAGTCAGTGGCATCACAGCATCTGGCTATTCTCCGCCGGGCAGGTGTGGTCCTTACCGAAAGACAGGGTAAGTTTATTTATTACTCTCTGGACAAGGACCGCTTAAACCAGATATCAAAGCTGGTGGAAGAGCTTGCCGGCTAAATCTTTGCTTTAAGTAGCCACTTTAAGGCTTTGATAATGTGAAGATTAAAAAAAAATTTCCCCCCACTCTTTTTTACATTTCCTTATCAATCAGACACTTAGATATCCTTAGGTGATAAACAGGGTATTACAGATGCATTTTTTTTGTAATATCTCTTGTTTACATCAAATCTTATACGCAAATTTGCTGTCAAGGTTTAACTCAAAATAAGGATATGTATGAAAAGGACTAAGGTCACCTTTCAGCAGGAGAAGCTACAGGTGTCTACAGAACTTATGCGAGCTCTTGCTCACCCCCTCCGACTGAAGATTCTGGAATTTTTGGATCAAAACAAAAATATCCAGGTGAATCAAATTTACAACACCCTAAAGATCGAGCAATCCATTGCTTCGCAACATCTTCGAATACTGAAGAATGCCGGCGTACTGGTGGCAGATAAGGATGGAAAGTATATGCATTACACCATAGACTATCCCAGGGTAAGCAATGCTGTGAAAGCTATCAACCGATTTATGGGGAAATAGATACAATCAGCCGACACGATTACAACGAATACCAATTTTTCCCATCCCAAATTTTTTTTCCCGCAGTATATATCATCAGAGCTTTTTCCTGAGCTTTATTTCTTCGACTCGTCATGTCATCTTCGTTCCGCACGAATGATTTTCGGTAGTATATTTCTTGCATAAAATTGATTCCTTGCCGGTCTCTGTGCACTTAACACAGGCCAAATTCTTTTGTGGCTTCAGTCCACAAAAATAGCCACGGTTCAGCGTAGGCTTTGCCTACGTTGGTGTGTCAGCAAATTTCTGATTTGCGAAATACAGATCACGAGGTGCAAAACAGAATTTTGCAGACACTCCGACGTAGTAAATACTACGCCCAACCGTGTGTTATTAATAAAATTTGACAAAGTCAAAATTTATTAATTGAACAAATCGCTTTGAATATTTAATTCAATCCTTTGAAAGATATTTTATTTCGCATCTTCAACCGAAGAGCCGGTAGTAATATCATTCTCCACCACCATATTTTCTTTCTGTACATCAGCAGCAGCTTTTGATTTAAATATCCGCCGATGAAAAAGTAGTAAGGAAATCACTCCGGTAGAAATAGAAGCATCCGAAATATTAAAGACTGGTCTGAAAAACTGAAAACGTTCTCCACCCCAGATCGGAAATGAAGATGGAAATGTCGTATCGATCATCGGGAAATATAACATATCCACCACCTTGCCAAAAAGAAAAGAAGCATAACCTCCTCCATCAGGAAACATCGTCGCCAGGCCTCCATGATAAGGTGTATTGGAAAAAATAAGGCCATAGAATGCACTGTCCAGAATATTCCCCAGTGCTCCCGCGAGTATCAACGAAAAAGAAAGGATCACCCCAAAAGTTTCCTTCACCTTGATCAGGTTATGGATGATATACATCAGAAAACCTACAGCTACTAAACGAAATACACTCAACGCAAGCTTTCCTAAATTGCCTCCGAGTGAAAGCCCGAAAGCCATTCCTTCATTCTCTACAAAATGGATACGAGCCCATGGTAATCCTAATATTCCAAACTCCTCACCATATTCCATATGCGTCTTGACCCAGATCTTGATCGTTTGATCAATGAGCAGGACAAGAAACACAACACCAATAACTACTCCTGCGCTTTTTGAAATTTTCATGCGATAAAGGGCTCTACGTTATATTACTTACTTCAGTGAATAAAACGGTCTACTCAGGAGTTCTATGCAGAAAACCAGAATGAAATGAATATTAATTCAATATTAATTCTGCGCCTGTTTGGCTTCTATAGATAAAGTAGCATGCGGAACAGCACGAAGTCTTTCTTTCGAAATCAGCTTACCTGTCTCTCTGCAGATACCATATACTTTATTCTTAATCCGGATTTTAGCATTTTCAAGATGCTGGATTAATTTCTGTTGACGTGAAGCCATCGAACTTACTCTCTCACTTTCTGCCGTACTGAGTCCATCATCAAGACTTTTAATCTTGTTGTCCGGATTTTCAGCCATGTCTTCAAGCTGCTTGAGATAGAATTCTAATTGCTCCCTCGCTACAATAAGCTTTTGGTCAATAAGCTGATCAAACTCCTCAAGCTCCTTGTCATTATATCTTGATTTTTGAGGCTCATCAGGAAATGTAACCCCCATGGACTTATTATCTTTCTTTTCGGACATTGTATCGTGTGATTTCACAGCATGCGCTGTGCTCTGTTTTAATGATTTACGTTGAAATTCTTTGACAGGTGGAGTCTGCACTTTGGGTTTTTCCTCCATAGGCTTTGAGCTCACGGAAGGCTTCACCACATCAGAACTTTTAGACCCGATGTTTTTAGCTTCAGGTTTTGAAACGCTTACTTTTGTCTTGACTGCCTTAACTATCGGCTTATGTTCGCTTACAATTGGTTTTGCAGTTGTATCCTTAGCGATCACTTTTGGTGCTTCATGAACCTCTGGCTTGGGAGCGACCTTTACAGGAGGCTTGACGGCAACTACAGGTTTAGCTTTGGGAGCTGGCTTTATACCAGGGCTTGTTGCTTTTGGGCTTGGCTTGCTCACGGGCTTCGCAGCTTTTGCGGCGACTTGCTTTACTACAGGAGCAGCATTAACCTTAGATACCACGACAGGTTTGGCTATTGCTTTTGGTGCTGCTGGTTTTACATGAGCTTTTGGCAGCGGTTTTACGGCCTTTGATTTTACCGGGCTTAATTTAACAGGAGTCGCCTTTTTAGGGGCCGATTTTACAGTAGGTTTAGCCACTGGTTTCTTTGCTGCCGGAGCTGCCTTCTTTGCTTTGGCAACTACTGCTGACTTGGCTGGAGCCTTAGATTTGGCAACCACAACAGGTTTAGCAGGCTTTTTTCCTTTAACAGGAGCCTTTGGAGCAGGTTTCTTCGCAACAACGGCCTTAGTGGGCTTGCCCTTAACGGCTGTTGCTTTAGATGACTTCGTGTTTTTCTGAGTGGCCATAATGAGCCGATTTTAAATTAAGTGGATTTCCAGATAGATCAGGAGCTTATGGGGCCTGAATACGATCTAAAAAGCGCCGCAAATTTACATGAAAGGATATAATACCAGCTATCTGATTGACAATAAGACTGGTTTTTGACCTCTTATAATGATTTTCGATCTAAATAAGTTCTAATCCCTACAAATATTTAGATTAAAAAGTTGATAATCAATATTTTACATAAATTGGTATTTAGTTTTTCCCAGGAAAATAAATGACATTTTATTACCTCAATGGCTGTTATTGACCCCTTAGAGGCCTATTTACCCATCAGATGAAGCTTTTTTGAGCTTTAAGGCTTGAAGCCCTACCTAGAACTTCACAAGTTCCAGATTAGGACTTCGCCATGACATTTGATCTTTTCGATGGGAATGATCTGTTTTTAAGCAATCTCTATCTTTGCGTCCTGAATATGGGTAAGACGCTGCATAATAAGGTCAACAGAGGTGAATTGAGGGCCTGGATCAAAACCGAAGGAACAGCCCGGACGACGCTGTCTTTCTATGTTTATGCTCGTATCCCGGATCCTGAAAGGTTTCGCGATTCTTTTTACCAGAATCTCCTGGATCTTGAGGTTCTGGGTCGGATATACGTAGCTCATGAAGGTGTTAATGCCCAATTATCAGTTCCCACTCATCGGCTGGCGGAATTGAAAACCTATCTTGACAGCTTTGATTTTCTGAAGAATATTCGCCTCAATATTGCGGTGGAAGACAATGGCAAATCTTTTTTTACCCTGGCGATCAAGGTTCGTGAGAAGATTGTAGCCGATGGCTTGAGCGATCCTGGTTTTGATGTCAGAAATAGCGGCGTTCACCTCAGTGCTGAATCATTCAATCAACTGACTGAAGATCCTGAGACCATCGTGGTCGATATGCGCAATCATTATGAAAGTGAAGTGGGCTATTTTGAAAAAGCTATCCTGCCCCCCATGGAGACTTTTCGTGAAGGTCTACCGATGGTAGTGAACATGCTGGCAGATGAAAAAGAAAAAAATATAATCATGTATTGCACCGGTGGTATCCGATGCGAAAAGGCTTCTGCTTATTTAAAGTTCAGTGGATTTACAAATGTCTTTCAACTTGATGGAGGTATCATCGAATATGCCAGACAGGCAGAACAAAAAGGACTACGCAATAAATTTATTGGAAAGAATTTTGTGTTTGATGAAAGGCTGGGTGAAAGAATATCTGATGATGTCGTAGCTACATGTCATCTCTGTGGAGCTCCGTGTGATACACATACTAACTGTGCAAATGATGCGTGTCATCTTCTCTTCATTCAATGTCCTGAATGTGCCAAAGATTATGCGGGTTGTTGCTCAGTAAAATGCAAAGAATTTAATACCCTTCCTGAAAATGAACGAAAGACACTGCGTTCAAAGATGGAATTCAACGGAACAAAATTTTCGAAGAGTAAGCCGGGAATGTTGTAAGCTCAAGCTCAGTCTGTCTGTTTAGAGAGTTGAAAGAGTTTAGAAAGTTTAGATTAAGGCTCGCGCGCAACCTTTCGTTTATAAAGTTGAGAGAGTTTAGAAAGTTTAGTTTATAAAAGGTTATAGGGTTATAAAGGTTATAAAAGGTTATAGGTTTATAAGCTTATAACTGTATAAACTCATAAACCTATAAACTCTTCTACATCGGCGGCATATCTGCGGGCCAGTGATTCATCGCATCGATTGTTCCTCCCATCAATGCAAGAGTAATCACCCAATAGAGGATATTGATGGCCAGGTTTTTGAAATTTTTTCTTTCGAACAGACCGTTGGTGACCATGACAGGTGTAGCTACAAAAAGGGCGAGTAGAACGCCATGAGCTGCACCATGTTTGAAAGTATCATATTGTCCTTCTTGTCCCGGACCATCTACATTGACCAGAAGGAACATAGACAACAAGAAAGACATGACGAGAGACACGCCAAAGATGACCGGCATATTGCCTTTTCTAAGGTCTTCTTCTTTCAGTCCCAGGGAATTCATCCAGGCATTGCCAAATACTTTTTTGTGATAATAGATAAATCCCATAATCATCGGGATGAGGGCAGCAATCACGATTGCAAGCCAATTGGTTGGGGGCATAGTTGTTTTGTTTTAATTGTGAAAATGAGAAATCTAAGTTAACAAGAATTTCGAAGAAAGATTTTCGATTTTCGATTTGGGATTGACAATCAACAGATTTCCGTGCCTCAGATTATATGAACCTTGAAATTCAGAATTACTTAATCTCACCTACGAACTCATTGTCCCGAAGAAAAATCGAATGGTTCGACACTTCGGCTAGCTCAGTGCACCGCTTGCTTTAACTCAGCCTGGTGCTATTGTTCGACTTCCTTTCGCTCATCCACGTGCTGCAGCTCACCAACCACAGCTCACCAACCATCGAAAATATCTAAGATTTCTCGGCATAAAACTTTATCGCCTCCAGGCCCTTATCGAATTGTTTTTTGAGCATGCTTTTCATGGCCAGGCTGAAGTATTTGCTCCAGGGCATACTACCGATCTTGTTGGTCATTGACCAGGTGACTTCGATATCATTTCCTTTGTGTCCGAAATGGAATGTAGCACTGCTGTCACCCCAATCATCAGAATGCAGCGCAGTGACGATCTCTTCGTTGTTGGTCACGCTGGCAAGGGTGCATGTGCCGGTGCCGAGATGTTTGTCTTTTGATACCCATTTATAAAAGGCGCCTTGTCCGACAGGAGGATTGCTGAAGGTCATTTCCATCATTGGGTCCATTCGTTTCCAGGGAGACCATTTTTCCCAGTTGCGGAGGTCATTGACCTGGTCGAAGACGCGGTCGATGGGAGCGTTCACAGTGATGCTTCTGCTTACGGTCACTTCTTTAGGAAGAAGGAGAGAGAATAAAATGAGGGCAAGAATCAGGAAGCCTAGCCAGAGTAAGGATTTTTTGAAGATGGATTTCATTGTTTTGAACTTTGTTCAAAGATCGAAAAATATCTCCATGTTCCGAAACATCAGACGTTGCTGAACATGATCACTGATAAAAATACTTTTTGAAATTCCTATACCTCCTGTAAAACATCAAATCCTTTGAAACTTCCTGTCACCGCATAGCCAATAACACGTATTGCTATTCCTTTACTTTTCAATTTCAAAGCTGTTTCATTGATCGTTGCACCTGAACCTACTGCGTCATCAATGAGCATTATAGTCTTGAAGGATCGTGCTTCGCCAACCACAATACTCGACCTCGCATTACTAATTCGATCCTCGAGTTTACTTAATGCTTTTTGAGGTACTACGATTTCACCTTTGACTTTAATGAGTTGAATATGGGGAAGCGGCAGATTCAGGTTTTTCTGCAGGACTTGCATTATTTGTATCTCTCTTCGAATCGTTGGAGGAATATATCCAACAGCATCTATAGATTCTTCCTTCAGAAGACGCAATAAACCAGGCTTGATTTCCTCTGAAATTTTTTTCATCAGACTTTTATTTTGTCCCTGCTTGGCAAAATGTAATAAGCTTCCTAATCGTGTTTTCCCAAATCGTTCAATTGTGTAAAAATCCTGATAATACAATTCGTCCAATCCAATGAAGTCAAACCCTATTGTATTTTTTATTTTATCCAATCCGGATATAAGTCCATTTTGATTTTTGTATGCCAGGTATTTTTTTCTTGTGGTAATAAACTCATCGATCGTTTTTACTAATGGAAGTTTCTGACGCAGGCACCAGGCCGACATGGCTTCTACTCCATTGTAGAGTTCTCCATTTTCGGAAACGAACAAAAAATTATTTTCAAGAAAGCTGATCTTTTCATCAGGAATTACGATTTCTGTCTCAATTTTAACTTCCTGATGACGTAATCGATAGTATGTCTTCGGGGATTTTCCAAGCTTCTGTACCAGTTCTTCTTCCTGAAGCTTATTCAAAATCCGATGTATCATTTGCCTTGAAACACCAAGTTCATCCGCCAGCTGTGAGGCAGACATTTCGTTTTTTTTGAGAAGAAGTTTGAGAAGTTTGCTTCGCAAATTGAGATTGTTTACAGTTTACAGTAAAGTGTAAACTTACATCTTAATTTGGGATTTTTATAAATTATACTTAATTGATAGTCAACTATATAATAAATATTAGTTTACAGTTTACAGTAAAGTGTAAACTGAATTATTACCGACCAACAGTCTAAAACATCTTTTAAGAAACTGGAATTACAGAAGTCCTTCTATCACCTTTTCCTCGTTGATCCCTTCTGCTTCAGCCTTATAGTTTCGCACGATACGGTGACGAAGGACATATTTGGCAATAGCTTTCACATCAGAGATATCAGGCGAATATTTACCCTGGATAGCGGCGTGGCATTTTGCACCCAGCACTAAATATTGAGACGCACGAGGGCCGGCTCCCCAGGTGATATATTGATTGACCTGATCTGTAGCCAGGGCTGTTCCCGGTCTTGTCTTAGAGGCAAGCGATACTGCATATTCCAGAACATTATCCGCAACAGGTATTTTGCGCACTAATTGTTGAAAATGCAAGATCTCGCCTGCGGAAAGGATATGATTGAGCGTAACATCCTGCACTGTAGTCGTTGTTTTTACCACTTGTATCTCTTCCTGATAAGAAGGATAATCTAATGGGATATTAAACATGAATCTGTCCAATTGGGCTTCAGGAAGCGGATAAGTGCCTTCCTGCTCAATAGGGTTCTGCGTAGCTAATACAAAGAAAGGAGAGGGCAGCAGGTGACGCTCGCCATTGACGGTCACTGAACGCTCCTGCATGGCTTCCAATAAAGCTGCCTGTGTCTTGGGCGGAGTCCGGTTGATCTCATCAGCGAGGATAATATTGGCAAAAATGGGGCCCCTGCTGAATTTGAAATGACGCCCTTCATCCAGAATCTCTGTCCCGGTGATATCGGAAGGCATGAGGTCTGGTGTAAACTGGATGCGCTTGAATTCGAGGTCTAGTACTTCAGAGATCGTACTGACGAGGAGGGTCTTGGCCAGCCCGGGCACCCCTACCAGGAGACTATGGCCATTACTAAAAAGAGAGATCAATACGGCTTTGACGACTTCGTCCTGACCGACGATTACCTTGGCAATTTCCTTTCTTAGGCTTTGATATTTCCCGGCTAGTGCGTCTATTGCCTGGACATCTGATGCGTATTGTGTTGACATAGTTATTTGGATAGTAAGAGGGTTATAGGGGTTATAGGGTTATGTTTTTAAATGGTCAATTGTTTAAGCGTTTATCCTTAAAAAGGTTTGAAATATAGAGTCCTTAAACGAAAAAGAAGGGCAAAACTATATGAAAGTTTGCAGGAAGAAGGCAGAAAGGGAGGAAAAGGCAGAAAGGGAGGAAAAGCTATTGCAATTTGCACTAGGCAAAAGCAAATGGTAAATGGCAATAGGCAAAATTCTCACTACTGACTTTTCACTTTTCACGTTTCACTTTTCACTACTTGCATGGCCATTGCCAGTCCTCCAATGGGGAATTAGATTTTGTATAGAAATAATGCCACCACTCTGTCCGGATGGATTGAAAGCCTTCAGCTTCCATGGCGGATTTAAGAAGTTGACGGCGGGATAAAATCATCGGTGATAATTTGGTGTAGTCCTGGTGTGCTTCGGGACCAAAGAAATCGTAATGCGTACCCATATCTAATTCAATCCCATACATGTCAGTCAATGTCAGATCGATCGCTAGTCCACGGTTGTGCATTGATCCGGTATCAGGATTTGTCACATAATCAGGGTTTGGAACCTTTTCCCACAATTTGTATTGAACAGGTCGGGGTCTGTACCCATCAAATAACTTCAGCCTGCAGCTTTCTGATTTTACTCTGTCTCTTACCCTGTTGAGGGCCAGAGCTACATCCGGCTTAAGAAATAATCGTGCACAGGGATACATCGCTTCTTTTACAAAATTGTCAGTCGTCGCGTATTTGATATCGATCACATAACCATTTTCGAATGTCAATTCGGTCCATTGCATCGAATCGTAATCGATGGTCTTTTTCATTTCCAATTCGGGTGCTGAAGTTGGTTCGGGTGGACTACTTTTTGGATCATGACGACAAGCCACTATGGATGTGAGCAATAAGATGTGGAGATGAAATCGGGTCATACGCGTGGAGTAGTATGGCAAGGTAAGGATAATTGAATGTCGTGAAAGGGTGATGATTCAAAATCGCAGCTGCAAGCTGCCTGAAGATGTCTTCATAATGGACGGGGATACTATATTGATTTTAAGTTTGCAAACTTAAAATAACGAGGAGCAAGGAGATGAAGATACTCGTATCGCAGCTACAAGCTGCTGGAGAGCATTATGGTAGTGGATACAGATTCAGGATATTGATTTTAAGTTTGGAAACTTAAAATAGTGGTTAATGATTCAAAATCGCAGCTCCAAGCTGCCTGAAGATGTCTTCACAATGGACAGGGACACTATATTGATTTTAAGTTTGGAAACTTAAAATAGCGGAAATAGCGGGGAAATTAACTAAGAAAAAACACTACGATAAAAGCTATATAGAATATTAGAATCTTTAGCTCCAGAGGAGCGACATATCTGTAAAGACAAATGCTTCCTTCTTTTCTTATTTTCGCCGACCTTAGCGCAGCTAAGAAGGCGTCGGTGGACTCGTTGTGTTAACTTATGAGAATCGCTGCTCCAAATACGCCCGCACTATCGCCGAGTGCAGGATGCAGGATTGGAGTAGTAAGGACTGGATTAAAAATATTCTTTGATACTTCAGTGATACCGTCTGTGTAGAGAAAATCAATATGGGCTAATCCGCCGCCTAAAACGATGACATCCGGATCGAGTACATTGATGATCTGTCCAAGACCTTTACCAAAAAAATGGATGAGTCTATTTTTGATCTCGATCGAATATGGATCATCGGGTGCAGCTAATATGTCAACGAGTTTTTTTTGTTGGCCTGTAAGTTTAGTATAATAGCGTTGTAGTGCCGGACCGGAAATAATCGTTTCGACACAGCCATGTCGCCCACAATAACAATCTTCACCTGACTCATCCAGAAACATGTGACCCCATTCTCCGCCAATACCATGATGGCCTCCGATGATTTTTCCATCGACAACGACTCCACCTCCTACACCCGTGCCCATGATGACACCAAACATCACCTTTGCATCCGGGTATTGGTGGTGCACAGCACCAAGATGATATTCTGCGAGTGCAAAACAATTGGCATCATTGGCCATCGCTATTTTAATGCCTAATAATTTCTCAAGGTCTTTATTCACAGGTTGTCCATTCAGGCAAAGTGTGTTGCTATTTTTCAACAATCCTGATGACGGATCGATAGTGCCCGGCGTGCCAATGCCCAGGGCTGAAGGATGATAGCCGGTCATCTCAGACAGATGATCAACAAGCATTTTTATGCGCGAGATAATGTGTTCATATCCACCCTTCGCTTCAGTGTCGATACGATGTCTTGCGATGACACTGTCCGGATGACGGTCGGTCATGACCATGCCTTCGATTTTTGTTCCGCCTAAGTCAATACCCCAGTACATGATTTGAATTTTGAATTTTAGATTTTTTCGATAACGTATTAGAGGATTTCGGACGGTTGAGCTCTAGTAGATGGTTGCTTGAAAGCAGGTCAAAGTATTGATGTGTATTGATGTCAAATCTTGCTCCTACAGCTGATAAGAAAGCAATTTCAATTCTAAGGGAAACCTTTATAAATATCTTTCCTATGTTCAAAAACAACAAAGGATACGATTTGTCTCTCAAACTTGATTCCAATTCTGTACTCACCTACCCTTATTCGAAAATAGATATCATATCCTGTTAACTTTTTTATATTCTTTATTTCGTTAACTTTTCCGACAGATTCGACCTGTAAAATGCATTCGTAAATGGAATTTTTTAAGCGCTTATTCTTTATTTTTTTAAGTTCTTTGAGGAAGGATCTTTTGAAATGAACTTTCATTTCCCCAAGGCTTTCATGACTTCCTTTCGGGCAATATTTGGCGTCTTCATTCCAGCTTCAATCTTTTGAGCAAATTTCCAATCTTCAACTTCAGCACGGGTAAGTGCCTTGGCAGACATCCCTAATTTTTTAGCAAGACTGACGAGAAAAGCGATGTCTGACTTCTTTTCTACCTTAATAAGTACTGTTTCCATGGCATATATTTGAACACAAATTTACATCGTTTTCCTTGTGTTTCAAAGATAGTTTCTCGAGGCATGAAGAGTAGGGTAGAAAATTTATTGACCTAATTCCTGCACAGCGGCTGAAAGGCTGCGTTGTATCCCTTCACCTGTCCATTGTGACGCTCCAGGTATTTGCGTTGTAGCCAGGATTTCATCTGCTGATTTTCCCATACGGATTTGATTTTTTACAAATTCCATCACAGCGGTCAGATAATCTGAGAATGAAGCAAGATCGTCTTTATTGCCGGTGACCTGATAGCCATCATTGGCATGACCAAAAATGAATAATGTATCATTGTCAAAATAGGATTGTAATTGTTGTAATATTTCAATCCAGTTGTCAATCATCGCGCCTGCACTTTTGTCGATGTAGGGATGTTTTCGGTTGAACATCAGGTCACCTATGTGGGCGATATTGGCATGTTGAAAATGGATGATCACATCACCATTGGTGTGTGCCGGACCCATGTATTGAATGTCAATAAATTCATCACCGATCTGTTGCTGCCATCGATCTTTAAAAGTCTGATCGGGGTATAACTGATCCGCTTCGTTGCCATTTTTTTTGGCATTATTCATCTGATTGATCTTCGAATTTTCGTGGGCGAGGACATGTTGAGCCAAGCCTTTGAATGCGATATTTCCGGATGTATGATCACCATGATGATGAGTGTTGATGAGATAATCGATGGGGGCTTTCGGGTATTTGTTGATTTCATCCAGAAGATGCCCTGCCTGTTCTCGATATTGAGCATCCACCACGACGATGCTGTCGGGTTGGATGAGCCAGCCGATGGTGCCGCCTTTTTCGGAGAAGATCCCTACGTTGCGTCTGAGTGGTTTCATTTCGTATGCTGAGGGTACAAGTATATTGACCCAGGAAGGTAAAGTAGAAAGCGGAAGAGCGAGTGCAGAGGATTCAAGAAATGTTCGGCGGCGCATAATATAGATATCTTTAATAAAATCAATTATGATTCAATATTACAAAACTCAAAAATGAAATTACTTATCCTCTTCCTTTTTATACGTTTGAATATTTCGCTGCAGGCTCAGGTGGAAGATGTCAAATGGGAAGACCTGAAGATTAACTTTACTGAAAAAGAGCCTGCGTTTATAGGTGGAACAGAGGAAATGTATCGGTTTATCTACAAGAATATCCGTTCCACAGCACCCTGCCTGCAGGAAAGTGCGAACACTAAGGTAGAAGTTCAATTTGCTGTACTTACTTCAGGATATGTAACTAATCTTAAAGTAATCAGTGATAAAAAGAATGGATGCAATGCTGAGGCACTAAGGGTAGTAAGTTTGATGAAGGGAGGTGTCCCATGCTGGAGTCCAGGTGAACATAATGGGAGAAAAGAGAGCATGACTTTTACGTTGCCAATTATGTTTAACTTAAAATAAGTTTGATCCTGGAAAAAAATAATACATTATGATAAAATTACTCATCATAATCCTTTTCAATAGTTTCCATATTTCGTTGCAGGTTCAGGTGGAAGATGTCAAATAGGAAGACTTGAAGATTAACTTGACGGAAAAATAGCCTGCGTGATATTTTCTTCAGATTAATTTTATGTGTTGTCAGAGGCAACTAAGAGGGAACCCGGATAGATAGGAATTTTTTGATTGCTGAATCGTAGTTGCAAACTACGATCAACCAGGTTACAAACTACGATTAACCAGCGCAGTTGCTAACTACGCTCAACCGGCATTCTGATCAACGAATATTTCAAAACTGTAGGTAATTTTCGCGATGTGATCGATCATTTTACTCACGGTACAATATTTTGTAATGGAAAGTGAAATGGCTTTCTCCGCTTTTTCAGGTTTGATATTTCCATACAATTTGTAGTGAAGGTGAATAGTTGTAAACAACTTCGGAATCTGATCCTGAGCGCGCTGGGCATCGAGTTCAATTTCCAGGTGCTGTAGGGGCTGACGCATTTTCTTTAACAATTCTATAACGTCAACTGCAGTGCAAGCTGCCTGGCTCATCATGAATACTTCTGTAGGATAAGGTGCTGTGTCATGGCCGCCTACACTATGGCCTCCTTCAACCATGACCGTATGCCCTCTTTCATTGGATGCTTCGAAGAGAACAGCGTCATTGGAACGTTTCAGGTATATTTTCATGTTAACAGCTCTATATTGGGCATAGATAAGGCAAAATCAGTCTTTTTTTGCTATCTTCGCCGGCTTATCTGATCATCTTCAAATCTTCGTTTATGTGGGTATTGGCTTTCTTTGGAGCACACTGGTATCTATCGTTATTTACACAGTCATTTTTCAATCATCGGTATGCTGCACACAGGCAGTTTACGATGAGTAAAGGTGTAGAGAAATTCTTCTATGTACTATCCTTTATATTTCAGGGGTCTTCATATCTGAGTCCGCGTGCATATGCGATCATGCACAGGATGCATCACGCTTATGCCGATACAGAGTTGGATCCCCATTCACCAAAGTATGATGCCAATTTATTTGCCATGATGTGGCGAACAAGAAATACATATATGCGTCTCTTTCAGCGTGTCACTCCGGTAGATGCAAAATTCACCAAAGAACTTCCGGACTGGAAAGCGTTTGATGATTTTGCATGTAATGGATGGGTACGTCTTGCATGGATTTTTGTGTATATCGGTGTATACATTTTACTTGGCGCACCATGGTGGCTTTATCCATTAATTATTGTGCATGCAGCGATGGGACCTTTCCATGGCGTGATCATTAATTGGTTTGCACACACTGTGGGGTATGTCAATTTTAAGATGAAGGATACATCCCGAAATCTTTTTCCTATTGATCTTCTCATGTGGGGTGAAGGATTACATAACAATCATCACAAACATAGTGGCAGGGCCAATTTCGGATGGAAGAAATATGAATTTGATCCTTTATATCCCATCATCCGGATGATGGATGTTATGAAAATGATTAAACTCAGAAGAGTATCTCTTGAAAAAGTAACGCAGGAAGAGGCATTACTTTCAGAAGTTAATTCATAATGCAGGCACAAGGGATAGCCTTTTCAATCATCATAACCCGATCTTATAATTTTGTACCTGTAGCATTTATCGGGAGGGGTCTGTTCATTCATTTCGGATCACCACATCGGTAATCAGTCAATCACCCCAAGTGATTTTTTATGCTTGGCGATGAGATATGGAATAGCCGACAAGGCGGACGCCATGAGCAGGATGATGATCAGCAAATAAAGATTCCCCAGGTCCTGGAAGTATACCACAAAAAGAATAAATGCAAAATTGACTGCCAATAGAACAATGGTAGCCTGGGTATGTGAAAGACCGGAATCCAGCATCAAATGATGTATATGACTACGGTCAGCATGAAAAGGAGATTTGCCTCTGAAAAGCCTTACTACAAAGACTCTTGCCGTATCAAACAACGGTAAGATGAGCATGCCAACAGCCACAGCCGGGACAGCTTTGAAAGCATAGGGTGATCCCTGGATCTGGCTATGCACTTCAATAAATTCGATAACCAGGATGGCGGAAATAATTCCGATCAACATCGATCCGGTGTCGCCCATAAAAATCCTGGCGGGTGTGATATTATATCTTAAAAATGCGATGGTGGCGCCGGCAAGCGAAAATGCGATGATCGCCAGATCAGTCCTGTCAATCAGAAAAAACCACGTACCCATTGTAAGCGATATTAATGTGGCCAGGCTGCCTGAAAGCCCGTTAATACCATCTATAAGATTAAACGCATTGATGATCACAAGGATCGTAAACATGGATAGAAGGATAGATGGAATGACAGGAATTGTATACACCCCGAAAATGCCATAAAGACTTGTCAATCTGACCTGGGCCTTAAATACCAAAATAAAACACGCCAGAATCTGTCCCATTAACTTTCTCGTCGGTGACATAGGAAGTATATCATCCTTGGCACCAATCAGGAATACGATGATGAATGCGCAAAGAATATACTGGAGATCACCAAAAACATCAAAAGGCGTCCATAGGATAATACTGAATATTACACCAGCGAATATCGCCACACCTCCCAGTGTTGGAACAACTTCCTGGTGAGATTTACGTGCATCCGGTACATCATATAATTGCTTTACCCTGGCGATATTAATAATACTTGGTATCGCCATTAAAACCAACAAAAAGGCCGTGATAAAACTTAATATGATATCATACATAGCGGTTCAAAGTTAAACTTAAACTTTAAGACAAAAGGAGAAGGCAAAGGTAAAAACAAAAGCAGGGAGCAGGGAGTAATGAGTAATGAGTAATGAGTAATGAGTAATGAGTAATGAGCAGAGATATGAAAAAAAGCCCCGGAATAAATTCCAGGGCTACCAAATCGTTGAGTTCTTACTAAAAATCTTTATTACTCCATGCGGATCATTTTCTTCGTTGCGCTGTAATTTCCACTATCCAGACGATAATAGAGAACACCATGAGCTGAAATATCTTTTTTGTTTAGCTGGATCGATTGTCTTCCTGATTTAAATTCACCTTCGACTACTTTGACCAGTTTACCTGTCACATCGAACAGTGAAAGTTTCACAGAGCCTGCTTCAGGTAGATTGAAACTGATTGATGTAGTTCCAGTCCATGGATTCGGTTGATTTTGATAAAGTGCAAAATCAGTTTGTGATTGAACCGGACTGTTACCAAGTTTGACATCGATAGTTTCATTATCATATGTATAGGCTTCAGCATTTGTCACCTTACCTGATAAACGGATCATATCCTTAATCTCACCTGTTTGATTGGCCTGGAATTGAAGGACGATCGTAATGTCTTTCTTATCCATTGGCTTTTTATCATTTTCCTGGTTCCAGCTCATCGTCACCATACCATCTTTCAGAATACCAACATTACTATTGTTGATATCGATATCATCACTGCTGACACCAAGATATTCCAATCCATTAGTCTCCAGTGTCCACTGGAATCCTTCGACCACTTCAGGGATTGTAATCGAGACATTGATCACTTTGCCAATCTCAGCCTGAGTATCGCCTCCTTCATTCAACTGAATAACACGATGTGTACCTCTTGGTAAGATTTGAAGTGCATTGGCCTGTACTGAATTATTGACATCCCCTATTTTTACACCCATAAAATCCAATCCCGCGTGCGATACACCATCATACTGTAGGTTGATCACTTCTTCGAAAGGCCATGGATTTGTAGGATCCGGTAAGGCAGTGGCTTTATCAACAAATCTCCAACTATCATTGTCAGGGAACTGATCATAAATACCAAGGATAAGCTTTCTTATTTCAATCAAGTCAATAGCGCTTACCTGATGATTATTATTTGCATCAGCTGCGATATACTGGTATGGACTGTCGAATACTTCTTTTCCTAAAAGATGTTTTTGAATTCGTACCAGGTCAAGTGTGCTGACACCGTTGCGTGGCTCATCCAGACGTTTTGGTATCACCTGATATCGTTGACCATCAATCTCCGGAACAACAAGTGAATATTTTCCATCTTCGATGGTGGTCATATTGTAAATGGATGTCGAATTTGAGTTGAGCGATACATTCACAGATCCTACGGTCTGGCCATGGTCAGTGAGGATTTCTCCCTGATAATTGATCGTCAATGAGCCACTGCAATTACTGCTATGATCAGAGAACACAACAGCAGTAGTACAATAATCTTTATTTCGTTCGTCCCAACTAATCTGACCATTACAATTATCATCTGTTCCGCCATCAGCAACCCAGATATGAAGTGAAAGTTCGATTCCAAAACCAGGAATATTGTCTTTATTAAAGACTTTGCTTGGCTGATAGGAATCACCACTAAAGCTGTATAGTAGATCCGCTTCCGAAGTACAATCATCAAAGCTGGACGCATTGAAATCTTTCGCCCATAACGTAACCTCGCATCCTATTGGCATCAATACCGTACTCAATCCATTGATGCACACCGGCGAGGGTTGTTTACAATCTTCGAGACGGATCAGGTATTCACAATGGCTCCAGTTACCACATCCATCCTCTGCACTCCACAAGATCTTGTGATAGTCACCACAGAATGGACTATTGTATGGGATTCCATTATTTCGAATCGCCTGG
>JBBSAQ010000067.1:0-23746 GCA_038252065.1 Chitinophagales bacterium
TAATTTGAAAGTATAAATGCTCGAACCGGTCCTCATAACGCATACTAATTTTACCCGATTTCCTTTAATTGGCTTATCCAAATATCTCTTCAAGCTCCAATTTTTGGCATTTTTGCACCCACTAAAAACAGCGTAGAACCCAAAATATTCAGGGTATGGAATTGTAATGACTTCTTTTAAAAACAAACCAGGCTCACCTTCATGGATAAATTCAATCTCGAAAATGGTCAATTGATATATAGTATTGGGGTCATAATAGTATTTTGCACCATTACTCACTGCACCATAATACTTTCCATCTATTTCGAATATATCCATAATATATGAGCCTGGAAAATCATGTGATAGCCAGTCATATTGTTGTGCTTTAATAGTAAATATGACCTGGAATAAAAACCCAGATAAGAATATGAACCTGATCATCAAATGATTGTTTTTCATATTACAGGGTACCTAAATTTTCAAAATGTTTCTCATGCATGAAACTTTCAAAACGGTAGAAATAAAGGGTCGATAAAGATTACGTAATCCTTTAAGGATATTAAATAATATAGCTGGTTCGACTAAGTTAATCCGAAATACTCGAAAATCCTAAAGTTGATGGGTTAAAATTTAAATTACTATTCGCGTTGAGAAAAAAATTATGATTTTGTTTAGATGGTTTCAATCTTATAACGAATCACTGCAATATTTTCAGTTGATGGAATGTAGTATATGTCAGATGTTTAGTCTCTTTTTGGTATCAAAAATTTGATGTTGATACGGATTTTATTCTACATACAATTTTAAAAATTTAGTTAATCTTCAAGAGTATAACTCACCATTTTATCCACACTCATAGCAGCGCCTTCCTTCCATGCGGTTGCAAATGCGCCCGGATCTAGTTGCTGTTCCAGTCGTTGTTTAGCATCCAGCATGATGACCTCCAGATCATCCCAGACCGGTAGCTGAGTAGTCTGTCTGAGCTGATCAACGGCTCCCATCATTGTCACGGCATGCATCATTTTGTTTTCGTTGATAGATACAAGAGCACCGATTTCTATCGACCAGGCCAGTGCTTCATAGAAATGCAGGCTTTGACTTAATAGGATGCTTTCATGGATATATTTTTTTGCATCCGAATTTTTTTCCATCACTTCGCACAGCGCAAAACCGGATAAACATATGATGACGGATATTTCATTGTGATCTTGTTTTGCCAGGGCCATGCTTTCTTTATAATATTCTTTTGCAGCCGGTATTGCATTGCCCTTATAGATAGCATTTCTACCCAAAGCGCTCAGTGTAAGACTTATACCTGTAGTAAGGGCTATTTTTTTGAAACGATCAAGACTTGTATTTAACAGGATATCTGCGACCTGATACTCCTTTACAATAGTTTTGACCACACCAGTGATCAGAGAGGCAGTAGCTACCAGCTCATCATCATCCTGACGCTGAATAAGCTGAAGATGCTGACCAAGAGAAACACTAAACGTTCCGAAATCTCTTTGTAAAAAGGACATAATTCCTACGTTAGCGGCCAGAAGCGAAAACGCATATTCATCAAAGCTATTTTTATATTCCGGATAAAGCTCCCAGACTTTTTTCAACCAGGTATATCCCTCCTTCGTATGCGCATTGACCCACCAGAACAACCATAGACTCCAGGCGATTTCAGTGATTTTAACCAGGTCTTTTTTCTGCATCAGGAATTCAAGAGCCTGACGGATATTAATGTGTTCTTTTTCCAGGCATTTAAGTATTTCGGTCTGATCGATTTTATTTTTCTGCAGTTTGAGTTCCTTTAAAGAGACATGATAGTAGTCCGCCTGCTTTTGTTTGAAACTATCCAGGAGATTCATTACAATCAGTTTCTCCAGGGCAAATTCACGCACTGTTTCCAATATCTGGAAGCGGACCTGTATAGCTTCGTCTTGCTTCATCAACAGGCTTTTGTTGATCAGTGATTCCAATAGCCAATACACATCTTCACCATATTCGGTCCCAATGGCTTCGATCGTGGAGAGCAAACATCCTGCATTGTACAGGCTGATGTGCAACAAGAGATCTTGTTCGGCTTTCGTCAGCAAATCAAAACTCCATTCTATGGTGTTGCGAATCGTCTTTTGGCGGTCAGGAATATCTCTGAAATTTCCTTTTAATATATCTAACCTGCGATCAAGTTTCTGGAGCAATAATGCGGGACTAAATAAATTAATCTGACCTGCCGCGAGTTCAATGGCTAAAGGCAATCCTTCAAGACGATGACAGATATTGAAAATGATATCAATGTTCTGTTCATTTATATTGAATGTAGGTTGTATGGCTTTTGCCCTGTTGATAAACAATTCAATCGCTGCCGGATACTCATTTACGTTGGTATCTTTTAGTTCCGTAAAAGTGTCCGGGAGTGCGGGCACAGCATATAGATTTTCGAAAGAGAGTGATAAACGCTCACGACTTGTCACCAGTATTTTTAATCCGGGTGTTGAACTTAAGAGATCATCAACAATTGACGATGCCTGTATGACTTGTTCAAAATTGTCTAGCACCAGTAGAAAGTTTTTGTCATGAAGGAATAGTTTCAGACTTTCGAGGATGTTCCCACCTGATACTTTAATGCCCAATGCATAGCATATTGTTTCAGAGACGAGGGCATAATCTTTGACAGGGGCCAATGGGATGAAAGCCGCACCATCCGGAAAATTTTGTTGTAATTGTTTTGCAGTTTCAATAGACAACCTTGTCTTACCGATTCCACCGGGTCCGGTCAATGTGAGTAAACGAATGGAAGGATCATCAAGAAGGGCTTTGATTTCCGCAATATTTTTTTCACGGCCGACCAGTATGTTCGGAACGGATGGAATGGAATTGAAAGATTTAAAAGCAGCTTCTGATATTTTATTTTGAATCGTCAGATTAAAACGTTCTGTGAGTAAAAGGGCAAGATCATTGATGAGCAGTTGACCAAGCTCTTCAGATTTTGTAAATGTTTTGTAAGAAACTTTATCATCGTTCTGAATACGTTGTAATAATTCTGTTAGCCTGGCGTCCCTATGACCTTCTGATTTTTTAATATAGATCAGCTTGGGCAGGTTACCTGAGCGGTTATATTCATCTTCAAGACCAGATACATTTTCATCAGGGGCCACCCAGCCATAACTTTCCCAATAGATCCCTACGAAAATCTGGCTTTGAGCCAGGTATTCGCGATAGAGGTTACGTGGAGCATGGGGGCGCGCACCCATCTCAAACATGACGGGTATAAGTTGAATATTCTGGATTGCATTTTTAACAGATATCCTTTCCTCAGCTAGTTCCTGAAGAGTTGAGCTTACAAACACACGGAGGCGCTGATCGGGAGTCAGAATGGTGGCGGTTGAATTGTCCATGATATTGAAATGCGTTTTTAAGTAAGGGTTCATTTTTGTGAAATATTAAATGGAATGAAAAACAGGAATGGTTATTTCGGAATTTATGACATTCATTGAAAAGGGGCCAAACAGATATTGGTTCATCATTTTATCCGGTTCATAGATGGTTGAAGGTTGAGCATTATTCCTGCATGAGCTAAGCAGGATGATGAGGAATAAGATGAGGACTTTAGTTTTCATTTTGATTTAATCAGTTTTTCTAGTATTAAAATTGTATGCTTCGTTTGATGGGACAAAAATGAAGCCTTATGGAATGGGTTCAAAGACAAGAGTGGTTGAATTGTGATATTATTTGACTGAATTGATGCCCCTTCGAAATTTCATGCGGTGCGAAATTTCTCTCCCCTGTGTTTTGTTTAGCTCGTCCCTTCGGAACATTGCAACAAAAACCCCGGGGTGTCTGGGTTTTACAGTGGAGTCGTGAAGCCAGAGGCGAAAGAATTTTGTTGCAAAAAAAACCCGGGGTGTCTGGGCTTTTACCCCGGGGTTTTCGAAACGATGCGAAGCGAGATTGAGAAACACAGGGGAGAGAATTTTTCTCAGAAATACTGATGAGGCAATCGGTGGAAATTGAGGAAGAAAAATTCGAAGGGGCATACATCAGGGATTCATCTTTCCGCCTCTTCCGCCTTGTTTATTTCCCCATCCACTCTTTAAATGGGGTCACCTTTTCCCTGCTGACCAGGGCTTCTTTGTCGATGGAAGGTTTAAGATTCAATTTTAATCGGTTGCCAAAATAATCGTGGATCTGATCGATACTTTTAATGGAAACGAGGAAGGCGCGGTTGATTCTGAAAAACTGATCCGGATCAAGCATGTTTTCAATTTCGTCAATCGTATAATCGACCACATATTTTTTATCATCAGCAGTTTTGAAAAAACTCAGCCTGTCATCACTAAAGAAATAAGAGATTCTGTCCACCTCAATGGATACCATTTTCTGTAAATGTTTGACCAGAAATCGTTTACGAAATTCCTTGTGTTGCAGGGTTTGTTGCAATTCTTTGACTAGCGTCGTAAATTGTTTGTGTTCCTGTTTAGGTGCCGAATAGATTTGTTTCATGTTCCTGAATTTTGACAGGGCAGCTTCAAGTTCATCCTTCTGAATCGGTTTCAGCAGATAATCAACACTATTAACTTTGAAAGCTTTGAGGGCAAATTCATCATAACTAGTCGTAAAGATCACCGGGCTTTTCACCTCGATGAGATTGAATATCTCGAAGCTCTGGCCATCAGCCAATTCAATATCCATGAGGATCAGATCCGGAGCAGGATGTCCCTGCAGCCATTCAACAGCTGCTGCAATACTTTCCGCAGTACCTTCCACATGGAGATCCGGGTCTATCGCATGTAATGTTTTTTGTAATTTTTTTACAGCGAGTTCTTCGTCTTCTACTATGAAAATGTTCATATCAAAACTGATTTGTATTATAAAATTGCACCTGATTTTGTTATTCGCCAATACCGGGGATCACCAATTGGCGATTCTCCTGTACCAATTGCATATTTAACGGAATAGAATGGGGTGGATGTTATCATTAGATGAGCGGGATTGTTACTTTAAACATATCTGCGGTTTCCAGGACAGAGATATCCCTGCGATTCAGTAATCGGTATTTCTCCCGGATATTGGCCAGTCCGATACCTGTGGATTCTATGGAAGACCTTGTCTTCTTCCTTAGATTATTTTCTACCGAGAGATATTGGTCAGCAGAAGAGCGTATCACAACGTGCACCGGTTGTAGCTTGCTGATGATGTTATGTTTGACTGCATTTTCTACCAGCAATTGCAAGCTCAGTGATGGTATTCCTTTGTCTTTCAATGCAGGATCAATCATCAGGTCTATCTTAAATCCTTCGCCATACCGGGTTTGCAACAGCTTTGAATACGAACGGATAAATTTTAATTCCTCTTCCAATGTACTCATGCCACTTTCATTGTTGCGCAATAAATAGCGGTATACTTTACTGAGTTCATCCAGGAATTTTTCAGCCTGATCTTTATCCTCAGAAATCAGGGAAGAAAGGGTGTTGAAACTATTAAATAAAAAATGCGGGTTGACCTTTTGTTTCAGATTGTTGAACTCCTGCTGCAAATGCATCTGTTCGATCATTTCTTTTTCTGCAGCCACATCCTTGAACTTTTCGATGATATAGATGACCTCCCACAAGGATTCAAATATAATATTGACACCCAGACCTACCAGATAACCATATTTGAGATCATTAATATTCAGGGTGTATCCGAAAATATGAAACCAATGGAATGTAAACACAATCAACAAGACGGAAGGCGTCATGACCAGGAAGTTCACTGCGAACGTATACATGACGCGTTTCCGTGTTTGGGTCAGTGATGGAAGCCGGGTATGCAGATAGTGATCATAGACATAGTGGAGACGCCAGGACACATATCCTATCGCATAGATGATCGGGTAGGCGACAAGCCAGATATCAAGTTGATGGAACAGCCGTTCGTCATACAGTATATAACACAGAGCAAGAGTGATGAATGGCATGGAAATCCAAAAGCCGATGACCTGATATTTCGGTGGTTTTGGAAATTTCATACGACAGCATTTTCAGGGTTAAACAAAGGAAGGAGAAAAATGCGTTGATCCGCTGTTTCTGAAATGCTGATTTCCTCCATGTTCATCAGCCGGTATTTCGTGATGAGGTTGTCAAGGCCTTCATCAACATCAAGATTCTGCACTATTGTTTTTTCATGGAGGCTATGGGTGATGATCAGGTGGTCATACTCATCATTTGTAATACGGATGGTGAGGGGTTCTTTTTTGCTCAATGCATTTGTATAAATAATATTTTCGAGTATGACCTGCATGCTCAATGGAGGGATCTCTTTTGACATAAGTTCTGCCGGGAGATCGACCTTTGTATCTATTGCACTGCCAAATCTTGCCTTTGTGAGATTGAGATATGACGTCGCAAACTTCATCTCATCCTTCAGGGGTACGAGATACTCATCATCACCACGAAGAAGATAGCGATGCACTTTAGTCATCTCATCCAGGAATTTTTCAGCTTCCTGTTCATTTTCCTGAATCAATCCTGAAAGCGTATTAAAACAATTGAATAAAAAATGCGGATTGATCTGTCCTTTGAGGCCAAGAAGCTTGCTGCGTTGATATGCATTCTTTAGTTTTTCATTTTCAGACAATGAGTTCTTCCATTTTTCCCAGTTGGCCATGCCTTCATTGATAAAGGTGATCACAGTACTCATGATGCATCCATAGAGGATCGTCCACCATATCATATCCGGGTTAGGTTTGCATTCCAGGAATGACACGGATTTGAAAAAATAAAAAGCTCCGGTAACCGCACCGAAATTCATCACATAGAATACCGGCAACATCAATGAAATACGTATGAAGAGATCTCCCGGGCCCGGATGACGGTTTTTAATGAGTACCGCTACAGAACCAAAAACGCCATAGATCATAAAAAAATAGACGGAACTGACACCAAAAAGTTTAAGAAAAACAAGGATGGTGTCAAAGATGCACGACCCGAAAATGAGGAGGTTCATGAACGTGATATACGGGATAATAATCCACGCGAAAACCAATGGTTCCTTGCTGCTATATCGCTTGACTGACATGGCACGAAGGTAGTCAATAGCTCATGTGATGTCCGGTGGGAAAGGATAAAGGCCTGAGGTTTCGGATAAATTGAGGAAAATGGAGGATGAGTTGTTTGAGGAAAGATAATTGAATGCTGAAAAACGCTAAATCGTTTGAATCGTTAAGTTTAGGCTGTGCCTAAGCTTGTGCGTCTGCAAATCTCAGATTTGCGAAATGAAAGCATTGTTACGCAAAACGGAGTTTTGCAGACGCACAAGCGTAGATACAATCTACGCTTAACTGTGGTGTAT
Organism: Chitinophagales bacterium; assembly: GCA_038252065.1. Lineage (GTDB taxonomy): Bacteria > Bacteroidota > Bacteroidia > Chitinophagales > Saprospiraceae > Opimibacter. The sequence continues at coordinate 7,309 of JBBSAQ010000067.1, forward strand.
TTTTTAAAATTATTGGCTCTGCCAATAATTTTAAAAAATAATGCTACTGCGTATTTACTTTCTACCAATTGCTTTCTGCCAATTACTTTCTACCAATTGCTTTCTGCCAATTGCTTTCTGCCAATTGCTTTTTGCCAATTGCATATTGCTTTTTGCCTATTGCATATTGCATATTGCCAATTGCATATTGCTTTTTGCATATTGCCAATTGCTTTTTGCCAATTGCATATTGCTTTTTGCATATTGCCAATTGCTTTTTACCGATTGCTTTTTATCGATTGCTTTTTGCCTATTGCATATTGCATATTGCCAATTGCTTTTTGCCGATTGCTTTTTGCCAATTGCTTTTTACCGATTGCTTTCTGCCAATTGCTTTTTACCGATTGCTTTCTACCAATTGCTTTTTACCAATTGCTTTTTGCCGATTGCTTTCTGCCAATTGCTTTTTACCGATTGCTTTCTACCAATTGCTTTTTACCAATTGCTTTTTGCCGATTGCTTTTTGCCAATTGCTTTTTACCGATTGCTTTCTGCATATTGCCAATTGCATATTGCATATTGCCAATTGCATATTGCATATTGCATATTGCTTTTTGCATATTGCATATTGCTTTTTGCCGATTGCCAATTACTTTTTGCCAATTGCCAATTGCCAATTGCCAATTGCCTATTGCCAATTGCCTATTGCCAATTGCCTATTGCCTTTTATGTTTCCATCTCCTATGGGACCAAAGCCAGTATTCGGGTTCTGCTATGATATCCTGTTCCAGTAGTTGAGTTACTTTCTTAGTGATTTCACCATAAGCTGTTTCAGAAGGTGTATCCGTAACGTCTACAAATTCTAATTGATAATAACCACGTTTTACTTTTTTTAGACGGGAATAAATGACAGGAAGATTATACGCTTTTGCATAATATTCTGTACCGAATGATACAGCAGTATCCTGATTAAGGAATTGCATCCAATAGGATTTGTCAGGATTTGATGGCGACTGATCGATGGCAAAAAAGGTGGCGTATAATTGATCAGATGCAGTACTGAAAAAAGATTTAACATCCTTCACCGGTAACATCATTGTGCCCTGGCGGCTTCTTGCATTGATCAGTTTCTGATCCAGGAACCTGTTCTTAACAGGACTGTAAATAACAACTGCCTTTGCTTTGAAAAAAGTGTTCATGCCTGTCAATATCATCTCCCAACTATTGTAATGGCCCACCGCTATGATGATATTTTTTCCTTGTTCAAAATAGGTATTTGGTATTTCAGGATTTACACATTGTACGTGGCGCTTCAATTGCTTTTTGGATATGGTGAAGATCTTAAGGCTCTCCACTATGGTATAAGAGAGGTGCCTGTAAAATCTCTTTGCAATGTCAACGGATTCATTTTCCGTTTTTTCAGGAAATGAATTCCTGATATTTGTCAGCACTACTTTTTTGCGATAACCTGCAAGATCATAAAGGAACACATAGACAATACGGGAAATAGCATGCAGGACTGAAAAGGGCAGGATTGAAACGGGCACGAGAACCAGGTAATAAAGAATGGCGCTAAAAATCATATGGAGACAAATTTAGTGTTATTAAGGTGTATCATAGGGCTGACAGATCCAAATAAATCGTTTGTTCGGGGTTGAATTCTTTCAGGTTACAATAGTATCTTTGATTTTTACGACATATCACTGGAGCAATATTCTGGCAGGCTATACTTGTCTCCCTATTCATAAAAAGTACATTTTTGTTATGCAGCATAGAGAAGAGCCGATGGCTTCATTGTCCGAGGTCAATGCATCGGTGGACGTAAGTAAGGCGACGTCAAACCGACGGAAGTTATTTTCTTTTCTCGGGCCGGCTTATCTGATCAGTGTGGGCTACATGGACCCGGGTAACTGGGCTACAGATCTTGCAGGCGGCAGTCAGTTCGGGTATAAACTGATCTGGGTACTCCTGATGTCAAATCTTATCGCGCTGCTTCTGCAGAGTCTGAGTGCGCGCCTGGGTATCGTGCGCAGTCGTGATCTTGCACAGGCTTCGCGGGAGATGTATCCCCGGTTTGTCAATATATATCTATACATCTTAGCTGAAATTGCGATTGCTGCCTGTGATCTGGCGGAGGTGCTGGGTATGGCGATCGGGTTGCAATTGCTTTTTCATCTTCCCCTGATGTGGGGAGTCAGCATTACGGTTTTGGATACGTTCATTGTTTTATTTTTATTCAATTACGGTATGCGAAAGCTGGAAGTCTTTATTCTTTCATTGATCGCGATCATCGGTATGAGCTTTTTAGCGCAAATGTTTTTTGCAAAACCTGATCTGGGGGAGCTTGTCACCGGATTTATTCCCGGTATTCCTAGTAGCGCTGCCTTATATATTGCTATTGGTATCATCGGCGCGACTGTGATGCCACACAATCTTTATCTGCATTCTTCATTGGTGCAGACAAGAAAATTTCTTCGAAGCCCTGTTGAAATACGAAAGGCGATCAAATACAATATAATTGATTCCACCATTGCGTTGAATCTCGCTTTCTTTGTCAATGCGGCTATATTAATTCTCGCTGCTTCAGTTTTTTTTAAAAACGGATTATTTGACGTTGCCGAAATACAGGATGCATATAAATTATTGCAACCTATGCTCGGCACAAGATGGGCCCCTATACTTTTTGCTGTAGCCTTGATAGCAGCCGGACAAAGCTCAACGATCACCGGCACACTTGCCGGACAAGTCGTCATGGAAGGATATCTCAACTTACGTATCGCACCATGGGTCCGACGATTATTGACAAGGCTTATTGCTATTGTTCCGGCTTTAGTCATTATTCATTTATTGGGTGAAGGTGCTACGGGCAGTTTATTGGTCCTGAGCCAGGTTATATTGAGTCTTCAATTAGGATTTGCCATTATTCCCCTGATTCATTTTGTGAGTGATAAGGAAACAATGAATGAATTTGTCATCAAACCTTATATCAGAATTTTGGCCTGGTTATCAGCAGCTATCATTGTAGGGCTAAATGCAAAACTTGTAATGGACACGCTCGGGGATTGGATGTCACAACCTGGAGAAAATGCGTGGATATTAAAAGTGACCGTATTGCCGGTGACGATTTTTACAGCGATTATTTTATTGTACATCACGTTTGTTCCATTGATAGTCCGGAAGAAAAAACACAGGGAGCCATTGCCTCATGGGATCTTTAGTGAGATTACAACTGCGGTAGCCACGCGATACAAACGGATAGCCATCACCATAGATTTTACAAAAACGGACCATACCACGATCAGTCACGCTATATTGCAAGGAGGCAAAGAAGCGGAGTATAAATTAATACATGTCGTTGAAACTGCAGGTGCGCTTGCTTTTGGAAAGGATATTAGTGATTATGAAACGTTATCAGATGAAAAGAATTTAATGATGTATTCTGACAATCTCACAAGCCTGGGCTATAAGAATTCAATATCAATCGGATATGGAAGACCCAAAAATGGAATCGTTGAAAAGGTAAAAGAATTCGATGCAGATTTATTGGTCATGGGCGCGCATGGACACAAAGCATTCAAGGACCTTATCTTTGGCACTACGGTAGATGACGTTCGACACAAACTGGAAATTCCGGTATTGATCGTGCGATGACGGAGAACAATAAGCAATTGGCAATTCGCAAAAAAAATACTCATGTTTCACGATTGACGCCTCACGTTTTTTCTTCACTATTCACTATTCACTATTCACTATTCACTATTCACTATTCACTATATGACCTGGAATGAATTGTTGAAATCAAAGCCTGCCAGGTGGGCTATTGCATTTTGTCTGCTGTGTCTGCTGATGGTGATATTTTATTTGCCCCATTTTTATGGCTATGTGATCGAACCCAAACCAGGGATTTACGTAAATGATATTTTTCTCAATTTATTTACACCATACAATTGGTCTGTACTGATCTTTTCATTGATCTATATTTCCATTATCCAGACTATTTTTTCTGTTGCACGTTATCCCTATTTCATAGTGTTGGGATTGACGACGTATTTTGTGGTTACACTGATCCGGATGGGGACGATGTATTTTATCACCCTGGAGCCTCCGGTGGACATGATTTTTCTCTCAGATCCTCTTTCCACAAAATTCTATCCAAATGGTACTTTTGCAAAGGATATGTTCTTTTCGGGTCACGTCAGTACGATGATGGTTTTGGTCCTGGTAGAGAAAAACCGATGGGTCAGGATTACTAAAATTGTCTTTACCTTTACCATCGGAGTTCTGCTGGCATGGCAGCATGTCCATTATACCATCGACATATTGGTCGCCCCGGTCGTCACAACAGTGGTTTTTTACAGCCTTAAAAATATTTTAGGGCGTTCCATAAAGGGTTGACAACCAAGGGTTGATATTAAATATAGTGTAAAACTTGTTAATAAAAAGTTTTCATGTTAACCATGCAATAATATTCAAGTAACTTTCGATTTACAATACAAACAAAAAAGTAGCGCTCTCTCATGCCCAAGCAAATAAAAAATGAAGAAACCACTGAGTTTAAAAGCTATCCGGTTTTCAATTTAGGCTCATCGCTGACTCCTGAACAAAAGGAGTTTTTCCATAAGAACGGTTTCATCCATTTCAAGAATTTTGTCTCAAAGGACGTGGTGACCAAGATGATTCAGGAATCTGAGCGGATTCAGGACGAATGGATAAAGGAAGACCGTAAACTGGTCAATGGCACGCCCATAAAATATGGTAAGGATGTTGATGGCAAAACCATCGTTCAACGATTTGCTTTCCTCAACCAATTCGGTAAAATATTCCAGGAATTCCTCGGCGAACCAAGACTTAAAGCCTTGTTTGAGCTCAATGGAGCTACGGATTCACGTCTTGGTGAAAATGAAAAAGACGGTCTGGTATTCAATCATTATGTGAATACAACGGATAGTAATTATAGTCAGCTTGCATGGCATACGGATGTTCTTCGGGACATTTTTTATGGCAATAAAGTGATGCCGATGCTTAACCTGGGCCTGCATCTTGATGCGTCTACACCTGCCAATGGCGGTCTGAGATTGTTGCCGGGTACCCACAATAAGGGTGTTTTCACATTGTTGTTCAGAAAGGTTTATTATCTCAATTATAAAGCTGACAAAGATGAAGTTGGCTTATCTGTTGAGCCAGGAGACCTCACTGTGCATGATGGTCGCTTATGGCATAGAGTAGCGCAATCACCCTTTGTAGGCGAGAAAAGCCGCAGGCGCGTGATGTATATTCCGATCATTTGCGGAAAATTCGAGCCTCGAACCAAAACCAGCAAGCCACTGCTATATCAGCGATTTATGGCTGTTACAAACAAGTAACATGGCCTACGCATTGATCACAGGCGCCAGCGGAGGAATCGGATGGGCCATGGCCAGGGAACTGGCATCACGAAAGCATGATATTCTTCTCCTGGCAAGATCAGGCGATCAACTGCAGAAAAATGCGGAAGAGTTGCGACGCGTATTTAATGTCAATGCTGATTACCTGGCGATTGATCTTTCACTACCTGATGTAGCTTTAAAGGTCAGGGACTGGCTAAGCGAAAAAAGTTATACAATAGACATTCTCATTAATAACGCAGGCTATGCTGTGTGGGGCAAAATGCAGAACCTCAGCCGTGAAGAAATCAATGCGATGATGCGTTTGAATATGTTTACGCTCTCGGATATGTGCAAGGTTTTATTGCCAATGCTTCAGGACAACAAGCGTGCCTATATCATGAATGTCTCAAGCACCTCCGCCTATCAGGCAGTAGGGACGCTGGCAAATTATGCTGCTTCGAAAGCATTTGTTCTTGTCTTTACTCGTGGTCTCAGAAAAGAACTGAAAGGAACGAATGTGTCTGCTACATGTCTTAGCCCCGGACCCACGTCCACTGGTTTTATGGAAAGAGCCAATATGGATGCCATCAAAGAAAAGGCTGAAAAATTTACCGTACAACCTGATTCTGTTGCCAAGGCAGGCATCAATGGAATGTTTGCAGATAAAGCCGAAATCGTACCCGGTGTTCTCAACTATGTGGGAGCAAAAATGGCGGAGATTCTTCCTAAAGGATTGATCGAGAAGATAGCGATGGATTTGTACATCGTGAAGAAATAACGTTTCCTTGTAATATTGCGATTATCTTATGAAGTTAGAGACGCGATAAATCGATGTCTTTACATCCTTAAGAATAACTGATTCAACGCTATTCAAAGTTTGAATTTTGAATCCATATCAAAAGCGCTATTCGAAGTTTATCAACTTCGAATTCTTATCATAAATTAATGTCCATTTAGAAATCCCCCTCAAGCAGCTTGCAGCTGCGATTGAAAATCTTTCTTTACAGGAATAGTAGTAAACATTAAATTTAAAATAGCTACAATTTTTCGTGCAATCCATTTCGAATTTTAAAATCTTTGTGATTTAAGATTATTTACGTTTTGATATCTGACAATTATTCTAGAATTCTAAGTTACAGATGCGCACCCAAAAATTCGATTAAATATACACTGATTGCGTCGCGTGCAAGACGTTCCAATAGAAATGCTATACAACTCTATTTCTTGAGGATACGTACGTATTTCATCACCGGATCTTCTAATAGAGACAGCTGCCTATTCAACTCCTTCAGAGTTGTAAAATTTCGCTCTCCATATTAACCCCGGGTTAAAACCCGGGGCTATTAACATTAAATCCCTTCAGGATTATGGCAGTTTTCTGCAGTCCATATTATTCCCGGATAAAACCCCGGGGCTATTAACATTAAATCCCTTCAGGATTATGGCAGTTTTCTGCAGTCCATATTTTCCCTGGGTTAGACCCCGGGCTTATGATATTTAATCCCTTCAGGATTTACGAAGTTTTCTGCAGTCCATATTATCCCTGGGTTAGACCCCGGGCTTATGATATTGAATCCCTTCAGGATGTAGACAGTTTTCTGATGTCCATATTATTCCCGGATAAAAGCTCGGGGCTATTAACATTAAATCCCTTCAGGATCGGCACCGTTTCTCAATTCCCATTTTTACCAGATGCATTACAAGTCATTTTTGGCCCACGTTCTTTGGGATTTTTTCATATATTGTCAGGGTAACTAATCAGTAAAACAAAGTCATTCGTCAAGTTATCCAACACAGATAAATGAGTACAACCCTCCTTTTCCTTCTCGCTATTCTCCCCGGCCTTGCTATCGCTGTTTACTTTTACCTGAGAGATCTTCGTGAACCAGAGCCATCCGGTTTGTTAATGTTGAGTGTACTCTTCGGTATCATCAGTTTTTTTATATCACGCGGCATTGGATTCCTGCTTCACCATTATATATATGTCAATCATGATGGGGTATTAAATCAAATCATCAGTGCTTTTATTTTCATCGGATTGCTCGGTGAAGGAGGCAAGTTTTTATTCCTGCGGGGATTCGCTTTTTATTATAAAGCATTCAATCAGCCATTTGATGGGATTGTATATGCGATCATGGTGGGCATGGGATATGCAACGGCGGAAAATGTATTTTATGTGATCTCTTCAGGTAACAATTGTGATGTGCTCAGGATGTTTACTACTGTTCCTATGAATGCTGTATTTGCAGTGATTATGGGGTATTTTTTGGGCGAAGCAAAATTATTCAAAAGCAGGATTTTTCTTTACAGCTTATTAGCGCTCCTTCTTGCGGTCATCGCGCATGGATACTATGATTACTTTCTTCAGATGGTCAATATCCGTGGCCTGTGGTTGCAGGGGATCACCTCATTGCTGATCGTAGTAGTGCTGAGCCAGCTGGCCATAAAAAAGAGGACAGCAGAAAATCTGAAGCGGTTTGATCAGTAACATACTGTAAACAGTATAGAGGTTACGTTGTTACCATTCATGATAATTTCAATTCAATCATTAAAACCATCTGTTATGAACAAATCAATAGGTATTGTCCTGGTTATTTTATCGCTTTTCCTTGGCTATGTAGGCATCAATAAGCTGGACAATAGTGGTGGAGAAGTAAATATTCTGGGTATTAATATTTCAGCTCAGGATAAAGGAGCTAAAGAGACTGCATTCATCATCATCGGTGCGGGTGTTCTTTGCCTCATTGGTGGGGTAAGCATATTGAATAAAAAATCAGCATAATCTCCGTATTGCTTGTTGCCATTGTTTTCTCCCCCTTTTAATCTTATTCCGCTCCCTCATTTTTATATTTTTTCTCAATTTACTTGCCTTTAAATGACAAAATAGTATCGAATTAATTATATCCGATTTCAGGTCTATATTCTCAAATCCTTATTTATGCTTCCCTATGTACCGTCAGCTTTGAATAGATAGGATTTTCCAACTTTTCAGAAAAATGAAATTGGTAGGCTCAGCTTGGCGTTCATTGTTATCTTAGTAGATATCAATACTGATAAAAAGCGAAAAACCACGGTATGATCAAGAAGTATAGTGCTGTTATTCTTACACTGTTATCGGGTGTATTACTGTCCATATCGACAGGCTTGTATAATAATTTTCCAATCACCTATCCGGATACAGCTGCTTACCTGGCCTCAGGAATAGAAAATTCGTTGCCCCGGGACCGACCTATCTTCTATGGTTGGTTTTTGCGGCATACGCATATGATGGACAATTTGTTCTTTAGCATTATAGCTCAGGGTATCTTAGCTTCAGTAGTGGTGTATTTGTTTTTTCACTACTTCAGCCGGTATCATAATAAGCGCATTCATTTTTTGCTATCTGTCTTTGTCCTTTGTTGTTTTACAGGGTACTCCTTTTTTGTCAGTTTTCTGATGCCTGATATTTTCACATCTATATTTCTGATTTCCCTTGCGTTGTTATTTTTTGCAGACTTAAAAAAGACCCATTTATGGTTTTTGATTCCAGTGTGCATTTATGCTACGATAGTTCATAACTCTCATTTTCCGATATTTCTGCTTTGTCTTTTTTTTCTTGGCGGTAGATACGTGATTTGGAATAAGGGTACTGAGCGGCCGTATTTTCTGAAAAAATTTATTCTCACGTTTTCAGTTTTTATCACCGCCGTGGTCATCACATTTGGTGTCAATTTCGCATTTACGGAGCGATTATTTCTTTCCCAAAACGGACATGTATTTCTTACAGCGAGGTTACATGAAATGGGAATACTGGATTCTTTTTTAAAGGAAAAATGTAGCCAGGCTAATTATGTGCTATGTCCATATAAGGATTCTATGACAGCGGATTTCATCTGGGACAGCAATAGTCCGTTTTATAAAACAGGTGGATGGGAAACTTCCGGTCCTTCTTATAATCGCATGATACATGATATCCTGTGGAATGGGAAATATCTCAAACGTTTTGTATCAGCATCATTTTCATCTACGCTTTCGCAACTGGCCAGTTTTGAAATCGAGCCCCAAAGGCCCAACATACTAAGTTATATAAATGAGAGATTTCCTTCTCTTCAAAATGCGCAAAGCATTTCATTTCAAAACCGTGGGAATGGAAGACTTTCATTTGATAAGCTGAATGAAAGACAAAATATTCTCGTGTTTGGTTCTTTCGCCATCCTTGTACTACTACTTTTATTTTATACTAAATGGAAAGGAAGACATCGCGAATTGGTCGTCATGTTTCTTTGGGCCATTCTTTTCAATGCTTTTGTCTGTAGTACATTTTCGACGGTATTGACCCGCTATGAAGGGAGGATTATTTTTCTGATACCCCTGCTCGTGCTTTTAATTTTACCAACCTTCGATCTATCTACTTTTTACAATAGACAAAGCTTAGATAAAAATCAAAATGGTTAAGTAAAACATCTTTTAGTCTGATCATATACGATCCTTTAAGTAACGCAGGATAAAATAATTGTAAATTAATTTTCATCGTTAGGTTTACGTAAATCTTTAGTAATTTCTTCACCTGTAACTTTAATCATTCAAATGTATTCAAATTCGAAAAATTGATAGCGATTGTAATTTGATATTTTTAATAGATTTTATACTTTATTCCGAATAAGATCAAGATGTTTATTTAATGCTGGAAATGGATTTTAGGTATATTGCCCTTATAACTGGTCTGCTAATTTCGTTTGGAACATATTATCTATCTTCTTTCGGAGTATAAATATTTCATATTATTCCCATTGGCAATAGTGGAAGGCCCAATCATAGCAGTGATTGCAGGGTTTTTATGCACCAGTCATTTTTTAAATCCATGGATTGTTTTTGTCATTATTGTTATCGGAGATATCATAGGCGATTCTATTTTTTATGCGCTGGGACAATTTGGAGTGCCATCTATTTTAAAAAGAATAGCGTTACGATTTGGTGTTAATCCTGAAAAAATTCAACGCGTCAAAGCTTATTTTGATGCAAACCCTGCCAGGACAATTTCATTATCGAAAATAACTTTAGGCATCGGGTTTACAGGAATATATCTTGCAGGATATGCAAAAATTCCTTACACTAAATTTATCCGTATTTGTCTCATCACATCTGCCTTGCAGTATATCGTATATTTGAGCATCGGTTTGCTATTTGGAAGTGCATATAAACAGATCAGTCATTACATCGATTTTTTTACAGCGCTTATCATTGTTGTAGCCTTAACTATTTTATTATTTCTTTTCGTAAGATCCAGGCGTAAAATAATATGAGAATACTTTTTATTTCAGATAGTTATTTTCCTCACATCAATGGCGTTTATTATTTTGTTTGCCGAATCGGTTCGATGCTTCAGGATAATGGACATCAGGTCGCAGTTATAGCACCTTCCTCATCGACCTCTTCTTCCAAGAAAAAAATTGATGGTATAGATGTGTACGGTATGCCTTCTGTATCCGTAATATATTACCCTACTGTCCGCATCCCTGTCCCTGTATTTCTGAAATCGCGCGTCCGTACTATCATTAAAGATTTTAAACCCGATATCATTCATCTGCAGGATCATTCCTTGATATGCAATGCAGCAGTGCAGGTAAATAGAAAATTAAAGATTCCGATTATTGGCACCAACCATTTTATGGCTGAAAATATTACCGGTTTTCTTCGGGGGCAAAAAGCAAAACTAAGATTGGAAAACTTTTTGTGGAAAGGATTTTCGAGGGTTTATAATCAGGTGAAATTGGTTACAACTCCAAGCGAAACCGGTGTCGGTATCATCAGTTCGAAATTAAAAGTGCAGACTATTGCAATATCTAGTGGTATAGATCTTGAAAAATTTAATTCTCATGGCGACACACATGATATAAAATTGAAGTATGGCATTCCGGATAAGCCTGTCTTGCTTTATGTGGGACGGATTGATCCTGAAAAACGAATAGATGAAATACTCCATGGAGTAGCTCTTGCACTAGAAAATATTGATTTTCATTTTGTAGTTGTGGGCAAAGGAACCAGAAAAACTGCCCTGGAAAAACTCGCACATAAATTAGATATAGCTGAACATGTAATGTTTACAGGTTTTGTTCCGGATGAGGACCTTCCTTACTTTTATAAATTGAGCCGGTGCTTTATTATAGCCAGTACAGCCGAATTGCTTAGCCTAACCACTTTGCAGGCAATGGCTTCCGCTCTACCTGTTATAGCCGTGAATGCCGGTGCGCTTTCTGAATTGGTAATGGATAAGAAGAATGGATATTTGTACAATGAAGGTGACATTTCCACTATTGCTCATTGTATAGGGGATATTTTTAACAACGATGAGCGCCATGCCCAAATGTGTGAAAAAAGTCTTGAATATGCTCAACAACATGACATACACAAAACACTGGATTCGTTTGTAAACCTCTATGAGAGTAATGTGCGTAAAGAGACTCCAAAGCTATCGAATTCTCATGAGTGGCTGAAGGAAGCTGAGATGCAAATGAATTAATTGTTGATGATGCAGGAGAGAAATCCTACATTGGCATTGGATTGGCCGTGGTTGGAGTTTGCTGCAACCACATGTATTCAGCTCATTAAATGTCCATGGTCGGTCGCCTATAGTTTATCCGTTCAAGTCCTTAGACTTTAACTCACTCATTTATCCGATAGCAGAATAGGCATATTCTTCCCTGCGGGCATGATGATGATTTTCGCATTCGGTGACAATGCTATTTCCTTGTTGGCTTTGATCATTTCATACTGCAATTGTTTATCACTGAGACCAGTGCTTAATATTTTTTGGTAGTCTGCTATACCCTGGGCTTCGACGCGTTTACGTTCAGCTTCCTGTTTTTCTTTTTGCAGGACAAATGTCATTTTTTGTGCATCCTGCTCTGCATTTATTTTTGATTCGATAGTAGCCTTCACAGATTCCGGTAGCATAATATTTCGCACCAGGATGGATTCCAGTTCAAGTCCTCTACTCGCAAAATCAGTTTTAATATTTTCGAAGATGCGGTTTTGAAATTCATCTCTTTTGGTAGAATAAAGGGCCACGGCATCGTAGTACACCGCATTATCTCTAAGCTTTGTTCGTACCATTGGGCGCACAATGATATCCCTATAGCCGGTACCGATTTCTTTTAGAATTTGCGGCGTCATATTCGGTTGAACTCTGTACAGCACGGTCACATCGATGATCACTTCCAGACCATCCAATGAAAGCACTCTGATGGCATCATCACCTACTTTAGCGCCTTCATCATGAACTCCGGACATGGTATAGTTCTGAGTCTTTGTGTCAAATTCGGTGACTTTGACCAGAGGATTGACAAAATTGAGACCCGGTTCAAGGGTAGTATTCTTGACCTCACCAAAAAGAGATTGTACACCGATCGTCCCTGCATCGATCTGAACGATCATAGAAGAAGATAGCCCTGCCAGCATCAGCAATATGGCTAAACCTTTTACAATGTTAGCATATCTTGATATCTGGGGGTTATTATGACCCGCCATTAAAATCACAGCGAATACGACGATGCCTAAGAGTAAGAGTGACATGACTTTTTGTTTTTTTGAATGTTAAACATTGAAGGTAGAGAATATATCGGACCATGGACGAGGATGGCCAATTTTAGATTTTAGATTTTAAATTTTGGATTTTTGCTCAACAGTGGTTGTTTATAAGGAATTTAAATCAAACGATTGTTTCTGAATTTCACTTCTTAAGAAACGATCCTGCCAACTTACAAAGTGGCAGGATCTTAATTTTAAAAACTCTGTTATTAACAGAAATAATAAATATCAATCCTCATTCGAGTGCAATTCGATCAGCGTTTTGAGCTAACCACATCTCAAAAGACTTCAATTCCGGATTTAGCTCTCTTGAAAAAGTCACATCACGGGTACTGTTACAGACCTGATCGAAGTCACGATAAAACTGGAACATATTACCTAAATCGTCTGCACCGGGAAAACCAAAGCTACGATACATTTCGGGTGTTATTTCATTATACTTCACCTCTTGTCCCAGTGCTTTCGATAAGTCACGAGCCATGTCTTTAAGGCTTATCTGTTCACCTGCTATACCGATAGTTCTGCCTATCATCTGAGGGCCTTTTTTAAATATTCCGTAGGCGCATTTTCCTATATCATCTGAACCGATGCCGGCCATTTTTTTATCGCCCATTGGGAATGTAATCGCTAATACACCATCAGGTCCTTTCTTAGGTCCCATACCGAAATGGATAAGATTGTCCCAATAGTAGGAAGCCAGCATGAAGGTCGTAGGCACACCTGCGTCTGTGAAGTAATGATCTGATTCGCCTTTGCCGTCGAAATGTGGCACTTTGTATTTTCCCTGGAGGGTTGGCATGCGATTATCATCCAGTGGCACCCATCTGCGGGTATCCTCAAGCGTTGACCAGATAGCGTGCTGTATGCCTGCTTCTTTCGCTGCATCAGCCATATCCTTAGCGTGCTTACCTTCTGTCTCAGGAGAAAAATGAGACCAGAAAAAGGTAACAAAAAAAGCACCATAGGCGCCTTGAAGTGCACGTACCATGCTTGCCTTATCGTCTACATCTGCAGATACAACTTCAGCGCCCATAGCGGCCAATTCCTTCGCTTTGTCCGACTCTACATTTCGGGTGATCACGCGGACGGCAAACTCACCATTGGGATCCTGAAGAATAGCTTTCGCCAAACCACCTCCCTGCGCACCGGTAGCGCCAAATACAGCAATTATTTTTTTCTGTGTCATTGTTTATTGGATTAGATTATGAAGGAATAGAAAAGGAAAAAACGATTGAAAAACGACATACGCATTGTATGAGAATGCCAAACACTTTTCAGATATCAATGTTCAGGAAATGGTTAGAAGATACCCGATTTATAGCAGTTTGATTCGCTTCACATTTCAGATAAAGGAACGTGGTGATCAGGCTATTGAATTCCCATATGTTTGCATCATCCCTAAAGATTATGTGGGGAAATCTAGTACCCCGCTTGCAAGTCTGGCAATAGCTGTACAGGGCTTTTTTTATTTAGATTAATTGATATGCGTTGCTGACTTGATTAATAGAGGAAGCCGAAAAGCCACAGAGGTATTTTATTGGCGTATCCGGATTCTATGTCGTCTGCGGCGATGACAGATGATGAAATTTGTTTGATCTGTTTGTTCGTTTTACCTTTTCCTCCTACTTCAATAGTGATCTCACCGATGACAAAATCTCCTTCTTTGGGAAGTTTTACATCAGCTTTACTATTTAATAATTGATTGAGGAGGAATGTTTCTCTTAGTGAACCGATGTCAGGGTTGGGATTTAAAGCATAGGATAGGTTGGTATTTTCGAGATACACTTTATCGGGTTTCTGCAACATGGCTACACCCTTTCCCTGTGCAGACAACAGATTAAGTAAGCGGGCATTTTCGAGATGATGCAACCACGTGTATACTGAATCACGGCTCACATCAAGTTTCCTTGCGATAGCTGCAATATTGGGTTTAAAGGGAGCAGATTCAGCTAATACCCCAAGTAGTTTTTTTACTTTAAAAGCCGTACCTGATCCGTAATCTTTAATGTAGGCCAGATCAGATTCAATGATCGTATTGATGATATTATTGAGTCGTACAGGTATGTCATCCGGGCTACTTTCATTAATGATGGGAAGATAGCCATGACGCATGTATGTTTTAAAAGATGACAACGGATGAATTTGATTTCTGATATCATCAGAGATGTCACGATGATGGGTGATGATTTCTGACAAAGTATATTTTGAAAATGTCCCTTGTCCATCAAATGAAAGATATTCACGAAAGGACAGGCCGGGTAATGTGTACGTAATCACTCTGCGACTCAGATCAGCCTCTCCCCGATAAATGTCGAGAGCGGAGGATGAAGAGAATACTATTTTCATTTTCGGATATCCATCATATATATTTTTTAGTTCTCTTGACCAGCCTGGATATTTGTGTACTTCATCTATGAACAGATGACGGCCTCCATGTTTATAAAATGCATCTGCTGTTTCCACCAGGTTGTGTGTATAAAACCAATAATGATCTGCTGTCACATACAGTGCTTCTTCTCTGGGTTTATTGAGTTTGTAGCGGATGTATTGAAGCATCAGGGTTGTTTTTCCTGAGCCTCTTGGTCCTTTGATAGCCAGCATTCGTTGTGCCCAGTTGATCTCATCAAACAGATATCTGTGGTGGGTATCGGAGACCTGGTGGATCAGACTATCGTGGTATGCATATAAGACATCCATAAATATGTCGATTAAGAACGACAAAAATAAGCATATTATGTCAATTCAAGAAGTCATATTTCATATTTACTTGATTTTTAACACCTTACAACAGGTTTTTTTGCTTTAAACCATTGAAACTGCTATTGCGAGGGATTCCATTGAAAGCTGATGAAGACATGGTGATATCATATTTGGCCATAGAAAATTTCTTTTTGGTTACGCCAGTAACTGGTATTTGCTGATAGACGATGGACAGTGGAAAATTGTCTGTGAAATCTGATTAATCTGTGGTAGGATGGTCTGTGAAATCTGATTAATCTGTGGTATGATTTGCTTCACATTTCAGATTAAGGTATCTTAGATTCAAGACGACCAGGATGTTTACATTATTGGCGGAGCCGTTTTGATTTGCTTCACATTTCAGATTAAGGTATCTTAGATTCAAGACTGCTGTCCGTCGCTCGATATGCCTTTGAGGGTTTTGATTTGCTTCACATTTCAGATTAAGGTATCTTAGATTCAAGACATTTTGGGAGCAACAGCTACACGCCGGCGGGTTTTGATTTGCTTCACATTTCAGATTAAGGTATCTTAGATTCAAGACAGGTCTATATATAACTGTATAGGGCACACTGTTTTGATTTGCTTCACATTTCAGATTAAGGTATCTTAGATTCAAGACCGCTGCTTATCTACCTACTTTGCCATCTTGTTTTGATTTGCTTCACATTTCAGATTAAGGTATCTTAGATTCAAGACCTCCACTCGGCGCATATCAAATAAGCGACGTTTTGATTTGCTTCACATTTCAGATTAAGGTATCTTAGATTCAAGACAGATTATTGCTA
>JBBSAQ010000068.1:0-23650 GCA_038252065.1 Chitinophagales bacterium
ACAAGCAAGTCGAACCATAGCACGAGGTTGAGTACAAGCAAGTCGAACCATAGCACGAGGTTGAGTACAAGCAAGTCGAACCATAGCACGAGGTTGAGTACAAGCAAGTCGAACCATAGCACGAGGTTGAGTACAAGCAAGTCGAACCATAACACGAGGTTGAGTACAAGCAAGTCGAACCATAGCACGAGGTTGAGTACAAGCAAGTCGAACCATGGATGTGTACAGCAGGCGGTGCACTGAGCGCTAGCCGAAGTGTCGAAGCATCTTTCCTCATTTCACATTCCGTCGTGGGCAGGTGCAACACACCCCGTCGGAATGTGCCCTACTGTTAAGCTTATGTTGTACCTAAGCTTTCGCGTCAGCAAATTTCCGATTTGCACATAAAATTTCCCATTCCATATTCCCACTTCAAGATCCAAATTCAGACCTCTAAATTCTCTATTCCCGATTCGCTTCACAATTCTCAATTCTCTATTCCCGATTTTCTTCCTCATTCTTAATTCTTCATTCCCACTTCAAGATCCAAATTCAGTCCTCTCAATTCACTATTCCCGATTCACTTCACAATTCTCAATTCTCCATTCCTGATTCGCTTCACAATTCTTAATTCTTCATTCCCACTTCAAGATCCAAATTCAGACCTCTCAATTCACTATTCCCGATTCACTTCACAATTTCAAATTCTTAAATTCCTTCCTAATTCTAAATTCAAAATTCAAATTTTAGCAACAACTTTCCTTTTCTTTGCGTTTTAGCCTCTTGAGTAGGTCCACACACGCTGTGACCCTTGTTTTCATTATGATTTCATTATGACGAAATATAAATTTAGCCTGTTCGTTTCCCTGTCGTTCCTTCTCCTCCAACTGCCTTCCGGCCTTGCAGGGCAGGTGCTTGTGGACAGATGCAAACTACTGGATCAGTCCAGCCCGATCAACAATATCTGGGTGGATGAAGACAATATCAAATGGGTAGCGAATACCCAGGGACTGAATAAAGTTTTTTCCCTGGATCTTGTTGAGCAGGTCCCAATCCCGCCAGGAACGACTTCTCTTCTGACCATCCGCGGAGGTAATGCAAAACTGGAATGGAGCACAAGTGAAATGCAACAACTGGTCGGCAATGTCAACTTTACATGCGCATCCTACGATGCAAAGACAAAAACAGTATGGCTGGGCACAAATGAATCCGGTGCATTTCAGATATCTCTTTCTCCTCTTCGTGTTGTTCAACGCCTAAATACGGATAATAAAAAACTAACGTCCAATCGAATCAATGACATCTTTGTCACGACCACAGGCACGACGTACATCGCTACAAATGATGGCATGCTCATCGGATCCGGTGACAAATGGTCACTTGAAGAACGGTATCTCAATTTTGTAGGTGTTGATGCCTGGGGAACAAACCTGTGGATTCTGGGTGATGACTTTTTGTGGCAGGTAGATCAGAAAGGAAAATGGTCGCCGATAGCTATTGAATTAAAAAATGTTGAAGGCAAGCTGCGCGACATCGCTGTCGATGACGAAGGTCGTGTATGGATTGCATCAAATATGATGACTGGTTATAATGTTGCGGCGGACAGGTATCAACGTTTTGGTCCGGGTCAGTACTTCACCAGCCAGTTTGTCAATTGTCTTGATGTAGATAAAGACGGCTCGATATGGACAGGCACAAAAGACAAAGGTCTCTATCTCATACAATGGGAATCATCACTGATCATCAGTATAGAAAATGACAATCCACTCGATTGCAGATCAAATGAACCCACAGCATCGCTTATAACGAAAGTAGCAGGTGGTGAGGCTCCTTATGCATACCTGTGGAACACCGGTCAGACAACTCCTGATATTTCGAAACTGCCAAAAGGTGAATATGTCCTCACTGTCACAGATGCAAAAGGCGCAGTGAAAACAGGGAAGTATAAAATCCTCGATCCTTCCATAAAAGCCACAGTGACTCAGCTTGCGCCTTCTTCAGGACAGGCTGATGGAAGTGCCACAATTTCCGCAAACGGAGGTTCGGGTCAATACATCTATCAATGGGATAATGATGAACCCAATATCACGGCTACAAAACTTACAGCAGGATCACATGCCGTGACTGTGTCTGATAAATCAGGTTGCTCAACTACAGTAACCATTACGATCAGCGAGAATCTGACCCCTCTTTCTTTATCAATCACTGTCTTATCAGATAATAAATGTGATTATTCAACCAATGGATCGCTTAAAGCTGAAGTGAGTGGAGGCAAGGCACCTTTTCAATATAGTTGGAGTACAAATGCAGCCTCTTTAAATACACTAACTTCTCTGCCTCCTGGAAATTATAAACTGACAGTAACAGATGCAACAGGACAGACTTCATCAGCGAGTGTTACACTCAACTCACCTGCTGCATTTTCTGCATCGATTGAATTATTATTTCCAGCCACTGCAAATGAATCAAATGGCCAGGCCCAGGTGAAAACGACCGGAGGCAAGAGCCCATTTACGTATGCATGGAATAATGGTGAAAAAATATCAATTGTAAAAAACCTATCAGCAGGTGCACATAATGTAACGGTGACAGATGCAAACGGATGTACATCTGAAACATCGCTTTTCGTTTCCGAAACCATCACACCTATCAATGTTTCTATTTCTCAACAAAGTCAGATCAGTTGTCACAGTACCGCTACGGCTTCATTAAGTGCTTTTGCAAACGGAGGGAAACCACCATTAAAATATCTGTGGAGTAATGGACAAACTTCGGCTACTGTCAATGGATTGATGGCCGGTACTTTTACATTGTCAGTGACGGATGCGGCAGGTACAGTCTCCACGGCATCATTTACGATAGCAGAACCTGATCCAATCAGTGTAATCGTCACCGCTGATGCTATAGCCTCATCGGGTGGTATTGATGGCAAAGCAACAGCAAAAGTGGCGGGAGGAAATGCTCCTTATCAATACAACTGGGATAATGGTGAGAAGTCAAATAAAGCCGTGAAGCTTTCGGCTGGCAATCATATTGTTTCTATTTCTGACGCGATGGGGTGTACGACTTCAGGTGTAGTGGATATTTCAGAAAATATACTGGCCATGGAAATATCCATCGCGCAGAAATCAAAAATCCTTTGCGCCGGCTCTGTGAATGCCAGTGTTGAAGCTACTGTCAAAGGCGGCAAAGCACCATTCACATATAAATGGAATGCAGCATCAAGCTCAGCTTCTTTGCCAAATATAGGTCAGGGACTGTACACATTAACTGTAACTGATGCTACAGGTCACACTGCGACGTCTGTCATCACTGTGGACTCACCACAACCTCTAAAAATTGATGTGAAAGTTGATGCCCCTGCTTCAACCGGAAGCACGGATGGAAAAGCAACTTCAACCGTAAATGGGGGAACAGGAAAATATACCTATGCATGGGATAACAATGAGAAATCAGCAAGAGCTGAAAAACTCGCAGCAGGTGCGCATACCCTGACGGTGACAGATGAAAATGGATGTTCGGCAATATCCAATGTCGACATGACAGAAAACATTCTTCCGTTAGTCATCAAAATCAATCAGGATAAAAAGATTACTTGCAATGGCCAGAAGGAAGCATCACTTAAAGCAGATGTGACTGGAGGCAAACAACCCTATATATATTTATGGTCAGGTAACGGGAAGCAGGGGAAAAGTGAAACTATCAATGATCTTCCTGCAGGAATATATACACTGAGCATATCAGATGCAACCGGTGCTGCGGTGACAAAACAATATGAAGTCACTGAGCCAAAAGCATTGAAGGTTACACTAGATAATATGTTGCCTGCATCAACAGGCAATGCGGATGGTGAAGCGACAATCAGTGTGGATGGCGGTACTCCACCCTATACATCTACGAGCGTTGTTTCACCATCGGGGAATAGTTCGTTCAAAGCAAATAAATTGAGTCCCGGTATTCATCAGGTGACAGTCACTGATGCCTTAGGATGTACTGCAGAGATTGTAATCAGTATTCCTGAAAATATTCTTCAGCTCACAGCTTCGATACATCAGACGAAAGAAATATTGTGTAACGGAAATGCTGATGCGGTGATTGAAGGAACAGTGAAAGGAGGAAAAGCACCATACACATATGCCTGGAATAACGGTCAGACCACCACGAGTCTTTCTAATCTCGCTGCAGGAAATTATACATTGAACATAACAGATGCATCCGGGCAAAAAAGCAGTACAGACTTTAAGGTTACAGCACCGGCTGCGATGATAGCAGAGATTGAAAATCTTCGTTCCGCTACGAATGACAGAATCAGTGATGGTAAGGGAACTATTCAGGTAAAAAATGGAACACCTCCTTACACATTTGTGTGGGGTTCAGGAGAAACAACAGCGCAGGCTTCGAAATTAAAAGCAGGTCCTGGAAAAGCTGTTGTCACTGATCAGAATGGTTGTAGTACGAGCATAGATTATGTAGTCAATCAGAAAGTCCTTCCCGAATTGACAGCAGCACGTCTCAATTCAGGAGAACCTATTCGAATGGAGAAAATTCAGTTCGCCGCAGATAGTGTGAAACTGGATACGGCTGCGATGCCATCATTGGATGAGCTTTATGATTTTCTTTACGACAATCCGACGATCATCATCGAAGTATCAGGTCATACGAATGGATTGCCTGCAGATGAATATTGTGATCGGATCAGCAGCGAGCGTGCGAAGTCAGTAGCTGATTATCTCATCAGTAAAGGAATCGAAGGTCGTCGTGTCATCTCCAAAGGCTATGGAAAGCGTAAGCCAATTGCATCTAATCAAACTCCGGATGGAAGAAAGAGAAATCAGCGGGTGGAGATCAGACTTATAAAAATCGGGGAGTAATTTCCTTAGGATGCCGGACTATTGGATGCCGGATGCCGGACTCTAGACGCAATCATAGAGATTTTTCTACGAACCCAATAAAAGGATCCTGCTAACTGGTAACTTTATATTCAATTAGCTGAAAAACTTGAAAAGACAACCATCGAAATTTTGCCATTAAGGTTATCTTGCCTTCGAAAAACAATTTTACTACGTTTATTTCTGCAATTATTCAATGTCAAACTAAATTCTTATGGACTTTAAAGATCAAATTAGATTACTCGGTGATAGGGTTATAAAATTAAAGGATCAAGTACATACCGAAGAAGCTACCAAAAACGCCTTCATAATGCCCTTCATTCGAGAGCTAGGGTATGATGTATTTAACCCAAGCGAAGTGACTCCGGAGTTAGTAGCCGATATTGGAATGAAACAAGGCGAGAAAATTGACTACGCCATAATGCGTAATGGCCAACCTATTATTTTAATTGAATGCAAATGCCACAATGCTCAACTAAATGTAAACAACGCATCGCAACTTTTCAGGTATTTCCACACCACGAAAGCTAAATTTTCAATTCTCACAAATGGCATTGAGTATCGTTTTTATACAGATTTGGTTGAACCAAATAAGATGGACGAGAAACCTTTTTTTACTTTCGACATTACAGAAATTAAAGACAACCAAATTGAAGAGCTAAAAAATTTCACAAGGCTTATTATGATTTTAATAATATCGTCACAACTGCAAGCGAACTTAAATACACAAGTGAATTAAGAGCTCTGCTTGATGCTGAATTTGCAAATCCAAGTCAGGATTTTGTTAAGCACTTCACAAAGCAGGTGTATCCAAAGGTTATTACTGCAAAACTATTAGAGCAGTTTACAAACTTGATAAAAAAATCTCTCCAACAATATATTAGCGACCTAATCACTGATCGCTTGAAGACAGCATTGAAAAAAGAAGATGACGCGGCAAAAGAACAAGAAGCGAAGCACGCCGCTGAGGCCAAAATGAAGATTGAAGAAGTTAAGATCGTAACAACCGAAGAAGAATTGGAAGGATTCATGATTGTAAAAACAATTCTGAGGCAAAAAATTAAGTCCAATAGAATTACGCACAGAGATGCACAATCTTATTTTGCTATCCTATTGGACGATAATAATCGAAAGACCATATGCAGATTGTATTTTGGAGACAAAAAATTTATTGAAATATTGGACGAACAAAAGAAAGGTATAAAAAAGGAGATTTCATCGCTTGATGATATTTTTCAATATGCAGATGCACTTATAAGCACTGTTGTCAGTTATGATAAATCGAAAGAAGTAATATAATGTAGGCAATCCATAAGCTAATAATTACTTAGCACTGTAAGTTCAAAAGATATAATACTACGCTTGACAAAGTTGAAAATCAATCAAGAAATAAGAATCCTATGAGATGAGTATGCGCTTATACTCATTGAATGCTTTTATAAACGACTCGGCTTTTTCAAAGTTGCTGAATACATAAGACTCATTCAGACCTGATTTGGATGCAATGCTAATTCCTCCATACTTGACGATTGCGATTTCATAGTTCCCAACAAATCGTTGGTCCCTGCTTCCATCCTTGTTCACTTTTGCCCAAGTGTGCCCAACAACCTGCGTATCTGAGGGAATTTCATTTTCGGTAATCATTCGATGCTCATCAGATCGAAATTCAAGGTCCTTAAAATCAATTAAACCAAAATTTTCCTGATCGTCAATAATAATCGCAAAGCCAGGGTAGATATAAAGATCGCCTCCATTCCTGTTTTCCAGATGAAATGCAGGATAACTAGACTTTATAACATCGATATTTTCATAAGTGAACCTCACGGGCTTTAAATCAAGGCCCTTAGATGCAGCGCTTCTGGTAGATACCCTATCAATTTGTACACTGGAGGTACAGTCCCATATCATTTTACAATTGATGAGTTCATCATAGGATCTAACAAGATCTAAATATTTTTCATCAAATATTTTATCAAAAGTGATATTAATGTCAACATATGTAGCATTCAATTGATCCTCCAAACACTCAAGTTCAAATTGGCTATCATTCACTCTGTCGACATATGAGTCAAGCAATAGTCCATAGATAAAAATGCGCGACAAAAGCAACTTGCGTCTTACCTTTTTTAATTCATTCTTGGCTGATTGTATATCTATTGGTAGCTGTCTTCTTTCTGTGAAGGCTTCAAAAAGAGTCTCTTTCAATTCTAATAAATTAGAGCTGGTAAGTCCCCCAATATCGTCGCTCTTAATTTCTTCTCCTTGTTTGAAAAGTGGTTGTATAAGGGGTTCCTCTGGAAAGTAAGGGGTTTGCTCTATTGGAGTTAAGCGTAGTCCTGGAGGTATGCTAGGATTGCTATTGGAGCCACCTATTTTTCGCCTATCATAGATGCCTGTTCCCGGAATTCCTGTATTAAGGAAAGTGCCTCGCTTCGAAAAGTTAATGTTAGCTCCTCTTGGTCCAACTGTTGCACTAACTCCTGACATTGAAAAATTCAAGGAGAATCCAGGAAATACTTTAATTCTTTTTCGGAAGCTCATAATGTTTATATTCAAAATTAATATTATTCATTATCTACTTTTCTAAACACGTTTGAGACATACAATCTGCCATATCGATCAAGAAATAAAAAGTTTCGACAGTTAAAAGAATAAAGAAATTGATAAAAGCCATTTAAGGCTATTTTGGGGAAAATGTGTCGAAAATGTGTCTTAATATAAGAATTACTAAAGTGAAATAAAGCCTTGAAATAACTATGGTTATTAAGTGGGCCCACCTGGAATCGAACCAGGCACCACCTGATTATGAGTCAGGTGCTCTAACCGAATGAGCTATGGGCCCTAAGAAGGGGGCAAATATAGGAAAAAGGATATAGCTAGCAGCACAGAGTAGAAAGTCCGTTGATTCATAGGTTACATTGGAATTTGGAAATCCTGATGATCAGAAACTTTCTATTAAATTGAGCTAAATGGCCAGAACGATTTTTAAATCCACTTTTTCCAAAATCATACTATTCGTAGTATTCATTGCCATAGTTGCAGGCATCATTTATCTGTCGAAAGCTTTACCCATCATCACAGCATTCAGAGCTAAAGATATTTGTTCTTGTATATTCGTGGCCGGCAGGACACCTGAAAGTGTGCTCGCTCAGGAATTGTCAACATTCCCTCTAAGTCTGGGTGATGTTGAGATTAATTACAAAGACTCCGTTGTTTCTTCGGCTATTTTCGGGATGACGAGAAGATATGCAGTTTACAGAAAAGGTCTTGGTTGCTCCCTGGCTATCGGTACAGATTGGAAAACACTTCGTAATGCAAATCTTCCAGTAGCTACCCCACCTGCAATTGATCAGGATACCATCCCCTGGCCTGATGGCAATCGAATATCAAATTCATTACCTCAATTTGACAAAACAAAACTTAATGCAACGATTCAGGATGCATTTCTGGAACCCAACATAGAAAAACCGATAAGGACCAGAGCAGTAGTAGTCGTGTACAAAGGTCAAATCATCGGCGAGCAATACGCAGAAGGATTTTCCGTAAGCACAAGACAGGCCGGATGGTCGATGACAAAAAGTATTACCAATGCTCTTGTAGGCATACTTGTAAAACAAGGCAAGCTCAACGTCATGCATCCTGCACCTGTCGAAGAATGGAAGAATGACGATCGCCGGAACATCACCTTAAATGATTTACTTCATATGAGCAGCGGTCTCGATTGGGTAGAAAACTATAAAGGACCTTCAAGTGCCACCACCACCCTATTTGCAACCGCGAATGCCAGCGGACCTGCATTACATTCCAAATTGATCAAAAAACCAGGCGAGGTATTTACATACTCAAGCGGAACATCCAATATCATCTCCCGCATCATCAGAGATCATATCGACTCAATCGATTATTACAAATTTCCTTACAGCGCACTATTTTACAAGATTGGAATGCTTCATACAACACTTGAGCCGGATGCCGGTGGGACTTTCGTAGGATCTTCATTTTGTTTCGGTACTGCCCGTGATTGGGCCCGTTTCGGATTACTCTATTTGCACGATGGCGTCTGGAATGGGAAGCAAATTCTTCCTGATGGGTGGGTTCATTATTCCACCACACCAACGACTTCTGCAAAACTCAAACCTTATGGTGCCCATTTTTGGCTTAATGCAATAAAAATTGAGATTGCCCCGCCAGACCGTATTTTTCCATCTGCTCCTGCAGATCTTTATTGGGCCGATGGCTTTGATAATCAAAAAATTTTTATTATCCCTTCACTTGATCTGGTGATAGTGAAACTGAGTTCATCCCAAAATGTTATGAGTGATGATGCATTTTTGAAAGGGATAATATCATCTCTACAATGATGGAATTATCAATAAAATAGGTCAGGAATTTATACAGCCTAAATTATAATAGCTTTGACTACCATCTCCTTAGAAAAGTTACCTGATTTTTTAGCATCTCAGGACAATTACAAATCCTAAATTTGAATCATTAAACATCTAAAATTATGTTCGGAATCAGCTATATCAATTTTGACTCGATGACCTATGTCATCCATTTTAAAAATGGAGGTATTGCTAAAGAAGGTCGCGGTCTCTCCTTTTTCTATTTTACCCCAAACAGTACCATCGCCGCAATTCCGATGGGTAGCAACGATTTGCCCTTCATCTTCAACGAGGTCACGAATGATTACCAAAGCATTTCTATTCAGGGCCAGGTGACTTATAAAATTGGCGATCCAAAACAATTAGCGGAATTACTGGACTTCACTATAGACAGCGCCGGTATATACAAAAAGAATGATTCAGAAAAATTAAACCAACGCATCATCAACGAAGCGCAGACAGCTACTTCTTCTTTCATTCACTCACTCGGTCTGAAGGAAGCTATTCGTTCAGCCAAAAACATAGAATCAAAAATTACAGAGGGGCTTAGAGCCTCCACTGCCATTTCCATCCTTGGCATTGAGATATTGACCGTCAATATCCTGGCGATTAAGGCAACGCCTGAAATGGCGAGAGCATTGGAAACAGAAACAAGAGAAAAACTCTCGCAGGAAGCAGACCAGGCCGTCTACGAACGCAGAAATTTTGCTGTAGAACAGGAACGAAAAATCAAAGAAAGTGAATTAAGCACCGAGATTGCTGTAGAAGAAAAAAAGAAACAGATCAACGAGAAGAAAATGGAAGCCGCTGTGCAAATAGCAGAAAACGACCGTAAGCTTCGCGAGATAAAAGTGCAAGCCGACATTGCTGTTGAAAACCAACGCAAACAGCTGATCGAACAAAAAACAGAAAACGAAAGAAAAGAAGCGGAGACTCAGGGCTTTGTTATTGAATCCACATTGAAGCCTTATAGGGATGTTGACTGGAAAATCCTGACTGCACTCAACAACAACGCCGATCCAAAATTCAATCTTTCTCTTGCTTTCAGACAACTAGCTGAGAATGCAGACAAAATAGGAACGTTAAATATTACACCTGATCTGCTCGAGTCCCTGATCCACGATAAGAAATAAATCCGGAAATGGATATTGAGTACGCCATCATTGTCAAGAATAAAACCCGGCTTGAAACGCTGACCGAACGCTTCAATACAAAAGCACAGTCACAATTTTATATCGAACGATCCGGCGGAAATTTTAATGATTATGAATTGGAAAATCACAATTTCCAGGAATCCCTTTCATCTGTTCAACGGCAGCTTTCAAAAGTCATCAAGAACAAAATCGTAGAACGCAGTTTTCTGCCTTCATTTCTTTTCAATGATAAGCATATTGTCATTGTAATTGGCCAGGATGGTTTGGTAGCAAACACGGCAAAGTATGTGAATGAAATACCGATCATCGCAGTGAATCCGGATAAAGACCGGTATGACGGAGTACTTCTTCCATTCAGTCCCGATAATTTTCTTCACGGTGTCGAAAAAGTTCTTTCAGGAAATTACCCTTCACATAAATCTGTACTTGCTGAGGCGGTATTGAATGATGGTCAACGACTTTTAGCATTCAATGATCTATTCATAGGTGCCTCTTCACATATCTCGGCGAGATATAAAATTTCCTACGATGGAATGACAGAACGGCAATCGTCCTCAGGTATTATTGTATCAACTCAGGCCGGATCAACAGGTTGGTTAAGTTCTATTTTCAACATGACCTTTGCAATGCATCAGTTTATTGAGGAAGACAACGAAGAAAAGAAAATCGCAGTTCTCGACGATGACCAATTGATGTTTGTAGTGCGGGAACCATTTCGAAGCAAGGTGACTCAGACAGAATTAGCTGCAGGTGTTCTGGACGGAGAAACAAAACTTCAGGTGGAATCATTTATGCCGACTAATGGCGTGATTTTTTCAGATGGTATTGAATCTGACTTTTTAAATTTTAATTCGGGCAGTATCGCCACTATTGGAACGGCCAAAGAAAGGGCAAACCTGGTGATGAATGCTTGATTTCATTCCTTGCATTTTAACCCCACAATCTGATGGTTTAAAAAAGTTAGTGATTTAGTATATGTTTTTTGTGCTTGACGAGATGATCATCTGGTCGTCAGCCAATTTTGATTTAATTCTTTGGTGTAATTTTTTTGGAAGAATCAGAGACAACTTATGCACACTCTTGCAAGGTTGACAGCTGAATACTTATTGAATGATCAGTTTACCTGAATAATAGGCTTCACCTTTTTTCGCTCTGACCTGGTAGAGACCTGCAGGAAGATTGCTCAGGTCAATAGCCTGATCATCTTGCATCATAGGAATCCGTCTGATCAATTGACCCCCTGGACTGTACACATAAACAGTGACGTTGCCTTCCAATTTTACATGGACAATTCCTGTGCTTGGATTAGGATAGATAAACAAGGCATAGTCCTTAATCGGGTCTATAGGTTCGTTTGCACTGAGTTCACTGTAGAAATAATAATTTATATCCTCCAGCACCCAGTTCTCCTGAATATTGTCATAGCTATATCCGGCTTCTGACTTGAGATATTTATCCTTGATATAGTCGTACCTGTGGAGATGGCGCTCCCAAAGACCTTCAGCCGTGAGCATTACTTCCTCTTTCAAATTCACATGCTCGTTGTCATCATATCCATATCCGATCGTTTGATTGAGTTTCCACTCACTCTTTTCAAAATCATATTCATACGTGCTTATTAATTCTTCTTTCCGGAAATCAGTGTAGGTATATTCTGTTTTATCCTGAGGCAAAAATCCTTCTTCGCCATCAGAGACCAGCGATGTTTCACTATTGAGCAAGTGATCTGTATACCAGAATTCCTGTCTCCCGGAAGGAATTTCTCCAGGTCCGTCAAGATTGAAGGATTCAATCAAACTGAGGTCCCCATCAGTATCGTAATGATAACGGTCCAAAAAACGCAGAGGTAACTGAAAGATTTCAATGGAGCTGATACTCTCGTGGATGCGGTTCTGCTCATCAAACGTATTCGATATAGTCAGTTGTCGCTCGTATGCTTTAAGCTCGGCAGACCATATCTCAATGTAAAATGAATCGATCAATTCAGTAGAATTTTCGCGCCGAAAAATTTCAATCTTTGAGTCAGGAATAAACTCCCCCGATTCTACATCGTACAATTGGGCAAGTGTGGAAATCAGTCGATCGAGGTCATCTGAAATTAAAGCTGTACGACTGAGCGCAGTCCAGTGATCCAGATCATAGAAATATTCGGTGACGACCTGCACATCCGTCTGCGGATATGTGTATACATTCCTGAAAAGTGGAGTAGAATCCTGGCTTTGTGATCCATATCCAAAATAAGAGATTGTAGAGTCCAACTGAAGTTCTGCAGAACGTGAATCAGCTGTTGGTAATAATTCAAATGTCGCTTTTGGCCCGGGGACTTCATATCCAGCGGCATGTAACATTTGTTTGACTGAATAGCTCCAGTTGACCGCATAGGGCTGGATGCTTATGGGTAGTTGGTTTTGGGCAAAACTCGGGCTTATCGCCAGTGCCCAACTAAGGACAGGCAAGAAAAAAGATTTCATTTTTTTATTGGTTTAAGTAGTTATTGAAGTAGGTGATCACACTGCCGGACGGAACATACCTGATGTATTTTCAGCATTGCAAAGCGATCTGGAGTATTATTGTTTTTGATGAGTCAAATGTACAGGGAGGCACACGGCTCGTGCAAAACAAAGGAGACTGAATCCCCATATCGGTAGGATGAATGGCTAAAAACAGGGGAAGAAATGTGAAGAGATATGGAATCAGTGCCCACTATATTGAAGAATAGTATAAAAAATAAGTAAGTATCACTCACTTCTCTCTCTACTCCTTCTCGAATCTGCCGGTTTTTTCTGAGATCACGATCCGGAAAACAACTGATTTGATCCGGCCTGATGCATGTCTGAGCTCCTGCGTGCTTTCTTTCGTCTGTGGTATCGCCGTCTCGCTCAGTCTAATGTGCATCATTTTGTCAACAAAGAATTTCATGACTGCACGCTGGTCATCCTCATCCATGATTTCTTCAAACCGGCCCCAGACAATGACGCTCCTCCAGTCCGTAAAGCTCTTCATCTGATCCACCTCAAAACAAACAAGGGGATTTTTCCTCATCATATTGATCTTCATCCCTTCGGCAGAATGTGCGATGATCGATTTTCCATCATACGCATAGTTGATGGGGACAATATAGGTCTTGTCATCTTCATGACATCCGATGCGGCCGAGTACATTTTCCTTCAATACCTCATCAATGGCTGTTGCGGTCAGATTTCCAATCATTATTTTTATTCTGGTTCATGGTTCGTTATCATTAACTGTAGATTGATATAGGATGGATTCTTTGCCGTTTACAGTTGTGGCAGTAAAATAATTTCAAATATCTTCGCGCCCATTGATAGCCATCAACTCCCTTCATGATTATCATCAGTTATAGTGCCTTGATTTTAACCTTATCTGAATTTTGACCTCAGGATCATTTCTGTGGCACAGCGTTTTATCAGAATTAATAATCCTTTTGAATGAAGATCTTCGTTTTCTTCTCTTTCATCATGCTGTTAGCCGCATGCCAAAATATGGCAAGCCCGGTTGTCAATTCACAATCTTCTTTAGACAGTATAGTAGATTCTGTCCCTAAGCTTCCTCCTGTTCCCGTAGTTCTTGATACTGTTCTCTATCAACAAAAATTACTTGAGCTGGTCCATCAGACTCCCTCAGATAGGTGGCCTGTCCAGACAGCATTACCGTCGCCAGGAGCTTTACTTCCCTTCAACAGAATCGTAGCCTATTATGGTAATCTTTATTCTACCGGCATGGGCATACTGGGCGCTTTACCTCCTGATCAGATGCTGGCAGAACTTCAGGTAGAAGTACATAAATGGGAGGCAGCAGATACATTGACTCCGGTGATACCCGCCTTACACTACATTGCAGTCACTGCCCAGGCAAGTCCGGGTGCAGGAGGTAAATACAGGTTACGCATGCCTTTCACACAAATTGATAAAATCCTTGAAATGGCGAAGAAAATAGATGGAATCGTTTTTCTTGATATACAAGTCGGACACAGCACACTACAGGAAGAAATTCCACAACTTGAAAAATACCTGAGCATGCCCAATGTGCACCTGGGTATTGATCCTGAATTTTCGATGAAAAACGGAAAAGTCCCCTCGACTTCTATAGGGACTTTCGACGCAGCAGATATTAATTATGCATCTGAATATCTTTCACAACTTGTGGCAGAATATCATCTCCCACCAAAAATCCTGATCATCCATCGATTTACAAAAGGAATGCTGACGAATTATAAGAACATAAAAACTTTACCTGATGTCCAGATTGTCATGGACATGGATGGCTTCGGATTTCCCGCAAAGAAAATAAGTACATACAATCTCTGTATTGAAAAAGAACCTGTACAATTTACAGGCTTTAAAATATTTTATGAAAATGATACAGAGGATAAAAGATGGCCTGTAGTCATGAAACCAACAGACATACTAGCACTTACGCCGGCACCTGTCTACATCCAATATCAATAAGATTTCTTTTCAAAGCATAAATGTGTAATGAAAATTATCTCCCCTGCTCGCTGCTCCCTGCTTTTTCCCACCTTTTCCGCCTTTTCTGCCTTTTCCGCCTTTTCTGCCTTTTCTGCCTTTTCTGCCTATTGCGCCAGATATCCGCCATCAACAGCATAATAAGAGCCGGTCACAAATGAAGCTTTTTCTGAACTCAGCCACAATACCAATTCCGCAACTTCTTCCGCAGTTCCTAAGCGTCCAATAGGATGAAGACCAACCAAAGCTGTTAATACAGTTTCATCGAGAGCATTCAGGAGTGGTGTTTTTATATAGCCCGGTCCTACTGAATTGATCCGAATGTGTTGCGCAGCATATTCTAATGCTGCCGTCTTTGTAAGCCCTACTACACCATGTTTGGCTGCCACATATGCCGGAGAAAACTTTGTTCCAACCTGGCCTAATATGGATGCCATATTGACGATCGCACCTCCTCCTGACTTCAACATCTCAGGTATCTGATAATGCATTCCATAAAAAACTCCGGATAGGTTGATACTGATCACCTTGTCCCATCCGTCAATCGGATATTCGCCCGTAGGAGCTAAGGGACCACCTATTCCTGCATTATTGACAGCTATGTGTAGTGCTCCATACTTCTGTACAGTCTGAGTTACGAGAGCTTCGCTGTCTTTAGCGTCTGCAGTATTGGCCTTTATAAAAATAGCATCAGCGCCCGTTTGCTTAATGGCAGTAACAGTTTCATGGCCTCCTGCTTCATTAATATCAGATACAACAACTTTAGCTCCTTCTGTTGCAAAAAGTATAGCAATCGCTCTGCCTATTCCTGAACCAGCACCCGTAACGATAGCAATTTTATTATCAAGTAATTTCATCTCTATTTCTTTTCAATGCTTTCAAAAAATTATCAGGTATTGTCTATAACTCCGACTCCCTCATCATGTGTTCTATCATCCTTCTTTGATGATATCATACAATTGGCCCATCACACCCAGTCCATCATCGTCAGGAGCATGTAGTATCATGACCGGCAAATTAGGGTGTAGCAAGGCTTTCTTTGAAACACTCGTGTGACCCAATCCTTCTACAAAATTCCTGTGCTTTGTCACTAAGACAAGTAAACCTGCATGAACTTTAGTAGCATATTCTGCTATTGCTTCGTGAATCTCTTCTCCCAAATACGGAACTGACTTAATATTTATTCCCCTCATCTCTTTATGAAGAAGGATCAACTTTTCATTCAGACTATCTTTCAGATATGAAAATTGCTTTTCATCATTAGTGGCAAAAATGAAATCAGCTGTCGTACGATGATCAGAAACAAAATCAAGTATGTATGTCAGCGCATTTTCGTGCAGCAATTCCTCAGACAATCCAATTACAATTTTCTCGGGAAATCTAATTGCCGCTCCCGGAGGCACGACGATCACCGGTTTGGAGACAGCCCTGCTGATCTTTATGGACACAGAGCCAAAGACACGCCTGATCATTGAATCTTCTGCCTTAGTACTAATGACAGCAAATTCATATTTGTCATCCTCCAACAAATGGGACAATTGAGATTTAATATCCCCCGTGTCAAAATGTGTATCTACCGGCACATGTTTTTCTGCTTTGCCCTGACCCCATCCAACCTCAATCATCATTTCCTCCAGGCGCTCCCGATTTTTATTCATCATATCAACATCGAAAGCACTATCGGCCACCGCATTAAATAATGGCTGATGTATGTGTGCAACAGTGATTCCCATGCCCATATGAGTGGCCAGCACACGGGCATACCGGAGTGCATGAACACTTTCTTCCGTGAAGTCGACAGGAACTAAAATATAACGATGATGACCACTACTATTTTCAGTTGTATTTGTTAAGTCATGACTCATGGCGAAGGTGATTAATGTTTACATATTATTTACTTCAAACTGAAGTATCTCTTAGAGACAAGAATTTTAGTGAATTGTTTTCAGATGGAAATCAATCCTGCGTCAAAAATGCAGGCTATTGAGAAAGCCAGGTATGACCGAGGTCAATATAAAGGGTGATTTACATCCAATGAGCAAAAGAAAAATAATATTCTATGAAATATCCCCACTTCTATTTAAAAAGCATAAACGAAACTTTCCTGGCCATTTTCCTATCCACAGCAGTTTGTTCTTTAAATATTCCTTTCCCATAAGTCAAAATTCTATCCTCAGGGATCCCATTGTTCTTTAGTATTTCCCGAATTGATTCTGCTCTCCTTTTTGACAGCTCTATGTTGTGAACTACTGTA
The DNA here is from genome assembly GCA_038252065.1 of Chitinophagales bacterium. Classification (GTDB taxonomy): domain Bacteria; phylum Bacteroidota; class Bacteroidia; order Chitinophagales; family Saprospiraceae; genus Opimibacter. The sequence goes on from JBBSAQ010000068.1 coordinate 17,149, forward strand.
CCGGTTTCATCCGTATAACCCTGAATGAGTAATGATAATTCAGGTTTTTTGGAAAGAAGATTTGCAATATTGTCGATCACTTGCAAATCAGAAGAAGAATGTAATTGATCATCATCAACTTCAAAATATACATCTCTGAATTTGGACTCAACTTTTTCTATCTTTTCAATTAAAATATTATCCAACACAACTCTTGTGGGCTTGACAACATCACGAGTTCGATAATATTCTAATGTCACGTCATTGTACACTTTTGGAATAATGGGCACAAATGGCTTTTGAACTCTGGATGAGTCTTCTAAGAACATTCCAAAATAAAAATACTTTAGTGGGTCATTCGAATAAATAATGGTCTGAATTTTAACCAATGCAGTATCATTGGTAAAATCAAAAAACAGGTCAGGTTTTGATAAAAGTGCGCCTGCTTTACTTTTGAAAGTCCTATCCTCTGAATATTTAACGCCATAATGAGCCGGCTTGTATTTATGGGATTTCATATTCCCAATTAAAAAACTCAGTTTGTACAGTTGATTTGGCAATAAAGCCTCATTCAATTCCAGCTCTATTTGATTAAATGAAACGCCTTCATATCCTTTTTTATACCAGGATGGCATATGATATAAAAATTGCTTTCCCACATTGAATTCTCCTGATCCAAGTGTTTTATCGCTCCAGGGTCTTCCGTTTGATACAGTTCCTCTTGCGCAAGGCGACATATCACGGAATATCCCGGTATTATTTTCAATAGATTCCAATTTTGAATTGGGCTTTGTTTCTCTCCTTACATTTTCAAAATCAAAAAAATATAGTGTATCCTTTTGACCAAACACCTGAGTAGGTAGTCCAAATGCAATAGCTAAAACTGTCAAAACAATAAGGAAACTTTGGATCTTTAATTCTTTCACTTTTCCAAATTTGAATTAATAATATTAAAAACCAAAATAGCGCAAGTCAGCCGAAACATTAACGCAAATTAAAATCTTAAGACTCACACGTCAGCAACCCAGATTGAGAGATTTTCACTATTCATTTAGGCAGGCTCGAAGCATCACCTTTCACTCGGTTGCTGAGCTGCGGTTGGTGAGCTGTAGCACAAGGATGCGCAATAGCATGTCGAACCATAGCACAAGGATGAGTTCAGCAGGTCGAAGCATCACTTTTCACTATTCACTATTCACCTCCCAGGACTTATCAAAGTCAACCGTGAATGATTCCTCACTCTCCATCATATTGTTAAAACTCTGGTAGTAAAACATAAACCATTTCCGATGTGTCGATTTGCGCAACACAAAACTAGGTCGCGAATGCAGATCCATTTGAAAACCTGTCAGTGTGATAAACAAAACACCATCATCTGTATCCGGATCGATAAAGGTCATGATCGGATCAGGAAGATGATGTGTGACTTTAAATTTCACCCCGGACGAAAGCGGTTTCAACTTATGAAATGCAAGCTGTAGTTGTCCCTGGACATACGCGATATCTGATGCCGCTCCTGCCTGCCGTTCAGGGGATACAAGCAAGGCTTTACTTTCAGGATGGATCATGATGCATTCAAATTTTCCACCTTTCTGAATAAAAGAACGAAGCTTACTATAATTGTAATTGATAAAACCATAACTGCACACCGCTTGCTGGCAAATCCTTTTAGCATCCGGAAGACGGCGCACTAATTCCTGATCATCCCATTCATCAAATACGATGATATCCGTGCGTTCCAGGATTTTAAGCTTGCCTGATACAAGTTCCCTGTCCGGAATTTTCAATCCATCATTGGAGACCGCATAGATCTCAATCGGTTTCTCAACATTCTTGAATGCATAACTTCCCAGCGAAACAAATGAAAATTCAGTCTTGCCTGAAATACTATCGATGACATTTCGGGACAATAAAACCGAGCCGGCGATGGCAATGGATTCGATACGCGATGCTACATTCAGCGGCTGACCATAGACGAGGTTACTGTCACCTCTGATCTCACCGATATGAATACCTATGCGCACAGGCACCACAGGTTCTTCGCGAAATATTTGCTGTAAGGCAATGGCGCATTGGACACACGATGATGCGCTTGTAAAATAACTCAGGCTTCCGTCACCGATCACTTCCTGCACCACACCTTTATATTCTTCAATAAGCTCTACGACGGCATTCTTGTGTTTCATCTTGAGTTCTGAAGCCAATGCATCATTCTCTTCGGAGATCGAAGTGTAACCGGCAATATCGGTATACATGACAGCGACTAGTTTTTGCATTTTATTTTTCTGGTATGGGATGACGAAGCTATGAAAAAAGCAGGGAGCTGAGGGCAGGGAGCAGTGAGCAGGGAGCAGGGAGCAGGGAGCAGGGAGCAGGGAGCAGGGAGCAGGGAGCAGGGAGCAGGGAACATCACAGACTTGAAAATTAGGGAAACAGATTTCAGGATGATTTTAAGGGGCTGTGGGCAAGGTTTTAAAAAAAAAATTAAAAAAGTCATTCTAAACCGGTCATATTTTCATTTTTCAAGACATATACTAATACACCAATTTTAAACAAAGTATTATGTCAAAATATTTCAGATTTGAAGATCTTGAGATTTGGAAAGAAGCGATTCGAATTTCAATGATACTATTGGACATTGCTGATGATCTTGAAGAAAGAAAACTTTGGCGTTTCACAGACCAAGTTAGGGGAGTAGCTATGAGTATTCCAAACAATATTGCAGAAAGCACTGGTTCATTAAAGGTTGGAGAGCAAAAACAAAGTCTTAGAGTTTCTAAAAAAGAAAGCTTTGAAGCTGCAAATATTCTTGTCATTCTTGAGCTTCGGCAATTAATATCAATCACGTTGAAAGAATCTTTATACAAACGACTCTCTTCTTTATGCAGACAGATCCAAAATTATTCTGACTCATTAGGAGAGCCATAATCTCGGCCCTATGGTGTCTGTAGCAATGAATGAGTGAAGCAGGTCAACTAGTGCTCCATACTATTCAACTTAGTCTGTTTCCTACCGTGATTATATGACGAACAAATACCCGCCACAAGCCTCTTGCCTTTTTTCCCTGCCCCCTGCCCCATGCCCCCCTGCCATTTCCGTTATTCTTTGAGGCAATCGGGGTATTTTCCTCATCATGAAACCCCGTTCTTTGCATCATAAACCTTGAAATCATGAGAATTCTATCTTTTTCTTTGAAAATCGCTCTTTTTGCACTGATCCCTTTTCTGGCTATGACAAGCTGCAAAGATGAGCCGCCTCCTTGTTCAACGGGTGATCCGGCCATTGTAGGAGCCCAATGTGTCAACGGAACAATTTCTAATGGCACCGGATCGGATGCATGTTCATTTCACGGTGGAGTTGATCATTGGATATGTGATGCTTCTTTATTGCAAAATGCTACAATCTCCGGTACCATCAATATTGACAATGCTAACCTATGGGCAACTTGGAAAGACAGCGGAGTGGTTGAGATTACGATATTTCCAGCCTTTAGTCTTAACCCTCCTGCAGGTTGGGGGGATATACCTGATAACTTTTTTGGACCAGGAGTCCCTGGTGGCCGATTTGCATTAGGTGCACCTTATAATTCGCAAAACCCGATTGTTCTTAACTACACTCCGGGTGTGACTGGATTTACCTATTCCATGGAAGTAGAACCTGGCACATATTCGGCTTTAGCAATTGGTTTTAGAAATAACCGTATTGTCGATCCATCTAAAAAAACGGCTACACTCGGAGTTGCATGGGATCATCCGGATTCAACAAGCCATGGAATAGTACTTAAGGTTGATGTTGGTGGCGGCAATATCATGACCATTTTCAATGATCCGGCACCATCAGTGATCACGCTGGCAAAAGGGGATGATGTACAAATCAATTTTAAAGCAGACTTCGCATTTGTCAACCAATGGTATCATTGATTAGCAAATACTTAAGTTTCATTTGCTTTCTTCTCTTTCTTCAAAACGTGGATGCGCAATGGTCGCTAAATGGCCGTGTGATGGATGGCACATCCGGAGAAGGCCTTGGGTATGTCAATATTCGCGTTGACAGTTCAACGCTGGGTACGACAAGTGATCAGAAAGGAAACTTTCATCTTGAGAGTTTATCAAAGACACAATACAGTCTCACATTTTCAATGATTGGTTTTAAAACCGGTCATTTGACAAATGTATCTTCAGGCAGCATTCCCGTCAAGATGGAAATGTTGCCTGAAATTTATCAGGCCGGTGATGTTGTTATTTCCGCTTCGAGGAAAACTCAAAGTCTCTCGTTAGCACCTGCCAGTGTCGGCATCATCACGCAAACGCAATTAAAGGAGACTGATGTCAAATCATTTGACAATGCATTTCAAAATATCAATGGGATCCAGGTCACTCATTCTAGCGGCTCAAATGTACAGGCACTATCTATTCGCGGCGCATCAGAAGTTGCAGGCGGAGGCATTGGCAACAGAGTACTCTTACTTTTAGATGGCAGGCCAGCGATCACACCTGAATCAGGTGGTGCATTGTGGAACCTGGTACCATTAGGTGCTATCGAACGTATCGAAGTGATCAAAGGTGCCTATTCTTCTCTCTTCGGATCAAGTGCCATGGGCGGCGTAGTCAATGTCATCACAAAGAAACCGGATACTTTAGCCCATACAGATATCGGGATACATTATGGTTTCTATAGCCGGGCACCGGTATATACAGGGTATAATCAGTACAATGATTTTCATGGATTAGATATTACCCATAGTTCAGGAATGCATAAGTTCTCCTACCTGTTTAACCTCGCTACAAAAGCGAATGACGGTCACCGTGAGAAATCTTCTTTTGAGACGTACAACGCTTATGGCAAATTGCTGTATGAATTCTCCCCAAACCGAAACATGCAATTGTCGGCGATGTACAGCGATATCTTTAATGATACACCCGCTACATGGCTAGACAGAACTCATGCGTATAGTGTTGCGGCTTATCGGAAAGATGATACACAGCATCGGCGTGAATGGAATGCAGATCTGCAATATGTCGCGTTTGCACAGGCTCATGTGAAGTATTCTTCACGATTCTACTATTATTCCAATGTTTCTGATTTTGTATTTAATGGTGACCCTGCTAATGATAGCACCAATGTGAATCTTGGATTGCAATATATTGATAAGGAAAAAGTGTTTGTAAGTCGTCTTGGTCATGCTACACAAATCGATCTGAGTCTCGGCGCTCATCATTATTTTATCAGTGGTATTGAATTGCAAAGTGATTTTGTGGATGGACGACCGGATACGGTCTTGTACGGGCGCCATAAAGCATGGAATGCGGGTGTTTTCATACAGGATCAGATCATGATGGGGGATAAATTTATCCTGACGGCCGGCATACGATATGATCAATACAAAATAACAAATGTATTTTCAGAAGGCAATGTCAATCCAAAAGTTGCAGGCGTATATGAATTGACAAAAAATATTTCTATCCGGGGATTAGTCGCCAGAGCATTTCGCAATCCTTCAATTGCTGAGCGATACACTAAATTTGAACAGGGAGGTGGCCTTACATTTCAGCCTAATCCATTATTGCGTGCTGAGAAACTAACGCTCAGTGCTGAAGTAGGAACCAAAATAAATATCGCAGATAAATTAAAAGTTGATGTCGCGGTCTTTTACAACCAATACAAAGATTTGATTTCATATCAACAGCGATCAGTGCCCGGTGAGCCTCTTGTATTTGAAGTCGTCAATCTCAACAAGGCATTGATGCAGGGTTTTGAGATCAGTGCCGATTTTGCACCATTTCATGGACTTCATGTACTGACAGGGTATACTTATCTTGATGCAAAAGACAAATCAGATAATCGGTACAATGATGTATTGCCCTACAAGTCAAAACATACAGCATACTTTACACTTTTGACCGGATATAAAAATTTCCGTTTGTCATTCAGTGCACGATCAAGGAGTAAGATTGAAGAAGTATTTATTTATCCCGGCAGCGAACCTTCAGGATACATTATCTTAAGCAGCAAAGCATCCTATAAATTTTCACCACATTACTCCGCATACGTCAGCATTGGAAACCTTGGCAATGTCCAGTATGAAGAGATTGAGCGATATCGGATGGAGGGGAGAAGTTTTACAGTAGGAGTAAATTTGTCACTTTAAAATTATCGGTTGTATATGTAGAACTCGGATGACATCAGAGAAGATTTCGCACCTATGGCGCTAGAGATTTTTTCAGTTCTCCCCTTTTACAGATATTTCGCACCTACGGCGCTAGAGAATGTCAAATCTAATTTTTGTAATTGATTTATCACTTGTAGGAGCTCAATCCTGTTCAACAATTTGCGTAATATATTTTCAAATATGCGAGCAATAAGGAAAATTTGCTCAGACGCTTTAGCCATAATTAAACTTTCTTCTAGCTCCAGAGGAGCGACATATCTGTAAATCCAAATCCGCCACCACCCCCTTTGTCGCTCCCATGAACGAAGTGAATTGAGCGGACCCCCTTTCATGTCAATCCTGTTCAACAATTTG
>JBBSAQ010000069.1:0-23417 GCA_038252065.1 Chitinophagales bacterium
AATGATAGTTTGCCTGACGCGGCACTCATCAAAAATGTGATATGCAACGGCGCGGATGATCTGGGTGCAGTAGGTCCGGATTTTCTTTATGGATTCGGATGCATCAATGGTGTCCGGTCTGTTGAGATGCTTGAATCAAATCATTTTGCATCTCTGTCCATCGATGATCAGGAAGTTGTCACCAGATCAATGATTGTTCCATCAGGCGTTGCATCCGTTGACCTCATGCTTATGTGGTCAGATCCTGCCGCAGCGCCCTATGAAACAGTTGCCCTGGTCAATGATCTTGATGTGGTAGTAATTTCTCCCACCGGCGATACCTCAAAGCCATGGCATTTGAATTATACACCCACCGGCGTTTCATCTGCAGCGACTACCGGACCTGACCATGTCAATAATTATGAACAGGTAACTATTCAAACACCCGCAGCTGGTACATACACGATTCGTGTCAAAGGATTCCGGATTTCGCTTGGACCACAACATGCCTGGATTTCATGGGACATTCAACATGCAGGCATAACGATTCAGTCGCCTGATGGCGGAGAAGTTTTTAAACCTGGAAATGTTTCATTACCTAATGACAGGCAATATATCAGATGGGATAAATTCGGAACGGACACATCAACATTTACAGTTCAATACAAAACGGATCCTGGTGGAGCATGGACTAATATTGCCTCCAATGTTCCTTCCACCCAACGATACCAGGATTGGTTCGTACCCAATACGCCAACAGATAAATTGAAGGTCAGAGTCACCGCATCAAATGGTATGCAGGATACTTCGAATAATTATTCCGTGATCATGGCCCCTCCCGGTAATCTTTCTGCATCATCACCTTGTAACGGATATATTCAACTCTCATGGGATCCCGTCCCTTCAGCGGATCATTACGAAATCTATAAGCTTAAAAATGAAGTACTGACATTGTTAACTACAACTTCTAATTCTTCTATTGCATTAGGTGGATTCTCTCCTGATTCTTCAGTATGGATTACAGTTGCAGGGGTCTTTCTGTCAGGGAAACAGGGCCTCAGAGCACGTGCTGTAGCGGTGACACCTGCCGGTGGAAATCAATGCACCTGGAATAATGACTTAAGAATTGATTCTCTTGTCCAACTTCGATCAGGTAGAGAATTTACATCATCTGCACTCTCTGCATCAGACACCATACGCGTGCACATCACCAATGAAGGCACTACAAATGCATCCGGTTTTTCATTGTCTTATTCGATCAACAATGGCTCTGTAGTCACTCAACCATATGCCGGAATTTTAAATGCAGGAACATCAAATGTTTTTAAGTTCAATCAACCGGTTGATTTTTCAGCTACGGGCTATTACAATATCAGGGTGTGGATTACATATGCTTCAGATCCGCTGCATCAAAATGATACGATCAACACAAATATTCATCATCTTCCCAATCCAGTCATCTCACTTCCGTGGTCAGAAAATTTTGAATCGACACCGGATGTTCAAATTCTAAATAGTAAGACAGGTTTACCGGGACTCGATGCATGGGATGCTATGCTTGAACCAACATGCAGAGTAAGAACATTTGCAGGCGCTCCTTTTTGTCATTCAGGTGATCGGGCACTTACTGTCGACGCAACACAAAATAGCGTTTCTAAAAAGGGAAATGTTTTCCTCACGATGAATATGGCTGGCTATTCAGTGAACAATGACGAGATTCTGATGAGCATGTATTTCATGCATCATGAGATCATACCGGATGTCGTCAATACCGAAGCTGTATGGATAAGAGGATCAGATACAGATACGTTTTTGATGCTGACTTATTTGCCAAATGAAGCAAACCTTCGTGGCATTTATCAGCATCTGACAGGACTGCGTATCACATCATTATTAAGTCAGCACAATCAGGATTTCAGCTCCTCATTCCAGGTAAAATTTTCACATGATATCAAGGGCACAGCCGGACAGACGACAAGTGAAGATGGTCAGACCATTGATGATATCTCATTCACCAGGATACAAAAAGATATTACACTTGATCAATTGATACAGCCACAATCCATGTCATGTGGATTAGGCATGGAAACCATTGAAGTACATGTCAGTAATACGACCAATATGCCCGTGGACAGCGCTTCAATATTCTGGCAAATAAACGGAGGTGTAATCCATTCTATGAATATTGGAACAATATCCGGCAATGCCTCAATGAATGTAATGCTTACTCCGGTTTTTGATTTCTCAAACGCAGGCACTTACAATCTTGTAACATGGCTATTCAGCCCGCAAGATGATTTTCATTCTAATGATACGCTCCGAACTCAAATTGTAAATTCTTCGCTGATCACCTCTTTTCCATATCGGGAAGGTTTTGAGACAGGACCTGATGGCTGGACTGCAGGAGGTATCAATTCATCATGGATGACAGGTGCTCCCGGCAAAGAAATTATCTCTCATGCCGCTGAAGGACAAAAAGTTTGGACAACAAATTTATCAGGACCGCACAACCCTGATGAAGTGTCCTATCTCTATTCACCCTGCTTTGATTTCACCGGATTCACTGAGCCATTTCTTTCATTTGCATTTCAATATCAGCTTGAAAGCGGTTTCGATTATGCCTGGGTCGAATACAGAATCGAAGGAAGTGAAGATTGGATAAAATTAGGTGCGCAGGGAAATGGTACGAATTGGTACAATGATACTTCCAATCGCTGGAACGGAACTCAATCACGTTGGGTCACCACCGGAATTCAGATTCCCGTGACGAATACAGTTGTACAATTTCGCTGGGTCATGCAAAGTGATGTGGGTGTTGAATTGGAAGGCCTGGGTATTGATCAGATCAACATCTATGATCGGGTGCAGATTTATGATGGAGTTGATTTACAAATCATACAACCTGTATCCGGAAATAACTGGATTTACTTCGATCAGTCCGGACAACGAATATTGAGCATCAATCCTGAAGGTCAGGATTTGGGAAACGTTACGCTCAGTTTATTCAAATCCAACCAGGGATTTATACTCACAGACAGTTTGTATCTCTTGTCGCGCAATTGGGTAGTCACGAGTTCATTACCTGTCAATGGGAATATAAAATTGAGAGGATACTTTACCACAACAGAAGCGAATAATCTAGTCAACGCTACAGGATGTGCTCAATGCATAGTTGCTAGAGATGGTTTTGATATCACTGCACTACGGTATTCAGGACCCAATCAGGATGGACTATTCAGCAATAATGTATCAACGCAGGTATTGACTTATCCGTTAGATTCAACAGAAATCCAACCTTATGAAAATGGATATTATGCAGAATGGTCCACATCAGGATTGTCAGAATGGTGGATCACTTCACAAGTCACAAAAAAAGCAGGACAACTATCCAGGCGAGTAAGTGGTTCAGGTGATGATGCTGAAGAACATCAGGACAATGGTTCAGTTAATCCTGTTCGCGACATCATAGCGATGACAGAAAAAGACGGACAACAAACGATTGGCTGGCGATTTAAAAACATAACTATTCCGCTGGGAAGTTATATAAAAGATGCAGTGATAAAATGGACTTCACGTGACACATCATCATCATCATCACAATGGATACTGCGCAGTGAACTCTCTGCTGATGCAGCTACTTTCACAACCAGTAAATACAATATCACGCTCAGGCCACGATCAAATCAGGTCGTGCAGTGGCAGTCTTCAGGTTGGACACTGACGAACCAGGAATATACTTCGCCGGACATACGACACCTTATTCAAAATATTGTAGACCAAACGACATGGAAGACAGGCAATGATCTGGTGCTGCTCATGAAAGGATCAGGACTACGTGAATCATGGAGCTATGATGGTGATCCGCTCAAGGCAGCAGAGCTTATCATAACATATGACAATGCCTGTGTTGAAAATGGAATTCTGTATGTAAATAAAAATGCTACAGGTTTGCAAAATGGATCATCATGGATAGATGCATACAGATCTTTCGAACAGGCATTGGATCGGGCTGCACATTGTCCGGCGATAACACAGATTTGGATAGCCGGAGGAACGTACGCGCCTTATGTTGATGTTGGCCGAAATTCAGGATTTACCATCTCGAATGGTATTAGCGTGTATGGTGGATTTCTCGGAAACGAAACGAATATCAATCAGCGCATCTATGGTATGTATCCTACTTTGTTGAGCGGGGATATAGGAACATCAAATAATGCAAGTGATAATTTATATCATGTCATCAATATTTCATCAGGTGGAAATGTCCTGTTGGATGGAATTACAATTATCGGCGGAATGGCAAATGGAGGAACGATTCCTCTTCAGACGGGTAGTGGGATTTACAATCAGGGCACGCTCACCTGTAATCAAGTAATTCTACTCAGCAATTCAGCACCAGCCTTTTTCAATGCGCCAGGTAGCCTTCTCATTTCAAGTGGTATAGTGCAGGTAAAACCTTAGTCATTTTTAGGGGTTTGCGGAATGATTTTGTGGTCATTGAAAATGAAAAACCCCAACATTTTTTTCTTCTTTTTATCCCTTCCGGAGAGCCGAAAAATTCAACGATTTGAAGGATTTACACATTAAATAATAACATAATGTGTTAATTTTATGGTAGATTTGCAAAAACCTGTCAATGACCTATTCAAAGAGCCATGACGATATCAGTATATTTCTAACTTTGCAATCATTTTTGACCCCCTGATTTCTTCCTCCTATGCCCATATCAAGACTCTTCATTCTCCTGTTATCATTATGCCTTACTCAAGCCATTGAGGGTCAAAGCATTCTCTCGAGGGTAACATTTCCCATCAATGATCAGCAGACAAGCCGGGATCTGGCAAAAGCAGGTATAGACCTGACCCACGGCCATGGAAAACTGGGTGTCTCCTTTACCACAGAAATGGAAGGATATGAATTGGCTCGTCTTGATAAACTAGGTATTCAGTATAAAGTCGATATTCCGGACATTTCACTCTACCGTCATGAGGATCACAATTCAACACGGACTCAGCTCCTCAATTGTCAGGACGATCTCTACAATAGCGTAGTGCCGAAAAATTTTGAAATGGGAAAAACAGGAGGATTTTTCTCCCTTTCAGATGTCTTAGACAATCTGGACATCATGCAGTTTCTTTATCCAAATCTAATCTCCGTGCGGAAGCCCATTGGGAATTTCAAGACATGGGGCAATAACAGCATTTACTGGGTGAAGATTTCTGACAATCCGGAGATCGATGAAAATGAGCCTCAGATACTTTATACAGGTCTGACTCATGCACGCGAATTGGTCAGCATCAGTGAGAATATTTACTACATGTGGTACCTGCTCGAAAATTATGATAAGGACCCGGTCGTAAAGCAAATCGTAGATCATACAGAATTGTATTTTGTTCCTGTGGTCAATCCTGATGGTCTCAATTATAACATCGCCGGATATGATCAGGCACAGGATATCTTCACACGCAATCTGCGCAAAAACATGCGCGATAATGATGGCGATGGAATTTTTAATCCCGAGTTTGATGGCGTAGATCTGAACCGAAATTTTGGCTACAGATGGGGATATGACAATGAAGGTTCTTCAAATAATGAAGGTAGTCCCACATACAGAGGGCCATCAGCATTTTCTGAACCTGAGACGAAAGCAATTCAGTATTTCTGCAACACACATGATTTTAAAATAGCGCTCAATTATCATTCCTATGGCAATCTCCTCGTGACACCATGGGGATATGAAGACCTCAATACGATCGACTCCACAATATTCGATCATTATGGCGAATTGCTGACCCGGCAAAACAAGTTTGTATACGGAAGAGGATTACAGACAGTAGGATATGTCAGCAATGGGGATTCGGATGACTGGATGTATGGTGCATTGGGCATGTACTCGATGACACCTGAAGTGGGCGATGATGAAGACGGGTTCTATCCAAAAAAAGAAAGGATCATTCCGTTATGCAAGTCTACATTGAAAATGAATCTGCTGTCTGCACGTCTTGTCAACTCACTTGTATCCATTACCGATGAGACGCCTAAGTTTATCGAGGCTGGTGCTAATCTATTAAATCTTGAATTCGACCGCTATGGTCTTCTGGATGGAAGTGTGACGATTTCATTTAAATCCCTGAGCCCATACATTACACAGGTTCCTTCTTCTTTTGTACTTGACTTGCAAAAATTTGAACCTATTCAAAAGGATCTGCAATTCACAGTATCTTCCGGAATCCAATTTGGAGCGGCAGCTAAAATTGAAATACTTTGTCAGCAGGGTGAATATACTTTTCGGGATACGCTGACAAAAGTGCGTGCTGATTTTTCCACACTCGTCGAAGATCAGGGTGATATGTCCAATTGGGATACAAGTCAGGGCGAAAACTGGGGCACTACTACTGAACAATATAAATCTCCCCCAATGTCCATCACGGACAGTCCTAACGGCTTGTACGGTCCTAATTTAAATGAAGCCATCGTACTAAATCAGCAAATCGATCTTCAGAATGTCACTTCAGCATACGTGCAGTTCTGGGCTCGATGGGATATAGAAGATGAATATGATTATGTCGTTTTCCAGGTCAGCACGGATGGACAGAACTGGCAAAATCTATGCGGCGAAAGATCAAAGCTCGGATCCATATTTCAGCTATATGAGCAGCCCTTGTATGATGGCAGACAATTACAATGGGTGCTGGAGACTACAGACCTTGATGCTTATCTCGGCCAAACGGTTCAATTGCGTTTTCTGTTAGTTACAGATGGTTTTGGATTTAAGGATGGCTTATATTTTGATGATTTCAAAGTGACCACGATTAATGAAGGAACGACCGCGACCACCAATGTCCATGAATCTGCTTTTTCAGTTTATCCGAATCCGGCTGATAAGAGTTTTAATATTCAGATCCCTCCATTAACTAAACCTGCGATCTCTGTATTCAATACACTGGGACGTGAAGTTTATACTGCAGGATCGATTACAGGAAATACGCATCGCGTGATAGCATCAGGATGGCCGGCAGGTCTTTATCAGTACATCATTTATTCCGAAGGCAAGCCTGTTCACAATGGGTTGCTCAGTCTGATGCATTGATTTGTTTTTCAGTCCTTCTATAAGGTATTTTCTATCAGTGTCAATGTAAAGAGTTTGGCAGGATTGACCATCTTTGCATTTAATATCATGCTCAACATGTGATATTATTTTATTCATTCAGTACACTCCTTAAATAATCAGTGACATGGCTATAGACACCAGATTTCTAAGTAAGCTCGGTATTAAGAAATTCAACAACGGTACTTCGACCGGACAGAAATCATCAACTTCAAAAAGCTTTCAACCATCCCAATCACCTGTGGATGGTAATCTGATCGGCGCTGTGAGTACGACAACACCGAAAGAGTATGAAAAAGTAATTAAGGCAGCCACCAAAGCATTCGAAACGTGGAGAATGATGCCCGCGCCAAAGCGTGGTGAGATCGTGCGTCAATATGGTGATGCCTTACGCCGCAATAAAGATGGTTTGGGCAGGCTTGTTTCCTACGAGATGGGTAAGAGTCTCCAGGAAGGATGGGGCGAAGTACAGGAGATGATTGATATCTGTGATTTTGCCGTGGGCCTTTCACGACAATTGTATGGACTCACCATGCACTCCGAACGCAACTTGCATCGCATGTATGAACAGTGGCATCCACTGGGCATTGTCGGCGTTGTTTCCGCCTTCAATTTTCCTGTCGCTGTATGGTCCTGGAATGCAATGTTAGCTTTAGTCTGTGGGGATGTTGTGATATGGAAACCTTCTGAAAAAGCACCTTTGTGTGGCGTGGCCTGCATGAATATATTTCAGGATGTACTCAAAGCGAATAATCTGCCTGAAGGAATAATAAACATGATCAATGGCGATTATCGTGTCGGAGAATACATGACAAAAGATCATCGAGTTCCACTTATCTCTGCAACAGGAAGTACACGCATGGGCAAAATAGTGGGTAGTACAGTTGCAGAAAGATTGGGCAGATCATTGCTTGAACTGGGAGGAAATAATGCCATCATCATCACGCCCAATGCGGATCTCAATATAGTACTCACAGGGGCTGTGTTTGGCGCAGTGGGTACAGCCGGTCAACGATGTACATCGACAAGAAGACTCATCATACATCAATCTATTTTTGAAAAAGTTACCTCAGGATTAGTAAAAGCATACAAGCAAATTGCCATCGGAAATCCATTGGATCCTCATGTTCACATGGGGCCACTCATTGATCTTCAGGCTGTATTTCATTATCAGAAGGCATTGGAAGCGATTAAAAATCAGGGCGGTAAAATGCTAGTGCAGGGGGGTGTGTTGAAAGGAAAAAAATATTCAAGTGGTTGTTATGTTCTTCCTTGCATAGCCCATGTTACGAACGAGCTGCCGATAGTACAGGCTGAAACGTTTGCACCGATCTTATATGTCATGTCCTACAAAGATTTGGATGAAGCGATACGGATGCAAAATAATGTTCCTCAGGGTCTCTCCTCTGCGATCATGACAGATAGTATCAGAGAAGCCGAACGATTTCTATCCACTGCAGGATCTGATTGTGGTATCGCGAATGTCAATATCGGTACCTCTGGTGCAGAAATCGGTGGAGCATTTGGTGGAGAAAAAGAAACCGGTGGAGGACGTGAGAGCGGCTCAGATTCCTGGAAAGCCTACATGCGTCGTCAAACGAATACGATCAACTGGAGTAAAGATCTACCACTTGCACAAGGAATCAAGTTTGTGATCTGATCCTTAAAAACTACCACCTTTATAAAATGCAGAACGCAGATGATCATGATTTGTCATGATAGATTATGGGTTCTTAATTGTTTATTTTAAAAGACTTAAAGCACATTAAAGGGAAGACAATAGAAGGAAAATTATAAGTCCCCTTTTTCAGCGGATTTAGGGGAAGAAATAGTCGTAACGAATCCAAGTCCCCTTTTTCAGGGGATTTAGGGGCAAAGAACATCTTTACTGCACCCTATACCAATACTGCGTCCTGCCAAAAGCCGGAAAACCAATGTAACCTCTGAGTCTAAGTTTATCAGGATTTTCTAACTCGATTAAACAGCTATAGGTTTTTCCATTATTTGGATCCATAACTGTTCCATCAATTCCTCCGGTGGGCGTTTTGGTCAGGTCATGTATGATGGTCATGCCGACGAGCGCTTTATCTTTTAGATCGCCACGGCAATTTTCACATGTCGTGTATGTTGCACCTTTCAAAAGTTTGATGACCCTTCCATATAGCTTACCATCCTGCTCGTATATTTCAATCACAGATTTCTCTGATCCATCCCTGTCATCGATTGTTTTCCATAGGCCCGTCACCTGCGCCACTAATCCATGCGAGGAAATCAAGAGAAGAACAAGGGCTAGAAATTTTATGACTATTCTATACATATATATTCATTATTCAATCGAAATTCTTAGTTCAGGTATGGAACAATTGCTGATTATTGGCATCATTGCTGGTGATTAAACACAATTTTTCTAGCCGGGTTTTAAAAGCTATTGTTATTTGTATTTATTTGAATATCAGGTGATTGTTTCTAAAAAGAGGGAATTGCCTAATGCCAAAGATAAAGGGTATTTACATTGTTTCGCCAGTAGAAGGGAAAGCCTGGACATCTACCCGATACACCTATAAACTGTAAACCAATGTATCTTTATTGTACAGTCTGGTTAAAAACAAATCTCCACAACATGGTAAACAAGGTAATCCTCATCGGTAATCTGGGTCGAGACCCGGAAGTCAGATATCTCGAAGGCAATGTCGCCGTCGCTAAATTTTCAGTAGCTACAAATGAAAGTTACAAGGATAAAAAAGGGGACTGGCAGACCGCTACGGAGTGGCATGATGTCGTCGCCTGGAGAGCATTGGCAGAGCGGGCTGAGAAACAACTTAAAAAAGGAAGCCAGGTATTTGTAGAAGGTAAGCTTACACATCGCAAATACCAGGACAAAGATGGTATCGAAAGATATGTGACAGAAGTCGTGGCCAATAGTTTCAGAGTCCTCGATCGGCGTGATTCAAGGCCGGGCGGACATGACGAAGAGCCACCTGCGGATGATACCATGGGTGATACATCTTCATCAATGACGACCAGCGGTGAGCAACATGCTGATGACGATCTTCCATTCTGATCACAAGCTGTTGATTATTTCGAATTAAATCTTTGATTTTGGATTCCGAGCCATATTCGTTGTTATTGATATCGTTCATTACCTGGGGATTTACAGGTGGTTTTTTACTTCTTATTTTTTTATTGGCATGTTCAGCTTTGATCAGCGGATCTGAAGTAGCTTTCTTTTCACTCGATCGAAATCAACTGAAGAATTTAGAAGATGAACATGATCGTGGTGGACAACGCATTCTCAGCTTAAGAGAAAAACCCAGGAGACTTCTCGCTACAATACTGATATCAAACAACCTGATCAATATCGGGATTATCATTCTATGTTATTATCTGCTCAATCATCTCCTGCATCCTGAGATTCTGGCTTATTGGGGATTCAATATCAGTCAGGTCAATGCGCTGAGCTGGTTGACCTCGTTGGAGTGGGCTGCGGTATTGCGCTTTGTGATTTCGGTCACAGGCATCACATTTCTACTGGTTCTTTTTGGAGAGATCGTTCCAAAAATTTATGCCAATCTCAACAATGTAGGATTTGCAAGATTGATGAGTACCCCTGTGAGCATTTTGATGGCGATTCTTTCTCCATTGAATAAAACTTTAGTGAAATGGGGAAATGCTCTCGAACAAAAACTCGGAACGGAGAATTCGCTGGGTGCGAATAAGGACGACATAGACAAGGCGATTGACCTTGCAGTTTCAAAAGATAAAGATTCAGCCGTCGAAGCTGAAATACTCAAATCCATCGTATCGTTCAATGATGTGGCTGTCAAACAAATCATGCGATCACGAATGGATATTGTAGCGCTTGATACGGCACTGACCATGGACGAAATGATGAAGGTGGTTCGAGATGCAGGCTATAGCCGCATCCCTGTCTTCGAAGAGCAACTGGACAACATCAAAGGAATTTTATACGTAAAGGACCTCATCGGATATCTTGATCAGGAAACACCTCTCCATGAGTGGCCTCAATTGATCAGGAATGAAGTGCTCTACGTCCCTGAAGCACGTAAGATCAATGAGTTGCTCAAAGATTTTCAACGTGAGCATCTCCATATGGCTATTGTGGTGGACGAATACGGAGGCACTTCAGGTATTGTCACGATGGAAGATGTCATCGAAGAAGTGATCGGCGACATCAAAGATGAATTTGATGAAGACCAGGAATTGGAATACCGAAGGCTGAATGATCATGAATTTATTTTTGAAGGAAAGACCATGCTCATTGATGTCTACAGGTTGATGGATGTTGACAAGTCAAGTTTTGATGAGGTAGATGGTGATGCAGATTCACTGGCCGGTATGATTCTCGACATCAATGGTAAAATGCCGGTAGCAGGTCAGAAGATTTCTTTTCCACCTTTTTCATTCACCATACTTTCCGTTTCACCAAAGCGGATCGAACGGATTAAAGTACAGATCGACAAATGATCAGAGCACTAATTTCAATATTCACATTATGCATTCTTGTTGCCGGATGTCAACATGATCCTGCATCACCCAAACCCAGAGCGTATCCAAGAATCGAATATCCGGAGCGCAAGTATGTCGAATACAATGAAGCCGAATGTCCATTTTCATTTGAATATCCTGACTACGCGGAAATCAAAAAGAAAAATGAACAATGTTGGTTTGATCTTTTTATGCCATCATTCGATGCGCGAATACATTGCACGTATGTGCCGGTAACAAACAGGGCAAAATTTGATGACCTGATCAGTGACTCCTATGCGATAGCAGATCGTATCAATGCGCGCGCAAACTATATGCAAGAAACACCCATGCAGAATCCGCAGGGCATACGCGGAATGATCCTTACCTGGACAGGTCCTGCTGCGTCACCAATGCATTTTTTTCTAACAGACACAACAGCGCATTTCTTTACAGCCGCATTATATTTTGATTCGAAAGTCAATCCGGATAGTCTTCAGCCCATTGCACAGTTTATACAGCAGGATATTAAGCATTTGATTTCGACATTTGAGTGGAGAAAGTGAGTAGTTGAACGGTCGTAGAGACGACGATTTATCGCGTCTCTACTCTGACCGACGTTCGAGTGTCTCCGACCTCGAACTCCCGAAAACTGACGTTCGAGTGTCTCTGCAGACGTTCGAGTGTCTCCGACCTCGAACTCCCGAAAACTGACGTTCGAGTGTCTCTGCTGACGTTCGAGTGTCTCCGACCTCGAACTCCCGAAAATCAATCAAATAAAAAATAACAAATTTTTGTAGCTACGGTTGGTTTGGCTCTAGTAAACGGCTGCGCTAGAGCAAGTCGAGCCATAGCATTAGGTGGGTCTTGCTTGTCGAAGTACACTCCTCACTTAAACGGGTGCTAACTTTATTTTCAAGCCATCTAAATCTTCAGTGATCCTCACCTGGCAGGCAAGTCTGCTGCTCTCATCTACAAAGAATGCTTTGTCCAGCATGTCTTCCTCCGCATCTGATCTTTCTCTGAGTTGATGATCACTCAGGACATACACATGACAGCTTGCGCACAAGGCCATGCCGCCGCACGTGCCTTCAACGGGGAGTTCTGCGATCTTACATACTTCCATGAGATTCAAACCCATGTCGGTCGGGGCTTCGATTTGATGAGATTGACCTTCGCGGTCTATTACTTCTATAGAAATCATATATGAGATGTCAGACTAATTACTTTTTCCCTTATTTTTACTTTAGAGCAAACAAAAATATCAGTTCGCTCCCAATAGTAACCAGTTTGAATTACACTGAACCATGAATGACACGGGTTGGTTCAGTGCATCACCAGTTTAAAAAGAAAACAAATCAATGCTAGCTAAAACAAATGTTGAAGCCCAAGGCGCTGACGCATGTACTGTCGAACCAGGAGCCAAACCCGGTGTGTCTGATATATCCAGAATTGAGATATCCATTAAAATGGTCGGTATATGAGAAATCAGGTAATGCCATTTAAAAAAATTCAGAACTCAATTCTAAACATCAGAGGCCAAAAGGTAATGTTGGATCGCGATCTTGCAGAACTATACGGTGTCGAAACAAAGAGACTTAACGAACAGGTCAAGAGAAATTTAAAACGGTTTCCTACTGACTTTATGTTTCAGCTCACCAGTGAAGAAAAGAGCGAGGTGGTCGCAAATTGCGACCACCTCCAGGTCTTAAAGTTTTCACGCACGAATCCATATGCATTTACTGAACATGGAGCTGTGATGCTTGCCTCTATTCTCAGTACAGATCTTGCCGTTCAAACGAGTGTTTTGGTGGTCAGGGCCTTTGTGGAGCTCAGAAAATTGCTTTCAACGAATGAAGCTTTGGCCAGAAAAATATACGAGCTGGAGAGGAAGTATGATGGACAATTCGATCTTGTCTATAAAGCGCTTAAACAATTAATTGAAAAGCCTAAACCGGCCAGAAAACAGATTGGATTTATCAGGAGAAATGACCAGGATGAGCATGCTTCAAATCATAAGGGAATGAAAAGTAAAATGCAATAGAAATTATATTCAGGAGACCGAGCCAAATAATGACGGGTGGTTAGGTTTCATCACCAGTTTAAAAAGAAAACAAATCAATGCTAGCAAAAACAAATGCTGCTGCAGTCCACGGCGTGGATGCGCGGACCATCGAAGTCGAAGTCAATTCCGGCGGAGAAGTGCCTCAGGGCCAACCTATGTATTTTCTTGTGGGATTACCAGATAATGCAATCCGCGAAGGATGGCAGCGAATGGAATCAGCCATCAAAAGTATTGGCTATCGATTGCCCAGATGCAAGATCGTAGCCAACCTTGCACCTGCTGATGTGCGGAAGGAAGGTGCATCATATGATCTGCCTATTGCTACTGCGATTGCTGCAAGTACGGGGATGATTGATGGGCACAACATCGGAAAGTATATGCTTGTAGGTGAACTAGCACTCGATGGTTCGGTCAGGCCGGTGAAAGGAGTGCTCCCCATCGCTATCCAGGCACGTAAAGAAAAATTTGAAGGACTAATTGTTCCAGAAGCAAATGTCAAAGAAGCTGCCATCGTCAATCAATTGAATGTCTATGGTGTAAGTAACCTGTCCGAAGTATTTGATTTCTTCAATGGTACAAAAATGCTCACACCATACAAGTATGATACGAGAGAAGCATTTGCAACTGCGCAGGACAAATACTCCATTGATTTTTGTGATGTGAAAGGACAGCAGAATATTAAACGTGCACTTGAAATCGCAGCGGCAGGCGGTCACAATGTGATTCTGATCGGTCCTCCGGGATCAGGAAAAACAATGCTTGCAAAACGATTGCCTACTATCCTTCCTCCTCTCATGTTGAATGAGGCGTTGGAGACAACAAAGATTTATTCGGTGGCGGGAAAATTATCGAAAGAATCCTCATTGATTACAAACAGACCATTTAGATCGCCGCATCATACGATAAGTGATGTGGCATTAGTTGGCGGGGGATCGACACCCAATCCGGGAGAGATATCTCTTGCGCACAATGGTGTTTTATTCCTTGATGAATTACCTGAATTCAAACGTGGTGTGCTTGAAGTACTTCGGCAACCTATGGAAGATCACAAGGTCACTATTTCAAGAGCAAAAGTTGCTGTTGATTATCCTGCAAATTTTATGTTGATCGCCTCGATGAACCCATGTCCCTGCGGCTTCTATAATCATCCGGAAAAGGAGTGTGTGTGCGGTGCCGGTGTCGTGAAAAAATATCTCAATAAAATATCAGGACCATTATTGGATCGAATTGATCTGCATGTCGAAGTCACACCCGTATCCATTGATGAACTTTCAAAATATGAAATTGTGTCAGAGAAAAGTTGTGATATTCGAGAACGTGTCATCAAAGCAAGAAAAATTCAGGAGGAGCGATTCGCGCATCTTGAAGGTATACACAGCAATACACTTATGCCTAGTAATCTGGTGAGGGATATCTGCAGAATACAACCTTCCGGAAGTGCTCTACTGAAAACGGCGATGAAAAAATTGCAATTGTCGGCAAGAGCGTATGATCGGATTTTAAAAGTTTCGAGGACGATCGCAGATTTGGAGGGGAGTGCGGAGATTGAAATACCACATTTGGCAGAGGCGATAAATTTTAGAAGTTTGGATAGAGAAGAGTGGGCGGGATAATTAAAAAAAATATAGAAATTAATTAATTAGAATTATCGTATTCTCCAAAAATGTATTTAGAAATAAATATTCATTTTAAATTGATGTTTATAAAAATGACAAACCTATTTTATGATGATTAATTTTTCAATTCCTGTTAAATGACCTTTTTTATTAAAAGACTGAACTATGTACAAACCCTCCGCCAGGTTTCGCAGATCGAATATAACATGATCAACACCAAAATCTGCGAATGTTCTTTTTACTATTCGTCCATTTGTATCAAATAGGCAAAATATTGTAGTCTCGTTAAAATCAATTTGATTTAGTTGAATTAAAGTTGATTTCTTCGCGGGATTAGGACTCATTCCCCATATTTGTATCTTATTTCGAATTTCCGTATTACCTACTTTTAGTCCTTCACATGGAGGGTTTGTGGTTTTGACCAACCAAGCATAATCATGATAATTATTCTCATTAGGACCAAATCTTCCATCTCCACAAGTAATAATACTACCTGAAGATAAAGTATCTATTGCTCTAAAGAGTCCCATCCCTGTGCCGTCAATTGGGAACCACTGAGCAGTATCAATTCTCTCGCAAATGCTATCTCCATTCAAAGAAGTCATAACTAACCAGCCACCCGTATAGCCACTTGGACTACCCCATGAATTTCGCGAAGAATCTACATTAGTTCCTGAGGCTATCAAATGATTATCTAAAAGAATCATATCTCCAAGGCCATTCATTGGATTAAAATTTTTACCAAAAGTTCTTTTCCATTGAAATTTAAATTCACTATTGAGCCTACTAATCCTACCTAAGGTATTATCATTACCAAATATATCTTCAACAATTGAAGTGCCTGAAAAATAGATATTCCTATCTTTATCAAACACAAGTCCTCCGCTACCTCCAGAAAAAGGATCGGTATCAAGGAATTCATGAAGAATATTTCCATTAGTATCCACTTCAAATATCCACGTATTCTTACGCAGATCTGCAGCTGGAACTGGGAATGGTTTGCGAAATGAGGCAACAACAAATGTACTATCTGAATATTTAGCAACATCACCTGAAACTTCATCTTTATTACTCAAACCAAGCCATTTCCTCCACATCAGTTCACCGTTTTTACTTACTTTAATAATCTGAATATCATCATTAAAATTTAATCGTTGAGCTGAACCAAACACTAAATATCCATCACTGACTTCATAAACATTTCTCCACCAATTTAACTGTACTGATTGGTCCCCACTAAAAAATTCAAAAACGGTATCCAATTGAAAGTCTGAAGTTAGAAACCATAATTGAAGCGCATTATCTTGTAATGCCATGCTCAAAGTCAGAAAACGCCCATCTGACAACCTGATGATATTATTTAATGGATTATACGAAAGATCTCTTCCTTTAGAATCAAAGTATCTGTGATAAGTAAGCAAATTTCCAAATGAATCCACTTTAGCAAATACTATCCCTTGCAGAAAAGGTGATACCGTATCGATAAAATACCCTTGAAGAAGTATCGTATCTCTTTCTATGAGCATACTTCGAATAGTAGAACCATAACTATCAAAAGAATAGTATTTGCTAAATGATTCTTGTCCAATTAATAACAACCTTATAAATAAGAGAACTATAATGATAGATATTTTCATCAGGATGTTAAGAAGTTAAGGTTTTTTAGGAGATCATAATTTCAAAACGTACTTATGAGGAGTTGTAAACTTATTGGATCTAATCTGAATATCGTATATGCCGGCAGGGAGACTAGATACATCAATTGAGACTTGTCCCAAAGATAAATCAATTTTCGTCCTTCTGGCAACTCTACCGTTAACATCGTAAAGTACAACTTCACCAATTGTATTTTTAATTGGAATCCAATTTATATCCAATTCATTTTCCGTTGGATTGGGCTTTATACAAAAGGATTGTAAGTATTTATCTGAGAATTGTTCTTTATACTTTGTATCGCTACGATCTTGAATCGCTTGTCCTGGAAGCAGGAAGTTCAAGGGGATTATGGAGTCATAAAGACTTAGGATATTTGTGGCTGTGGTTTTTGCCAAAGCAAAAGATATTCTACGTAAAGAATCAATATCATTCAATTCATCTTTTCCTAAATCATATATTGTCCTGTCATCATCGTATACACTTTGAAGAAGCGACATAAGATAATCATATCTATTATGTTCATCCAAAATATCATCATCTAAATCATACTTTGAGATTAGATCATCTAATTGATCCGAGGCACCGGTCCAATCTTCCTCTCTTGCCAAGGAATTTGCTAAGAAAACATCTGCGACATAACTCTTAGCTTTATCAAGCCAGCTTCGGTAGTCACTGTAGTCACGACCTGTAGTGTCATACATTATATGATGTAAATGTAGATCTACAATTTGATCCATAGCAGCCTTTATTGGTATAATTCTTGCCTGCACAAATCGATTGATACTTCCGTCAATATTGAATAAATATGGTAATCGAGCAGTGTATGTTGAATTGAATGCATCATAATCGTCGCTTAAATCATCCAATTCTTCATCGGTTTTACAAGACTCAATACAATAAGTTTGTGGACAAGTATTATTTTGAGTGCTCGTTTTTGAAATATTATTGGTGGAAAAATACAATGGCTCTCGATTTGTGTAATTTCCGTAAAGATATCTCATTGTATCATTTGCTGTGTTATAGAAATCACTTTGACTTATACCTGAATTATGATAAAATATATTACCTGCCCCATTTAGAGCACTTCCATCAGAAGGATCTGTTAATCCTTGTATTTCACGAATACCTTGTTTTCCAACATTCATAGAATCGGGAACTACAGAAAAATCAATTTTTGTGTTGTCATAATTAAAATTACATTCATAATACAATCCACTTACAGGAATTAGATTTTTCCCTTGTGCTACATTAGCATAATCCAATCCATGAAAAGTGTTACGTCTTATTATATTTGATGATTCACCCAAATTTTTTGAATAAATGCCAATAGCATCATCCACATTTTCAGGTGAATTTGTAAAAATATTTTCTTGAAAATCACTCGCCAATGTTGAGCCTTCAACAAAACAGCCAAATTGCTCATGCATTAATGATTCATCTGGAACTGTTCCCATCTCAAAACGATTGACAACGACTGTCGCATCTGTAATCTGACTTTGGTAAATCCCAATATAGCAATTTAAGAATTCAGAATTTTTTACACTGATGGCTTATTTCCCATAACTCCGGTATTCTGGATTCCATATGCGAGTCCTTCAAATAAACATTGATCTTTTTCGTCACATGGGTTGTCATTAGGCAAACAAGATCTGTTTACGTGAAAGGTTGCATCAGTTGCTCGAATTCCAATACCATAGTCTCTCCAAGAGTTTTTAGTGCCTGTAGTAGCATTTTGAAATGTACAAGTCTCAAATTTAACCCCATCTACTTCCAATAACCACACAAACTCTTCGAAAGATTTATACGCGACATAGTCGGTGTCATTTAGGAACGTGCATTCATGGAAGAAGCTAATATTATCTTTAGGTATATTGCTTCCACCGGAAGGATAAAAATTTTGGTATTTTGCAAACAAGACCGATATTTTATTATTCTTAAACAAAGTTCCGTTAGCAACTACCACACCTCCTGTTTGACTATGAGAGTTAGCTCCCGAAACATAAATACCAATTTCTGCGTTTTCAATAGTAGCTTTACTTGACGTAAATATTTGGCCTTGATAAAAATGTCCGCTGTAGAAATATTGAGTTTGACTACTATTTCCATAGACTTGTACTCCTTTCCAAGTTTGGCCGCAGAAACCAGTAAGAGTGCCATTTAAGATTAATTTACCTCCTGTCTCAATAACTATAGAGGCTAATGGAGAAAAGTGTACAATTACATCTTCATCTATTGTAAGTGTTTTACCAGATTTTACTGTAATTTTATCCTTTACTGTAGCTTCACCATTTGGAAAACTTGAAGTAGTCCATTCAGTATTAACCTTTATATCCCGAATATCAATATCAAAGTTAAATACATTCAATTTAACATCATCCTGATATTGTAAAAATTTTCGCATCAGTTTAAATTGGTCATTTGAAAAACCTGTCATACAAAGGGGATTTGTATAAGACATAATATTGCTTTCGTCCGGCAAAAAGAGGCTGTCTTCAGCGTCTTCATTAATTCCATGCCAATCGCAATCACTATGGCAGATCCCCATTTTTAAATTAGGATCCGCAGGTGTAGGTAAAAAATCTCCTGCTATTCTCCAATTTGCAGTTGGTCCTTCCCTTACTACATTTTCCGGAAAACAACCAAGACAACACACATCACCATTACCTTCAATTGAACCAGTACACTCATGAGTATGTAATAAACCAAGGGCATGGCCCATTTCATGGGAAACAACCGAGGTTTCGAAATAATGAAAATTAGGTTCATCACAACTATTATGAAAATTTCCAGCAATATAATAGGCTGATCCACCAAGAATGCATTGTGTGGTATTAAATCCTCTATTTTCACTTAACGAAAACTCAGGATAAAAATAAATATCTACTCCATCCTCATGTGGATTATGATTAAATATTGAAAGCGTTTGATCTCCGACAGGATTCACATATTCATCGTCATCAGGCAAGCAATCTATCTCACAATCCCAAATAAAATAGATTCCATTTTTTATAAAATCATTTTTTAATATTTGGATGGCATTTTTAACCTGGTCCGCTGATAAACCTCCGGTACAGCTATCAGTCCTTATGGCATGAACATAAATTTTAATAAAAATCGGCTCAATGGTATCAACTACTAAAGTAGTATCCTTATAAAAAAGCAAGCCAGCATTACTATCCTCTATACCATTTGGTAAGAATCCACAATTTGCTACAGGAGAGTATGCACACATACTTTGTCCAACGAGATTCTGCATAGTACTTGAACAGAAAACTAATAAAATTATTAGAATTGCTTTTATAGTTAAAAATTTTACTGATTTACAATACGCACTGATCATCCCAATAATCTGAACTTCAAGTTTTGCGAAGTAAGTGCAATCTGAGCTTTTGTCTTTAGACTCAATACTAAAATTAATAGGGTTGGCCATAACAGGCTCAACAAAAAGTTTCATATTTTTCATCTTTATTTATTAATGCGGGCACACGCCTCCGAAAGCTAACGAGGCAAAGGAGGCTTTGTGCCCAATTATTTAAATAGATTTTTTGTCCAGAAACGATTACGTAAATCTTAATGCTGCACCCTGACCCTGGGACAAGCCAGGGTGCTGTCTTTATAACAATATCTTGCAGGGGAACCCAGTAAAAGCTTTATGTTTTTACGGAAGAAGAGTTTTGATAAGATGTAAATAGTAGTCATGTCGGTGGTGTTCAGAAATGAAGGGGTACAGACACGTAGCTTGGTATTTCATTCTTTTTGTGATGACAAAAATGAATATGATGTTGAAGCTATGAAAGATTTATACGATTGTTCCCGAATTTAATAAAAAACTTACAATGGTTTGTGTTATTCAGTGTTCTCCCTTAAGTATTTAACAGAATTCAGTTACTTGTATCTTTTTTTTTGGATCCGAATTTTGCATTTCGATCTCCCGAATAAACTGAGTATGCTTTTATTGCTAAAGTACCTTTAGCTTTTCTTCGGCCAGAAAACTATATCGTTCAATCTTCCGGGAAGTCTCCACCCTCGGATACCGTTTGCCTGATTCGATTTGCCGGATATTGGATTCATCACAGTTCATTCTTTTTGCCGCCTGTTTCTGGGTATGGCCTAAAACCATCCTTGCCTGACGCAGCGTCCATCCAATGGATTCAGGCTTTCCATTCGAGGGCAAGTAGCCTAAAAACTTAATGATTCTTTTAGCTAATCTCGCTTGTGGCTCAAACCTATTAAGTTCCCATCCAGTTACCGTGTCAGTGGTGACCTTAATCAATTTGGCCACTTGAGGTTGGGACATCCCCCTATCAAGTCGAACCTTCCTTAAATGGTCCCCCAGGGTGTTTAGGGAGGTCGGATAGGAAGTATTTATAGGCTTTTGGGCAATTAACTGTTTGTGACAACTATGCAACGAACCCATGTCCATGCGGCTTCTACAATCATCCTGAAAAAGAATGTGTGTGCGGTCCCGGTGTGGTGAAAAAATATCTCAATAAAATATCCGGACCATTATTGGATCGCATTGATTTGCATGTCGAAGTCACACCTGTATCGATTGATGAACTTTCAAAGTATGAAATTGTGTCAGAGAAAAGTTGCGAGATCAGGGAGCGTGTGATTAAAGCAAGAAAAATTCAGGAAGAACGATTCGCAGATCTTGATGGCGTGCATAGTAATACACTGATGCCAAGTAATCTCGTAAGGGATATCTGTCGCATTCAGCCTTCAGGTTCAGCGCTTTTAAAAACTGCGATGAAAAAACTGCAGTTATCTGCGCGAGCTTATGATCGCATTTTAAAAGTCTCGAGAACGATTGCAGATCTTGAAGGGAGCATGGACATAGAAATTCCGCATTTGGCAGAGGCGATAAATTTCAGGAGTCTGGATAGAGAGGAATGGGCTGGGTAAATAAATTGGAGCACCCTTTGCCTAACATAGAACCCACAGGCAAAGGAATGCTCCAGCTCATTATTAACTGATCATATTTCTTTTACTTTAATTACGAGGTACACTTGTAAATTTTCCATTATTCCTTTCCCAGACAACTCTGTCATTGAAATTAGAATCAGCGTTCATGTTGTAATCGCCACCTTTATATGACCCTGTTGCGCCGGCAGACATTTCCCAGAACGACCTGTCATCAAAATTGGTATCCGTGTCCGCCTGGCTAGATGACGTTTGATTTCCATTGGCAGCATACATCGCAAATACATTTGGCAGGATTTCTTTTTGACCTGCAAAAAGCCCACTATGCATTGGATCATTGATATAGCTCTGCCGATTCCTGAAATCATATTTTAGGGTATCATTCATGATCAAAACAGATGTGTCGGACATTACGATCAAATGATTCCGGTGTTCGATGACAACATAGTAAGCGCTTAGTCTGCTAAGATCACAACAATCAAAAGGTTCAGTAAACTGTATTGTACCATCCTGATGTAATAATGCCGCAGCCTCGCATACCGGCCCTCCCACTCCTTCAGCATTATTTCTTAAACTAACCAGGACCCAATCCACTACTGTAGAAGGATATCCCGCGGAACCTGAACCAGGATTACCCTGAGAATCATAGTTGTCACCTTCAGATCCTAAATAATTCCATGGCGCAATGTCATAGGGCTGCCCAGGTGGTGAATAACGAAGTCCAAGGAAAGGATCCATGTAGCATTGGCCAGGCAATACCCTTACTTGATTTAGCGTAGTCCGCATCGGAATGGAATAGCTTGCGCTGCCGTTTGGAGCGACTGCTGAACCTTCCAAATAAACAAAAGTTTTCAAAATCACACAGGGTGGAGGAAGAACCGTTATGACCACAATCGTAGTATCACACAACATTGGATGAATCGGATCACAGACCACAAGACAAAATGTGTCCTGTCCATCATACCCGGGATCCGGTGTATACGTGGCACATATACCCGTAATAGAAATGCTACCGGATGAAGGACTTCCACAGAATGATAATGATGTAGCGGGTAACGTAAATATGGTCAGCGTATCAGCACATGCCGTAAACGAACTGTCCTGAGGAATCGTAACATGTATTGTATCAATAGCTGGAACTACAGTTATAACTACAAGCGCTGTGTCACATAATGGTGGCATACCATCATCACAGATGGAATAAATAAATGTATCCACGCCCACAAAATTCTCATCAGGAGTGTAAGTTATTGTACTATCAATTGGATTGACAGAAGTCATTCCATGTGCAGGAGGATCGGTGACTACTGGAATACCCAGCGGACTGTCCGGATCACTGTCATTATTCAACACCTCAATGACCACCGGTGTATCTTCCGGAGTAGTGGCCGTATCATCAACGGCAACAGGAGGTTCGTTGACAGGAGTAACATTCACAATGACGATAGTCGTGTCGCACAACATGGGATGATTAGGGTCACAGACCACAAGACAGAACGTGTCCAGCCCATTAAAACCTGCATCAGGCGTATACGTAGCACAGAGTCCCACAAAGGAGACCATACCTGATGAAGGATTATCACAA
>JBBSAQ010000070.1:0-22854 GCA_038252065.1 Chitinophagales bacterium
GAACTCTGCATCCAGAAAAACATAGGTGGCTTTTCCCAGAAAGGTTTGAAATCTATATAGACCCGGCTATAATCATGCAGGACCATCATCTCACGGGAGCACTCCGCGAAATTGATCTCATCCCAATCAAATAAATGCACAGATCCAAGAAAAGGAAAGAAAAAAATCACCCCGATGATGATGATTATAATCACTTCATTGCGGAGAAGTAATTTCATACGTACGGTTTAGGTGACGCAAATGTAAAGAATGTTTCTAAGGCCTATTGCTGGAGATCACCGACACTCAGCACGTTCATCTGCTCATCTAGTTTGACGTAATAGTGATGTTGAACAGAGGTTCCTTTTGAGCCTTTTGAATTGAAGGAAAACCCCATGCCGATAAATTTGATGATTTGAGCCTGTTCAGGTTTAGCTGTTGCCTGCAGGCTATCGAGTTTATGTTGGAGTATATACAAAGTAGTTTTGCCCCTCGTGATATCCACAAGATTTTGTTGAAGCATCTGGTCATTCGGATGTTGTTCAAGGCCTTTTTTAAACGTCATTTCTAACGAATCCATTCGTTGTAATCGTCTGTCCTTGTTCGTCAATTGAAGGGATACGGCTTCCATTTGGCGGTCTAAGAAATCTTTTTCCGTCACCGTGTCAATTCCTGTGATCCCGATGAATTGATAATCATCTCCTGCATATCCATGCGCTTTGAGGTACGTTTCTATATTTGATTGCATTCTATTCGTCTGATGACTGGCTGATTTGCAATTGATGAGAACCGTTGCGATGACCAATAAGAAGAGATATTTCATATCCGGGCTTTTTAAATTTCAGGCAATGATAGAGATATTTACCTGTATTTCCATGAAGATTGTAGTTGGACAATATAAAGTGACCAGCAACTAAAATATTCTAAATTGCACACTTTCTCACTGGGATTAAGCATGACGATAAATAAAACTGAAAAGAAATTGTATCGGGCCTGGAGTATGTATGATTGGGCTAATTCGGCCTATAATCTTGTCATCACGGCGACCATATTCCCTATTTATTACCTTGCCATTTCAGGAGATGGAGATGATTCCACACTTGATTATGTTTCTTTTTTTGGGTGGAAAGTCATCAATAGTGCCTTACTTAATTATGCGCTGGCCTTTGCTTATCTGGTCATCGCTTTTTTATCGCCTATCCTTTCTTCCATTGCAGACTATGAAGGCAATAAGAAAAGATTCATGCAGCTCTTTTGTTACATTGGATCAGGAGCCTGTATGGGGATGTACTTTTTTTATCCCGGACATCTTGAGCTTGGAATTATTCTTGCCATTTTAGCGGCTATTGGGTATTGTGGGAGTCTTGTTTTTTATAATGCATTCCTTCCGGAAATAGCAGAAGTAGACTATCAGGATAAATTAAGCGCACAAGGTTATGCATATGGGTATGTCGGCAGTGTGATTTTGCAGGTGATATGTTTCGCATTTGTGATGATGACGTTTGCAGATTCCACATTTGCACCGAGGCTGTCTTTTCTGCTGGTAGGACTATGGTGGTTTGGTTTTTCACAGATTTCATTTCAGGCATTACCCTTAGGTAAGCCCATGCCAAAAGACTTCACACATAGTGTGCTCACTAATGGATTCCGGGAATTGAAAAAAGTATGGCATCAAATCCAGGACATGCCATTTCTGAAATCGTATCTCACTGCTTTTTTCTTCTACAGCATGGGTGTGCAGACGGTCATGCTGGCCTCAGCAGAATTTGCGAGCAAGGAAATCAAAAAACAGGTGGATGGCCAATGGGTCAATATGGAATCCAAGGATTTAATCATTACGATATTGCTCATTCAATTGGTAGCGATCTTTGGTGCGATGTTGATGGCCCGTCTGTCAAAAGTAATCGGCAATATCAAAGTCCTTATGCTGACAGTATTGTTGTGGATAGGCATTTGTGCGGCCGCATATTTCATTACGACGGCCTTGCATTTTTACCTGATTGCTGTCATGATCGGATTGGTGATGGGGGGTATTCAATCGATGAGTCGTTCTACCTATTCTAAAATCATGCCGCCTACAAAAGATACAACATCGTTCTTCAGCTTTTATGATGTGACAGAAAAAATAGC
Source organism: Chitinophagales bacterium (assembly GCA_038252065.1). Taxonomy (GTDB): domain Bacteria; phylum Bacteroidota; class Bacteroidia; order Chitinophagales; family Saprospiraceae; genus Opimibacter. Next base: position 2,110 of record JBBSAQ010000070.1, read on the forward strand.
TATTGTCATCGGCATGTTTTCATTTGGCTTTATCGAACACATCACCGGCAATATGCGGAATTCAATTTTTGCCTTAGGAGGATTTTTTATCCTTGGGTTTTTCTTTCTTCTCGTAACAAATAAGAAGGGAAAATTGGCTATAGGTTGAACGAGATGTTTATCGCACAAGCGTGACATCTCCTGTAAGTTGAATTACTTTTCCTTTCTTATTCGTCGCTGAAAGCCTGTATACGTATACGCCTGGATTTAAATTCTTCCCATGAAACATGCCATCCCATCCTGCATTACTTTGGTTAGGAGTAAAGTTGGTGAGCGAATAGACCAATTCGCCCCAGCGACTATAAATCTCAAAGTATTCAATGCTCGTTACCGAAGGATCCGTAAGAGGTGCAAGCAGATCATTGACGCCATCCCCATTTGGTGAAAAGATGGTAGGAACGTAAATGCTGCTATTCAATAGTACTTTGATCTTAATATCATCACTGTACAGACATCCTTTGCTATCAATCGCAAAAAGCATGTACTCCTGATCAGTTTCGGGTTTGATCCAATTGTCCAACACGAATGGATCAATGAGTGTTAAGTCACCTGTCCAGTAAAAGGAATCCGGAGTAAAACTGATCAATGGCCTGATCTCCACACTATCACCTACAAGTATTGTTTTATCCGGGCCAAGATCCAACGTCTCAGAACTCACGGATTGAACCATTATATTGAAACTGATCCCACAACTGAATCCATCGAGCAAATCAATTTTATAATTACCCGCTTTCAGTCCATCGAAAGTGTAAGGAAATGAAAGCACAGGTTGCATGGTTCCCCCACTGATAGAAATAAAAAATGGGCCATTTCCACCAACGATAGCATTCAATATGATCTGACCATCCTGATCTCCGGGACAAGTAATGTCCACGACACTGACATCAGGCACCATCTCTGTATAGACATTAACATCAATTTTTTTCTCCTGCCTGCAACCTAATTCATCAAGAGTGACAAAGGTGTAGGTGCCCGCAGTTCCGACCTGAAGCGAATTTTGATAAAGACTATCATTATTGACGATCCAGAAGGAAACTGTATTTCCTTTGGCGCCTGTGACTACAGCATTAAATGTCGTTTTCTCATCAGGGCACAATGAAACAGTAGAAGGAAGATTAGATATACTTAATGTGCAGGCACAATCAGGAGCAGGAATTATGAGCGTACCAGTGCATAGCCCATTACCATTAATAGATGATACCTGAAGGTTAGTCAATAGCGTAAGCCCATCTATAAGGAATTGATTATTGCCTATTGAAGTCAGATTGCCTTGTGTGGTCGTGATATTTCCTGCATTACAGGTGATGATCGCCTCCCAACTTTGAAGATCAGCAGCACACTTGACTGAGGTGATCTGCAATGTTGGTGTGGATATGACTTCAATTGTTATTTCTGCGAATGCATCACAACCCGCTACAGGATTTGTAAGTGTATATCGTATAGTATAGAAACCTATATCCGAATTATTCGTTACAAATTTAGTCCCATTGATGGTTGCTGGTTTGGAACCTGCAGGTTTGCCGGTGATACTCCATGTGCCTGGCTCAGCCGTAATGAGAAAATTATTTAATTCCTGAGTTCCGGATTCGCTGCATATACTTTGAGACGGGGCTGTCAATGCAACACTTGGGCATGCGCAATTGCGAATAATCAGATTGACACCGACAGTATCATTTTTACAAGGTAGTACTGCATTTGAAGTTGTATAGAACACAGTATAATTTCCAGAAGCAAGTGTTGATGGGTTGAACATACTTGAGCCTGTAATTGGCGCGCTCACCGTATCCGGAAAAAACCATTTACCATTTTTATTGCCAAATGAAATAAGATCATCGAAGTTCACCTGTATATCAGCCGTATCACAATAAACCTGCGAACCAGGAGTAATAATAAAATATGCTGACCCATCAATGGTGATTGTGATCGCTTCACTTGCAGGTGGACAAAAGCCTGTCTGATCCGTAGCCGTCAGGGTAAAACTGACAGAACCTGCAGAGATATCTGCAAGCGTAGGTGTATAACTTGTATTGAGCGCATTTGCATTTGCGACAGATGCACTTCCTGTTTCCGTCCAATGGAAAGTCACGTTGTTTCCGCCACCACTCCCAAAAAGATTGATGACATCCGGCGCACATACAGTAGCATTACTTCCGGCATCGACAAATGGGGAAGTATGCAGTTGAATCTGAAATGCAGCCGTATCAACACAATCTGCAAGGATAACAGAACGAATAAATCTCAATATGTACAGTCCCGGATCTTTATTGGTACCGTTGAAATTAGTTCCTGCTAATGTCGCAGGGTTTACTCCGGCTGGCGTGCTGACAAGTTGCCAACTCCCATTGACTCCAAATCCAACATATGCAGTAAGATTCACAGCACCCTGAGCTGAGCAAAGTTCAATGCTATTCGTCTGAAGTAGTGCAGGACAACTACAATCTGGAGCTACCTGAAAAATGCTATTTGTACAGCCCGTTGTGGTATTTGTAAGGTCAAAGGTGATGTCTGTATCAAAAGGAATATTCGTCAGCGAGAAACTATCTGTTCCTGCGATGTGTGTCAGATTTCCTACACTGACCAGTACGACATCTGCATCCGTTGTAAATGAAACTTCATACTCAAGCGCTACATCATTACAAAGAATAGTATAGAAGTTTATAACAGGCAGTGAATTGACAATCGCCTGAATTGTATCCGAGCTTGGGCAATTACCAGGCACGCTTGTAAAGAGATAATACCAGGCATCCCCATTTTGTGGCTGGATGATACCCGAGGCAGGAAGATTAGTCGTCAGATCAAACCATTGGCCATTTCCTCCTACACCATTCAAAACTGTAGGTGCAAGCGTATTCAGATTGATAGTTTCCTGATCACAAAGAATGGGGTCTGCTACCTGTTGAAGATCGGCCAAAGGGTAGACATCAAACGGAATTTGTGTTCTGACACTATTACAAAGATTCAGGGGATCAAGGGCTTCAGCGTAATAGATAGCACTGACTGCACTCGGTGGTTGATAGGTCAGACTGTTTTGCAAAAGAGCAACACCACCACTTGGCACATTGTACCAATTGGCCACATTCCCCGGATCAATCGTAACAGACAAAACAGGAATGGCACTTCCATCACATATTGAATATGAAGCCTGACCCGCAATTGGTGAGTTGATGAGAGGGCAATTACAATTCGGTGCAGTGATCAGGAATGTGTCTTTACATAATGACGTAGCATTTAAAATTTCAATCGTCACATTTACATTTTCAGGAATTCCTTTGATTGAATCCTGACCGGTCGGATTATTGACAACTATACCTGCACTAGCGTGAATTGAATCCGCAGAACTCGTAAAAAGAATTGAATACGTATGTGAAATCATATCACATGGTGAACCCTGCAATGTGAAATCCGGATAATCCTGCACATCAATTTCAATCGGAATGGTGTCATAACACATGCCTGCTGTAGCGAGGACATAAACGGTCACCGTATCATTTGGAATATAGACGAGCGGATTCAGCCGGTTCGTGGTATCAGGTGGAAGTCCTGAATGAAAAGTATACACGGGCATACTATTGCCTGCATCATTCAAAGGAATATTCTGAAGTACGACAATATCTCCTTTACAAATTTGCAAAGGAGGTACAGAATCAAGTTTCGGTTGAGGAAGAAGAGTAAGCGGAATTTGAATTGAGTTCTGGCAATAATCATCTTCAATAAGAGCCCACAGTTGATTGATATTAAAAAGATTTGCCCCTGTAGGACTATTGATGATATCACCACCCTGCAGTGGATCTCCATCGTACCACGATACATCATAAAAAGTGCTTACATAAATATCGTAATCCGTAAGATTAATATTATTCGCTATGCCTTTGCAAAAAGTAAGATGAGGAGCTAAAATGGGAGGTAATGCATGAATTGTTATGATCTGTTCTGCATTGTCAAGCATGGCCGTACAACCATATTTACTATACACATTTAACAGGGTGATGACGATATCATGCCCTGTCATTAATTTTGGCACTAATAAAGAATGTGTGGCTTCATCATATACAGCTTCAGGCACATCAGCTACACACACTTCAAATTCTGAACTGATATCAATCGGCACATTTGTAAACGTCCAGGATGGAAATCCATTGGCAGTCACAGAAAAATCCATCGAATAGTCGGGCAGGCCACCACTGACATCAACATAAAAATGCGCTGGATTGTCAGGGCAGCTATTGGGACACGTATCAAAATCACCGGAAATGGAAGCCGTCATGTCAGGGTCACAGGGATCCGAACAAAATCCGGGAGGTATAAGTGGAAATTTAAATATGCATCCATTACCGCTCAGATCCTGAAGTACAAGAGCAAGATTTGTAGTCGTGGCCGTACCCGGGTCAAGTATAAATGTAGTCGGCACACCAGTAAGTCCGGTTCCCGGGGAAATGGAACCCGTCGTCACGCCAAAATGCGTGACCCATACCCAATAATCAGGACCAAATCCCGGAGCCATAAAATTGATCGTCACGGTCATCCGGTCGTCTGTAATATCATTTGGTGTTCCGTTTTGATCACAACCTATTTCATATGTTGTTGCAGCCGGGTCGATCCAGTATATGGTGATCGTAGCTGTATCAGCCGGACATCCCAGATGTTTGAAGTAGTATGTATATGTGCCGGGACCCCAGAAAGACGAATAGAAAATACCATTGAGTGGATCTAATGGCGGCGACCATAATCCACCAGGATCATGCATTCCCAGATAACCACCGATAGCGACCAATCCTTGTGTGGGACAAACGAAAATGGTTTTATGCGTTCCTGGATTGTTGTGTGGCACATTGATCACCGCAGTATTTGAAAAAGGCCCCTGAATAGGACATCCCCCCACCTCAGTGACCGAAATAATAGTATATGTTGTTGTATCTGATATCGTGACATTGATGAAAGTAAAATCCTGTATAGCCAGGAGTGTGAACGTATCCGTTCCATCTGTATACTGTACATCGTAAAAGCCAGGCGGGAGGCGAATGGTTATCGAAGTTTCAAATGGAGAACAGCCATCGCAATCCAGACAATCGATCCCGATATTCACATCCATGATCGGAATGGACCAGCCTCCGGGATAATTAGGTGCAGATGCACCGTATGTTGTACAATCCACATAGGCAGTCCAGTTCGTGCCATCCTGTATCAGATGCCACCAATTCAATTGAGAAGCAGGATTGAAAGGATTAGAGTATTTGTAAAAATTCGCACCTCCTGAAGACATGTAATAACATGGTATGACAGAAGGATATAGGTTTGACTGATGAGAAGTTCCATCGGCAACCCAGACCGCATTGGTAGTATATCCGTAGATAACCGTGCCAGAATAGGTCGTCTTATTCATTCCTCCTCCGTTATTATCCCAGGTCCCGCCTTGCATGAAATAAAATTGATCACCTCCTGGTTCAAGATTGAATTGACCTCCAGGGACATTTATATTCTGGATTATCCAGCCATTGTCAGGGCTTACAAAACCATAACTCCAGACAGCCCCATTCAAAATTGCTCTAAAGGTGATCACCGTGCCTCGTGGAATAACCCCGCCTGCACGTGTAAATTGCAATGTTCCCTCGCTATCTCCCCAAAAGCCACCATTGACCGCTTCCCAGCCGTTGTCAGTTAAAATGATCGTTGTGAACGGAGTGATGTCCTTAAAGCAAACGAAACTGATTTCATCAGATTCTGGTTTCGCACATGTACCTAAATCTGTGACTACGCCCAATACTGCAATATCACCTGGAGCGAGGACAGTCTGACCAGAGGCAGTCGAGCAAAGTGTATATAAAATAAAGAACAGGTATGAGGGGTAGAATTTGGGCATAGCAATATTTTATTGGACGTCCGAAATGCAATAGCTCTAAAATAACAAGTTATACGGAATCACATACTCAGGAGGAGGAAAAGGCCCAAGCTGTTTATGAGGAGACGTAAATTCCGTTTTCTTATACTTTATAGGAAAATAAGACGATTGTACTTGCCCTGAGGTTGGGTTTGAGCCAAAAATATAAAAGAAAATTGCCTTCACCCGGGAATTAACATATTAAGACTATTACTTATGTAAGCCCTGAGATTTAAGAGAATCCAATTTATTTTCTTCTTTTCTTTGTTTTGAACCATTGTTAAAAGGGTCCCAGCTTACCTTCAATTTTCCATCATCTCCTGTTTTAGCCCTGAGCCGGATATTCAATCCTACGCGGCCGGTGTTCTTTAATGTGGAATTTTCGCTTTTAGAAAGGTTGCTCAACGGCACCTGAATGCTCATGTCCGTTCCTTTCTTTGTATCATATACCCCTTCTACAAACAAGATGACCACATTAGATCGGATCTCCATTTTATGAATGGTGATCGCTGATCCATCAATTTCCAATTCATTCGTCAGTTCTCCAAAAAGCATATGTGAAAAATCGCGGTTTTTGAACGCTGTGGAGGCAATTTTTACAGCAGGATCAAAATTGATCAATTCGCCTTCCTTTACGCTGAATTGGACATTTCCTTTCATACTGTTGGCATACACTTCTGCTTTGTCAGTGATGATACCCTTCAGGTTTATTTTAGCAGACAGATTCCCTTTCATGTTTTGGGCAGTGATCGCATCCTGACCAAAATTGTCAAAAGCATGAAAAATACCAGGGATATCTACTCTGTCCAGGGTGGATGAAAGTTCAAGCTTATTGGCGTGATTTCCATTGGTCAGGGATCCCTTCAGACTGAGTGTGCCCCCCGCATGATTTAATTTTACGTTTCGCAATAGCACTTTGTTGCCAACAAGGAAAATAGAGGCTGTCACATTGCTTGCTGCGAATTTTTTGTATGACATTTGGCCTGCATTGATATTTAGTTTAGCTGTGCCGTCACTTAGCATCCGGTTTAAATTTTCAGTGGCGCTGATCAGTTTATTTTTGAGAACCGGTTTTTGCCTTGGGATAACAGATCTTTCACTGACATAGGAAATGAAATCATTTAGGTCCAGTTCTGGTGTGGATACAGTCCATTTCATCGTGAGCTGCTCAGGATTTTTATTCAGCAAGGCAAACAGATTTGTTACTTCACCATTCATGGTTAGATTCGTACTTCCCGCAGTAGCGATAAAGTGACTGATGACCAGGTCCTCATCTTTAAAAGCGAGGACACCACTGCATTTTTTGAATAACAGACCACGAGGAAGATAATTTATCTCTGCCTCCGATAGGGTTAAGGTTCCATTGACCAGGGAGTTGATCGTATCCTCTTTTGCAAATGAACCCTTATACGTGATATCGAGGCTTCCCAGGCCTTTTGTAAAGCGAATGGAGCTACTCTCTGCCAATGCATTAATGGCTTCGAGTTTAAAATTGGATCGTAAATCGCAGATCAGATAAGGCGAATTAAGATTGCTGATCTCAGCGCGGGTAGATACAAAGGTGATATTCTCCCAGGTGCATTGGATACTATCAAAAACAAATTTTGAATTTTCATCTCCGGGTAGTAGTTGTGCATCCATCTGGTTATTGAAACTACCTGTGAATGAACACTGATGAAGCACGCCTGCAGGAGTTTTCATTTCTGAATCATGTACTGCAAAATGGGTAGCAATCCGGGGAATCACATTTGGAGCAGCCAGACCTGAAATATCAGCAGAAACTTCAAAAGGCTCAGTAATATCAATAGGCTGAAGTTTTTGCAAAAGGGATTGGGTGAGCAGGCCGGTAGCTTTCTGATAAAGTATTTTTTTAGTCTTAATATTCACGTCATACGAAACGGGTTCATTTAGGAAATAAATATTCCCGTTTAGGACGAAAGGTTGTTGATCTATCTTAAGATTGATATTATTAAATTCTAGTTTATTGCCCGGGTAATAAATCAAATCAAAATTGCCTTGTAAAGACTTCTCCTTCAGATAGCTTCCTCTGTCCATATTGAAACCTATGCCGTGGATTAATGATTTCATCTCGATCCTAAATACGTATCCGCTATCCAATTGATCAAGATGACTGCTTAAATAATCTATATCAATATCATGATAAGAGTTCTGGTTTTTATTTTCTATAATCAGCCGGGTATGATCAAATTTGAGATCCGGAAGTTCAGTTTTGGCTTTGTTGAAAGCAAGATCTTCTGATCGATGAAGATTACAGTATCCGCATTCATCCGTGTAGAGATAAATTGTACAATTTTGAACAATCATGCCGGAGATCTTTGGCTTTCCCCTGAACAGGCTCATGATGTCAAACCGCGTATATATTTTTTCAGCCTGCAAAAAATTATGAAGGTGTCGGTCCCAAAGAGAATCCTGAAGGGTGACGTCTGAAAGCTGAACCGAAAGATTAGGAAAGGTTCTTAAAAAATTGAGCTTTAGGTCGCCGATGGTCACAATCCCTTTTACCTGCCTGTTGATCTGCGTCCTGGCCATCGCATTGATGACATCCTTGTTGGACGAGACCAGCAAAAACATGATCGCAGAGAAACTGATCAGGAATAATAGAAATCCAGCCACCATGCGCAATCCATATCGAATTGTTTTTTTCAAAAAAGGAAAATTTAGATCAATCAGAAGAAAATGGTATGCCACGGGGAATCATAAACATACGCAGGGACAAGATGATAACGCAATTACCAAAATGAATGTTTATAGGATAAGTAAATCTTTTACCTTCATTGAAAGGTACCCAACAATTACTTTACTTCATATATAGATTTAGACATGGTTTTCTTTGATTATTTTCATCCCTGGCCTGGTCCCCAAACCATATTGAGTTGCTATTTCATACTTTTGGTAAATTAGAAAGAATAATTCTCCCCCATGTATAGTTTTTGCTACCATGTATTCAACTAAAGTAATGTACAAACAAAATCTTATCTTTTGATAGAAGTAATATCCACCGTAGCCTTATTTTAGGTAAATGAAACATCTTCAAATCATAGTAATCATCGAAATCCAGTTAGTTTTGATTTTATTAATCTTCTGTGTTTTTAAGTTGTCGGATATAACCGAAAAAGTTAAAAGGACAAATATGTTTATTCATGAAGGTTTGAAGAGTACAAGGTTTGAGGATGTTCAACAAGTGAGAGATCTTGATATCGTCATTGGAAACGAAAATGCTCCGGTGGCCATTATTATGTATACAAGATTGAGTTGTGAATATTGTGCAGACTTTTTTGAGACGACCTATCCCGAATTGAGGTCAACTTTTATTGAAAAGGGACATGCCAGGTTTATTATTCGTTTCCTGCCCGATGCTAAGGATCGGGCGGCAATCGACCCAATTCACTATGTTTATTGCCTGAATAATTTAAAACTTTTTGAAGAATTTAACAAAAAACTTATCACGGAAAAGCAAAATAATCCAGATATTGCTTACATCAATGAGTTTGTTGTTGCGCATGGAGTGGATACCACAGGATTGGCTGGGTGCTTAAGTTCTGATTATCTGGATAACTTTATAGAGCAAATGGCGGAAAAAGCTCAGCAAGCAGGCATTCACGGAAGTCCATTCTTTATAATTAATGGAGAAGCTTTAAGAGGAAGCAGAAAGTTCAGTAAATTTAAGACGATGATTGAATCCATAGAATGAGAATGTAATAAATTTAGATTGAAATCGGAGGACATATTTTTCTAATTTGATAAAGTATAATGCGTATGAAAATTTTCAGAATTTTTGCCATCATGGTGGGCGTTTTAACCATAATTTTTGGAAGTGCATCTTGTAAAAAGGATGAATGTTGCAATTGGGTTGATGGTTTTGGAGACTCTTATAAATATTGCCAAGACAATGACAACTGGAAATCCAATTATGCTTCCTGGTCCGATGTCGTCAATGAAGCCAATTATTATCATGGAAAATGCAAATAGCTAGAAATTAAAGTATAGACTATTACCTTTTCAAAAAATAGATGGCTTTCCTCATTTCAGGTATGAAACAAATGCCGGACTTTGAACTTATTGGCGTGAAGCTTATCTACAAGCTTGTTGATAAAGCTGGTCGGCGGTTGAAGAAGATATCAGACAAGCTTGGGTTCATTCTTTATAAACTGGAGTTTGGAGAAAGGGATGACGATATCTATATCGTGACCTACCCAAAATCGGGAACGACAATGATGCAAATGATTTTATATCATCTGACGACCCATGGGGATCTGGCTTTCAATCATATATATGAAGTTTCTCCATGGATCCGAAATGCATCGATCCGGGGAGAAAAACCAAGGGAATTTGCTTCTCCCCGCCTGATAAAATCCCATGACTTTTATGAGGAGTTTTCAAAGGGCGTAAAAGGCCGCTTCATTTTTGTTTTCAGGGATGGAATGGATGTGGCTGTTTCGTTATTTCACCAGAACAGAAATTATAATAACCCTGATCTGGAATTTAATGAGTTTATCAGTAAGTTTTTATCCAATGGGAAAACGAACTGGTTTAAGTATACTCAAGATTGGTTAGAAAATAAGCATAACCATACTATACTTTATCTCAGATATGAGGACCTGATCAATGATAAAGAAGGGCAAATCAACAAAATCATCAGATTTTGTAAACTTAATAGCACAGCTGACCAGATCGATAGGGCGTTGAGATACAGCAGCTTTGACCAGATGAAGCAATTGGAGGAAAAATTTGGTGTGCAACCGCCTTCTACAAAAATGGTCTATGATCAATTTATACGAAGAGGAAAGATAGGCGAGGGTAAAAAACATTTTTCCCCGGAGCAGCAGGATAAATTTATAAAGTTAAGTAGTTCCATTACCCGATGGGCTGATGTCGATCCGATTGATCGACATCATTTATAAGTATTAAATACAATATGTGTAAAAGGTTGTGATTAAGCAACTCATGGATTATTTTGGATAATTCATTCGTGATGTCGTCATCTGAAGATGATGCTTAATTTACAATTGGATTTTTCAGGTGTTGTTGGGACTCTATTCACATAATAATGAGCTGTCTCCTTCATTTTTCCTTAACTTTGACTTCTTAAATAGTCTGACAATGAATACTTTTTTATTTCTTAGCATGCCCGGTGGTTCTGAGTGGTTTATCATCCTAGCTGTTGTATTGTTGTTATTCGGAGGCAAGAAAATTCCGGAACTCATGCGCGGCCTGGGTAAAGGTATCCGTGAGTTTAATAATGCACGGAACAATATCGAAAACGAGATCAAAGAAGGAATGCGGGAATCTGACCGCAAAGCCATCGAAGAGAGTAAAAAGGAAGTCTAACCCCTTAATTTATCTCTTCTGAATAGATCTTTATTCCATTCCTTAAAAATGGAATTTGTGCTCTCATGCTCAGGGGTGTACGTATAGTTTTAATCTTTTGTTAAATAGAGATTAAATTCAGCAACTAAACCTAAATTCACTGATTGTTTGTAATGAACACAACTCTTCAAATTCAAAGAATATCTTTATCAAATGAATAAATTAATCTTATTCTCCTTACTGATTTTTCTGGCGGCTACTCAACAAAGTAATGCCCAGAAATTTGGTCATGTCAATTCTGCCCTGATCATACAAGGTCATCCTCTGATCGGTCCGGCAAACACCGAATTAGAAGCATTTCAAAAAGGTCTTTTAGATCCATTTGATGCCCAATCAAAAGCATTCGAAGCCAAGTACAGAGCCTTCGTAGAAGAAGCCAATAGTGGAACACTTTCACAGATTGCGCAGCAAAATAAACAAGTAGCTCTTCAGACAGAACAGGATTCACTGAATTCTCTACAGGAACAGATAAAATTCAAAGTGATGCAAAAAAGAGAATTACTTCTGCAGCCTATTCTCACACAGGTGGACAGTGTCATCCAGGTCATCGGCAAGGAAGGACATTATACCATGATCTTTGATACAAGTGTTTCAGGCGCTTTACTTTTTGCCGAAGATGGCAATGATCTCACAGATGATGTGAAAGCAAGATTAAAAAAATAACCGGCAAGCAGGTAGAATGGAAAAAAAATGGACAGGTCGCAACCTGTCCATTTTTTTTTATAAATTTCTATCTGTCATCATTGATATATCAAATTCCTTCAGAAAGTTTTTTCCAGTGTACTATTCCTTTGTAATGGAGGTGATCAGATACAAGTGCAAGTGGAATTTTATGATGCTGCATGAATGCAAATAATTGAGCCGCGGGAGTTTCAGGTGAAACAACTGTCGGCGATGGAATCACCCAGGCATCAATCAGACTTTCGGGATAACGTGCTGAATCAAAATTTGCCACTAATTCCCTGGTGAGATAGCCTACCGGTGTTTCCGGTCCTGCCCAAACGATAAAGCCCTCTCCTTCTACAGATTTGATCTTTTCTTTTGCTTCCGACATCGTTTGACCTGCTTCAAGCGTGTGCTCGATAGGTTCCATAATATCTGACGCTTTCGTTTTTGTTAGCCACGTCTGGCGTTGAAGCGCCTTATTCTCCTGTCGTGCGGCGAAAAAAATAAAGACACCGATCAGCGTCAGCGTGGGCCGATTGTGCATGACTCCGTACCCAAACATCAGAAAGGCTATACCCTGACCTGCATAAGATGCGATCAGCGTGGCTTTGCTGCGGTCCATCCTGAGTGACAGAAGGCTACGAAGTATCCGACCCCCATCCATCGGGAATGCCGGTAACAAGTTGAAGGTGCCCAGGTAGCCATTTGCCAGAAGTATTATTTTAAAATAAGATGTTGCCTCCTGATTGAAATTCCAGAAGGAGGATGAGAAAAGCGGAAAAACCTCGCCCTTAAACAGTGCATAACTAAGCCAGATAATCCCTACAATCAGAAAATTGACCACGGGTCCTGCAATGGCGACCCAGAATTCCTGGCCTCTTCCTTCAGGCATTCTCTCCAGTCTTGCGATCCCGCCTATAGGCGTCATGATGATATCGAAAGTCTTTACACCGAATTGCCTGGCGGCCAATGCATGACCAAACTCATGCAGGATTACACAGAAAAAAACGCTCAGGACGATGGCAATCGATAGAAGCAGGAGAATCGGCTGGAATCCTTCTTTGCTGGTTTCATAGGCTACCCACAAAAGCAGAAGACCGAAACTCCAGTGAACTTTCACAGGAATACCTGATACTGTAGCAATATGGAAAGATCCTTTCATGATTGAGGAATGATAAAAAATGGAAAAGTGTCAGGCTTCAGAAACGGATCGATGCTCACAAAGTTGCCATAGGCTGATAGAGTTCCCCACTCAATATAGCCCTTGAGATCACGAGACGCTGAATCTCACTAGTACCTTCGTAGATCTGGGTGATCTTTGCATCGCGCATCAGACGCTCTACATGATATTCCTTGACGTATCCATAGCCACCATGTATCTGTACAGCTTCAACAGTATGTTTCATAGCGGTTTCCGAAGCGAATAATTTTGCCATGGCTGCCATAGAGCTGTAATCCTGGCCCATATCTTTCAATCGTGCCGCCCTGTAGACGAGAAGACGTGCGGCTTCAATCTCGGTAGCCATGTCGGCCAGCTTGAATGCTATGATTTGATGATTCATGATTGGTTTCCCAAAAGCTTCCCTTTCCTGGGCATATTTGAGCGCCAGTTCATACGCTCCAGCTGCAATACCTAATGCCTGGGCCGCAATTCCGATACGGCCCCCATCAAGTGTACTCATGGCGTATTTGAATCCAAATCCATCAGGGCCTATGCGGTTTTCTTTTGGAACGCGCACATCACTGTACATAATCGAATGAGTATCTGATGCACGGATTCCAAGCTTGTCTTCTTTGGCTCCTATCTCAATTCCCGGCCACGCACGTTCGACAATGAGGGCGTTGATACCGCGGTGTTTGAGCTCTGCATGGCTTTGAGCTACGACGACATGTAGGGAGGATTTGCCACCGTTGGTGATCCAGTTTTTTGTTCCGTTGATTATATAGTGGTCTCCATCTTCTTTGGCAGTGGTGCGCTGACTTGTGGCATCACTTCCGGCCTCGGGTTCAGACAGACAGAAGGCACCGAGCCATTCGCCTGTTGCCAGCTTCGGCAGGTATTTTATTTTTTGCTCCGGGCTTCCATAGGATTCAATACCCCAACAAACCAGGGAGTTATTGACAGACATGATGACAGAAGCACTGGCATCAATTTTTGATATTTCCTCTAGGGCTAATACATAGCTCATCGTATCCATTCCCCCGCCTCCATATTCCTGACTGACCATCATACCCATAAAACCCATCTCACACATCTGACGGACCTGGTCTGTCGGATATATCATGTCCCGGTCACGTGCGATGACACCGGGAAGCAATTCTTTGCGTGCAAAATCACGTGCCGCATGCTGGACAGCAAGCTGTTCGTCCGTAAGTTGAAAATCCATGTGGTAAAAATAAGAGAAAAGATGAGGAAAGGAGAATGGGTAGCTAATTGCAACACGGCAAACCTTATTTTCTGAAGTAGTGACTGGTCGCGACCTGTCACTACTTCAGAAAATAAAGTTTGGCTATCCTTCTGCGATCAATCCTAATATCGTCCGGAAGGCTACAAACTTTCCATCAAAAGCATGCTGATGTTTTTTCTGCAATTGAGGGGCGTGATCCCGCTGATAGATGGCAAATAATTCCTGACTGGGACAAGTATATTGGATCGCATAGGTGATGCCTTCATCGTCATCATACCCTTCAAGATGAAGAAGTCGGAAAGATTTGAAGCATGCCGTAGCCATAACTTCGGGAATATGCTCGTCGAGCATCCACTCGACCCATTGTTCGCGGGCTTCCGTCGAAATTTTAACCGTTACATTATAGATTAAGGCAGACATTCTGATGCTTCAAAGATAAAATTCATTAGCTGTTCTATGCTGCGTATTCATTTCCTGAGCCATTCGGGATGTTGTGTTTCAAAGTGGTTTTATCAATATTAGCTCTGTAGCTTTTGTTGACAATATTATTTCTCTGTTCTCCAGGTGAAGAGTCATGCTTTGATCAAATTCGTCAACACTGACTAAAGTGATCGTTTTTCCGATCCCAATTCCTTTCTCGTCAAGATATTTTAGAAAATGGCTATCTGATTCCTTAACACCTATGATCAGTCCGGATTTTCCGGGCTGAAGGTCTTTAAGTGGTATTTGTCTGCGTAATGTGTATTTGCCTTGTGCATTGGGGATTGGTTCCCCGTGAGGATCGAATTTAGGAAAACCAAGGAAAGAGTCCAGCTGGTCGATAAGGATATCTGAGTTGATATGTTCGAGTTCCTCAGCGATATCCTGGACTCCTTCCCATGGGATGTTCAGGGATTGGTATAAGAAGACCTTCCAGAGCCGGTGTTTGCGGATGAGGAAGGTGGCATGTTTGTATCCTTGTTCGGTTAGCCTCGCACCTTTGTAAGGCTGATAAGCGATAAGATCCTTGTTGGACAACCTCTTTAGCATATCTGTTACTGAGGCGGGAGTAGTACTTAAAAGTGAAGCAATATCATTGGTAGTCACAGAGATATCTGCCTGAACAGAGAGTTTAAGGATTCCTTTCAGATAATTTTCTTCGGTAGCGGTTAATTGCACCTTCCAAAAATAATAAATTATTTAGACTGTATTAAAATTAAATTTAGATTAGTCTAAAATAATAGATTTATTACCGAAAAATGGGTATTTATAAGAGTCCAGATTGGTGTACATTTTCCGCACCCAAAAACCCCTTCCAGTAATCTGATAATCAGCGTGTTAGACCACCGTGGCACGACTAGTCGTGCCACGGCCACACTCTGCGTCAGGTGGATGATCATCAGTCACCCACTTTTACAAATCGCTTTGTCCCGATCAATTTTCCAATTTTATGGACAGTTAAAAAATAAAGGCCAGTGGGCAAATCATCCACATGAACATCGCTAGTGTTACTGGTGATTGACCCGGAGATTTTACATTGACCGGTACTGTTATAAATACTGTAATTGAATTTTCCGAAAAAGTCCGGGATTTGAATATGCAGGATCGTTGATGCAGGATTAGGGTATACATTGAATTTATTCTGAGTAATAGGTGGAATCTCAGCAGCCGTGATGACATTTATTAGATTACAATCGTCCGGATAGAGACAGCCATTAGAGTCCACGCGCATGATGAGCATGTCATCATCGTCGTATTTTAAATTACCCACTGCTAAGAGGTCACCATTTTCAAGTTCAACAAAATCAAAAAAAGAACCAACCCTGGCTTGCATTGTATTTGAATCAATTTCAATGTAAGCCCGCTCCCAGAGTAATTCTCCCTCAGGACTCATTCTAAACAACCAGGGTGCACCGTATATATCTGTGGATTGGTTCAGATCACCAAATTGACCACTACCCAGGATGTCACCGTTACTCAGGCATTTGAGTCTGAGAATATATCTGGATTGTGTCCCTGTCGTTGGGTAGTCATGTTGCCAGTCAACAGTCCCATCTGCATTAATAGCCCTGACAGAATATAAAACAGGGCTCCCTTGTGGATTTACAAACGTGAGTATCTGTCTGCCATCAGCAAGTTCACAACCATACGGAATTATATAATTATGGTCGTTGAACTCAGAGGTATAGGTCCACACCGTATCGAAACTGGAATCAAACTTGAATATTTTTCGATAGTTAACTTCGGAATGTGCAAATTCAACCTGGTGATATGTGGTCAGCCTTCCCTGTTGATCGATGGAGCTGTCCCATATTACAGAATAACCATCTGTTGGTTCAAGAGCCACCAAGGTATCAACAATACCAATTTGGTTTGCAACAAAAATCAATGATTTTCTGATTCCTCCCTGCCTGCCAGATCCGCTAAGGACAAACTTGCCAGAAAAATAAGTCAGGGTCAATTGAAACATGTTGGTATATTTCTCTATAGGATGTTCAATTTCAAAAGTTGGACCACGCTTTTCTCCATCCAGCGTAAAATGTGCCATTCGAAATAAAGTGTTAGACGGATCATTATTACCTGTGGTAGTAATGGTGTCATGTACAATGACCATAGTACCACTGGCAATATCAATATCCGGAACATCTGTTTTCCAAAGGATATTTCCAAGAGAATCGATTTCAGTTAAATAAGAGCATTCAGCCCCGCAAAATGTAGCCGTGTTAATAAATAACCTTCCATTATACATCACGATCTGGTACGAATTTTCTACCGTACCAAAATTGTATGTTTTTACAAATAGTCGCTGCGCATTAGTCCGAGTGGAAATAATGGATAAGTAAAATAAAATGAATAATATTTTTTCTATTTTCCTATTAAATATAATCATAATTTTAATAATTTTTGAGTCGATATTACACGGCCGTTAACCAAAATGGACGCAAAATAAATCCCTGCATCTTGACTAAGGTAAATAGATTCATGTGCAGATGATATTTGACGTGAAAGTGTAATTCGGCCATAAACGTCAATGATATTTAGTATATAGATTTGTTCAGGATTAAATTCATTTATTGAAAATTCGATTAAGTTGATACTTGGATTAGGGAAAAACGTTACATTCCCTACTGGATTGGGAAAGGTATTAATAAGATGTGCTGATCCGGTGCTTCGTGGTGTGATTGAGCCATCAAGATGTAGGAGATCAATTTCAATTTTATTTCCTGTCAGGTGAAAATAAATTGCTCTTGCATATCCGGACAATTCATTTTCCATGGATCCGGCATTTTCTAAAGTTAATTCATTGGAAGAAGAGAGTTTGAACCCGTCAATGTCAGTAATATAATCGAGATAAATATTCTGAGTAGAAACAAAATCAGTTTGTGCCTGTGTATTAGGAGTCAGTGTATTAAGATAGACTCTGCTTGCGTCATAATCCTGAATGTGATTCATGATTCCATATGCCATAATCTGATATCTGAATTCCGGTTGCGAAGAGAGATAGGAAATGATCTGCTCACCTTCTCCTCTAAATAGAGAAGACTGGACAAGAGTTCGCATCAATTTATCAATGCACTGCCTATACTTAGCGAATAACCATTCTTTTACAAGTGGTTCAATTGAGTTGTCATTTTCTAAACGTCTGATTTCTTTCCGGATTGCTTCTATTGCGTCCTCGCAGCCATCATCTCCATAATAACATTGACAATCGCGATAAATAGCAGGCAGTTCAGTTACGTCCAGACCAGTTCCGCATAATTCATTATCAGCTTCAAATTGAGCCAATTGAATTGAATAATTGCCGTGACCAGGATGCTTGCAACTTTGGGGATAATTGTATCCTTCTTTTGTCCAATAAGTAAAATTCTCTGTTCCAGTTCCTGTTTCTATCTGCGCACCCTGCTCAAAACAATTACTGGCAGAAAGCCCTTGAGCGCCTTGTATTTTAAAAATCGAAGAACCATTATATAATTCAATATCTGTAAAATCAGTATTTTCAAAACAATTTGTGAGGAATTGAACATCATTTACTCCCCAAATTGAATTAGCAAATCGATTATTATTAAATGCATTGTCTCTAATAAAATTTGAAAGATATTTTCCAGTATTGTATATTCCATTGCCTTGATAAGAATCATAATAATCATTATTTGCAATTTCATATTGCAGCTCACCCAATGCAACAAACCCTGCGCCAAAGAAGGAGTTATTTACAATAGTGAAAGGAGAAAAATTACTTTGTGATTGCACTTCCAGGTACTCGCCAATAAAATTATTATGTTCAAAAGTTGAGCCTGGCAGCAACGGAAATTCAGAGCCAATCTCTATAAGAGAGGTAAATGTATTTTCATTCGCTATTAATGAAGAAGTAATGCCATCATAATCATTGTAATTATTCTTAAAAGTACTGCCGGTGATTTCCAAACCAATATTGCCATTGGATGATATGCCGGTTGTACAATCTTGAATTCTTGATTCATTTATAACACTTTGTTCATCCGGAGTTCCAGTTCCAATAATTGAGCCCCATCCATAAGGTGCAAGCTTAATGCCCGTATCACAATTCTGGATGATAGAATTATCTACAATTATTATTCCCCCTCCATATTCAAAAGTGAGACCCGACGAAGAAAACTTATCTGTTCCATTAATTCCTACAATTGCTTTTTCAATTGTCGCAGAATTTAATAATTCTACCATACCAGGTAGCTGTGTCGTAAAGCCAATAGTCAAAGCTCCGGCCACACTAACTCCCTGCCATTTTGTCGAACATGCGGTGAGTTTTCCACCATCTAACTTAAGGTGGCTGCCACTTTCTACAAATAAGGAACTGGATGGACCAAATGAAATTGTTGAAAATATAGTAAGTGTAGACCCATTTTCAACATAGATATTACCGAATACCTCCATGTCGGAATGATCTTAAGTGTCAGAGGTGATATGACGATCTTGTCCATATATTTTGACACCTTCACTTGGGCCGTTATAACAACCACTTTGATCATTGTGAAAATATGCAAAGTAAATTCCAATATCCTGCACTAGCGGATCAATTATATTAGTAACGCCGTCTGATACATCCCCATCAAGGGACCAAACAATTGTTGATCCTGGTGGAGCAGTGTTAGTTAACAAATCATTTAGATTAAAATTTACCAAAGAGCATGTCATCGGAATGTCAGTAGTTGAAAGTAAGGGGGTATACGCATCAATTAAATTAGGTCTATCTATTAGCAGTGCACCAAGCATTCTAGCTGATTGACCAATTGTGAATAAATGCATGCAATCATCGGGAACAACATCCATGAAATCCATATACAGTTCTCCATTTGGTCCATTCCCACAGTTGATTTCCGGAAAACCAGGACAGTCAAAATGCCTATAATCCTGATTGGGCGTATCATCTACATCGTCCGAATCAGTGCATGATGCAGCCTCTCCTCCCCAAATATGTTTTAAATCGAAATAATGACCTATTTCGTGTGTTGCAGTTCTTCCTTGATTAAATGGGAATTCGGCCGTTCCTATGGTTCCAAATGCTCTTGGAGCTATTGCAACACCATCTGTTTCGATATCTCCACCACCTGGAAACTGAGAGTAACCCAAGATAGGGACAAATATGGATTGGTTTGCATCAAATTTACAAATGGGGCCACCCAGATATTTAGCAAATGGAGAGGATCAAATACATCATGACCACCTTCGGATGTGTTTTTGATTCCATCGTCCATTTCATCGAAACAACTCACATTTGTTGTCGTTCTTGTAATTCCGTTACAATTTGGTCCGACTTTAGCCAGGTAGAACTCAAATTTTGTATCTGAAATCAAGTTTTGAAATACAGACGGAATATTTACAATATCCGAATTAAGTGCTCGGAAATCCTCATTCAAAACATCAATCTGAGATTGAACTTGTGCATCTGTAACAAAATTTGGATGCTCCATAACGATGTGTACTACTACCGGAATTCTGTATTTCGTTTCGGTCCGTTGAGTCAGACCCGACTTTTGAAACTCTTTTATTTTGTTTTCCAAATTTTGACGGTTAGCATATATGTTTTCATTTTGATTTTGAAATTCAAGATATTCATCAGAGCCACAGATCCTTTGTGCATATATAGATTCAACGACTATCATTGATATAAAAGTTGAAAGTAATAGTAAGTTTTTCATATTTACAGGAACTAAAATTTGAAATTATTCTCACTAATATAAGGAATTATTCGGCTTCTTTTGTAAAAGAATTTTGGTTCTACGCCATTTTAAGTGGGTAAACTGGCATGTCGAGCTTTCCACAATGGAAATAAATCATACGTATAAAGTTGTGGATATTTCGATAACCTCTTCCTCTTCGTTTTATTTCTTGTATGACCAGATTGAGTCTCTC
>JBBSAQ010000071.1:0-22615 GCA_038252065.1 Chitinophagales bacterium
CGGGGGTACCTGAAGATGGTGACTTTACTGGGAGCTATCTAAGGTAAAACTGGTGACTGGGGCTAAGTCGTAACAAGGTAGCCGTACCGGAAGGTGTGGCTGGAATACCTCCTTTTATTTTACAAGAGTGTACTATTAATATAGTCAATAGTCCCGCTCCTTCTTCCCTATCTTATTTTCGATTGCCGATTTTCGATTTTGGACTTATAAATCTAAAATCGTAAATCTAAAACCGTAAATCTAAAACCGTAAATCTAAAATTACCTGTTGTTGTCCATCTTGTTTATTGCTTATATAAATTTCAATATAAGCAAGGGTAAATCATTTTAATTAGAGCCTTTCAGGATTAAGATTTGGCTTGATGGAAAATGTTATTATTTTTGCCGTCCGTTTCGCCAAAAGCTGGTGAAAAAGAGGATTGAAAAAATACAAAGGATATGGCCCAGGTGGGCATCACAAATTTAAGGTGATATCGGATCGTTACCGGACTTATCGACCATGTGCATCGCCGTGGATGGCTTACCGACTAGTCTGAAGGTTGGTTTGAAGCGGAGTTCGGTGTAGTAAAGTTCTTTGACAAGGATGGGGAGCGTCGTGAGGAGATTTGCTGATTTATCAGTGATCTCTTTATTATTATTTTGAGACGAGTTATTAATTGAATAAGTGCTTATGGCATTAAGAATAGGAAGCGAATAAGAGCGTATGGGGAATGCCTAGGCTCTCAGAGACGACGAAGGACGTGGTAAGCTGCGAAAAGCTGCGGGGAGTTGCAAACGAACTTTGATCCGCAGATGTCCGAATGGGACAACCCCTATGGTTGAAGACCATAGATCATACCGAAAGTATGAAGACAACCCGGAGAACTGAAACATCTAAGTACCCGGAGGAACAGAAATCAACGAGATTCCCTTAGTAGTGGCGAGCGAAAAGGGAACAGCCCATTAAGTATAGTACTAAGTAGTAGAAGTAGTCTGGAAAGCTACACCGTAGAAAGTGAAAGTCTTGTAAACGAAACGAAGTATTGTATGAATTGAGTAGGGCGGGACACGTGAAATCCTGTCTGAATATGGGGGGACCATCCTCCAAGGCTAAATACTCCTGAGAGACCGATAGTGAACCAGTACCGTGAGGGAAAGGTGAAAAGGACCCCGAAAAGGGGAGTGAAAAGACCCTGAAACCATACGCTTACAAGCGGTAGGAGTAGCACTTCGGTGCTATGACTGCGTGCCTTTTGCATAATGATCCTACGAGTTGCTCCTGACTAGCAAGTTTAATTCCAATGAAGGGAAGGAGGCGAAGCGAAAGCGAGTCTGAATAGGGCGCACAGCTAGTTGGGGCAGACGCGAAACCACGGTGATCTACCCATGGGCAGGTTGAAGGTCAGATAATCTCTGACTGGAGGACCGAACCGGTGTACGTTGAAAAGTGCTCGGATGACCTGTGGGTAGGGGTGAAAGGCCAATCAAACCTGGAGATAGCTCGTACTCCCCGAAATGCATTGAGGTGCAGCGTTGGTATTTTTTGTATTGGAGGTAGAGCTACCAATAAGGCTAGGGGGCTTCGCGGCCTACCAACCCTTGATGAACTCCGAATGCCAGTACAAATAACCAGCAGTGAGGCGCGGGGTGCTAAGGTCACGCGCCGAGAGGGGAATAACCCAGAACAGCAGCTAAGGTCCCTAAGTATACATTAAGTTGATCTAACGATGTGAGGATGCTTTGACAGCTAGGATGTTGGCTTGGAAGCAGCCATTCATTTAAAGAGTGCGTAACAGCTCACTAGTCGAGCGTTCTTGCGCGGAAAATGATCGGGCATCAAATGTATCACCGAAGCACTGTGATTGAAAAATCGGTAGGGGAGCATTCTAATCTGCGTTGAAACCAGGTCGTGAGACAATGGCGGAGCGATTAGAAAAGAAAATGTAGGAATGAGTAACGATTAATACGGTCAGAAACCGTATCGCCGTAAGACTAAGGTTTCCTGGATCGATGTTCGACAGACCAGGGTGAGTCGGGACCTAAGGAAAACCCGAAAGGGGTATTCGATGGCAAACGGGTTAATATTCCCGTACCAGTTTACAATAAAAGGGGACGGAGATCTGAACTGATCGCGCACTGACGGAATAGTGCGTTGAACTACTCGTAAGGGTAGGATAGTACCCCAATCCCGCAAGGGTGAGGGGATAGTGTCAGGTAAGGTCTTCCAAGAAAAGCCGAAGTAAACTGCTCGTACCGTAATCCGACACAGGTAGTCGAGGAGAGTATCCTCAGGCGCTCGAATGATTCATGGCTAAGGAACTAGGCAAATTAGACGCGTAACTTCGGGAGAAGCGTCCCCCGCTTCGGCGGGGCGCAGTGAAACGGCCCAGGCGACTGTTTAGCAAAAACACAGGACTATGCTAATTCGTAAGAAGATGTATATGGTCTGACACCTGCCCGGTGCTGGAAGGTTAAGGAAGGGGGTTAGCGCAAGCGAAGCTCTTGACTGAAGCCCCAGTAAACGGCGGCCGTAACTATAACGGTCCTAAGGTAGCGAAATTCCTTGTCGGGTAAGTTCCGACCTGCACGAATGGTGTAACGATCTGGGCTCTGTCTCAGCCATGATTTCGGTGAAATTGAAGTATCGGTGAAGATACCGGTTACCCGCAATGGGACGAAAAGACCCCGTGCACCTTTACTATAGCTTCACATTGGTCTTGAGTCTAATATGTGTAGGATAGCTGGGAGACTTTGAAGCTGCCACGCCAGTGGTGGTGGAGTCGTCCTTGAAATACCAGCCTTGTTATATTTAGGTTCTAATCCCGCTTTAAGTGGGAGACAGTGTGTGGTGGGTAGTTTGACTGGGGTGGTCGCCTCCAAAAGAGTAACGGAGGCTCGCAAAGGTACCCTCAGTACCGTTGGTAATGGTACGAAGAGCGTATGAGTATAAGGGTGCTTGACTGAGAGAGCGACGGCTCGATCAGGTGCGAAAGCAGGCTCAAGTGATCCGGTAACTCCACATGGGTGGGTTATCGCTCATAGGATAAAAGGTACGCCGGGGATAACAGGCTGATCTCCCCCAAGAGCTCATATCGACGGGGAGGTTTGGCACCTCGATGTCGGTTCGTCACATCCTGGGGCTGGAGAAGGTCCCAAGGGTTGGGCTGTTCGCCCATTAAAGTGGCACGTGAACTGGGTTCAGAACGTCGCAAGACAGTTCGGTCTCTATCTATTGCGGGCGCGGGAATATTGAGAAGATCTGACACTAGTACGAGAGGACCGTGTTGGACGTACCGCTAGTGTACCAGTTGTGGCGCCAGCTGCACCGCTGGGTAGCTATGTACGGAACGGATAAGCGCTGAAAGCATCTAAGCACGAAGCCGTCTTTAAGATGAGTATTCCATTCTCCCTTGCGGAGATGAAGGGTCGTAGAAGATGACTACGTTGATAGGCTATAGGTGGAAGTACAGTGATGTATGTAGCCGAGTAGTACTAATCACCCGAAAGCTTCCTTTTTTTTTTAAGAAATGAACATGTGAGTTTACTCCCATGTCTCGTCGCCGAATAATTCGACAAACCCCATCCTTTTTTTATTTTCGATTTTCGATTGCCGATTTTCGATTGCATTAAGGCTATTGCTTTTTGCATTCGTCACTCGTCACTCGTCATTCGTAAATCAAAATGTAGTGTGGCTCAAAGGTAAAGTCTCATGGACAGCTTAAAGAGTCACACAATACTAAAAAAAGTGGAATCTCATGAACGCATGAGAAACCCCGCAGGAGTAATTATTACAACAGCGGGAACCACTCAAGATCAAATGGTGGCCACTTCGACTATCGCTCAGTGCGAGTATAGCCGAAGGGTATCATTTAAGAGCAAATGGTGGCTATAGCAAGGGGGATCCACCTCTTACCATTCCGAACAGAGAAGTTAAGCCCCTTCACGCCGATGGTACTGCCGCAAGGTGGGAGAGTAGGTAGCCGCCTATCTTTACAACTAAAGGTCTGCCGATGTAAGTCAGCAGGCCTTTTTTTATTTCTGAAAACCAATTTCGGACGGCGTATTTTTCAATCCTATTACAAGCCTTTTAACGGATACAGCAGAATGGATCAGGTCGTAAAACACAAAATAAACATAGAGCTTATCTGGTGGGCTTTCACATTCATTCTGGCAGCTATCATCATTTTCCCCATTTGGATTAATGCTCCATTGTTTCCTTTCTTTTATCAGAATATCATTCTTGTCGCTGCCTTCGTGACTTTCACACGTTATATTTTCTTACTTCCGACCACACTTGTTGCAAGGCAAAAGTGGATCAAGGGATTTGTCATTGCTGTCTCTGCAATCCTTTTCTTTGTTTTAACGACCGCCCTTAGTGATTTTCATAATTTTCTGGACGAAGAAGGTTTGCAAACACTTGTAGAGCATCTCAATGTAAATGCACAGACACGGATCATTAACTACATGAAAGGTGAAATGATTTTCTTCGGTGTAGGTAGTATCATTGCAGGTATTATCCTCCCATTCAGAATGATATTATCGTTATGGAGAGTGCGTAACCGGGGAACAGTCTGACATTATTTTAAATCTTTTTATTCCTTTTTGATAAGACTTCGTAGAAAATCAATTTCACTTCGGAGCTCTGTGATCAGCTGATCATATACTTCTTTAGTATCCTGATAAAAGCTTTTATCAATCTGACTTTGATTTACTGCAGGCTGCCGTGCAGGATGTTGCATAAGCATGCTTTCATCAAGTATCTGATGAATATCCAGCTCAAGGATTTCTGTGATTTGCATTAACCTGTCAACACTCATTGTTGTTTTACCGGACTCAAGGTATGCATATGCAGATTGAGCGATGTTGAGCATTTCGGCCATATAATCCTGTGATATCCCCCGGGATTCTCTGCAAGAGCGAATAATCAAGCCAATCTGGTGAGATTTTGACATGATATTATCTGTTTAACTGATGATTTATCTTGTTTTCAGATAGGAAATTTAATATATATCCTCCAAATTTGAAAAGGAATTTATTTTTATTCCACATGTTACCTGATCACCAGTCAGCATGACATGTTGCATACTTCAACCAGGAAAACAATGAAAACAATAGCCATCAGTCTATGCCTGCTATTTATTTGTGCCAACAAAAGTCTAAGTCAGTCAAATACTACCGCAGGGAATGTTATCGAAGGGGGCAAGGTGGTAGTGGAATTATTAAAAGCCCTTGCAGGAAAAAAGGATCTTGAAAAAAATGCGGGTTGTAAAGGAACGTATGCAGATCTCTGTGTAGTAAATGAATCTTTGAATTCAATCATTGTAGAACTGCAACGCGCGATGCCTGAAGAGAAAAAGGAGATGGTGATTCTCCCGTCCACAAAAGAATGCTGCCTTCAAATCCCGGTAGGGGTCTGGACGTATGATCTGCGATTATCACCCGCCCTTCCATCCATCCGCAAAGGAGACATCCTTATCGAAGGGTGTCAGAACCTGATCATGAATATCAAATAGGTTGAAACTATCCGGTAGTAAACCTATAGGCGCCTGGGTATACTGCTACAACATAGTCCAGCGGGCAACTGAAAACCGCTTGAACAAGAAGTAGGAAGGAAGAATCTGATTCGCCTTAAAAGGAGGTAGGAACTTTTAATCAGTTGAAAATGAAAAAAGTAATTTTAATACTATTCTCAATCCTGATATTTCAGGGTTACAATAGGGCATGTGGTAATGAAAATTTGCCTGCAGATTGGCCAACAGTCACCATAACAGTTGAGATTGGTATGCCAAGAACCTGCGAACAGGGATTAAGTGTTTGCAGAATTGATGTTGGAATTCAATTTCTCGCAGGTACTGCCGAATTGCTTCCGGCAGATAGTGATGGCGGAGTAGGTCATGGCGGAGGCGGAGGCGGAGGTGGATCCTGGAGAATCAGTATACCACGGGAGAATATGGTAAAGTATTATCCCAATTATTTAAGCAAGTTTGATGGACAGAAAACGGTGACATTTGAAGCCTCCTATGTTGTGCCTGATAACGTAAGAAAAGCATTAGGTGCAGCAAACAATATACTTATCAGGGGAAATGTGGCGTATCCGCTAAAATATGAAAATGGCGAGTTTACGATTACAATGCCTTTGTAAAATACTTACTTGTAAATGGAGGCTGCAACAGCCTCCATTCAATTATATCATACCCACTATATTAAATCACAAATACTAAATATTCTAGCGATGAGGAACAAGGGCTTAATGATTAGTTTTCTTGTACTGATTATTCTTGGTGTATTAATTTATATTAATCCCGGTCAATTCTTTACAAAGGCGTTGCTAAGACTTACCGGAAATTATACTACTCCTGAATATGAGACGAATGCAAGTATTTTGTCAAAAGCAAAAAGTGAGAATTTATATTTCGATAGATTATATAAAGTGAAAAATTTTAAAACTTACAATGATTTTCAGGAAAGGAAACTTGCTTCTTTTCCATTCGTTCAAATATATAACCGCAGTAAAAAAATGATAACGATTGCTTCAGGCAATGAATGCTCCTGGGCTTTAATGAATTTCTTTAATGAAAAGGATACATTAAATTTAACAGCCGGAGATAGCCTGATGTATGACTATGTGCTCGATCGTTTGACTCCCCTTGAACTCAAAACAAATGCAGATACCTTTCATTACTATATTTTGTCCGGTTGGACGAATTATTTACCAAAATTATCAGAAAGGTTATTTGAACAAACCAATAAAATCAAGACGACTTTAGGGAAAAACGTATGTGTTAGTTATATCAATTTTGATTTTCAGGACGAATGGAAGGAAGTGATGGATTCTCTTGAACGTTCAAAACACTAATCTACAGGCAATCTATTCAGGATTTACTACTTCGCGTACAGGGAGAATAGAAGTCATGCCTATTGAGGGCTATAAAATTCTTTGCATAATCATCATCACATGGAAACTTGATGGCAGTAGCTCAGGGCGCCAAGATCTGCTGCTGCAACA
Source organism: Chitinophagales bacterium (assembly GCA_038252065.1). Lineage (GTDB taxonomy): Bacteria > Bacteroidota > Bacteroidia > Chitinophagales > Saprospiraceae > Opimibacter. The sequence continues at coordinate 6,985 of JBBSAQ010000071.1, forward strand.
TAGTTTAGCGGGCAACTGAAAACCGCTTGAAAAAGAAGTAAGAAGGAGATTTCTGATTCGCCTTAAAAGGAGGTAGGAACTTTTAATCAGTTGAAAATGAAAAAAGTAATTTTAACACTCGTAGTAGCTGTTTTATGTATAGCTACTAAAACAGCCTATTGCAATGGAAATTTGCCTGCGGACGGAACTAAAATCACAATTGTAATTGAGTTTGGAGCTCCCGGGTCTTGTATTCCCTGGTGGAATATTTGCAATATACACCCTGGGTACGGTGCACTCACAGGAACCGTTGAATTACTTCAGGCCGGTGATGATAAGGAGGTCGGACAAGGTACTCGTGGATTGTGGATGATAAGTATTCCACGTGAAAGTTTCGCCAAATTCTATCCTGGTTATTTGTCAAAATTAGATGGAAAAAATACAGTGACATTTGAATCTTCATATAAGGTGACTCCAGATATTAAAAAAGCTCTGGGGACAACAAGAGATTTAGTTATTCAGGGGCAGGTAGCCTATCCATTGACATTTGAAAATGGAGTATATATAATTACACTCCCTCTTTAATAATACGTATCCATAAAAGGGGGTCTTAGAAACCCCCTTTTAATATTAAAATCGCAAGACAAAATAAGACAACTGTGATAATCGAGCTATATAAGGATATCCTATAAATCAATAAAAGTATGATGCTATGAACAATAGGATTGTTCAGCAGCGTTACTTTTAATATGCCTGAAAATTAACCAGCCTTTTACATAAAGAGTAAAAGATGATGCCATGGTAAAATATATTTATTATAATTCGTGAATGGGAATATTTATGCATAAAGAGGTTAAAAATTTAATAAATTTGGAGGATGAAATATATTATTATTTTATTTATTTTTATTTATGCTTCCGAATTCTGTACACCAGCGCAGGGTCAATCGTATGCTTCCCTGATGCACAATTCTAAGCACAAGTATTTATCTATGGAAACGATGTGTGCTGTTGTACGCCTGACAAGTGAAAAGGAAAGTGTGATGTCAACTTCTACCAAGTTATTGTATGCGGATAATCGAGGCATTCCATGGCGAATGATCGTATTGCCCGACTATCATCGTATTATTTATTATGATGGCAGTCAAACCTATACCCTTCTTGAAGAGGAGAAATTATTTTATATTGATAAGGACTCAGTTTCAGTTTTACGACTAAACAGTTATCTAGACAATATATCCGGGATATTAATGTCAAGGGATACGATAAGTTCAAAAGCAGATGATACCACCACACATGAGAAAACTGTCGACATTGGGAAAGGTATTGATCAGATTATTATTACCTCTGATGATATTCCGGATTATGGTATCAGTGATTTCGTATTCAGAATGGACATTAACAAAACAAGTTTTATCCCCATTCAAGCTGCGACTACCTATTTTTTTCTGGGCAACCTTGTTTCTGAAAAGGCTGAACTAGACACGGTTTATCAAAATACTGCTGAAACGGACATGATGTTGAAAAAAGTCCATGAGATGATATCAACGTATCAATTTAGAACTGATGAAGAACGGGAATTGCCTCCGGAAAAATCATTCAATTATGAACAAATATTAGAAAACCTGACTTTCATTCATCAGCCTCCACCTCAAAGTAAGTTTCATTTCCTTGATTTTTATTATGTCAATTGTGGCCCTTGTCTCAAGTCAATACCCTATATCAAAGCATTGGCAAATGAACAAAAACCTGAAAATTTATCAATCATTGCTATCAGTCCATTTGATTCAAAAGAGAAAATAGAAAATTATGCAGCCAGGAATCAAATTCAATATGCTGAGGCTATGATTGACAATCATTTTGTTAATGATTCAATAGGGCATATCGGATATCCTTATTTTGTTCTTTTTGATAATGAAGGAAATATTCTTTTAAAGAACACAGGCTTTGATCCTGCTTTTTTTGACAAGGTGAGAGAGATCATTCGTAAATAGAGCCGATCACATACTAGTTTCCCATGTTTTGCATGTGATCCATATGCTCCATATGATCATTTGTCTTTTTGAAAGCTACTTTATTGTAAGGTAATTGAGATGGAGCTGATTCATCTTGTGTGAGCAAATAGGCTTTGTTGATTTCAAGTCCAGTAAACACCTGATCAGGACAATCCTTGCATGGCCATTGAACAGTGACAGTATTGATCGTCGTCGCTTTGCGCAATCCAACTTCCAGATTTAGACTATTTCCTCCGAAGGATGCACCGGAAGAAACCATTCTGTAAATTTTTCTCTCTTTATTATTTTCCTGCACAGAGAGAGCAACACGTGCCCCTATAGCAGCTCTGTTGGCTGTTTTGCCCGTGAGTTTCAGTACTACCCAGTTATTGTTATGTTCATTTGGGTTTTCAAAAAAACAATTAAAAAAACCATCACCATCATAAGCACCGCCCATCACCACATACATATCCTCATCACCATCATGATCCGGATCTCCAAAAGCGACACCATGTCCTTTTTGAATATTTGCAAAACCACCGCTATAGCTGACATCCTCAAATTTTTTACCATCCATGTTTAAATACATTTTATTGGGTACTACACTTTGATAGACGGGATTACCGGTGGCGAGATAAAAATCGAGATATCCATCTGTGTTGATATCGCCAAAATTACACCCCATCGTAAAGGCTACTTCATTCAAGCCCATTTGTTGTCCGACTTCTTCATAAATAGCATTTCCCTTATTGTGATATAGTTTTGGCAAATACCCCGGATCCGGTTTTCCCATATGGCTAAGCATCCAATATAGACTGGGAGTTCCATCATTAGTAAACGAAGAGGTGAAAAGATCCTCATTGCCATCATTGTCATAATCAAAGCTCCAGCTTGGAAAAGAACGCTGTGGCTCGCCTATGTTCGATGACGGACCAGCCAGTACAAATCCTTTTTGACCGTGGCTTCCCTGATTCAAATACAGAAATGTTCCCTCGCTCAGGCTTGAAAAGTATAAATCAGGATACTTATCATTATCGGCATATGTGGCCACCAATCCTTTATAAAAGGAATTGCGGGTGAGTCCATATTCAGAGGAAGCGTAGGAAAATGTTCCATTCTTTTGATTCATATATACATCAATGCCTCTCTCATACGTCGAAGGTGTAGATTCGTGAGGTACGACGAGATCGATCCAGCCATCCAGATCGATATCTGTCCATGTTGAAGTTTGGGTTGCACCTACTTTGGTGATGCCGGCTTTAATGGTTACATCTACAAATTTCCCTTTTCCTGTATTCATCAAAAGAGTGGCAGGAATATCGCCTTCTGTCGAAAGCCAGGCCCCTCTCATGAGGAAAATATCAAGCCATCCATCATTGTTAAAATCAACCTGGTTGAGATTCAGGACACCATCGTATCCATTGAGATTAAAATTCTTCGTTTGATCAGTGAATGAGCCATCGCCATTATTGACATAAAAAACCAAGGGACTATTCGGGCTCCAGTCTGTAATGACAATATCCTGCCATCCATCATTTGTGAAATCATCCATAATGACTCCACCCGCATGCCCGTCGTGATTGATACCCAGCTCAGGTGCAATGTCTTTGAATGGCTCAATATTTACTTTTGATTTGTACCAGGAAGGGTCAATTCGGAATGCAGCAGGTACTTTATCAGGATATTCGCCCAGGGTCATATACGCCAGGTTGAGAAGGTATTTTGTCTCCAGATCACCCGGAAATTCCTTGAGCATGGCTTCATAAATCTTTATGGCCTCACGCGAACCAAAAGGCAACTGATGGACACCTTCTCCTTAGATGGGAATGTAACAAGATTGATGATTATGGTTTTGAATGCAATTCTCTGTTTCTCCTAAACGCATGTATGCAATCCCGACAGTAGAAAGCAAATTTCTTTTTGTAGCTGAATCTAACGGAAATTTATTCTCAGTGACAAAGTCCAGGATCTTCTGGAATAACTGAGTAGATGCTTTCGTATTACCACTTTTTAATAGTTCATTTGCATATTCCAGTTTTAAGTTCACCGGCTTACCCGGATCTTTTTCTTGCTCCACTTTTGTTTTCAGGGACAAGGCCCTTTCTGTATTAAAAATGGATTTGACTACTGCACGGTCGGCACTATCGTAAGCCCGTTTAACCAGAATACGGGTATCTTCTTCAACGATGGCTGTCGGCGGATTCTTTTTGGCACTGCATCCGATACAAATGAAAAGAGCCAGTGCAGGCAATAGAAATCTAAATTCAGAAAGCTTTCTCATAGCAAGTACGAATATAAAACATGTGCTTAGCTTTGGAACTGTCAAAGGACATATCTAAGTATATTCTAACTAATATTCTGTTAACCATGTCTAGCATATCAGATTTTAATGAGTACCGTCAACGAATGAATGAGGTCATCTTATCCGGTGACAATAAAGTGATCAAGCGATTTTTTAGTCTTGACAATCAGACCTATGAAGATGGAGCGTTGTCGGAAGTGACAAAAGAGTTACTTGGCCTCGTCGCTTCGATGGTGCTCAGGTGTGATGATTGTATCAAATACCATCTTGGGAGATGTTTTGAATTAGGTCTGACGAAGGAGCAGATATATGAAGCAAGTTCGGTTGCATTGATTGTAGGAGGTTCTATTTTTATACCGCATATGCGGAGGGCGGCTGAATATTGGGAGGAGCTGGAAAAGGGTGAGTAGTAATCGGTAAGCAGTATTCAGAAAGGTAGAAGAAGACTTTGCTTAAGTTTATTTTATGATTTTTTGAAATCGTCCTATGCACGGCATTTTTTAAGAATAAGGAATAAGCGTTCTAATCCGGAAGGGAAAAGACGTAAATTCAACAGGTTGAAATAAATCAAAAAAACAGATTCAAAAGTGAAATCAGATCAACGAAAAAATTTGTGGTTCAGCATTAAATTCATATAAATGTTATGTCGTTGCAAACATATTAAACAATAACAGCCATTCTTCCTCCAATGTAGCTTCAGGTCTTGTTAAGCCGTTTCTTCGGTACCAATACTCCGCATTCCACTCATCACCTTCCTTTCGATGCAGGTAAGCATGAATCAAAGCCCCTTCTTTAGTATTAATATCCTGAGCGATGTTGTGACTTTTCTCCCAATCCCCTTTTGCATCATACCAGAGTGCACGGAGTAACGCACTCAATCCGGCAGGAGGATGATTTTCATTTATCGATTGTATGAAATTATTGATATCCATCATTCCTTAGCCTCCGACTTAGCCTGCTTTTTTTACGACTTAATCCAGATCTTAATAAAATTTCGTGCTTCCTGGAAAAGGATCTTCCTGTTCATTTTTGAAAACGTAATTCCGGGTCTGAGTTTGATTGGGAATCCTATGATTTTGATGTCTTGTTTCCCGGAGAGGAAATAGATAAACTCGAGATCAAAGAGATAGCGGTCGATAGATGTAGAAAGAAAGATATCGCTGACACTTTTTTTAAATCCTTTTAGTCCTGCCTGGGTGTCGTTCACTTTTAGCCGAAGTAGTTTTCCATTGAATGTTCTTAACAACTTTGAGATGCGGCTTCGGGCCTTCGGCAGATGATCATAATATTCCTGATCTCTGATCCCGATCACTGCATCCATATCCCCTGACAGAATATTGATCAGGCCTGCCATGCTTTTTTCAGTATAGGGCCAATCGATATCTGTATACACGATTAATTCAGCCGTTGATGAAGCAACACCCTGCCTAAGGGCGTGACCTTTGCCCCGGTTCTTCGAATAGCTGATCCAAATCAGTTCGGGGATGCTGTCTTTCAGTATCTTTAGGGCGCCGGATTCATCGATTCGATTGGAGCCATCGTTGACGATGATCAGTTGAAAGGTGATTCCGGAAAATCTGTTTTTCAAAGACAGATACCGGTTGATCACAACACTTTCCCATCCGGGTAAAGGATTGTAGGCGGGTAGTATGACGTCCAGGGTAGCCAATAGCCTGACAAAATACATATTTCTGCTACCGTGTATTTTTCTTGTCTGACAGGACGATCATATAGTCTATTTTTGCCCTATATCCATGAGTTATCTTGATTCTCTAAATGAAGTTCAACGCAAGGCCGTCACGCACACGGAAGGACCTGTCATGGTCATTGCCGGGCCTGGTTCCGGCAAGACAAGAGTCCTGACCTACAGGATCGCTCATCTGATTGAACAGGGGGCGACGCCTCATCATATCCTTGCCCTCACCTTTACGAATAAGGCAGCCCGGGAGATGAAGGAGAGGATAGCCAGTGTAGTGGGACCAAAGGGGGATAGAGTATGGGCCGGAACATTCCATTCTATTTTTGCCCGGATTCTGCGCCAGGAAGCTGCTAAAATCGGTTATCCGCCATCATTTACGATTTATGACAGGGATGACTCAAAGAACCTGGTAGCGGATATCGTCAGGGAGATGCGGCTGGACCCGAAACAGTATAATGCAAGCGGGGTTTTGGCCCGGATTTCATCAGCCAAGTCTAATCTCATCACCCCGAAAATGTACGCCAAGGATGATGATCTCGTCCTCTATGACCGGATGAACAAACGGCCCCTGATCTTTGAAATCTATGAGCGCTATTATAATCGATGCATGCAGGCAGGTGCAATGGATTTTGATGATCTGCTTTTACAGATGTTCCGTCTTTTGGATGAGAACACAGATCATGTCCGTGAAAAATATCAACGCATTTTTCAATACCTGTTGGTCGATGAGTTCCAGGATACAAATTATCTGCAGTATGCGATCATCAAATTACTCGCTCTGTATAAAGGAAGTGCGCATAACATTTGTATCGTAGGGGATGATGCACAAAGTATATATTCCTTTCGCGGCGCCACCATTGATAACATCCTGAAATTTGAAAAGGACTTTCCGGAAACTGTTGTTTATAAACTGGAACAGAATTACCGCTCTACTGAGCATATCGTTCAGGCCGCTAATAAAGTGATCCAGAATAACAATAAACAAATCCCAAAGGAAATATGGACGCATCTGGGTGTAGGTCAGCGCATCAGACTGATCAAAGCTGTAAGTGATGTTGAGGAGGGTCGATTGATCGCAAGTGCAATAGTGGAATTGAAAAACAGGAATCATCTTGAGCACAAGGATATAGCTATTCTGTACAGAACGAATGCACAGTCACGCGTTTTTGAGGAACAACTTCGCAAACAAAATCTTCCCTACCGGATTTTTGGTGGATTATCTTTTTATCAGCGAAAAGAAGTAAAGGACATTCTCGCCTATCTCAGGCTTACCATCAATGAAAGAGATGATGAAGCCTTAAAGCGAATCATCAATTATCCAAAACGGGGAATCGGAAAAACAACGCTTGATCAGATTGCTGAGCGGGCTGTTTCGGAAGGTGTGAGCATGTGGGCTATTTTAACATCCGGAGGGTATGCGAGTAAGGGCAAGCTCTATGCATTCGTGCAGATGATTGAAAGATTCAGGCAGAAGGCTGATAATTCTACGGCTTATGATGCAGCATTGATGGTGGCAAGGGAAAGTGGGGTGTATGAAGAGTTACGGCAGGATACGAGTATTGAAGGGATCAGCCGGTTAGAGAATGCAACGGCTCTGCTTGATGGGATAAAGGAGTTTGTTGAAAACGATATTGCTGAAGATACAGATATCGCTGAGGAGCTTGGTTCAATTGGAGTCTCCTATGTGAATTCGCTTGACAGAAGTCTTGCGGCTTATCTGACAAATATTGCTTTGCTGACAGATCTGGATACGAAGACAGATGAAGTACCGGACTATATCAGCTTGATGACAACACATACGGCGAAAGGACTTGAATGGAAATCTGTTTTTGTTGTTGGCCTTGAGGAAAATTTATTTCCCTCTTATTTATCCATGGGATCACCTGATCAACTGGATGAAGAGCGAAGATTATTTTATGTGTCCATCACCCGTGCTAAATTGTTTCTTACGCTTTCGTATGCCGGTAGCCGGTATCAATTTGGACAGTTTAGATACAATGATCCGAGTAGATTTCTGGATGAAATAGATGAACAGCATTTCGAAACGATTGTAGAAAGAAGGGGGAAACCTTCCTTACCGGAACCTAAATTACTGATGGGTCGTCCGAGTCGTAAACGTGATTTCGAACCTCGGGTAAATCCAGCTGATTTTAAAGCAAGCCCGACGGAACAGATAGCGGAAGGCATGGAAGTGTTGCATATGCAATTTGGGAAAGGAAAAGTTGTGGCCATTGATGGTGCCAGGGAAAACAGAGTGGCTACAATTCAATTTGATGAAGGGACCGACAATGAGCGAAGGATAATGCTTCGGTTTGCAAAACTTCAGATTTTGGAGTGAGTATAGTGATTAGTTAGTAGTGAGTAGTGAATAGGAATTCGGTATGTGGCTCAAAGTTGGGCTGTGAGGATGGCTGAAAGATTTTCAGTTTGATTCCTGGGGGTAAGGATGATAATCTGCTTTGAGGGGTGGATGGTGATATTGAAATGAGATAGAAAGGGCTGACCTAATAGTCCATCAAATGAATCATCAAGATTTGATCCTTTATCGTGAAGATCAATGATAAAGGGTGAAGAATAAACATCAGTATCATTAATTGCCAATTCCATCGTAAGCCGGAATTTTACATCCGTTTGGTTTTCGGTACCTACTACATTTACTTTTGAACCGTCTGTCAATGCATGTTCGTCGTCAGTCTTATGGTCAGCGAATAAATAATTGATTTCAGAACCTGTATCAATGCCCAGGTATTTTTTCTTTCCATTCACTTTACAGGAAATGACAGGCAAGTGATCTGCATATTGAAATCTGATCATGGATTTTTTATCGACTTTCATTTTATCTGTCAATGAAATTGATCCTTCATCGAAGTCAATTGAAATATAATAATTATCAACAGCAGAAAGGCCAATGAGAGCGTAAACATCTGTATTCAATTCATTTTCCAGAAATGAAAGATCCGATAGAAGGGCATTGGTTTTCTGGTGGGCTATTCCCATCCAGTTCCAATTGCGGACTTCATATATACTGCACTCGAAATTTCCATTTATTCCTGAGCATTCGACTTTGGTTTTATTGACAGGTTTGTAAAACCGACTGTTTAAAACAAGTCCGGGAGCACCTGTATCAAAAATGACCACCACTTCTTTTCCATCAATAGTTGCTTTTGAAACGAGAAGTCCGTTGACAACGGTTATCGGATAAGGATTGGCCAGAATCCTCAATGGAATCAGGAAGATGAATATGAATAAGTATCGATTCAATCCTTTAAGGTGTTAAAATTTACATTTCTAGCATGAAATAGAATACATAAATTGCTGATAATCAATAAAAGTCTAATTTCTTTCAATATGTTATGTAAATGTAATGTAAATTTCAGGTAAATGCAAGTTAAATAAAATTTACGATATACGATTTGCGACATACGATTGTAAAGGAGTGAACTGATTCAAGCCAATCAAATGGATGCTGACTCATTATCTTCATATTCACTACCGTAAACACTGATGTCTTCGCTTGCTGCTCAATGGACTGTAAAACTCAGGGAGATGGCTTTACGCCATGGCTTCATGGGTGTTGGGATAGCCAGGGCTGAACATATGGATGAGGAAGCCGGTCATCTCGAAGCATGGTTGGCAAAGGGATATCATGGGGAGATGGCGTACATGGCTAATCACTTTGATTTGCGTGTGGATCCTACCAGGTTGGTGCCTGGTGCAAAATCAGTGGTGACTTTGATGTATAATTATTTCCCGGAATCTTTGCCCCTAAATCCCCATACTTCGACCTGCAATACTCAGCCTGGTACTACAGCTCAGCAACCAGGGACTTTAAACCAATCCTCAAATTCATATCGAAAGAATGTTGACTCATCATTTAAAATAAGCAAGTACGCTTATGGTGAAGATTATCACAAAGTTGTTCGACGGAAATTAAAAGAGCTTGTTGCGGAATTGAAAAAAGAAGTTGGTGATTTTCATGGAAGAGTCTTTGTGGATTCAGCACCTGTGATGGAAAGAGACTGGGCGAAACGGAGTGGGCAAGGCTGGATAGGGAAGAATACTTTACTTATACACCCAAAGAAGGGGAGTTATTTTTTTCTTGCTGAAATCATCCTTGATGTTGAATTTGAGTATGATCATCCCATGCGTGATCATTGTGGGACATGCACGAAATGTATCGATGCCTGTCCGACAGAGGCCATTTCTCCTGCAGGATATATTCTGGATGGATCGAAGTGTATCTCGTATCTCACGATCGAATTGAAGTCCAATATACCGGAAGAGTTTAAGGGAAAGATGGAGGATTGGATATTTGGATGTGATATTTGCCAGGAAGTGTGTCCATGGAATCGGTTTTCAAAGCCGCATGAGGAGAAAGCATTTAAGATGAATGATAATTTAAGAGATTTAAAGGTTTCAGGGCTAAGTGAAATTACTGCAGAAATATTTGATCTCGTTTTTGAAAAATCGGCTGTGAAACGAGCTGGATTCCAGGGGCTGAAAAGAAATATAGAGTTTTTGCAAAAAAAGGAGTAAATATTATTTTGTCCGCAGTCTTACAGATCAGTCAAAGATGAATTAAATAGCATGTAAAATTATTAATTTAGTGATAAGATGAAAAATACAATCACAATCTTATTCACCATTTTGATCATTATTTCTGAAGCCAATGCTCAGGTGATTTATGAACGAACATATTCACAGATTTCACCATCAATTCGGCAAACCATTCAGCTTTCTGATACATCTTCTATATGCTTTAGCAGTGTTTCCGAATGTCAATTCGGGCCATTTCATCACATAGATCAGTATGGAAATATTATTAACTCCATTGGGTTTACACTTGAGTCCACGCATTCTTCAGGAGCTCGAACGATTGGGGTAGATTCAATTTTGGTTTGGAATAGAGATGGTCCCACGGATTCTGAAGGTCCAAACTATTTGCGGATCGGCCTTTGGACACCAACTCAATTTGTCATACTTGTCAGTGATTCCTTGCATTATCAATTTTGGGAAGATAAGGAAGTCCATTATGAAGCTTATCTTTTTAAAGATGATAAACTGGTTTACAGGAAAGCAGATAGTCTGTATGTTGTGGAGATTTCAACACAGCAATTACTTCGCAAGGTTGTTGTACCTGAACTTGGTGATGTAAATGCTTTTCTGGATTATATAGTTGCATTTCCTGCTTCTGCTGACCCCATCATTTTTTCAATTGATTTATTACCTGTCGATACATGGCATTTCAATCAGCATCCGGTAAATCATTATATACAGATAGCCCTGGATTCATTCTTAATTGGTCACATTACACAAGAAGCCGCAAGCCTGCATGTTGTAAATGGTTTAACGGAAGTAAATTTTGATTTGGATCTATCCGATTATCTAACACACATTGACGATATTCAGGTCAATGAGCAAGGGTTATTTGTAAAAGGGAAAAGGGGAGCTCTTGATTATATGATACAAATCAATGCGCATTTACAGGTTATTAATGAAACAGTTATGGACATGCCTGAATTTGCTGGACTATTCACTTTTACTTATTATTCGTACCGGGTGTATGGCTCGAGAACCGACGGGGTAGCTGAGTACAGGATGTCCTATCGATACGCAGATGCAAATCCAATCCGTTTTGTTGATGTTTCCCTGGATACAATTTGGGTCGACTCTGTATTTTATTGGCCTCATGAAATGCATCTGCCCGCAAATTTATATTGTTTAGCCCGGGTCACTAATCATTCGGCGGATACAATCCACTATTTGACGTTTCATTATGAAGAAATGCCATTCTTTTTTTGTGATCCTGGTGTATATCCTTTTTTCATAAATGGTTTATCTATTCCTCCAGAAGAAACCGGAACTGTCCCATTTACTACGTGGTCATGGGAAGTGGCTGAGCATAATCCATTTTTCAGGACATATTATGTAGAGCATGCCAATCATCACCTGGATGATCAAATCGCTGATAATCATTTTCAATTGACATATCTGCTCTCAGTTGTTAATCCAGTGACTGAGAATAATCTTTCCATCTGGCCAAATCCATTTTATGATTATTTAGAAACTTCCTCAGACTTTGAAAGCCTGAAAATGTATAATAATCTTGGGTATGTTGTATCAACCGGAATTAATCGATTGGATAATCTGAGGAATTTAGCTCCGGGAACATATTATGTGCAAGGCCTCAGGGATCAGAAATCGTTTTTTACAAGGGTAATAAAAATCGACTAAAATTATTCAGCACCCTGTGTGTTTAATTCCTTCTTTAAGGCCAGGTACACTCCATTCGTCCATCCAAAGCCATCCTGTACCGGATACTCTCCACCGCCTGCATCAAGACTCAGATCTTCGACATTATATTTTTCCATCATTCGCCCTGTGCGATTGAAAACATTTTCGTTTAAAGTCAGCCATTTTGAAGCGCCATAATATGCAAGATCTTGTGCACCATACTTTTTCAATGCTTCATATGTGATCCATTGCAGCGGTGCCCATCCATTTGGAGCATCCCATTGCTGACCTGTGTTTTGGTTAGTTGTTACCCATCCTCCCGGTTTCAGAAAATGATCAGATATATAATTTATGGTTCGTTCGGCTTGTTCAGGTGTTGCAATTCCTGCATATAATGGAAACATCATCGCGAGCGAAGACACCCCCATTTTATTTTCGTTGAATAGCAGATCTGAATAATATCCTTTTTCATTATCCCAGAGGTGTTGTTGAATTAATTCAGCTCTGGTATTTGCTCTGTTGTCAAACGCTTCACTTTTTTCCTTTTCATCCTGCAGGTGAAAAGCACGCGCAATAGTCCGCTCCAGAATATAAATGAGAGAATTGAGGTCAACCGGAATGATATCTAAAGTTTGAATACTTTTTAAATCATTTTCTTTCGTGAGCCATCTGCTGCTGAAATCCCAACCCGATTCACATGCCGCTTTAATATTTCGGAAAAATGCCGGTGCCTTCTGCGTATCATCTTCACCCATTTCGAAGTCCTCTGCAAAAGATTCTGTACGAGGTGTATCACTATCATCAAAATAGCGATTTAGAAATTGATCATTGCCAACTTTTACTAGCCTTCGAAATTCCATAGGATGATTCTCAACCCCATCCAACCAAAAGGAATATTCGGAAAGCAGATGAGGCAAATATTCCTCGTAAACTTTTGTGCCATCAATATCGGCCAGTAAATTGATCATGAGTGAAAAAAACGGAGGCTGAGATCTCGACAGAAAGTAACTTCTGTTTCCATTCGGGATGTGGCCAAACTGTTCGAGCTGCCCGGCGAAATTTTTAATCATCTTCCTGATCATATCTTCTCTGCCTGAAAGACGCAATCCGAGCATTGTAAAATAGCTATCCCAATAATAAATCTCTCTGAAACGGCCACCAGGAACCACATACGAATGGTGCAGGGGAATAAGAGAAGAATATGGCGTGTGTACATCCGGTTCTTTGATCAGATGTTGCCATAACGAGGAAATGTGTTGTTCAATAGGTAATTTTTCGAATGTTGTATCCTCCGTATTTTCTTTTGGGATTTGAAACCATTGCAGGACGAATTCTTTGATCAGGGTTTTGTCTTCATGGTCAGTGTGTAGGTATAATGCATTTATTTTATCAGGCGCGCGATTAGGGATCGCATCCGCAAAAGTTTTGCTATCCGGGAATATATGATGAAGCATCACATCTTTATAGAGCTCCGGGAATGCCTTTTCCGGATAATAGATTTCATATTTCATAGTGTTCAAATCTACCCCTAAATTCCCTATACAGGACTTATAATTGATTAAATTTTGTGAGAGTCCAGAAGATACCTAACTTACTTCACTCAACTTCTTCCGTCTATGAAATTCTGGCGATTAAAGCTCTCTCTTGTACTCAATTACATTGTCTTTGCTATGCTGCTCAACAGTGTAGGGACGGTCATCCTGCAGGTGCAGAATAATTTTGGCGTTACGAAAGGTGCGGCCAGTGTCCTGGAAGCGTTTAAGGATTTGCCGATAGCGATCACAAGCTTTTTAATTGCCTCTTTCGTTGTGCGGATCGGGTACAAACGAACGATGTTGATGGGATTAGCTCTGGTGAGCATCACCTGTATGATCATGCCCAATGTTCCATTTTTCTGGATGACCAAGTTATTGTTTCTCAGCATAGGCGTTGGATTTGCCTTTATTAAAGTTTCGGTTTTTGCCACGCTTGGTCTTGTCTCCGAAAATGAGAAAGAACATGTAAGTTTTATGAGTTTTCTGGAGTCCTTTTTTATGGTAGGTGTGCTGGGTGGATATTTTCTTTTTAGTGCTTTTGTGGATTCAGATAATCCGGCATCTACATCGTGGTTAAAGGTGTATTACATATTAGGTGCCGTAGCCTTTTTTGCATTTCTTCTGTTATTGACTACGAAAATGGACGAGTCAGCAGTACATAAAGATGCACCGGAAGGTCTTGCACAGGATTTTCAGAAAATGCTTACGCTTATTATTAAGCCGCTGGTCATTGTATTTATTGTCTCGATCTTTTTTTATGTATTGGTCGAACAGAGTATAATGAGTTGGCTGCCCACCTTTAACAATCAAATACTTCATCTTCCATCGAAGTTGAGTATAGAGATGGCGAGTATCCTTGCGGGATCGACCGCTGTAGGAAGGTTATTGGCGGGATTTGTTTTGAAGAAAGTGAAATGGTATTGGGTAGTGCGGATAAGCCTGGTAGCAGCCGCAGTCATGGTGTTAGTTGGTCTTCCTTTGGCTTTGGGGAGTGATGCATCAGGGGCAACAGGATGGTTTACTGCACCTGTCGCTGTTTTCATTTTTCCATTGATAGGTTTGTTTTTAGCGCCTATTTATCCTACCATAAATTCAGTAATGCTGAGCAGATTGCCATTAGTGCAACATGGCCCTATGTCAGGGTTGATTGTTGTTTTTTCAGCACTGGGAGGGACTACAGGTTCGATTATTACAGGCAATGTCTTTCAGCATTTCGGTGGGAACTATGCGTTTTATTTAGCACTGATTCCAATCACGTTGATTATGATTGCGATATTTTTCTTTAAGCGGATGACGGAACGGGAGCCTGTATTCACTACAGATTAATCAGATTACACAGATGATGACGTTCTCAAGTTTTGTCCCTACGGGACAAGGAGAGATTTGTTGCACCTTTGGTTACCAACCTTGTGCCCCTATGGGGCAAATGAAATAAGAAGACGCGATAAATCGTCGTCTCTACGACCGTTCTCACTATTCACATCACATCTCACATCTCCCATCTCACGTCTCACGTCTCACGCGGTATGCTTGAAGACGCGATAAATCGTCGTCTCTACGACCGTTCTCACTATTCACATCACACGTCTCACATCTCATGTTTCACGCGGTTTGCTTGAAGACGCGATAAATCGTCGTCTCTACGACCGTACTCACTATTCACATCTCACATCTCACGTCTCACATCTCACATCTCACGCGGTTTGCTTGAAGACGCGATAAATCTTCGTCTCTACGACAGTTCTCACTATTCACATCACATCTCACATCTCACATCTCACATCTCACGTCTCACGAGTAACGCTTGATGAGTCCAGACTACATCAAAACTAGTAACTAAGACACTAATCACATATCACGTCTCACGTCTCAAGTAACAACCGAAGTGC
>JBBSAQ010000072.1:0-22394 GCA_038252065.1 Chitinophagales bacterium
CTCGTTATGGGGTGACGCCCTTTCAGGGCTGCGGTTTCGAGGGGCTTCGCCGCCTCGTTATGGGGTGACGCCCTTTCAGGGCTGCGGTTTCGAGGGGCTACCCCACCTCGATGTGAGATGGCGCCCTTTCAGGGCTGCGGTTTCGAGGGGCTTCGCCACTTTTTTCGAGGAGCTTCGCCGCCTCGTTATGGGGTGACGCCCTTTCAGGGCTGAGGTTTCGAGGGGCTTCGCCGCCTCGTTATGGGGTGACGCCCTTTCAGGGCTGAGGTTTCGAGGGGCTTCGCCGCCTTTTTCGAGGGGCTTCACCACCTTTTTCGAGGGGCTTCACCACCTCGATGTGAGATGACGCCCTTTCAGGGCTGAGGTTTCGAGGGGCTTCGCCGCCTCGTTATGGGGTGACGCCCTTTCAGGGCTTTTTTTTTCGAGGGGCTGCGCCGTCTTTCGAGGGCTACACCACTTTTTTCGAGGGGCTACACCACCTCGATGTGAGATGGCGCCCTTTCAGGTCTGAGGTTTCGAGGGGCTGCGCCACCTCGTTATGGGGTGACGCCCTTTCAGGGCTCTTTAGCCCTGAAAGGGCGTCATCTCACATCACAGGTCGTAGGCCTGTGATAAAAGTGAAGTGAAGGTTTTTTTAAGCCCTGAAAGGGCGATATCTGAATCTGTGGGTCATGCGTCTGACATCTGTTAGCCCTGAATTCGTTATTTATACCTGAGATACATGACATGATTTGGATTGAAATGGGTAGGGGAAACTTCGAAATCGTGGCTTCCGATAATTTCAAAACCTTGTTTTTTATAAAAAGCGATAGCTCTGTGATTTTCTGTCCACACATTTAGCCACATGCCGGCCTGTTGATGTTGTTTTGACAGCTCAAGGATATAGGTGAATAAATCTTTACCAATATCCTGACCATAAAATTCTTTTAAAATATATATTCTGGCCAGCTTGGTGATATTCTGCTGCTGGACATCAACATGCGGAGAATTCAATATTATTTTCGAATAGCCTGCCGGGATTCCATCTGCATAGATGATGTGATAAATATTTTCAGGATTAATGAGTTCCTCATAATATGCCTCTTCTGTCATATTATGATTCAGGTAATGATTGATATCTTTTTCAGATGCGCTATGGCCATGTGATTCCACGAGCGTACGGCTTCCAATTTCTGAAAGTAGATTAACATCCGTTACGGTAGCAAGCTGAATAGAGAGCACGGTTTAATGGTTAGATGGCTAGGTGTTTAGTTTTTTCTATATGACGGTTGGTTCGAAAATAGGTTTAAAGGTTAAAGGTTAATCAAAAACTCCTAAGTGCGACAACAAGTGCAACGATCATGATAAGTATACCAAAATTAACCACTATGCCAATAATTTTTCTGTAATCGGTCTTTTCCTTAAACGATTTAATTGCCAAATAACTCCCGGTGATGCTCCCTACAAATATCATAATTAAGATAGGGGGAATAACCAGGCCTCCTGTCCCCGGAGTAGACCAGACAATACTCACGGTAATCATGACCGCCAACAATGAGATGAGCAGAATAGAAACTCTGAAGGAATATTTCACGTACAAAACGGATATATTTAAATGAAAGCCAAATTTAATTGTTTATTTATCATCGCGAGTATATACCTGTTGTTTGTGAATGTGAGCGGGTGCAAAACATATTTCCTGACTCGAACGCAGATTGTCGTGATCATCAAGATTTGTCCTTTTACTTTAACAAGAAAAATCAACTACCCAGGGTTGACTCAATATTCAACCACAATCATACTCCAGTATTCAAGATACGGGACTTTAAAAGACAACTTTATTCCATCCTGTTTGAAATCAATTTCTTCCGATGCACCTTCCATATAATCCGGTGAAGCAAACCATACTTTCTTCACATGGTCTAAGCTTGTATAGGTTAACTCGAAATCTTCAATGGGATCTGGTTTAATTTGAATACCTGTGTCGTCCCGCCATTGCAGCGTAGTGGCATTTGTAAAATTAAGTAAGTGATACACCTGCCTGTTATCCATCTCTCTTTCTACAGACGTGACACCACCGATTTGAGGCGGCCAGGGATTGATATTCACCTTATGATCCACTGAGGTAAGTTCGGCTTCGTAGATTCTGCCGCCATCTCGAAGTACATTTTCATATGCCGTGAGAAAATCATAATACGTCACCAGCTTGCTTTGTAGATCTGGTTTCATCTGCAGATTGTCATTCGGAAAGTATTCATTGCAAAGCATGTGTTCACCCAGTTCAATATGACTTCCACCCAAAGCAAAGATTACGGCATTGGCAAGAAGAACAGAAGGAGTGTTGAAAAAACCAGGATGGTCCGCAAGACCATAATTAACATACGCAGCAATGACAAATTTTTTCGTTTCAGGATAATTAGTCGTATATGAAGACAGATCAGAAAAATCCTCCTCCGGACTCCATAATTCAACATAATTAAAATCAGTAGAAAATTGCCAGTCCCATGAATTAAATGTCGTGAATAAAAGATGTTTCGATGGATGTGCCCAATGTAATTTTTGAAGCGAAGTATTGTATCCATTGCCAAGGCTGATTCCGAAACCAATAAAATCATTGAGCTCGCCAGGATTACGAATTTGATTATAATGTATGCCATCAAAATCATACACGGCATAGAGATCGGAGTTTATTGCAGCCATATATTCAAGCCATGCTGTATGTGTTGGATTCATCAGGTAGATCGGACTTTTAAATGCACTGCCCGGGTCGTAGAAAGCTCTTTGTGTGTGAAATCTATCTGTGAACAGATACCATTTTCGATTCACCCCATCTGCTTCTGCATCTTCCAGTGCGCCATTGATGAGATTATAAAGCATCGCTTTCATACCTGACTGATGTGCTTTAGCGATATAACCTTGCACGGTTGGTTTGTAAGTCACTCTCCTGGCGAAATCCTGCCACGAATAAGAAGGATTGCTCACTGTCCCTGCGAGCGGTTTGTGATATTTTTCGGTCGGTTCATAGAACTGGAGCCCATTGATATGGTATCGCGACAGAAGTTTGATATTGACATCCATAGCGGCAGATGACATCTCAGGAAAATTGGAGAGGAATCCATATCGAGGAAAATTTTTCCAATCAGAAGAAACATCTACAGCTATAGTCCCGATGATTTGTTCAGTATTATTTATTGTCGATGACAATTCGGTCATGTACCCTCTGAAATCCTGCGCAGGAGGTGTCCATGTCCATGTGGTTGTTGAAATCGTACTCTCGTCAATCGTCTCGCTGAGATATTTATAACGGACTTTAATAGGGCTGTCCGGACTTAAGGCGAGTGTAAATGTTACAACATCACCCGGTTTGTAAACTGCTTTATCCGTTGAGATTTCAACAATGGGACGTGGAGTGGGGGTTACATTTTCAGATTTATGACAAGCCGAGTTGAATATGATAATAATGAAGAGAATGGAAAGGATGAACCGCATAGCCTGGCTAATCTGTTGTCTCTTCTAATGTCCGAACAAATCCATTGGCATTTTTTTAATTGTTGATAATTGACAGGTGGGGGACAAAATGCAATGGGCAATAAGCAATAAGCATTGAACAATAGGGCGCAGCAATTTTTGACTGCGTCAAAATTTAATACCCGTCATTATTCCTATTCCAAAAGGATGTCCGGTTGAGCGACCTGGTATATTGGATTTGCTGAGAAAATAATAACCTTTTACTCCGGCCATAATTGTCATTGAATTGAAGTTAAACTCATTTCCAATTGTCAGAAATAAAGGATACGTCATCTTGTCGAATACGGGTGTATTGAAAGTGTCATTGTAATGCTGTTCTACAATTGTTTCACCATTACCGGATATCACGCTTGCTAATTGTTTGGAGGGATTTCTGAAATTGTAGGCTATTCCGATTTCCGGGTTGAAAAAAAATGTGCCCAGGTTTAATTTTACGCCTAAGGGTACAACCACAAAATCGTGAAAACGATGTGTTGATATAATTAATATCAAGCTGGCCACCCAGATCCAAATGAGAGAATTCACGGGTATTCATAAAATCAAAAGCATACTATTCTGATAACCCATAGATCTTTGACGCACTGAGTGTATTTACTCAACCAATTCGTCTTCTAAATGTAAAAATGTAAGAGGTTAAAAAGAAAAGTGATATTGCGAGTGCCCCTGTAATATAAAAAGGTGTCCATAACTCTGATCCATATACCAGGATCAGATCAAAAACCGGAAATACGATAAAGAGAGCCCAAATAAAGAGAAGGAGCGCAAGTAAAATTCTACCAAACGTTTTCATAGGCCAGGCATTTTAAAGTTGTTTTAAATGTAATAATTTTTGAATTCATAACCTATTACTCTCATTTGTGAATGAACTTCTTAACTTGGTATACTTTTTTGAACCAATAGTTTAATCAACATTTAAAATCATGGAACAAGGACCAATCTTAGGATATCAATGCCCTGCTTGTGGCTTTGTCACGGACAAGACACATTGTGATTATTGTCAGGGTGTCGTCCGGTGGGATGATGAGGTAGGAGGCAGCGCGCATTGTGAGCATTGCGGCAGAAAGGTACATGGGATTACGTGCAGGAAATGTGGGGAAAGTTTTGCGCTTTAGGTATTAAGTAATAATATACCACAAGAGCTCTTTTCATGAACTCAATATTTATTCTTCACAATTTTTCTGAATGCATACAGTCCATCTTCCTTAATCTTAATTATATAAACTCCGGTTGCCAAATCTGCAATTGAAATCTGTTCAGCCAGATTAGTTTGCATCTTTCCAGACTGCATCATATGACCATTCATATCCAATATTTCGTAGGATACCAGTTTATCCTTCTGAATATTTACGTCAAGCACAAATTTATCTGATGTAGGATTCGGATATAGATTTATTTGGAGGACATCTTTCTTATCTATGAGAGCTATGCTTGTAGGTTCCTGCAACGATAAAGAATCTTTATACAAATAAACTTCAACAGTCCTGTTTTTATTTAATTCTATCCTTGGTGGATGGTGGTTGTCGATAAGAGAATTAATCAGGTCAACAAAGAGCTGATATTCACCTTGTGGTAAATGTTCAAATTTGAAATATCCGTCATCGTCTGTAGTTCGGGCCCGGATTATTTTTCCATCTTCACCAGCCAGTAATAAATTAAGTCCCGGAACAGGCGTAAGACCGCGACCAGCAAAATTAACAGTGCCATCCAGTATGTGAATGCCATCAAAACTATCAACATTGATCAAGTGAATGTCACGGGAAAACGGGGATGTATCACATTGATTGATTGTCATAGCGTTGTACCAGAAATAAACTGAGGTATAATAGGTGGGCAAATATTGATCCATATAGGTTGACGCGGTATCGATGACGGCTTTGATATAGAAAATACCAGCCGGAATATTTTGAAAAGAATATGTTGCCCCCGAACCGATTGACTGTTCATTATATAGATACAACGAATCAGTGGTGATATCTCTTTGAAATATTTGCACCTTTCCCAGGTCCAGCGGAATAGAATCATTGATCAATACTGACCCACGCACATTATATTTGATATCAGGAAATGGATAAGTCACTACGAATGCAAATTCCCTGTAGTATGTACCGATAAGCTCTCCGTTGCGGAATTCTTTCACAGCATAAGCTATTTGAAATATTCCTGTGGTCGAAGGAATGGCAGTCATTTCACCCGTGACAGGATTCATAGTCAACGGGTAATCACCCCCAAGCATATTTTCAACACTATAAGGCGACTTAAAAGAACCTTGCATATATGGAGGCGGTGCAGGTGGCTGGGGCTGAATATTTATGAGATCTCCACCAAAAAAAGGAACTGACAACACATAAGCCAGTGAATCACCATCAGGGTCAATAGTAGAAACTCGATAGCTAAAGGGTGTATTTACGTATACAGCATAAGGAAATTCTCCAACAAACAAAGGAGAAGAATTGTGGAGATCAGTATCAATGTGCGTATGAAATGTCATGCCATTGTTGCCGGGATCTGCTAAATTGACAATCTGATGTGACCTGCAACATCTTTGATAGGATATCGTGTATCCGCCTTCAATAAAAGGAAGCGATGTAGAGACCTGGTAATATGTCCTTTCCACACAGACATTGGGAGGGAAAATGCAGATATTGGTGGGGTCGGTTGAAATAAGATCTATCCCGGAATGGGTGACAAATAATTGTCTTACTAAATTCCCATCCGTATCAAAAATGCCTATGGATGCAGGATTATCAAAATCAGCTCCTGCACTGGCACAATCTCTCAAGACTTCTAGTTGAATGAGGTAATTATCATTTCCTGCATAACTATATGACATGGATCCCCCGATGATGTGCGTGGCGAATGCGAATTGAAATTGGAAAACGCAAATGGAAAGAAAAAAGAAATACTTCATGATCTGATTTTTGAAATCATCAAATAGGGATAGCTAAAACACTGCTTACTCTAAAGATACAATAAGTTGAAAGTGTGCGAACACTTGCTATAATACTTTTCCTTTCGGTATATTCTCTTTTCAGTTATGCTTCATTCCTAAAAATAATTTCAATCCGCTTGTCAGGCACCAGCCATATCAATGCTACAAGTACATAAGCTCCGCCTGCGATCCAGGGATTGATCCAACAGAAAATAATACCAATTATATATATGACAGGGGATGCCTTTCCTTTCAGATCTTTCCCAATAGCTTTGGCAAGTATGGAATCAGGACCATGATTTTTAATGATGCGTGTTTGTAAAACAAAATACGCTATCGCAGCCATCAACAGAATAAGCCCGTATAAAGCAAGTGGAACGGTGGCAAAATGATTTTCGCCCATCCACCCGGTCACAAAAGGTACAAGAGATAACCAGAAAAGTAAATACAGGTTTGCCCACAGCACATCGCCCGTGACGGATTTCACCGTATGCATCATGTGATGGTGATTGTTCCAGTAGATACCGATATAAATAAAACTCAACACATAACTCAGTACGATGGGGATCAGGGGAACAAGGTCATTCCATTCAGCACCATGAGGTACTTTAAATTCCAGGACCATGATGGTGATGACGATAGCGAGCACACCATCGCTGAAGGCTTCGAGGCGGGTTTTGTTCATTCGTTAAAATATAATGCTGAAAATATTTACATCCGGTAGTAGGCAATATATCAATATATCAATATATCAATATACCTATTGCTAATTGTTTTTTTGCCGCAAATTTCGCTGATTACCGCAAATTGTTCTCCTGCTTTTCCGCCACTATTTTCACTTATTCAAGCTAATTAAACTTACCCGTCTCTCCTTCCTTTTCCGCCTCTTCCACCTCTTCCACCTCTTCTGCCTCTTCCACCTCTTCCGCCTCTTCCACCTCTTCCACCTCTTCTGCCTCTTCCGCCATTTCCGCCTCTTCTGCCTCTTCCGCCTCTTCCGCCTCTTCTGCCATTTCCGCCTCTTCTGCCTCTTCCGCCTCTTCTGCCTCTTCCGCCTCTTCTGCCTCTTCCGCCTCTTCTGCCTCTTCCGCCTTTTCTGCCTCTTCTGCCTCTTCTGCCTCTTCCGCCTCTTCCGCCTTTTCTGCCTCTTCCGCCTTTTCTGCCTTTTACCCTTTTATTATTCTCCTCACACCCCCATTTTCCCCACTCACTTTCACCACATACGCCCCCGCAGAAAACTTCTCCATTTTTACCACTGCTTTATCTGTCAAATGTCCACGGTGCACTACCTGCCCCAACGAATTCATTATCTCAAATTTCACAGTCTCGCTATTCCCCGGCATCTCAATCACCATCTCATCTTTCACCGGATTCGGATACACGAATATATTTTTTCCGGACTCTATCGGATTTATTGCGGTGAAATCAATAATTATAATATTCGATGCATCTGATGTACATCCATTCAATGTCACGATTGTATAATAATCGCCAGTCTGCGGAGCGATGAAGTCCTGCGCAGTCTCCCCAGCAATTGCACCATTGCCATCATACCACTGATTGCCCACAGGAGCATCAGAGTGCAGTAGATTTCCATTGACTGTGACTACAGGTGCAGGGGGCATGAACGCATGCGCATGAATCACAATCGTACTCGATACGGCGGATACACAACCATTCTGATTCGTAATCGTAAACGAATGGTTACCGGGTTCAAGACCATCTATCACTGTACTATTTCCTGTACCGCTCAATGTGAGTCCATCAGGTATGCTTGTTACCGTCCATTCATCAGAAGAAGGAAGATTATTGAGCGTGACCTGACCTGTCTCACTGGCGCATGAAGGCTGAACTATAGATCCTATCAATGGCTTCGAAGGTCTTGGTGACACATTGATATCAAATGAAGATGGAGTACCATCACAAACAGAATTTCTGCCAAAAACAGATAGCGTACCTCCCTGTGTACCAACACCTATATCAACCATGATACTTTCAGTACTACTTGTCCCCGTGATTCCACTTGGCAATGTCCAGATGTAAATGCCTGCATCGGCTATTGGTTCTACAGAATACACAATACTTTGTTGGCCCTGGCATACTATTGTATCACCCGTTATCGGACCCGCTGTATCAGGTGTTGGATTTACAATTACTGTCGAAGCATTCGAATAAGTTGTATTCGCACCATTGGTGATCGCCGCACGATAATAGGTAGTCGTATTTAGAATACCTGTTGTATACTTTTCTGTATTCGCACCTGAACCATCACTGACATCAGCCCATTCATTTAGTCCATCGGGAGATATCTGCCATTGTATATCGCCTTCAAATTCAAGAAGTGTCAACGAAGCCGTAGCCCCATCGCATATATTCGTATTCTCCGGCGTACTGACAGGTGTGGATGAAAATGGAATTGATGTTTCCCATAGACCACGTCCATAAGTCGCCGCTCTCAATTTCGTTTCTATCGGATTCTGAGCATAATATATCTCAAGCTCATTGACGATCACATTAGGAAGTCCATCACTGAATCTTGTCCATTCTTCATTACCTCGTTTTGAATATACACCCAGCTCTGTGCCGGCGTAAAGATTGTCTGATATCAACAAATTATTTTCGACTACGGTATTTACAGGTATCGGAGGCAGTCCTGCGGAAATATCCGTCCATGTCATTCCGCCATCTCTCGATTCATATACTCCAGGTTTTGTATAACCACTCAATGCAACCCATACGGTATTCGGATCATCGTGCTTCACAGAAATATATCCTATACTCGCCTGCGATGATGGCAGGTTATTTGTCGTATTTATCCAGTGATCCCCACCATCAACTGTCTTCCACATATTGGAATTGAACGCGATATACATCACAAGTGGATCCGATGGTGCAATCGCCATCGATCTGATGAGACCATTCGTAATATGAAAATTTGAAATCTTCTCCCAGTTATTTCCTCGATCGCCCGATTTCCATACTTCAGCATAACCTGCATACAATGTTTGGGGATCGACAGGATCAATGATGTAAGGGGTGATCCATGCCCCATCACCTGCATCAAAAGCCGTGACTTCATCACTACTTTGCCAATGATTCATCGTGCGGTATATCGAACCATAATACAATGTGCCGTATTGAATATCTGCATCCGTATAATCGATCAGGCATTCCATGCCATCACCACCGATCTGGTCAAACCAAATGGAACCTGAATGAATCTTTGTGCCATTGTCCTGCAAACCTGTGATGATATCACCACCGTCAGTTTGAGATACACCAAGCTTATACATCTGGCTGATGACGATGCCATTTGTTTTGTCTATCCAGTTATTCCCATTATTCAGTGACATGTATACTCCTCCATCATTTGTCTCAAACAAATCGCCATTCTCACGATAGGTCAGTGAATGTTTATCCGCGTGTACTGTCTGTGCATTCTCTCCCACCCAATGATTGAGTAGCGTCCAGGCATTTCCTCCATTGGAAGAGCCCCATGTATTTACACCACCGACTACTATATTGTTTGCGTTGATGGGGGATACTGCGATGCAGAGATCATAATAGCCTTGTCCGCCACTTCCACTTCCGTCAGATTCATAGGATAATAGATTTTTTGTATTCCCATCCAGTACCACTGAGAATGATGATCCGCTGTTTATGGATTTGTAGATACCATAGAGACCATTGTCACTATTGACGGCCACTGCATAAACCCATGTGGGTTGATTAGCAGAAACGGCAAGTTCTATTCTTCTGGCGTCACTATCTTCAAATGTTGAGGCACCGAATGATGTTCCATTCGTTGATACGAATATTCTTCCATCTTTCGTAGAGCCATAGATCGTATTCGGATTGCCGGGTTGGAAATCCATATCGATAAATGCAATATTTGTTAATTGGGTGTTCCATGTTGCACCGCCATCAGTTGTTTTAAATACACCTTCTGTGGTGGCTGCAAGTAATGTCTCATTGTTGTTTGGATCGATAAGTAATCTATTGACCATCTCATTGTCAAATATGGTGTAGCTCAATCCGGTTGTATTCCAGGTTTGACCACTGTCTTTAGATTTTAATACACCGATGCTTCGATTGTCAAATGATTCTCTGTCACCTGTGCCAATGTAGATAGTGTGCGAAGTTTCATAATCCGATGGAATAATAATATTGCTCACGGCGAGCACACCATTCTGATCCGTAAGGCAAGTCCATGTATTACCATTGTTATGTGTCACCCACAATCCTCCGGCAGCAGCTCCTGCCCAGTATGTATTGAGATCGCCCGGATGAAAGGCCACGCAGTTTATGCGGCCTACACCAGAATATCCACCATTCGAATTGTCGGGACCTAAAGATGTCCAGTTTGGTGTGAATGGAGAACGCTGTTGAGTATGCGATAAATTATATTCATCAGCTACCTGTTGGGCTGTCTTTTTAGGAAACGCACCTGTGCGTGGGTTGATCTGACCTTGCATGGCGTATTCCCATCGTTTGAATTGTTTCCAGCCTCTTGCTTTTTTCTTTACACCATTTTCCATGTAGTATGCTTTCTCTAAATGAAAAGGGGCCCAATACTCTTCGAAAGCATTTTGATAATCAAAGAAGGTGAGCTCAGACCTTGATTTTTGTTGTGGTAGGTTTTTTGTCCACGGTTGAGCATTGAGTATGGAACTAAAGAATATGATGAATAAAAGAGAGCTGAGTAATTTCATTTTGCAAGTCTTATGGCTAACATGGTGAAAAGTTTATAGGCTTATTGGTTTATTTTTTAATGATTAAGCCTTTGAAAGTCCAAAATTAACATATTGGAGCTACTGTTTGATAATCTTTCCATGACAGGGAAGCATGACGTTATTTATGGGATTTAATCGGAAATAATATATTCCCTGAGGAATTGAAGTCATATCAAGATTAATGATATCTGTACTCGATTTTCCACTTTTTATTTGTTTCCCGTTCAGGTCGAATACCGCCAATATAAATCCGTTACTTCCCGGAGCGGAAACTGTGAGAATGTCTTTGAAAGGATTCGGGTAAATCTCGTATTTAGTTTTGTTGAGTTGAGCTGCAATTCCGGTGGATAATGAATCGATGACCGTGAGTTCAACCTGATCATATTCCACATCGCAAATGCAAAAGTCACCGATCGCCGAACCCAATTGCACACCAATTGTATCTGATACAGATGTAGTGATCGTATCCCTAATTGTATATAAAGTCCACGGCTGCGTATAATTTGTAAAAAAAGAAGGCTCAGTGAAAACCTGGTCCTTAATGACGCCCAGATAGACTTCACTTATAAAGTGTTCAGACTTCATCCAGAATTTGAGTTGATAGATAAATGTCCCTGTGCGACCGGTTATATAAGTAATCACTGCGCCTGGAAAAGGAAAATTACCATAGGTCTGCAAGCACCAAGCACCACCCAGGGAATCTGGTGTGGATTCCTTAATGATCATAACACCACATCCAAAAGTCGAATCGCATGTGACATGAAAAGGTGCATCGCATACCGGATACCATCCAGTGCAATCCGCTTGTCCGTTTTGTTCAAAGCTGGGATTTAGAATCAGGTTCTGGCTCTCTGCGTTGAAAGACAAAATGAAAAGAAAGCCGATGAGAATAATGTTTCTGAAGTTTAACATAATTATAGCTGAGATTATATTTCAAGTTTACATCAATTAATGATGGGTAACAACAATTTTAAAATACTGATTTTTAGAATTCAGAAAGTGTACCATACCTATATATACTCCTGTTGGCAGATCATCTGTAGAAATCTGTGCAGCCTGATTTGTTTGGAATTTTTCTGATCGTAGCTTTTGTCCATTTACATTCAATAATTCGAAGGATATGATTTTATTCTCAGGATCTTTTACTTCAATAGTTAACCAGTCGGATGATGGATTTGGGTACACAGTTATTGCTAAATTATCTTTATTTACATTTTGATGCAAGCTGGTAGGTATCTGCAACGACAGCGAATCTTTATACAGGTATACCTGAAGAGTTGTATTCCCACTCAGGTCAATCTTCGGAGCATGGCTGTTGTCAATCGGAGAATTGATCAAGTCAGCAAAAAGCTGGTATGTACCCGATGGAAGATGTTCAAATTTGAAATATCCGTTCTCGTCGGTAGTTCTTGCCTGAATAGGTTCCCCATTATTATTGGCCAATAATAAATCCAGTCCCTCAACCGGTGTGCTTCCCCGCCCTGCAAAATTTACAACACCATCCAGTATATGGACGCCATCGAAACTATCTAAATTGATCAAATGGATATCTCTGAAATATTGTGATGTATCGCACTGATTGATGGTCGTAGCATTGTACCAAAAGAAAACAGAATTATAATAAGTAGGCAGATAAGAATCATGATAGATGGATGCCGGATCAACGATAGCCTTGATATAAAATACGCCTCCCGGTATATCCTCAAATGAGTATGAAGCACCAGGGCCTATCTCTTGCTCACTATATAAATGAAGTGAATCCGTCGTGATATCCCTTTGAAAAATCTGCACCTTACCCAGATCCAATGGGATAGTATCATTGATCAAAACCAATCCGCTCACATCGTAATTGACATCAGGTGGTGGATAAGTTACCACAAAAGCAAACTCTCTTGCGTTTGTACCTATGAGTATTCCATTCCTATATTCTTTCACTGCATAGGCAATCTGAAAAGAACCTATCGTAGGAGGAATGGCTGACATTTCTCCCGTGACCGGATTGATCTTTAAAGGATAATTTCCACCCAACATATTTCCCATACTATACGGTGGTTTGAAGATGGCAAGTTCATAGGGAGGCTCAGGAGGAGGCTGGGGTTTGTTGTGAGTATCATCACCTCCAAAATATGGGGTAGCTAATTCATACGCTAAAGAATCACCATCCTTATCCGTTGCAGATGCATCATATACAAACGGAGTGTTTACAAACACTGCATATGGAACATTCTTTTTGAATAGTGGAGATGAGTTGTCAACTGCTCTGTCGATATGTGTTGTAAACGTCATTCCATTATTCAATGGATTCAAGAGATTTCGGATAATCGTTGAACGACAGCATCTCTGATAAGCCAGTGTCCAGCCGTCCTCCACATAATGCAATATTATATTTTTGATATACACTGTTTTGGAAACGCAAACATTCTGAGGAAATGAACAGATACTCGAAGGGTCGAATATGGTATCTTCTGCATTAAAGTTGATATTCAAGCAACCATCCGGATACCCAATAGGTAAAGTGCCAAATTTATTATAGATACCTATGCACGCGGGATCGTCGAACTGCGCATCCGCCGCGCCATTAAAGCAATCCCTTAATACCTCCAGCCTGATTTCATAAACATCATTACCTAAATATTGATATGTAAGGCTTCCACCCAGAATGTGAGTTGCGGAAGCCTGGTTGAAAAAGCAAAGGCAAAAGAGTAGTAGAAAGATGTATTTCATAATCTTACAAAGATAAGCCTTTTCATAATTAGATATTTTTGATTTCGAGCAATTGTAAATTGAATTACTCGTTCAGGCGTCCACCAAAATCCGTTTGACAAAAAATTTCATTGAAAAGTATTCTGGAGGATTGCAACGCGGCCAGATTACTTTCAAAGTCTCTGCAAAAATCTGTTTTGCAATTAACCTGACTTCCTGTATTCCATCAGTGTCTTCCCATTCATGATATACGTTTGTCCTTTTTCTCTGACTTTCAATAATGGAACTTTACCTGGCTGATCAGGGATAAGTTTTATATCATCACTCTCCAGAGTCTTAATTGTTAGCCCTTCCCGATCAACAATAATGGATTTATGTTCCAAATAAAATAAATACTTCTGTCCTGGTAGTCTTATGTAGGAATCAGATTTCGGAAGTTCCAATCCGGTGAAAACCTGACGGCCACTTCGGTTAACAATTGAAGATATACTGTCCTTAAGCAGCACCTTAAAAAAAGTGGTGTCTGCAAAGCTTTCAATTTTTTCGAATGAAACCGGTACAATGACACGGCCATTAATATCGATGACACCTTTTTTTTCTTTTGAAAGCGCAACAAAATAATTTTTGAGTTCGGCATTATTTAATGGATATAAACTATCATAAGGTACAGCCAGGATGTTCTTTCCCAGTGAATCAATTAAATATGATTTTTTATGACCATCAGAAAGTCCTGAAATGACCACTACATACTTGCCCTGATACATGGAAGCCTGATCGTAAATTAAAGGCACAATGATTTTTCCAGTGTGGCTATTAATAAATCCAAATTTATTATTTCGTTCAACCTTCCAGTTGAGTTGTTTACGGTTGTAATAGATCCTGGAAAATGGTTCTATATCGGCGCGTGAACCATCAATGTGATACATATAGTTCTTTCCTTCGCGTTCGATGATGATATATTTACTGTTCACACCTATGACTTTCTGAAGTTCCGGCACGATGACCCATTCCGATTTATAATTGATCACACCTTCTTTTTCTCCGACCCTGACACCATACAGTCCATCATCCTGAGAAATTTTATCAAAATCATGATCGAGTACAATGGCATCATTAGTCACCATGGATCCATCCGGCCGCATGACATAGATCAGATCACCTACATAGAGCAATGCAAGGTTGGTAGAATCTGAATCGACCATCGAATAAATAAATTTAATGACCGGCATCCCAATTGGTTTTCCATACATATCCAGGATCTGATACATTCCTGCCATGCGTTGTGTGTACATGGACCTTATTCCAAGCGATGAGTCCTTCATCGAATCAATCACGAAGTCTAGCTGAGGATCGTAATATGTATAGTATCCGTTTATGCCGGTAGTGATGAGTTTTGTATTGTACTCAGAATGGTATCCGATATCATCATAGACGGGTTCAAAAGCAATCGTGCCGTCTGTTCGGATCAGGCCCTGCTTGCCATTGAGATAAACCTTGAAGAAAGGCTGAAAATCCCATTCAAAGCAGGCATCATAGATGGGTGGAATGATTTCTTCACCACGCGAATTGATGATCCCATATTTTCCATTGCGGATGATTTTATAAAAACCTCTTGGAGAAGGACCCCATATTTCATTAGCATGAGTACGCACAAGGGGTTTGAAATGCTCATCCCAAAATTCGGTGCTTGAATCAATCTGGAATGCAAACGCACCCATTTTCCACTCATAGATGCTATCATAGGATTCATTTGTCACACGATGGAGCAGGTGATCCAATAAGATGTACTTGCTGTCAGATAGCTGTGCTTCAAAATGATCATCTTTTATGCGCCATATTTTCTTGTACATATTGCTATCCAAACGCTCTCCTTTCAAATTGATAAAATACGCTTCATCTTTCTGCAGAGAACCAATGAGCAAAGGCAGATACCCTTCCAGACGGTCATATTTCATCTCGAGGATCATATTTCCTTTTTGATCGACTACGCCCTTTATCATCCGGGAGAGATTGGGATTGGCTGACATGTTTATTCCTTTTCGCCAGTCAGCGACAACAAACAAATCCGACCGGATAATTTGATGCAGGAACTTAAAGGGAAGCGTGAATTTTTCTTTAGATTTTAGATTTATACCAATGATTTGTTTGCCTTCTTTAGCTGTGACCAGTGAATCTTTCCATTGTTCCGGCGGAGTGTGTGAAGTGAATATATTTTCTGCATTGGTATTTAAAACGTGATATAACGTATCAGATATTTGTGCGAAGAAAATGCCTTGTTGAAACGTAACGTTTACGCTTCCTTCCCAGTGTGGATTGGATACAATTGTATATCGGTGATAAATGGGACTTACATAGAAATATTTAAGGTTGAGGATACGGTATGTTTCATCGGTCAGCCTCTGAATACGTAGATGATGTATTGTATCTGTGCCATGACCATTCCTATGCCATTCTATAGTATCTGAACTAAATACAGTTTGAAGTTCGATTTGATTTTTTGAATCATATGGAAACAGCACTTTTCCGGACGTGGTGATCATGGACCAGTACAAACCTTTTCTGACATTGGCTACACCATCTACTGTAAAAAAATCTGCCTGATCGAATTCCGGTGTGATCTTTATGGTCCCCGTTAAATCGGAATATCCATACTTTCCATGATCTAGATATGGGATTAGTGTTTGGGAATAAGTTTGATTCAGAAAAATAAAGAATACAACAGCGAATGATTGTGTGTACAAATATTTTTGAATGGATCGCATACCAAATGAATACTTCAGGATGGGTTTTTCAAAATGATCTCAATCCTCTTATCCGGCACCAGCCAGATGAGTGCTACCAGGACATAAAATCCACCTGCCAACCATGGATTGATCCAGCAAGACGTAATTCCTAAAATGTAAAAGACAGGTGACATTTTTCCTTTCAGATCTTTTCCAATGGCTTTTGCAAGAATAGAATCATCTCCATGACTTTTAATGATCCTTGTCTGTAAAATAAAATAAGCCAGCGCCGCCATGAGCAATACAATTCCATACAATGCTAAAGTAACAATGGCAAAATGATTCTCACCCATCCACCCGGTCACAAAAGGAACAAGCGACAACCAGAAAAGTAAATGCAGATTGGCCACAATACATCACCCGTCACAGATTTGACCGTATGCATCATATGGTGATGATTGTTCCAGTAGATACCGATGTAGATAAAGCTCAGCACATAGCTTAGCACGATGGGGATCAACGGTATCAGGTCATTCCAATCCACACCATGCGGCACTTTGAATTCCAGGACCATGATGGTGATGACGATGGCGAGTACACCGTCACAGAGTTCTTCAAGGAGGGTTTTATTCATTGGTTTTCTTTCTGAATCAATGCTTCAATTTCGTTAATTAGATTCTGGATTTTAGGTATGAGCGGTTTGATTTCTTCAGGAAGTGCCTCAGTGAAATCTTCATAATCAACTTGCTGTCGAATTGAAAATAACTTATTAAACATTAATCCTTCGGGTTTATCAATTTTGCCTGATAAGATTAGTTCTTTGTTGAATGCTGATTTCAGACCTGAATGTGTGGCGGAATTTATTCCCTTTAAAACCAGGTAGGCGGAAACTATGTAGAAACAGGCGTAGTACAGACGGTTAGCTGCTGCATTCCATCTTTCGTCATTGACAAGAATTTGAGCATCCTCCAGTGATTCACGGGCTCGGTCAATTCTATATTTGATTAATTCTTCTTTTGAGTAGCTCAAGCTCGAATTCCTTCTTTCTTAATAACCTGATAAATAGGAGTAATTGATCTATCCTCCCAGTCTTTTTTGGTATGAATAAAGATGCTGATCACTGAACCAGTCCATAGTTCCAGATCATAAATTCTTTCCAGAGTAATCTCTTTAAATTCCAGATCAACCGGGCTGTCCACCAGAATTAAGAAGTCCCAATCTGAATCTTTATTGAAGTCACCTCTTGCTCGAGATCCAAATAAAATGACTTCAGCATTTGGATAGATTTCAGCAATCTTACTTTTTACAAGGTTAATTATGTTCATTAGCTGAATGATTAACTCACGATAGTTAAAGATAAGGGTTTTGAGGTAGACGAGAGCTTTATCCAGGATTCTATCTCGCTAATCCATACCCACAGTCGAGTCAGTTTATTTACCCTTGTTTGGTACGTCTGCTGATACTTAAGTTTTGCTGATTTCTTTTAAAAAGAAGCCTGTGTTAATTCCTTTACCTTTTCTACTTTTGAAAGCAAGTTAGCAATTATGTTCTCCATTATTTTTTGATTGATTTCGGCTTTTCGCCTGGCAAACGAAACTGTTCCATGACTTTATTATGAGTATGGGTTATTGGTAAAAGACTATCATCTAAAGGAAAATCAGTTTCGTCAGTATTGTTCGCAATCTTCAGTGGATTGTTATATAGGAAACAAATGATTGTTTTTAAGTCCTTTGGAAAAGATTGATTTATTGGACAATCCTAAAATTTAACCCCAGTCATAAATCCAAAACCAAAATATTTTCCTTTGTTGAATGTGCTGATTTCATTCAGTGAATAATACGCTTTGGCACCAAACAGGATTTTGCAAAATCCGGTGGTCACTTCCCCTCCGAAGCTGATCATCAGCGGCACGGTTACTTTTTTGTATAACGGGGAATTTGTAAAATTAAATAAGGTTTTTTCGGCAATGATAATATTGCCCAGGGATGAATAATTTGTCCGGAAAGTTCGATGGCCAATGGCAAATGCAGCACCTATTTCAGGAGAAATAAAAAAAGCTCCAAAATGAAAATTCAATCCTGCCGGAATAGTGAGATATTGATGAGCTACAAAATCCTCTGTTCGATAAACGTCCACTTCAAAGCCCGGCGAAAAAACCTGGTATTGTTTCGTATTGAGATAGCCTATGCCGGTCGTAAGATCTACATGATCGCCTAAACCATACAATCCTTTGGCGAAAATATTTCCACTCTGATAATAATGAACGGGATCAATGTAAATATTATGTTCTCCGGATACGGTCGTAAACGAAGGTGTAATCTCAAGACGGGCTCCGAATTTATTTTTTTGAGCATTCATTGAAGTTGCCAGCAATATAAGGAGGACGAAGAAGGTAAGTTTCATAATCTAAGAATTTATAGGTTTTAAATATGGATATTATAATTTTTCAGTATTAGGCTTTAATAACGTCGTATGCTATACTTCTACCGAGTCCGCGTAAGCTAATTTACTTAAAATATTTAAAAGATCATGCCTACTTCTGCTTTTGTCGTTCATCAGGCTAAGAGATAATTTCGTTTGGTTTGGTAAATCAATAAATAGGCCCTTTTAGTAGCTTCATTCAAAAAGGAACGCTGTATCAACGATTCTACGTTTCGGTTTTTTTCAAAAAAGGGTTGTAACAATGTTTCTATTCGTTTTTCAGGTATTCCGATTCTTTTTCCAAAAGTTGTAAAATCAACTTTTCCGGGATGGTTATTTATTTTGAATATTTCACTTTTATAATCATCTGCAAAAAGTCCTTTTTCCAATGCAAAATCTGAATCTGATATGTGTATTCGTGTATTGATGAGGTCATATGCCGGACTCAATAGATAGTCTCCTGCATCGGTTTCCAGGAGCGCAAAATTTTTAAGGTGGGCATCCCCGTTTGAAAATAGATAATTGAATACAACCAATGAAAAATATTTTTCGATCTCGACCTTCCATGCGGGTACAAAGCGCTGGATGAGGTAGCCCAGTTCTTCATAGCTATACCGGTATTTGAAGTCCGGGCCTTCGTTTTCTTTGGTTTTCCCTGCCAGGCTGGCGAAGTCTTCTTTACCCCATTTTTGTCCTTCTGATCTTACATCAAAGCGCAATGTGATATAAGCTGGAGCTCCATTCTGGAAAAAGATCATTGCATTTTCGGCGGTTCGGATGCCATACACCTGTTTCGCAATTTGCATGGTGAGATGCTCATTGGCAGGTACCTGATCTACGTTTTTCAGGTCTCTTGGAATGGGTTTCAGGATATGGCTTCCCTGTTCACCTTCTTTTGTAAGGTGCAGATGATTTTTTACCTGAAGCAGGCTTAGTTTTTCCTGCACACCAGAGATTGAGATCCGGTTTCGATTTTCTATGAACAATTCATCAGTTTCTTCACTTGTTTGAGGGGCATCATAGGGAAGGATATGACTTACTTTTCTTCCATGGAAGACCTCTTTCAGACACACAGGACTATACGAACTATATCCTTCCGCTAATGTCCCAGGACAGACTTCGATGTGAGGCAGGCTCATGGCGATGTGATGGGTTTAACAGTGACTGCGCCTATGGGATCATATTGAGCTGTGTGCAATAACAATCCAAAATGATCATCTTCATCTATACGCAGATATCGGTTCTGAAGCATTCGATTCGCACCTTCGCTGAGCATGTTAAAAAAAAACGGAAATAAATATTTGCTTTTATGCACCTGACTGGACTTTGGCAGTGTGAGACTGATTGCCGGTTTTTTTGGATTTGAATAGTAACTCATGTCGTATACGAATACATAGCTATGCCTGGCTTCTTCAGTCAGGATGCCCGCCAATTGCCCATTCCTGTAGACTTCAGCTTTTCGCACATTTATGTATTTATACGTTTCACTTCAAGTCTTAATTCCATTCCGAGCACATCAGCCAGTTTTGTGAGTACATCAAGAGAAGGATTGCCCTGGCCTCTCTCGAGTTTATATAGCGTATTGGTACTCACCTGTGCGATTTCGGCCAGATGGGGTTGGGTGATCCTCAGATCTTTTCTCCTGTTACGGTAGGCTTCTCCAAGCTCTTTAAGTGACATTATAATGTGATTTCTCATTAAAAATAAGTAAAAATCACCACAAAAACTACTAAAATCACATTTTAGTATGATTTTAGACATATAATTGGTATTTGTGGGATAAAAAAGACTATAAATCACAATATAATGCGATTTTAAAGAAATTTACATCTTATTTTTACTCTGTAGTATTAAAAATCATATTATAGTGTGATAACATAAATATAATAATAAGTTTCCAATATGGAAACTTATTATTATATTTATCGTTTAAATATTCATCAATTGAGAATAATCACCAATAAACCTCTTCGGGAATTTAGCGCAATAAATCCGCATGCCAGAAATTCAATCGAAGATTGGTATAAATTGGCAAGTAGTAAGATGGTCATTTGGAATAAACCGCAGGATGTTGTCAGAACTTTTGGAGAAAAGAAAGTAGACATACTTCAGAACAACAGAGTATGCATTGATATCAAAGGCACCAATATCCGGGTAGTATTGAGAGTTGAATATGGTAGGGGGATGGCATTTGTCAAATGGATTGGTTGGCACAAAGACTATGAACGTTTAGGTAAGAATATACACTCAATATAAAATACATAATATGGCACAGTGGAAAAAGTTAGAATCGGAAAGTGATTACGAGGCAGCTGTAGACCGGGTGAATATAATACTCGATGCTGACAGAACAGATGAAATACAAAATGAGATCATGCTGCTATCCTATCTTATCGAAGAATATGATACAGTTCATTACCCCATGCCGGATGCGGCTCCGCACGAAGTCATCAAGTTTATGCTTGACATGAAGGATCTAAAGCAAAAAGATCTGATCCCTATCCTTGGGACTAAAGGAAATGTCTCTAAAATACTTAGCGGAGCCGCAAAGCTTCCATTAGAATCACTCAGCCCGTTAAGTAAGTTTTTAGGAATTCCGGTGGAAGCTTTGATACCTGCTTTTAATAAACATACGGACGAGGAAGCTTCGTATAAAGGTCCAATTGAAACTGAGTTCAAAGGAAGCCAGGTTCCTGAATTGCATCATGCATCCTTAACGAAAGTTGCACTTGATCCGGAATCTGAATATCGCAACAAGAAAAAAGGTAAAGTGAAGCATTGAGAATTAAGCACCTCAATCTACCCACTCGCCAATTTGAGAAAAGGATATCGCGGAATTATTTGAGGCGTGTTTGATGAATAGGTTGCTAATAATTTATTTCCTGGGTCCCATAAAACGATCACCATTAAAATGGATCATATGGTCGGGATTGTCAGCGATCCATACATGAGTACCCCAGGCAAGGTCACACGGCACTTTTTTAATTTTCTTCATCCAATAATTTCTAATTTATCACAGAGCGGCGCGGCATTCGTGGCACATTAGCTCTGCTCATGCGGCCCGGCAAATGTGCCACGAGAGCCTGCCCTGCCCCTGCTTTTTTAGTTTTGATTTATCTCATTCAACAATTTCTTATGTATTACAAAGCGGCGCGGCATTCGTGGCACATTAGCTTAACACAAATCGGCCCGGCAAATGTGCCACGAGAGCTTGCCCTGCTCCCTGCCCCCTGCTTTTTTAGTTTTGATTTATCTCATTCAACAATTTCTTTTATATCACAGAGCGGCGCGGCATTCGTGGCACATTAGCTTAACACAAATCGGCCCGGCAAATGTGCCACGAGAGCCCGGCAAATGTGCCACGAGAGCCTGCCCTGC